>NZ_PVWN01000030.1 GCF_003003885.1 Chlorogloea sp. CCALA 695 | reverse complement strand
GTAATTACTATCGGTGACTCCCGTGTAGGTAAGTCTACAAGTGCAAGGCTTCTACTCGATTTATATCTGAAGCAAAAATTAACCCCCCGCGTTTATTATCACGGTCATCGCTATAAATTAGCAGAGTACAAAAATTATTTTGATATCAATCAGTTGGGTTTTTCTAGAGGTGATTCGGACAGTCTTTTGATTGATTTGGAACGTGGGGACACTGTTGATGTCGTTTTAACAGATATGCCTGGTCAAAACTTCGTGGAATTTAGAAGTTTTGAAAAAGATGTCTCTTTGCTGAAAAACTTAGAAGCAACTGGTTATCGTGTCACTTTCCTACATCCAATTTCCCACCGTAGAGAGTGCGTAGATCATTACTTGCAAGAAGTAATAGAGGCGATTGGCGATCGCGCAGATTATATAATTGTTAAAAACGAATATTTTACGAAAGATTTTTTTCACTACGATCATAGTGAAACTAAAACTAAGGTAACAGCATTAGAGGGCATAGAGGTAAATTTAAAAAACTTAAGTCAAAATTTATACGAGATGATTGAAGATACTAATTCAACCTATACTTTTGCTTTAGAAGCCAATTCAACCTTGAATCAGTTACAAAAAGGTGTGCTTTTTTATTGGGTAACTGATTTTCATTCTCTTGTTTCTAGCAATGTTGTAGCAGCCGAATATTTAGGACTAACTAATGCCTTGGCTTTATTTGAAAAAATGGATGGAATAATCTAATTATTATGACCGACTCTAGTGTTGCTAAAATTGTTGAGAAAGTTCTATCTGAGTATTCTGAAGAAAAAAAAGCTGAGATCACAAGTTGGATTCTAAAATTAGGGGTAAGACCAGACGATCCGCTATTTAACTTGTATGCCGAACTTGGAACTACCCAGTTTGCATTACAGCAGCTACCAGGTAGACTTGACTCGGTAGTAGTAGGGTGGACAAATATGGTAGATAGCCAACTTAAAAGTGCTGCTACTGTCGCCATACAACAACAAAAAAGTGCCATTGCTGATGCCTCAAAAGAGTTATTGAAAGTAGAAATTAATCGAGGAGGCACGTCTAAGTTAAATTTGAGTTACTCAAACTGGGGGTTAATAGCTGGAGCTTTGGGGCTAACTTTAGGATTAGGCGTAGTCGTAGGTGGTCTTAGCTACAAAACAGCTACAGAATCTGCTCGATCGGTTAACTTACCTTTTCAAGACAAAGAAGCTCTTGTGTGGGCTAAATCGCCTAACGGTAAAGCTGCACGAGCTATTTATACTAAAAATGCGGGTATTATTAAAGCTTGCCAACAGCAGCAAAAAGATTTAGGTGCTTGTATTATTTTAGTTGATTGATGATAATTAACTAATCTTCATATCAGCAACGGTTATAATGCCTGTTTGAATTCCTTTGCGGATAGCATTTAGCTTATTCTCTACGTTTAATTTAGCAAATATATTTGATAAGTAGGATCTAACTGTACCTTCTGCAACATTCATCCGACTAGCTACTACTTCATTTTTCATTCCTGAAGCAATTAATTTTAAACAAATAACTTCTTTTGGCGATAATTGATTTTCTGTCTTGCTTTTACTATCCAAAAAATTTTCGACTAAAATTCCACTTATACTAGGGTCTATCCATGATTGATTTTTGTAAGCTGATACAACAGCTTCAACAAATTTTTCAGCTAAGTTTTTACCTTGACTATTTTTACAATAACAACAATTTGCACCAAGATTTATTGCGGCTTTAATAACTTCTTTATTCCTGTCAAGAGTAAGAATAACTAAGTTGGCTTTAGAATTATTTTTGATGATATTTATGTTATGAAGATCACTTAGACTAAGCCAGTCTATATTAAGCACTACAACATCTGGTTGCAAGTTTTGAATTAGTTGCATTCCCTCCTGGAGATTTTTTGTTAATCCAGAAACTATAAACTTTCCTGTTTTTGAAAGTATTTCAAGCGCTCCCATTCTGTACAAGTCATCATTTTCAATGATAACAACGCTAATTGTTTTTTCCATCTTTTTTTGTCCTGGTCGAAATTGAGTTAAGCGGGTTGATCTTAGTGTTATAATTGGCGTTATTTTGGGCTGTGCATCGTGAATAGAGCAGAAAAAATAATTGCTTGGTTACTTACCGCAATCCTAGCTTTAGTTGATGTGATTGCCATTTCGACTTTTATAAATGACCGTAATTTGAATAATATTATAGGCGTAATCTATTACTCAATAACACTTGTTATCATTTATCCTAGAACGCCTCTTAGAACAAGTACAAGAATGTTTTGTGCATTCTTAACTTTTTTAATTGGATTTAGCCTCGGATTAATTTAACCTATTTCCTTGTCATTTTTCTCAGATAACTTGCTTAATTGATTATTATCTTTGCCTGTATTGAGACTTGTTTTCGTCTTTTCAAAAGTTTTTAAAAACAAAGCTTTAAAATGTTCAAGCTCTTTTTTACTAAGATTATTCACGGTAACATTGTAAGCATCTGAATTGTTATCTTTAGAAGCTAACACAATCTCTTTACTACTTTCACAATCAAAAATAATTTTTTCAAGTCTTAGAAATTGTACATCGTTTTCAGTTTTGGCAACGGCTAAGTATTTTTCGCTTTCGTAGGCTATGGTTTTATTTTCTTCATTAACTACTCCGTTATTTTTTAGTCGTAAAACAATTAACGGAATAACTATATCCCTGACCTCCTGCACTGTAGCTATATTCTCATCTACTTCGATAGGTGCTTCTATTGTGATGGTGTCAGTATTCGTGGCATCTGTGTTAGCGTCTACTTTTGTTGTTGTGCTTGCCTGTAAGTTCTCTTCGTTGATATTTGGTGAAAATTCTTGGGTAAATTGGCTTGCAACAAGTTCTGAAAAAGTTTTAATTTCCGTCTGAAATGCCTCGTTTATTTGATTTATCTCTATGCCAACGTTTTTTATTGCTTTTTCTTGCTCTTCCAGGTTGATGCCATTAGAAGCTATTGCTTTAAAATCTTCAATAGGGATGTCAAGTTGAGCTATTAACTCTTTTAAAATACTAAACTGCATTGCTGTCGTAAGCTTGCCATCTACCCTATCTTGCATCTCTAAATTACTAAGCGATCGCATACGCATATATCCTCAGATAAAAAATAGGTAAGCTTTTACTAAAACTCGTATCTAAATTTCCTAAAATATAATTAGTTTCTATCTAACTATGCAGTATATAGTATATTTGTATTAACACAGTGATTAAAGTATAGTTTGTCAAGTCCGACACTCAAAATTTTTTTTAATGGTTCAAATCGACTTTATTAAAGTAACAATTATTACATTAAGTTTCAGTAGTTTATACGCACTCTATAATTCAAATATAGCTAATGCTCAAGTTGGTGGTCAGCTTGGTTTAGAACAGCCAAACAGAAGTTCAGTGGAACAATTGTTGAGAGATTGGCAATCTTCATCTCAAATTGAATCTGGTTCTGCTGCTAAAACCATCATAGAGGTAAAGGTTTCTAATAGTACAGTATTTAGTCAAGAGGAATTAGCAGTAGTTACATCGCCATTTGTTGGCAGAGAAATAACTTTTGAGGAAATATCTACGATTAGAAATGCGCTTACGCAGTTTTATATTTCAAAGGGATATATTACATCAGGAGTTTTTCTGCCCCCTCAAAATATATCCACTGGCGTTATTCAGTTTATTGCTGTGGAAGGCGAACTAGAGGATATTGAATTTTTGTGTCAACCATTAGTTAGTAGTGTAGAAATGGACACAACAAATTCAGAACGTGGTTCTAGCGAACTTAAGCCTAAATGTCCGCAGCCAGCTTTAAGGCGTTTAGCAACAAGCTATGTAACTTCCCGATTAAGGAGCGGAGCTAAACCTCTAAACCGTTTTAAACTTAACGATAGCTTAGAGCAATTACAACAAAACCCGCTTTTTAGTAGAGTTCAGGCTGAATTGGTGGCAGGATCTGCTCCTCAAAAAAGTGTATTAATCTTAAATTTAACTCAAGCACCAGCGCTTAGTAGTGTGATCGCCATTGATAATAAAAATTCATCTTCAGTAGGTTCTCTGGGAATTACAGCCGCAGTAAGCCACAATAATTTTTTTGGTTTTGGGGACTCTATAAATATTGAGAGTGGTATTACTGAAGGAATAAGCACGTATAGTCTAAATTATGCAATCCCGTTAAATCCCCATGATGGCAAGTTGATTATTGCAGCTTCTCGCGGTAGAAGTAAAATTATTGAAGAAACCTTTGCGCCTTTAGACATCAACAGCCGAGCTACGACTTATTCAGTAGGGTTTCGCCAACCAATTACTCGTTCACCTAGTTCTGAATTTGCCTTGGGTTTATCGGCTGACGTGCAAAATATTCAAACTTTTTTGTTTGACGACGAACCATTTTCCTTTAATTTAGGTGCGGAAAATGGCGAATCCAACGTAACGGCAATTCGCTTGACAACGGATTGGATTAAAGCTAATCCTACTAGCTCAATAGCTGCTAAGTCCCGATTTAGTTTAGGTTTAGATTTTTTAGGTTCGACAATTAATGATAATGGGACTGATGGGCGTTTTTTAAGCTGGAACGGTTCTATTCAATGGGTAAAAGCGGTTAATTTCAGAAAAAATATAGTTTTGGCTACCAGGGTCGCGGCTCAACTAACCAAAGATTCCTTGTTGTTAGGAGAACAATTTACTCTTGGTGGTTTTAATAGCGTCCGGGGCTATCAATATGGATATGCTGCTCATGATAGCGGAATTGTTGGTTCTATTGAAGTACAGTTTCCAATTCTTCAAGACCCACAGGGAATTGGAACTATTCAACTTGTGCCATTTTTTGATTTGGGGACGGGATGGAGTAACAACGATATCGATTCCAGTAATACCTTATCAAGTATAGGTGTGGGAGTGCGCTATCAGTTAAAAGATTACTTATATGCTACTATAGACTGGGGCATCCCTCTTGTAAATATTGACAATCGCAACGATTCCTTGCAAAATGATGGGTTATCTTTTTCAATCAGGATAAAACCTTTTTAAGCAGAGGAGTAAGGAGTTGAAACAGCATAATTTTTTTCATAAAATACTTCACAGCATTGGTTTACTGTTTCTCATATTTGTGCCAATTTTCTCTATAATCTTCAGAACAGGATTAGGATTTTGTATCTTTGCTTATTATTATACTGCCGGAACAAAATATGAGTGGTTCTATCCTCTTCAAATAGGTTTAATATTAGGTTTTGCCCCTTGGGGATGGAAAGTAGAGTCATGGCTCAAAGAGAGGCAGGAAGCAAGAGAGTTAGATCGAATTCGTAGTAGTTACTATTGCTACAGCAAAACAACTGTCGAAATTCGTCAATCCTCAATACTTGGTAGTTTAATTCTTATTATTTTTAAATTATTTCTAAATGGTCTATTAGGAATGGTTTTGGGCTGGAAAGTTTTTTTTGATATGGTAAAAGAGGTGGTTTGGAAGTGCAATTTACTTATTGAATATATTTGGAGTTAATTAATGACTGCCTTAGAAGAACTTTTGAGTAGAAATTACCCAATTGTTGCTTGCGAATCCCCTATTGCAGAACGCCAAAGGTTTTTTTCTAAACTTGTAAACTACGGCAAAGCTGCTAATATTCAAGTTTTTTTGTGGAATTTGAATTTTGGTTGCGTTAAAAAGCTTACTAATGGTGATGACAACAAACTTCTATTAGAGGATCTTTCATGTTTTCTTCCTGTTAATAAGCAAAATAGAGAGAATTACTTTGAAATTTTCAATTTCTGGAGGGCTTACAAAGGAACTGGCATCTTAATTATTGAAAACATTTATCCTTGGCTTAAAGAAAGCGAAACTCAAGATACTGACTTGTTTTTAGTTTGTCAGTGGCTCAAGTCGGCGATCGCTAACTTGGAACTAGAGCGGTCTACGGGTAAAACAGCGATATTGCTAGGACCGAGCGCAGAGATTACGGGGGAACTGGGAAGTATTGTTCCTCTGTGGGTTCAAGAATTGCCAGAGACTAAAGAAATTGTTAGCAATTTAATTGCAAGTAATATTTTTCCGTCTCTTAACCCAAATGAGTGGGAAGCTGTTGCGGTTTCTTCTGCGGGATTATATATTGCCGATATTATTTCGTGCTTGGAAGCCATTAAGATTGATTTTCCCGCAGTCAATTCTAGTGAATTGCCTTCTCTAATGCTTGGTAAAAAAACTCAGCTACTCAAGCGTTTGTATGACTGCGATTTTGTATTACCATCATTAGTAGAGCTTGGCGGTCTTCAATTAATGCAGGAATCTTTTAAAAGATTTAAGGCATTACTTGCTCCTCGCGCTAAGGAATATAATTTGCGCGTCCCCAAGGGGATTTTACTTGTAGGGCCGCCTGGGACAGGAAAATCTCACTCTGCCAAAGCCTGTTCTCAAAACATGAATATCCCTCTTATTATGATCGATTGGGGGAACTTCCGAAGCTTTGGAAACCTTGCTGAAATTAAGCTTAAGCGTTTATTTGCCTTAGCCGATCGGCTTAATCAAGTCATTGTGTATTTTGATGATTTTGATAAAAGCTTTGCTGGAGACGACCCTCTTGCCAAGCGATTAGCGGGGCAACTTTTAACTTGGATGCAGGAACGACAAAGTGATGTATTAGTTATGGCTTCGGTTAACCGCATGGAGTGGTTGCCTCCCGAACTTACCCGCGCAGGAAGATTCGATTACTTATTTAAAATTGATTTGCCAAACGAAGGGGAAAGACACCACATATTTAAAATTCACGCTTCTCGATTTGACAAGCGGTTTGCCAATGGCGGCGATCCCTGGAGCGATCAGCAATGGCGGAGGATTCTTAAAGAAACAAAGCGTTGTGTAGGCTCGGAAATCCAAACTATAGTTGAACGAGCGGCGGCAAGTATTTTTGCTGAGACTATTGCTATAGAAGATAATAGCAATCTAAAAAATTTCCCCTTGATGCTTTCTGTAGAAGCAATCATTGAAGAACGCAGGCAAATTAAGCCTTTGGCAATTCGAGAAGCAGATCGCGTTGAATCGATGCGAAATAAAGCAGATGCCCAGGCATTACCTTCAAGTCCTATAGACGACTCTAAGTTTGCTATTGGCGATCTAGATATTTTCAACTCAATTTCTTGATAAAGTGATGCAAAATAAATCTAGAGAAGATTTTTATTTGAAAGCTTTTAATGTTATTGGACCTATTGCAGGTATTACCCTGGTTTTTTTAATACTCTTTGGTGTTTACTTGCAGCGTCAACCTCGCTATTTACCTATTAATGCTGCTTTTCACAGCAATAATCAAGCTGTTAAACTTGAAGTCGCACAGCAGCCTCAAGACTACTATCATGGGCTAAAATTTCGTCGTTCCCTGCCAGAAAATACAGGGATGCTGTTTGTACTTAAAGAGAAGGAAATTATCAAGTTGTGGATGAAAGACACCTATATTTCTCTGGACATGGTGTTTTTGTCTAACGGAGTCATAAAAAATATTATCGAAGCAGTTCCTCCATGTAAAACTAAGATTTGCCCTAAGTACGATTCAATTTATCCTGTTGATCGCATTATTGAATTACCCGCAGGTAGTAGTAAAAGCTTAAAGCTCTACTTAAATCAAAAAATAAAATTTACCTACTAAGATATTTGCTCTCAAGCAGTCACCCCCATTCCTTTCTGTTAAAAGGAATGGGGGTGACTACTGTAAAGTTGCGATCTCATTAAAAATTGAACGGTTAATAAATAAACTACTTTTCTACTAATAGAGCTTGTCAATAGATTTTTTACTGAAAAATAGCCTATTATTTGCTGGGAAAAAGTGGAAAATTATCAATTGACTTCCTTAGAATTTAACTCGTAGAATGTGTGTCAAAAGCAGGAATTTAAAAACTAATTATTTTTTGCCTGCTTCAATTTTTTGACACGGTACGGCATTCACTTCATTCACAATTAATACCTATGAAAACTCAGAGCAGATTCGACGCTTTACAGAGCGATCGCGTTTACGATTGTTCTAATGGTCGCAAGCGTAATTGGAAGGAAAACACAACCCTGACAGGCATGATGGTTGCAGGCACAGGTCTGATGATCTGTGACATTTCGCTTCACAATATGTTTTTAGCTTCTTTAGTTTTTGGTACAGCGATCTCAATAATGCTGCCAAAACAAACAAATGCGCTTTTTAATAACTTCAATAAATTGCAGCGTAAATACGGCGTAAATGTATTTCACATTTTATTTTGCATAGTAGGGTTGTTATTTCTGTTAGATATGGCAGTTGCTCCTGCTCATGCTCAGTTCATGAATAATGCTGAAACTTTCTTTGAAAACCAAACTTATTTTCCCAATATCGACCCAAGTGTAATTGGCTTTATTTTTGGCATCTTACGTGGTTTATTCCTTATTTACCTTGCCATTAGTTTAGTTAGAGTAGTACAAGGAGCAAGGAACGATGAAGACTGGCAAATTTTAGCACGTACGCCAATTATTATTGCAGTTACCGTAGTAATTGGCGATATATTAGCTGGCTTAGTAACTGGAGTTGCTGCACCTTAAGTCATTGATGCGAATCCCGCAAAATCAAAATGTGCAGAAATGCCGAGAAGTAGACAATTACGTACAGTTAACCGCATCTTAGGTACTCAACCCCGCCTCGGTCCCTTCCCCGCCGATCAAATCATCCCGTGGGCAGCGATTTTACTTATTTCTTACATGGTTGTTAAAGAAGGTTTGCAAGCATCTTGGTTAGTAACTGGAATCGTTGCTGCTTGGGCAGTGGCAACCTGGTGGGTTGTATCTTCTAACAAAAGTTTTTTAGGCAAGTTTGTTGGTACTCCTCGCGTTACTCGCGGTTATAAACCTTTTATTTCCTTTACAAATCCTCCATCTCCTGAGCGAAAGAAACGTCTTAAAAACCGCAATGAAAAGAAAGCTAGAAACCTCTCTTGACATACATCAAATAAGTGTTGTTAACAATCCTACGCCCTTTGAAAGCCTTGATTGCTATGCCAAAATTCTTGATATTCAAAGTTTTCCTGGAGTAATACCGAATTACTTTGACTTCGAGAGCAAAATTATTCTCAAAGACTATGCCGAGTTAATGTAAACCCCATAAAAATAATAACTATGGCAGTAAAAGAAAAAATCGGAAAAAAGTCTCTTGACACTAGCCAAATCAGTGTTGTCAAAAATCTCACTCCTTTCGAGGACATTACCCATGTAGCTGGAATAGCTAGTATTTCTTTAGGCAACCGCACTGATATAGGTGCAGTTATTTTACAAAAAAACCAAGACATTCAAGTGAAGTTTTGCTTTGACGCTCAGGGATTGCACCCGTCACTTCCTGAAGAACAAATATTTCCCATTCTCGAAAATATTGAAAGTGGTCTAAAAGAGCTTCCCGAAGGTGAGCTTCTCACTATCCACCTTGGTTCTTTTACTGATGATTTTGTGCGTCAGCGAGAATTAAAAGAAATTGAAGATCAATGCAAGTTGCCTCAGTTGAGTCTATTAATTAGATCCGAACGGCTGCGAATAAGAAATCTTACAAAAGCAGGGCTTCGTAAAAACAAATTTCTCCGTTTATGGTGTACTTACAGCGCAGTAGCTTCAGAAGACAGCCGTAGCACTGACGCAATCGAAAAAGTTATTAAACAATTGCAAACTACTTGGTTTCAATTTACTGGGCAGATTCACTCTCTGCGCCAGGAAAGAGTAGAAACAGTTTTGCGGGAAAGTTTTAATTCTGGGTTTCAAAGGTGGGAACAGCTTTTCACTAATTCAATGGGGCTTTCTGTACAAGCTTTAACCAGTAAAGAGATATGGTCAGTGCTTTGGAGTCAATTTAATCGTAGTGACGCGCCCAATATCCCTAACCCTATCAAATTAGACTACAGCACAATAGCTGAAGACCAAACCAGCGATTTTCACATTCGCCATCATTTGATGGAAAATGAAAAATCTGTTCCTTTTTTAGATCGTAGTTGGGTAAAACTTCAAGACAAGTACATTGGCGTTCTTCAGTTTGGCGAAAAGCCTCAAGGATGGATTGATGAACTTGCTCAAATTCGTTACCTTTGGGCAGTAATTGCCAAAGAACAAATCACCGACACAGAAATATTTTGCCAGTTATCAAAAGCCAATCAAGGACTAGCAAAAACAGCTTTGCAAAGAATTACCAAGCAATCCATAACTTCTAGTGCCATATCAGTAAGAGGTGGATCTATTGATGTCAAAGCCAATATGAATATCGAAGAAGGTGTCAAAGCCCAAGAAACTATTTTTCGAGGCAGTTTACCTATTTATACTGCTGTCGTGTTTTGTATCCACCGAGATAACCGCCGCCAGCTTGATGAAGCTTGTCAATACCTAGCTAGTTCTTTTTTGCGTCCTGCTGTTGTTTACAGGGAAACTGAGTATGCCTGGAAAACATGGTTGCAATGCAGTCCGATTGTTTGGGAAAAACTATTAACAAAACCCTTCAACCGCCGCTTGCCCTACTTTTCTTCCGAAGCGTTGGGGCTTATGCCTTTAGTAAAAACAGCTACGGGAGACAAGTCTGGGTTTGAATTAATTGCCGAAGAAGGGGGAACTCCTGTATACCTTGACTTGTATAAGCAACACAAAAATCTTGCAGTTTTTGGCACAACAAGATCGGGTAAGTCTGTATTGGTTGCAGGTATACTAACTCCAGCTTTAGCCCAAGGCATTCCTGTAATTGCGATAGATTATCCAAAACCCGACGGTACAAGTACCTTTACTGACTTTACAAATAATATGGGGAGCGAAGGAGCTTACTTTGACATCAGTAAGGAATTTAATAATTTATTTGAGTTGCCGGATCTAAGAGGATTTGAAAGCTCGGTTATCAAAGAACGAATGACAGATTTTAAGGACTTCTTAAAATCTACATTAATTATGATGGTTTTAGGAACTAACCCTGTCGGAATTAATGCAATGATGGTTTCAAATATTGAAAGTATTATTACAATTACTCTAGAGACATTTTTTAACGACCAAGATATTAAAGTTCGTTATAGAAATGCTTTAGATAAAGGGATTGGTACACCAGAATGGCAAGACAGCCCAACTTTAAATGATTTTTACAATTTCTGTTCTCCTGGATTTATTAATTTAGAGTCCATCAGCGACAATAGCAAAAGTATACTAGATGCCCTCGACCAAATTAGATTGCGATTAAAGTTTTGGTTAAATTCAAGAGTTGGACAATCAATTTCTAAACCCTCTAGTTTTAGAGCCAATGCCTTACTTATAGTTTTTGCTTTGCGCTCCTTGGGCAGTGAAGGAGATGCGGCTATTCTTGCTCTGAGTGCCTATGCTGCGGCATTGCGTAGAGCTTTATCGTTTAAAGTCTCAATATTTTTTTTAGATGAAGCACCCATCTTATTTAATTTTGAAAGCATAGCGGACTTAGTTAGTCGATTGTGTGCTAACGGTGCTAAAGCTGGCATTCGAGTAATTTTATCTGCCCAAGAGCCAGAAAGTATTTATCAAAGTAAAGCGGGATCTAAAATTTTTGCTAACATGACGACCCGACTGATTGGGCGTATTCAATCTGCGGCGGTCGATCCTTTTATTAATAGGTTTAAATACCCCTATGAAGTTATTTCACGCAACTCAACAGAAGCCTTTTATCCTAAAAAAGAAAGCATTTATTCTCAGTGGTTACTTGATGACAATAGTAAATTAACTTTCTGTAGATATTACCCGTCTTACTGTTTACTCGCTGCTGTAGCAAACAACACAGATGAGCAAGAACTACGCACTTTATTTCTTAAGAAATATGCTGATAATTTAATGTTAGGAATGGTGAGATTTTCGGAAGCTTACGTTTACTTACTTTCTCAGAATAAGCTGAATGCCGAAGCTAAAGAATTGGTGGAAGAAAACAATGCTAGAGCGATAGTTTTTAGTCAAAGCTTAGAACAAAAAAATCTAGCTAAAGCATCTCTATCAGAAAAATCCCCAGTTATTTCAAACCAATCGGCAGCTTGAATAACTATTTTATTAATTTGAATAGGTACTAAATTATGAAATTAACGCTCGTCTCTCCTAAGAAAAAAATAGCAATTGTTTCAACGATTCTTGCTGTTAGTTTATTAAGTACAACTCCAAGTTATGCTCTTAATATTTTAGGTGTATTTGAAGATTTATTAGGACAATTAAATGGATTTTTTGAAGGCATTGTGACAGAAGTTGTAGCTGCTATTGAGCAGGAGTTTCCTGAGATAGAAAACTTCGGTGATCTCGTCGCATCTGGAAAAGGAGGTATAGATATAGGTACTACTGTTGATAACATCTATCAGGAATTACTAAATCAAGACCAAGTGAGTTCTGAGTATGGTGGTACAGAAGGAATAAGAGCGGAAAATGCTGCTTTAGAAGCTGAAAATAATATTATTTATTCTTCTTCAACTGGAGTTTTATCAGAACAAGGGCAAGAAATTGATTCAAGCAACATTGATGCAGCAAGCCAGTCTGTAGAAACTATGAACACCACCAATAATTCTGTACAACAAGCAACTTCCTCTCAAGATGCTATTAAAGGTTTAGCAGAAATACTCAATGCTCAAGGTGGAATTAATTCTACATCAGCCATCACTGCAATTGAGACAAAAAAGCTGATAGCACAAAACAATGTACTAGCTGCGCGATCAAATGAGCTACTACGAAAAGAGTCTATTGAGAGGAGTTTAAAAAGATTTGGAGACGATAATGAAACATTGCAGCTAGCAGGGGGACTAAATCTCACAACTACTGCCGACCCCTAGTTAATAAGCCTTATTTAGGTAATTAGCCTACCTAAATAAAAATACTTTTTATTTAATTAATAGTTTTTCTTCTCTAGCTAATAACTGGTTAGTTTTACCATGTTAAAAACCTTTGTTCTCGCAGAAATTTCAGGGTCTGATATTATCGAAAATGCTGCGGCAGGTTCGTCTCTAATAAGTGCAAGTTTTAACGACCTTTGGCAGCAAACTCTAAACGGCGGACTGTACACGGCTATTTGTTCTTTGGGTCAAATGTTTGCTGTTGCTACGTTAGTTTTCTTTATGGTCGAATTAGCTAAAAACTGGATTAATGGTGATGAGGCTCAACCATTTGCTAGTTTTATTTGGCCTCTTATAGTAATAGTTCTTTTGTTCAACAACGGTGCTTTATTAAAGACTGGAACTTTCTCAATGAGAGATACAATCAATGAAGTTAATAATGATATTCTTGAATATACTGCGGCGGAGGCTAACTTAAATGAATCCTTTAAAAGAGCAGTTAATAATATTGCTTTGACACAAAAAGTCAACACGGCTCTTCAAGAATGTCGTTCGCTTACTGGAAGTACAGAAAAATCAGTTGAATGTTTAAACAAAGCTCAACAAGAAGTTGAAGCTTTATCAAGTAAATTATCAGCGAACACTCCGCCTTCAGAATCTAATTGGGAGAATGAGCCAAAAACCTGGCTTCAGCAAGCGGCGGACGGTATAGCAGGTGCAGGAGATGCGCTTTCTGCGGGGTTAAGCTCGGCTATTACTGGGTTTGCAACAGTAGTTTTATTAGCTTTATGTAATGCCTACCAGTGGGGAGTAGAGTTCAGTATGCTTCTTACTGCCTTATTAGGACCAATGGCTGTTGGCGCATCTCTACTTCCTTACGGGAGTAAACAAATTTTTACTTGGTTAAAAGCTTTTTTCAGTTTAGGAATGGCAAAGCTTTCTTTTAACATAATTCTTGGTTTATGCGGTCAGCTTGTTTCTAATGCCGAACAAAATCAACCAATGATATTCCTACTCTTTATTGGTCTTATTTCTCCTCTACTTGCAACCGCTTTAGCCGCCGGAGGTGGCATAGCAATCTTTGGCGCGGTAAGTCAAGCAGCGGCAGCAGGAGCAGGTGCGGGGCAGCAGGTTTTTGGTACTAGTTCAAACTCTGTAGGAAACGCGATAAATAATCGAAAAAGTAGTGCAGCAAGTGCGGAACAAAAAGCAGATACTTCTATTCGCCATGCACAAACAATTGCAGCAATTAAAGGTTCTAAATAGTTATGCTTAAATCTAAATCCAAACCTCAATTAAAACCACTTCTTAGCTACGGAACAATAACATCTACTCCCGTTGCGATCGCTGTTTCTATTACCGCTATTGGAACAATACTATCCACTTTTCTTCAATTCATAAATTTAGGCACGAATTTGAATGTTAACCGCCATGTTAAAGGCATGACTGTTGTACAGCTTAGTGATGGTACGGCGGCAGCAGCTAGATTTGTTGCACCGCTAGTAAGAGATGACAAAACTATTAAAAGATTTGTCTCTAACACGATGATTTCAATGTTTAGTTGGAATGGAATTGTAGATACAACAGAAAATGGAGAAAGTGTAACTAAGCCAGATAAAGGTATAGAAATTCCGACTCAAAATAATAATAAAAAAGTTATTCCTACAAAAACCTGGGAGACAGCTTTTTCTTTTTCAGAAGAACGTGATTTCCGTAGTAATTTTTTGATAAATCTAGCAGAACTTGTACCGTCAGGAGTATTTAGCGGTCAAATCCAAGTTTCACTTATACCTCGACATATCTCAAGCCCCGTGCAAATAGAAGAAGGCGTTTGGGAAATTGTTTATATCGGTACATTAGTAAGTTTCAATAGACAGAAAAATCAGGGGGAAGGTATACCATTTAATAAAGTAATTACTATTCGAGCCATAGATAGTTTTCCTTTGCCACGCAAGCCAAGTGAGTTAGATAAAACTATCTATGCAGCTAGACAGTCAGGGTTAGAAATTACTCAAATTGTTGACTACAGTATAAATCCTAAAAAGTAACTGAAATATGTCACTACTAACAGAAAACTCTCCTTCTAATGTTGAAGTTAATGCTCTTTTGCCAATGGACGAAAATATTATCAAAAAAGACGTGAAGATTGAAGCTGAGATTATTGAGAAAGAAAATCAGCAGGTTGAAAATTTCGATTTTGAAGACCCAGCAACAGTACAAACGAAACATAGTTTTGCCACATCTCCTTGGACGAAACTAATATTTATTGGAGGAACTTTTGGTATTGGCTTTTTGATAGTATTTTTTGTACTTAATAATCTTGGTAAGACTAATGTAGTAGCTAAAAAAACAGAAGCTCCTTCCAAAACTTTTACTGATGTAAAGCCTCCTAAAGATAATTTAGGAGATGAAGCTATAGGTAGAGTTGCTCTTATTGAGCAGAAAAATGAACTTGAAGTTCTAAATAAACAAGAAGAAGGAGGCAAGTCAAATCTAACGTTAGAAAAACAAGAATCTTCACTAAAAGGAAAAAAATATCAAACAGCTTCGTCTCGAAGAACCAGTAATACTATTGATGTTCCACGCCGCTCTTATAGCCAAACCTCACCAAGAGCAAGTAGTACAAATAGTTACTACCCTGCGCCTCAACGGGTAAGCAGTAGCTATGCACCAGTATCTGTTCCAAGACGAAATAGACAAATAAGCTCTAATTCCAATTTATTTAATTCAGCAGCTAGTTTTCCTCCTCCGTCTCCAGAGTCTAATAATCAAATTTCTCAAGTTACCGCAAGTTCAGCGATCGCCGAAATAGATCGTCTTCGTACTCTAGGTAGTGTCGGTCAAGTTGAATACAAAACAGCCAAGGCGATACCTGTAAATCCTACTCAAACTAAAAGATCAACTGTTCGAGAAATTGTGGCTGAAAATTCAGCAGGCAATACGGAAGAGCGACTGCGACCTAGTGGTACAAGAAGTAGTGATAGAGCTAGAGGTGCTGCGTCTACTAGAAATACTGTTGAAGAATTGATTCCTCGATGGGAACCTACACCGGAAAAATCTGAACCTAGTGATAACAACGATTATGCAAGCGATTCTATAAAGAACTCAGATATATCAGATTTCAATTTAACAACACCTATACAGCCAGAAAAAATTGCTTCTACTGACATTGGTATGATAAGTGATTTGCTTGCCGAACGCGACCGCACCTCAGACAATTTTAGCAACGAGAAAAATCCCAAAGCTAGCAGTATTTTAGAGGAGGAAAAGCTAATCTTGGAAGAAAGCTACCCTCAATATTTGGTTGTTGGCTCTTTTGCTAAAGCAACTTTAGTAACGCCCCTATTAGTCTCACAATCAACTAATCGTGATAATAAAGAAGCAGATACGCTAAGATTTGTCGCTACTTTAGATGAGCCACTTTATAGCAATACAGGTAAAGTAGCAATTGACGCAAAAACTCAATTAATAATTGCTGTTTCCTCTATTAGTTCTTCATCAAGAGTTAATGCTGAAGTGGTAGGAATTCTTATGAATAAAACTGAATATCCAATTTCTCCTGGTGTTATATCAGTTCTAGGAGAAGGAGGCGGCCCCTTAGTGGCTAGTCCCTTTGACAACAAAGGAAGTGAGATTGCAAAATACGATACGTCTTTGGGTATCTTTGCAGGGTTAGCAAAAATTGGTGAGATTATTAACCAGCCGGATGAAGAAATAATTAGCGAGAACTTAGAAACAGGATTAACGACAACTCGCAGTAGTAATACTAATCGTAGTATTGAAGGAGCTTTTGTTGAAGGGTTATTTGGTAGTTTAAATGACAACATCAGCGAGCGTACTAATAGGGCAGTTAAAGAAATTAACGACCGTCCTGTAGATTGGTATGTTCCTCAAAATACGAAAATAATTGTTGAAGTAAATAAATCTATCAAGCTGTAAAACATCGCGGCGCGATCGCGTTGTTTAAAATCTCAACCAGAAAGTATCTTATTTTGAAGGTTAGGCTTAATAATGAAATTCAAATTTTTAGTACAATTTCAACATGCGACTTGCGTAAGTGCGATCTCGTTTACCTTATCACTTGCGCCCATATTATCCGCCGATGCAGGTATTGTCCGACAGATTGCCGCGTCGCAACTATCAGGGCAAACAGCAGAAAACTTATCTTTGCAAACAGTTGAAGTATGGAAAGGTCACGGTGTATCTGTTTCTTTCTATAAGACGGGGGAAGTTATTAAGAAAGTCTGGCTTGACGATCCATCAAATATTGTGATGGATTTTGATGGATGTTTGGAGAAATGTTCTACAGGCATAGGAGCGGGATTAATTCACTTACGACGAATTGATAAGATTTTAATTCCTGGCTTGCCTCCAGCAGAAAATGGAACTCATTTGACTGTAGTTACAGAATCTAATGCAAATGCTAAGAAAATTTATCATTTTAGAGTAGTGTCTGGGAGCGGTAAGCCTAAATACAGTGAGATTGAAGTTATAGGTGACAGTATTAAAACAAAGGATTCTGCAATGCAGCCGAGAGCTAAGAAGGCTATAGATGATAGTAGATTCATTACTAAAGGAATGCAAATTGCTTTACAAAATAAATGGATTGCATCTGATGGCGAGCTTTGGCAGCGATTAAATCAAGCTGTTAGCTTACGCTCTCAAGGAGCGGATATTAATGTAGTAGTGAAAGAAGCTGGAGTTTCAATAGAATTAGTCGAAAAATTAATTAGCTTAGGTAAAAATAATCGATAGCCAAAACAGTAAAACCAAGAATTTTATTTAGATCGATTGAGCTATCGGGATGTACTAATAAAAGAATCAGAAAATTTAACTATGAGCGATAATAACAGCTTGAGAAAAGACGAGATGAAGGAACAAGAATTACCTCAATTTATTTACCAAGAACCCGAAGAATTTGCCCCAAAACCTTTGACGATATCTTACCCGTTACTGCCTACACCTGCTTTCAAGGAAGAAAAAATATTTCTACCTTACACCAACCTCACTGACCAGCAAGTTGCTATTTGTTTTAAAATGCCAACAAGCGATCGGGTAATTACTCCTGCTAGTAAACTTGCTCCAAGAAAAAACACTTTCAAACAGCAAAAACAAAAAGAAAACTTAGACAGAATGCAGTTTTTAATGCTTGCTGGGCTTATTGCTTCGATTGCTGTACATGGTTTAGTTAAATACTGGGGCAAATTTAATATAAGTAGCTTATTTATGGAAAAAGTAGTAGCTCAATCTATTCCTGCTAGCGAACAGCCCATACCTACTATTTATGTTAATGGTATACCTACACCTGATTGGAATCAAATAACTTTTAGGAGTTTGAAATTTTCTGGTAGTGGAAACTCTGATGTGCCTGTTCCTGAAACTCCTATCCCTGGATTAAAGACAACTCGCATTTGGAATGAGGGACAGGGTTTATCTGAAGTTATGGAATTAGGTGATTTTGAAGGAATATTTGGAATAGAAGAACTTGCTTTGCAAAAAATAGCTGATTTTGCAGGGATAGAGCTTGCAAATTTGCCATTATCAGATTTTCAAACTTTACAGTGGCAAACACTAACTGATTTAGTTGCTGCTATACCTGAGCTTGGGGAAATATCGATTGATTCTATTGCACCATTAGCTGATTTAGCAAGTAGTGTTACAGGTCAGCTATTATCGGGTTCGGTTAGTTCGGTAATTGAAAACTATCCTGATTTAGCTGTAGCTCAATTGGGTGAATATATTTCTCTTAGCGATTACAGTTTAACCAGCATACCCAATATTGAACAAGTAGCCTTAAAAGAATTTAGCAATTGGCAAAGTACGGTTATTAATGGTATTCCAGGATTAGAAAATATACCTTTTAGTTATCTTTCAAATGTTCCTGTTCCTGACTTTAGTTTTATTGGGAACGTTGATTTACCACTTAATGCTAATGAAGCAAACCGTTCTCGCTCTATCTCCGGTAGCAACCAAGCGGGGTTTAATGTTTCCTGTGTTTCCCCATGCGCTCATATAGAATTATCTGGCAATAACAATTTAACAGGCGCTCAGTGGATTTCGGGTAAAGATCAGAAAAATATTAAGGGTGGATTTGGACTCTTAAAAGTGATGAATGGTGGAAAAGAACCAACTGGTCGCCATCCTTACGGCTCAAGCTTCAAACAAGTTATTTGGGACGTACAAGAAGCTAAAGGTGATGTAACTACTGCTATGTTTTTTCGCAAATGTCATAGAGGTATTCCTGATTTAGGTTGTAGTCCTTATTTTATAGGCCCTGTTGTTTACTTTACTTATCATGAAAAAGATCCTATGGCTTTGGGCTTGCCGATTCTCATACCTTGAGTTGAGTTGTTAAATACTGAAACTATTTAACTATTTGGAGTTCTGCTAACTTGCGATTGCTTTTGAGATTAGCGAAAGTATAAAGTCCATTACTAGCAACGTTCGCGCTCTCGCGCACAAGAACAGTTGTCTTAATTTTTTGGTGGAAGTTAACACAATGAATAAGCATTTTTCAATTTATCACTCTCCTATACTTGCACAAACAAAAACCAGTTCTAATAACTACTTAGATTCTGCTAAGTATACAGATTTTTTGCTATCTCCTTCAGGATTAATGCTGCTAGGGTGTGCTGGATTGTTGTTGTTTTTGCAACTATTTGGTGGTAGTAAAAAAAGTAAGTTTGCCACAAGTTACTGGGGAGGAGCTAAGGAAATCGCTGCTGCCAAGAAAAAAGGATTAAAGCAAATTGCAAATCCTGTCTGCGATAGTGCTAGCTTGTATATTGGCGTTCATAGATGCAAAGGCAAGCCAGTCCCTAAAAAAGCTGGTGGTAATCCAATCTATGTACCTGATGTTCAAAGAGGTACAGCAGTAATTGGAGCGCCTGGTAGTGGCAAAACTTATTCTGTAATTAACCCAATGTTATATTCGGCGATCGAGCAAGGATTTGGAGTAGTCGTTTACGACTTTAAGTATCCAAGTCAGGCAAAGATTGCTAGTTATGCTAAGTCTAAAGGTTACGACGTTCACATATTCGCCCCAGGGTTTCCTGAATCTGAAGTATGCAATCCTATTGATTTTTTGCGTGATAGTAGCGATGCGGAAACAGCTAGGCAAATAGCAACGGTTGTCAACAAAAACTTTCGGATTTTGGGGGGTGGAAATGATGATGGGTTTTTTGGTCCTGCTGGAGATCAGTTGACTCAAGCCATTCTTATGCTGACAAAAGAATTTGACCAGTACGCTGATATCATGACGGCAGCAGCCCTACTATCTACTCCAAATATGACTGAAAGATTAATGGCAGCATCCTTAAATCCTTGGGTGAAAATTGCTTTTGGTCAATTGTTCAGTTCCGCAGCCTCGGAAAAAACAATTAGCGGTATTATGGCTACGGCAAGCTTGATGTTTACTCGCTTTATGGCAAAAAATACTTTAAGTTGTTTTATAGGTAAAACAACTTTGCCTCTTGAAGTTGGTCGCAAGCAAATGATTATTTTTGGCTTAGATCGAGAACGCCGCGATGCTGTGGGTCCTCTGATGACATCAATTCTGCACATGACCGTTGCTCGTAGTATTGCTAAGAAAAGAAAAGAAACAGGACCTTTAGTAGTATCAATTGATGAATTACCTTCAATTTATTTACCAGACTTGTATAAATGGTTAAACGAAGCTCGAAGTGAAGGATTTTGTGGCATTGTAGGCTGGCAAAATATGGGTCAGATAGAAAAAATCTATGGTAGAGAAATTTCTAAATCTATTCTTGGAGGGTGCGGAACAAAATTCGTATTTAATCCAGGAGAAGAAGAGTCTGCTCGATTGTTTTCTACTTATTTAGGTGATGAAGAAGTTAAGTATAAACAAAAGTCTCGTTCGACTGGAGGAGGTAAAACCAGCACTTCTACTAGCGATCAAGAGAAAACTAAGAAAATGTTTGAGCCTGCACAATTTTTAAAATTGTTACCGGGAAAGTGTCTGTTTATTAACCCTGCCTACAGCAATAAAAAAGAAGGGTTTATACCTATATTAAAGAGTATAAAAATATCAGGATATATAAAATCTTTAGAAGAATACAATAATAATAAATGGGAGAAAGTTGTCTCTTTACTAGCTAGAAATAGCACCCAAAAGAAATTATCAAAGAATGATTTGGACTTAAGAGTAATAGAAGTAAGTAAACGATTTCCTATGCCAACAAGTTCAGAGTCAACTCCCATAGTAGCACCTGTAGATACAGAATCGATTCCTAGCTTTTTTTAGATTTTCGTGTAGCATAAATTAATTTATAGGCTTACATATGTTTAACCAACGTGAACCTGCTATTGATAGCTCCTATCTAGCAAGCATAAATAGCTTTTTAAAAACGCTAGAACTAACAAGTGAGATGACAACAGGAATTGCTAAACTAGCATCTCCTATTGTTGCTGACTTAGCAAACAAAGTTATAACGAATCTTCAAGAGAATAATATTTTAAAAAGCTTAGTAATCGATACTCAAGATCAAACCTACACCCTAATCCCAGATGAATCAACACCTGGAGCTTACAAGTGGGAAGAAACTAACGTATCTGAAAGTTCTTTCTCCGAGAAAAACAATGCACTTCAGTCTCATTCTTTATTTAGTAAATTAATAAAGAATGCCCTACAAACAGAGGAAAATTTAGAACAAGCTAATCCTCCAGGTACTCAAATAACTGCTACATTTGAAAATAATGGTTTAGAAAAATCTGAGCTTATTTATAAGGAAGACAGCGCTGGTGAATGCGTA
Organism: Chlorogloea sp. CCALA 695; assembly: GCF_003003885.1. Lineage (GTDB taxonomy): Bacteria > Cyanobacteriota > Cyanobacteriia > Cyanobacteriales > Chroococcidiopsidaceae > Aliterella. The sequence goes on along the minus strand of NZ_PVWN01000030.1, from coordinate 27,916 downwards.
GTAAATAAAGTTAGAGATATTTTAAGTTTTGAGCAAATATCCGAAGCTATAAACAAGTTTTCACTTGCATTAAATTTACGCACAAAACATCAAGAAAATAACGAGCAAAGCGATCAGGAACACTTAGAAACTTTAGATGATGTTAAGAATGCTGTAATTGCTCAAGACACAACTTTCAGAAATACTCTTGATAATTCAGAGCCACAGATAACTACTAATGAGGCTTCATCAAAGTTACCGCAGCAGCAAGTAAGTATTGAAACTAATCCTGATACAAATATTTATGTTAAAAAAAATCTTGGAAAAAAAAATGGCAAAAATCAACAAGATTTTAATAAAGAGGATATTGAAATAGCTAAAAATGCTATCGCCCTTTTAATAAAGTATGGTACTCATAATAATACAAATAGTGTTTATTATAGTGATAAGTTTACTATAAAGGATATGGAAGGCAATATCAGTATTCATCGCCGAAAGGATGAATTACAAGGTATTAATAACCCTTTGATGCAATTTAGTTTAGATAAAAATTATGAACCAATAATAACTTCAGTTGCTTTAGGATTTGGAGAGGGAGAACGTGGTTGTTTTCAATTTAAGAGAGAAGAATTACCAGACTTAAAAACTGTTACTGTACGCCAGATTGGGCAGTTTTTGAATCATTTAGCTCCATTAGGGACATTAGAAACTTTTGAGAAAAATCCTGATGCTGAATATATAGATGAAGTAATTGATAAAAATATAAACAATGAAGCACCTAAAACGACTCAAGTAGAAACAAATTCTCCATTACTTACTTCGCAAGTAGTAGTAGAAGCTTCTCAAGCAAAAACTAAACCTATTGAGTTACCTAACCTACCTAAAAAAAGTAATCAAGAAGAAGCCGTACTTTACGTTAAAGAAAGTATTCCTCCACAATTACAAAATAATGCAGCTAAAGTAAGTAATTCGGTTGAAGTACAAAATCAATTATACAAGTTCGAGGTTTTAACGACTGAAGAAACAACTAAACTTATTCCAAATTTAGACAAAAAAAAATTACAAGAAAACTCTCTAGAAGAAGAAAATGTACCTGTTACTCCCTTACAGTCCCCTAACAGTTTAATAGCTTCCTCTAGTACAAATCAAGTTCAACAACCTGTTCGCCAAGTTTCTGTATCTTCAGCTAAGAGCAAAATTGGTTTAATACCACCATTTTTGCTTAAAAATACCAAAAAACTTAATCAAGAGAATAAAGATATTGCAATAACTGCTACAGTTATGCTTGCTAAATACGGGACTCTGGAGCCTGACGGGACTCGCATTTATCGTAGCGATGCCTTTGTGATTCGTCAAGACGGTGATAATTTAAGTGTTCACCGCCGTAATGATGAAAAGTTAGAGTTTAAGAAGCCATTAATGACATTTAGTTTAGATGCTAATAAACAACCAAAAAATATTAAAGTTTCACCAGAAATAATGTTGGTTGAAAGGCAAGAGTTTCTTATTGTTGCTGAAAATGTTAAAAGTAAGCAAAAATTTCCTAACCTTGATAAAGACAACATTCGTGATGTCGGAAACTATTTGGGTAGTTTAGCTCCAGCCGGAACAACGGTAGCCTTACAAACTTTTAAGCAAAGTAGCTTACTTAGCGGTTTAGGTATGTTACTTAAACAATCTGAGCAAGATAAAGTAGTTCTGGGTGATTTTACTGTGGTAAGATCGATGGATCAAGAAAATAACCGCACAAGCTTACAAGTATTTAAAACCGATGGAATTCTTGGCACTCAAGAGATTGTGCGTTTTGATAGAGTTGTTGATAACGCAAATAATGTAAGTCTTGCAGTCGCAAAAATGAATATTTCTAACTACGATATTAATGCAATTAATTTTTTAGTACAAAATGCTAAAAGTTTAAGTAAAGAAGAAATTAACAATACTTTTAATGTAGTTAATAAAACATCTTCAAAAGCATTACCATCAGACAAGATAAAAACAGTACAAGTAGAAAACAATCACGAGTTATTACCTCCTGAAAAAAATTTGGGAGATATTAGACTTCCAGTACATGACTATCTAGAAGAAAATTATCAAAATGCTGCTACATTGACTGCCGCTCAATCTATAGAAGATAAAGCATTTGTTAAGGAAATGACTGATTTAATGATGGCAAATGATTGCAAGTTGACTATTGCTGAACAAGGCGTAGTTTATTCTATGGTTTCTAATTGCAGTTCTAAAGATAAAATAGATCCATTGCCCTGGCTTGTAATTCAAAAAGATTTAATGCAGTTAAGAAGTCAAGAGATAGTTAATCAAATAGTTAATAAACCAGCACCTCTAATTGAATCTGTATCGCACAAACCAAAAGAATCAACTCAGACTAAAAATGCTGCAAAATCCAGAGTTAAATTAGGAATTGATAGGTAACAACTTACAATTTTAGCTACCTGTGTTTTTCCAATTAATCTAAAAATATTTTGTAGTGGTTAGTAATAAACAAATTGAATTAGATAGAAACTATGGTGAATGGCGAACCATAAGCATTCAAGGTAAGCAAATATTTTGTGAGTGTAAATGTGGAGTTAAAAAAAATGTTTGTAAATATGCTCTAATCAAAGGGCGCTCTACTAACTGCGGTTGTAAAAACAAGTCAATTTCCTTACCTATAAATACTGTTTTTGGGAGGTTAAAAGTTGTTTCTAATATTGAAGAGAAAAGTGTAAAAGGCGAATTAGTTGTGTATGTAAATTGTACTTGTAGTCAAAATATAATTCTAGTTAATAAAAATAGTCTAAAAAAAGGTTTTACGCAAAGCTGTGGATGTTTGAGAAATGAAATCGTAAGGGAACGCAAAAGAATTCATGGACTAAGTAGTAGTTATGAGTACAAAACATGGATATATCTTAAAAGTATTTGCTACAACAACAATCATCGTCAGTACAAAAGTTATGGTGCTTTAGGGATAGAAGTTAGTCAAAATTGGCGCAATGACTTTACTCAATTTTTACACGATATGGGAACAGCCCCGCCTGGTACAACCATTTCTAGGATTGATTTTGCTAAAAATTTTACTTTAAATAATTGTTTTTGGTTAACGAAATCGTCTAAGCAAAAACGATTTTTAAAGAGTAGTCCTGATGTTTTCCCAAGTAGTATTTTCTCGGATCAGATTAGAGATTATTGTGCTTTAACGGTTGGTTCTTCAATTATTGCTGAACACGCTGCGGGCGAACCGGATATTGATAAACTGGCTTTTAAGTACAACCTTAGTAGCGCAGAAGTCATAAACATTATTCTACGGGGCGATGATCCGCGATCGCTAGGCAGCATCTCGGCTTTGCAATGAGTATAACGAGAATGACCGTTTCTATTTAAGCGCCATCATTAGTGTGTAGCGTCCCTAATGCTAGTTCACCTTCTTTAGGAACGTACTTACCACGTAGCAAACCAATTGCCCGATGTTGCAGGGGATTATTAGGGGGTCGAATTGGCTCAGTAGTTTCAGCCTTTGGGGTTGGCTCTATTGTTGTTATCTCAGTGGTGATCATGGCTTCGTCAAAGGCAGGGGAAAACCCTTTGTCCCCTTAGAGTAAAACACGATTCACACAATCTAAGGACGGATGATCCATTATCATTTGTATAAATGAATTAATTGCTATTGTAGCTGTCATTGATCTAAATTTATATTCGGCTAATAATTGTTTTGCAGATTAAAATCACATTTCCGTAACTTTTTCATTTTTAGTTTGTTTATGTCTTAGTTTTTGTTGCGCTAGTGATTTTAAGTGTTCTATTTGCCTAACTTGATTAGTTGTTAGTATATTTAATTGCTCGTTCCATTGATTATTAAAATAGTTTGTCTGCATAACTGGAGTGTTATCTATAATACGAGAAACTTGCAATTTGTTTTGTGTTAGTTCAACCCGCAGTTCTCGACCTTCGATTAGTTTTCTGTTTGCTACTTGCATATAGTTGACAATAATAGAGGATAGCTTTTGGCTTGTTTGTTCAGTTGTTTCAAGCAGGTTTGACGTAACTACTGTTGGCTTAGGGGTTGTTAATGAGGCATCAGAAGGTGGCGATTGCTGTTTCTTTTTGGGCAAAACTTTTAGACTAGAAACTGCTTCAGTAGATAAATTATGAGTAATTTGGCTAGGCAAATTTTCTACCGTTACCTCGGAAGAATTTTCTGTTTTAAAATTCACGCTTGGTTGAATACTTAGCTCAAGTTTTTGAAGGTTGTTTGGGGTGATCGCGCAATCAGAAAAAGATTTATGTTTTGTAGCATCATTACTAATAGCTCTTAAAGCCTTCATTCTCGTTTTTTCTAGAAAGAAGCTATCTTTTTGATAATCGTAAGTTAACCCATATTCAGATTGTAGTTTAGCCCAGCTATAGGGTCTGTACACTTGATAGCCAGCAATTTTAACATTGCCTAATATATAGGTTAACCCAAGCAAATTGTTTGATTCAATTTTTGGTAAAACCATTATCCCTTTGGTTTCCAAGCGCTCAATGAATGTAGAAATGTCAGGGCGATTGACGATTGAGGCTTCTATAGCTTGACGAATAATCTGTTTGCTTGTGAGTTTTTTGCGTGGATTGTGAATGAGCTTGATGTTTTTTTGGTGTTCGGGACTTACTTCCGCGATAATGCCAAACTCTTTTTTTAGCCGAGAGGCGATCGCATGATTAGAGACTGGCGCGATCTCTAATCCCAATTGGTCGGCAATTCGTCTAGTTGATACTTCAGCATTAAAGTAGTCAAAGGAATCGCTTACGGATTTACCGTTATGCTGAACGCGGGAAGTAACTATGTGTATGTGTTCGTGGTCGCGGTCGTAATGGCGAATAGCTACAAATTGGCTCGTGCTGGAAGATAATTCTTGGGTTGGTAAATAGCTTAAGTCTTGAAGAATTTCTTTAGTTACTTGATGATATTGACTGTTGGATAATTTTTCACGGGCAGCTATAGATACAATTATGTGAGCGCATTTTTTCACCACCGACTGATTTAAAGCCGCGATCGCTAGAAATTGCTCGTTTAATACATCTGGAGAGCTTCCTGCCATTCCAGTTCCAATAATTTCTGCTTTCTCTTTATCCAAGACATATTTGAGCGTCTTCAGAAAATCTTGCTTTTTATGAATTACGCAAATCATTTGAGTGCTGTAAGAATAATTGTATCTATTAAACTTAATAAATTTTCTGCTGTTTCTAGTCCTCGCTGATCAGATGCTTCTACTGCTAGGTGTTTATGGCTTAAGACATGATTTTTGAGATTTTCGGCTTGTAAGCGTATAGAGACTAAGTTAGTAGAGGGTTTGGTTACTATTTTTTGTTCTAATCCGCAAGAACGTAAAAAATCACTACTGGTTTTACCAGATTCCTTAGCTCGCTTTTCAATAGCAGCTTTTTCTTTGTCGAGAACATAAACTTGAATACAACGATTTCGTTTATTCTTTTCCACTTCTATCAAAGATTTATTTGGTACTTTTGTGTAGTTCAAAATAATACTTATGTAGTTAAAATTTTGTGAACTTAGCTAAGTATATACGATAATAATATCAAAATAAGGTCATTACCCATTCCTTGCAGAACCTTAAAAAGCGGCTAAAAACGACCAAAAAAGGGTAGTTTTTGAGCAGCTAATAGTAGCCGTAGAGTAGCCGTAGAGTAGCCATAGGGTAGCCATAGAGTAGCCCTAGGAACTACTATAATTATTGATAGGGTAGCCGTAGAGTAGCCATAGGGTAGCCATAGAGTAGCCATTAAAGATCATTGAATTATTTAGGTTAGTAGTTATGCCAGAGAAACCGACAAGAGATAGAGTAAAGTTAACTTTTTGGAGAGAGCGATCAACACTAGAAGGATTAATTTTAATCTACTTAGATTCTCATCATCCATTCGGAACATCCACAAGTGAAGGAGTAATGGATACTCTATTGAAGCACTGGCTACCGATAGTGCTAAAAGAAAATGGTAGAACAAAGGAAGAATATCAAAAAGTGGCAGCGTACTCAGTACAACAGTTATTAGCGCAAGTAGAGTGGATTAAAGCTGAGTGCGGTTTGTCACCTTTATCTTTATCAGAGAGAGAAAGCGATCGCCATGTGTCATCTAAAGTAGGCTCTAGTAAGGAGTTATTTGAGGAAGATGATGAAGATGATAGATGGATAGATGAGCCAGATGATTCTGGAATAGATTTGAGCGATATGGTAATTGATGCAGGATTTAGAAGTTAGATAGAAAATAGGTTGAAGTAATTGAGACTTTAAGGTAAATTAGAATCAAATCTTAAAAATAAATATCTAACAAGATGCCAACGCTCAGTGACAAGACCGATCTGAGAAAGGTTGTTCTTACTATTGATATGGGTGGTAGTAAGAACAAAGCTATGGTACAGGAGTATCCTGAAGGCAAAACTTCTGTCTTACTATTAGATCCAGAAGTTGCAGATATTCCCTCTGCCTCGATTGATACCATTGAAAGTCATGGGGAATTAGAAAGTAGAGTTTGGATTCAGACAGCAGAGGGTTCCTATGCTTTAGGGGAACTTGCAAGGCGGCGATTTGGAGGAATACTACAATTAAAAGAATTAAAGTACGAACTAGCAGTACCAAAAGTATGCGGACTGGTTTGGCTAGCTAAGGAGAAGCTAAATCTACCTAACAACTTTGCCATTTATCTAACAATTTTGTTGCCTTCTGGAGAAGTGCAAGACAAAAAACAGCTAAAACTAAGTTTAGAAAAAGTGTTACGTTCTTTCTTAACACCTTCAGGGAAAATTCGTTTAAAACTACTTTATTGTGATTTTGCCGCAGAGGGGAGCGGAGTCTACTTTTATCATCGGCTATACGGTGGCGATCGCTCATTACCACCTTCGATATATGCCATGTTAGGTTATCGCAACGCCAGTATATTTTCTGTTCGGTCTGGAATTCTTAGTCCCGGAGTAACTAGCACCTTTGGTATGGCTTGGCTAGTAAATAATTTTGTTGCTAAGGTATCGGGATTAAGCGCTGATAATCCAGCGATCGTAGAAGTGATCGTAGAAGCGGGATCTAATTGCGACTCTTTAGTTTTGCAAAAATTATCTAGAAAGCGTAGGATGGCTGATGTGGAAGCAGACGGTGAATTATTTTCAAAAGCACTTACTCTCGCAAGGCAAGAATACGTGCTAGCAATTGCTCGGTGGCTGCGCTCAAATATTGATGAAGATATTGAAGAATTGATATTTTGTGGGGGAACCGTCGATTATATTCATGCAGAGATAGATAATTTTTTTCAAAAGCAAAGTAAAATTAGTATTTTTTGGCATGGAAACATATCTATTCCTGAAGAGATGTTTGCAAGTATAGGCAATCGTCTAGCTGATGTATATGCTCTACACCAGCATATAGTGGTTTTATTGGATGCAAAAATGGGATACGACAGATTAGTGTCAGTATCTACAAAGGCAAATGAGGTTTCTGACGTTAAAGAATTTAGCACTAATACCAGTCAAAAGTTCGATTACACCCCACGTCCACGCCCTAAAAACTTTGTTAATGTCAATGAAAATTTATGAACAGACCCATTTTTTTAAGTTTGTTATTACTTGTCTTTGGTTGTTCAAAAGCTAATCCGCCCGCAGCAATTGAAACAGTAGTACCAGTGTCGCCGTCGCCTCTAGTTAGCGTATCGCCATCGCCATCAACTTCACCTGTATCTCAAGCACTGCCGGAATTACAAGAACAAGAAGTTTTAGGGGAGTTGGATAGTACAAACGATCTACTTGATTCTTTTTATTTTGATGGTAATGGTATCAAAATGAGTTTAAAAGTGGGAGGTAGCCAAGCGTGTTATGTATATATTAGGCGTAGTACGCCGGAGAAGTTAGGCGAAATAGAAATGGAGTCTTTAGTTAGAGAGAGGGCTGGGTTGTGGCGTGGTAGTCAAACGGGTAGACAGCTTGCTCAAGGTGCGGGTAACAAATTAAATATTTATCAAAACAATGAATTATTGACTTCCTACGAAAATCCATCAATTTCTTTAGATCAAGCACAAGCAGTAAAGGACTTGAATGAGAGAAAAAGTGCGTTTTCTTTACTTCTGAGACAGGACTTAAGTATTAGCGAATCGGCAAAGAGAGTGTATACAAATCAGTGTCAAGGACTTAAAGGCTTTTACTACAAAGAGGAATTACCTTCTTTGACTGTAGCGGAACAGGCAGAATTTGAACGCAGTATAAAAAACCTTAAGGATTAAAAGTTATGGAATTAGATAGTAAACAAGTGAACTCTATTATTGCTCGTGCTAAACAAGAAAACCTTACTGAAGAAGAGGTAAAGGTCTACGATAGTTTTATTGCGGAAGCTGGAGTAAAGCTCAATGAAATAACTTTGAATGATGCTGATACGATAGTAAGACATTTCCATAGTTCTGGTGCTACTAATGAATTTATTGCAAATAGTGTTAATCGTTTAGCACAGCTATTACCTGCAAATATTACGGCAAGAATTCTTTCGAGTGATAATGACAGTGATGGAGTTCCTTTATATCGAGAATTAGAGTTAGGTACAAGCCCTACAAAAAACGAAAATATTGTAAATAGAGAGAGCTTGATATCTCCAATTAACAAAATACAATCTAAAAAAAGTGATTTAGAACTATAAAAGGCGCTGATATAAATTTTTTTGCGATCGCGCACAACAAATTTTTTGCGGCGTAATGCAAATGATCTTGGGCTGACAAAATTCAGATAAATATTTTTTCCTAGAATAGCGATCGCAATTCATTTCATTTTGTGAACTACCAAATTATCTATAATCTCCATGAATAATACATCTATTGACCTAGCAATTCATTCTAATCAGAACAACGCAGCTAAATCCAGTTATAGTTCTATCAAATTAAGTTCGTTTTTTAAGGCTAGTTTATCAGTGATTGGTAGGCTGGGAAAAATTCTGTTTTCTAGCTATAAAGTACAAGTGCTGCATCGATTATCACAAAACTTAATTGTGGGGTTGGAGACATCTTCTAGTTGGGGTATCCTATTGCCAGAGACTAATGGGTCGATAGCATTACTCTCTGACGATCTTATTAAAGTATTAGTTTACGAAGAAGATGATGGGCAATTTATTTTAAAAGAGAAACTATGGAAACTAGATGGATTAAGATTTTTTGAATTAAGTATATCAACGAAATTGCGAGTAGGTATTGCTACTATTGTCAGAGCAAAATTATTGTTAGACAAAGAACTAAATACTCTCGTAAGTCATGCTGCAAAAACAAAAGAATTATGCAGTTTAATGAATAACCAATCTGAATATATACTTGTAGCTAACAAGTTTAATTCTCTTTACCAACATGAACTAGAAGTAATCTCACAGTTGAAATTATTACAATCAACGCAAGACAAGTCTATAGAACAACTTTTATTCTCTTTGAAAGTCATTGAATTTGAACAAACTCATTTACATATAAGTTTTAAGCATTATCAAGTGGTATTAGCTGAAGCTATGCAAAAATATCAAGATAGTATTGCTTACATTAACAAAGATGTAAATTTACTTCCAGCAAAAATTATTTGTAACTGATATTGATGTATTAATAATGTCTACACCAGTATTAAGATATTATCAAAAACGATTAAGTAGTTGGGCTGAATCAAATATAAGATAGCTTTGCCTGAAACTCTTGCAATAATTGAAAACTATTGTAAGTTTAATTGCGCCAACCTACTTAGTAGGCGATCTTTACGGGAAGATACGGGCTGGATTTAAGCGAATTTTGATATTTGCGCCTACAGGAGCGGGGAAAACCTTGGTAGGTAGTCAAGTGTTATCTGATGCTCAATCAAAAGGAAGAAAATCTTTATTCCTCTTTTATAGACATTCTTAATCTATTCATATAAAACAACAACAACGAACAGATGAAGTGATAGAGTTGATTGTTAGTAAACCTTTCAACTTATTCATATTATTCAAGTGAAGATTCTTGATTCTTTACAGCAATTGCCAAATGGCACAGAACTAATTCGATGGCATCTATTAGACGATAACTATCAGCTAGTTAAGCCGGTTGAGGGATTTCTGCGATTTAAGCAACGAGGCGGTTCTGCTATAGGAACAATTAAAACTTATGCAGAAAAGCTAAAAGCTTTTTGGAACTTTCTTGAGCTAAAACAACTTGGTTGGCAAGACTTTCAAGTACAGCACATGGCTGAATTCGGCTATTGGGATCTCACTGGTGGGTTGCTGTTAGGTAGTTGATTTAGAAGATGATGTGGATTTGCTGCGTAAACAGAATCGAGAACTGTTAGCTTCTTGGCAGGCTTCCCAGAAGGAGAAGGTAATTAATTTATCCGTACAGAACAGCTTACCTATTCAAAATACATCCACTCAAGTTGAAGTAGCACTGGAGCAGGCTAGTATCAAACTTAGCCCAAAACTTAATAAAGAGATTCGTCAGCACTCACCTGAAGCTGTTCTCAAAGCTATTGATGCTTTTAAACAATACCGCACGGAACATACCATCCAAAAGCCAGATGCTTGCTTGCTGAGGGCAATCCAGGAGCAGTGGGAGCCAAACATAGCCCAGGAACCTACTACATCAGAAGATCGTGAGTTCGACGAATGGTATGCTGAAGCTATTCGCCAAGGCTTTGTACTTGACTTTCCAAAGAATTACCTGGGTAAAGTTATGGGCGCGATTGAGGTTAAGGTTAAGGACTCTAATGCTTCTAGCGGCTACATCAATATGAGGTGGCGGGAAGCCAAGGCAAAGATGGAGAAGTATGGTGAAGTTTCTAGCCTGAGCTAAAACTGATACCGCAGCACCCAAAATATGGATGGTTTACTTCAAAGAGAGTTTCATTTTTTCACATTACTCGCTGTTTAATATCCATTATCAAAAGATGTTTAAATAAGCCTTGCTATTTAGTTTTGCCCAGCTTTAGCGAGAAGTTCTTCTATTCCGTTTATATTTAATTTAAGAAAATGATCTTGTAGCTTAATTACACGCTGAATTAAATTTAAATCATCGGTTTCGTCTGCTTCCCGAAATATCTCATTCAATGCTTTAATTAAAGGTTGTGTACGCCCTAGCGCTTGTGTAGTCAATTTGCCCTCAAGTTTTTCAGCTAATACCTCAGTTACATCTAATGCAGATAACGGGTCACGGCTTGCTTCGTAGCTCAACCATTCAAACAAGTGGTAGATTTCATATCTTTCTGATGACACCGGTAGTGCATCGAGAAACGCTAATGCAAGATCGCTCGAAATGAGGTTCCCAGTATTTTTTTGAGCAAAACACCGTTCAATCTTCCAGATAATTTCCTCCGCTATGCTCTTTTGACGTAGAATGGTCATCAATCCGGAATAGCATATTACTGTATGTTGGTGCTGGTCCAGATTAACAATAAATACTTCGGTAGCACCCTTCCACGCATTAACATTATTGGTTTCTGTTAAGCTATCGAATAGCTGTTGTTGATTGATATAACCTGCCAAGCAAGCTAGTGTAGAAATACAACCCCACGTACTACCAGCATCTTCTATTCCTTCATGTAAGAGACGGTCTAAATATGGAGCAACCAGATTGAAACAATTTTTATATTGGTAGTAGAAACACTGCTCTGCATATTTCCATAGTTGAGATTGCGATTCTTGAAAAACATTGGCTAGTAATTGCCAACCTAAATCAGGTCGCTTGTGTATAAGAAAAGGAAGTTGCCAGAGAATGGAAACCCGTATGCCGATTGCTTGATCTCTAGCAAAATGATGCAGTAGGAAAGGAAGTAGTTCAGGTAGAGATTGATCTTTTTCTAACAATCGATTGCATAAAGTCATCGCACTTTTTGCTGCAACACCACGTGTTGAATTAATAGCAATAAAGTCAATATCTGCTTGATTATTCGCAATTTTGTCGGCACTTGGGTCTTTATCCCAAACTAACCAGAATAGTAAAAGTGATAACCGCTCTGCTGATTCAGGATCATCTAAAATATTACAACAGGCTTCTAAAGCTTGGCTAGCAGTGTGACCATTCTTCCAAATAAGGGAATAGCGCTCTAACAAGCTTAGTAGTTTAGCAGCAAGCATTTCACCATCTGGTAGGGGAGATATTGGTTCCCATTTATATGCAGGCTTAACATTGCTAAACCGATAGCTCAGATGGGTTGCTACACCTTCGATAATAGCTTGTACATAATCTTGATGTAAATCTTCCCCAATGAAGCGATTAAAAAGGAGCAAAAAATGTATAGGGTGTAGGGAGCAAGCGTCACATAAAGCAATTCTAAATTCACTAAATCCACCGACTAGATTTTCTTCAAGTGGGTTCCAGTTTTGATATTTTTCATAATATTGTAATAATCTAAAAAGCCCATCATCGGACAACTTTAAAAGTGCTTCGGGAGACAGAGGAGGCATTACTATTCCCCCTTGGCTATAAATATTTGCTGAGGGACGACTATATCCAAAATAATCTTGCCACTTAGCAATAAAAGCTTGTGTCTCTAAAGATTGATAATTGCAAGGAATCCAGGTAAGGAGGTCATATACACTTTGAAATTCCCAAGCGACAAAATTGCCCTCGTTACTATCTTCTCCAGAACAAAATGATAAAATTAAAGACTGGTTATTTATCCACGTTGACTCTGAAATATGTGGATAAGCTTTCAGAATCAGTTCCCCTAATTCATACTTAAGGCGGCTCCATGAGAGAAGCTCCTTATCTTGAAGTTGGTATTCTATTCCAGGTCCGTTAGCTTGAATATTTTCTTTGTATGCTTGAATTACGAAGTAACGGATAGTTTGTTCCTGCGTAATACGCAGTTTTGGCTCATTTTTCCGCCACCAAGTATCGTTGAAGCTGGCTCGATGCTTTAATCCTTTCTCTAAGCTATCAAGCAATATTGTAAGATTGTCTACGGGATGTATACCCTGGCTGTGCCTCAATACCCACGATATATTGTGCAATCCCACAGCGCTTTCAGCACTCCAATGTTCCAAGCCATTTATTACTAGATTCAACAGATCATCAGATTGGCTTATGCGCTCTACTAAAAAGGTTTCCTGATGGAAGGCATAGAGTCCACAGCATAACTTATCACCTAAACCCCAAGGACGCACATCTTCAGGTAAAACATTTCTAGTAATGTAGCTCCACAGTAGATCGTCTCCAGAATTAGTAGCTTGCACCCATCTACTGAGAACATCGCCAAAGTCCAAGTTAGTGCTAGACTCCTTAATTAGGACTTCTAAGAGCTGTCGTACCCCTTCAGCATCCCATACTCTAAAGTTGGTTAACGCAGAGCAAATTACTCTAATAACATTTGGCTTGCTTGCCCAGTTTGAATCAATTGCCTCTTTCCACAATTTCACCACATCTACAGGGTATTGGTTCATCCAAACTTGCAAGCACTGGATAAACTGAAACAACCAGGTCTCCCGGTCTTGTGCTACTTTTGCCTCTAATAACCAATGCTGTGTGAGGATATTAAACCAGGCATTGCCCTCCACTCGCCATAGTAGCCGTCTGAATAAATCGGGGTACTCCTGAAAAATCCTATGCAGCAACCGCCAGTCTTCCTCTACAGGTACAATCTCGGCAAAGGATTCGCAAATAAGACGTTTGACGTGGTATGCAATCTCATCATGGGACAAAACTCGCCACACCTGTTGCCTGAATATTTTTGGTTGACTAGCGTGTAGAAAGAAGAAAAATGCCCGAACCGCAGGACGGATAAAGGGAAGTTGGGGATGCTTAAGAATAAATTGCTCCAATGTTCTTTTTTGAGCCAAAGTAGCTCGTACAATGAGGCAGTCTGCTAAAGTTTGGTGACTAAATGCCAGAACACCATTGGAGGGTTCCCATAGCACTTCCTGACTAATAAGCTGCCTCACAACATCCTCACCAACCCCAGAAGCTACCTTGGGGTAATATTGGCTTCTCTGCTGTATTAAATGTTCAGCCATGTTTTGCAAGGCAACCAGAGCTTTGTCTCCAAGCTGTGGGTTTTTAGCTACTACTTCCTCAAGAAAGATGTTGTAAAGTTCGTAGGCTGTTGCAGGCTGAGATGTAGTACCAAGCTTTACCAGTTTTTCATAAATCCGTAGATTCTGAGGTAATTGTAACAATGCCTGGAGTTCAGGGCTAATGCTGGAGAGGTTTACTCCCCACTGAAGCAGAAAAGGTTTAACTACACTTTCAAAATCGAGTAGCTGTAAATTAACTGTGTGGTTCCATGAGCGGCTCCTGAGCAAGGGGTCGTACTCCAAGTCAAATTTACGGCAGGCGGCAATAACTGTTACGTTTTCAACCCTTTCCAATCGATCCATTAATCCTAAAAAAACCCTGATAGTGCTGTGCTGACGACTTAGGGATAGAACATCGAGAGAGTCAATCACTACAACAACACGGCGAAAACCTGCTAGGCGAGCGCATTGACCAACAATATCCTTTGGCAAGCCTCTTTCTGACAACTCCTGCTCAGTGTTCACGTTAGCGAACTGGTCGCCTTTAATAAACAACAAACCCCAAAGAGATGATTGCTCGATATTATCTGCTAGGTCTAATAGTAAGCAGGTCTTACCGCTACCAGGGCGGTCAGTGAGGAGAATTGTGCTGCTGCCCTGCTCGATTAGTTTGATAAGGTGGGGCAGCTCAACGCGTGATATTGATGTGCCAGCTATTTGACGTAACCAGTTGCGACCGATGCTTGAGGCTGCGGTGAAAGCTTCCAAAATTTCTGTCTCGTTGAGCTTAGGTGTTGGGCTTAATCCGTGTTCAGCTAGTTTACTTAGTACATCTGTACGAGTAATGACATATCTTGAATCCCTTAGATTAGTTTCGTGGCTACTTAGGTAGCGTTCCAGTATGGGCATAGCAAAATCTGCTCGCGGTACGAGTCGATCTAGATCTGCACTATTCTGGTGGTCCCAATCCTCAAATTCAAAGGTTGGACCAAAGCCAAGTCTCGGCAATAATATGTATGTTTGCTGTTCCGAGCGCTCCAAAATTTTTGAAAGCCGCTTCAAGGATTCAATTTGATTTTTAGGTGCATCCCTCACAAATGCTGAGTAATCAGGAAACTTCTTACAATTCTCGACTAAGGCTTTCAACTCGCCGAAAGGGGAGCGAGAGTAAAACTTAACTTCTGAGTCTTTCGTAGTCTCTAGTTGATCTCGCGCCTTGCATAATTCCTTTTGTAATTCTTTATCTGACAAAGACCAAGAGTCATGCCCAGTCTGATTTTTCTTAGCCTGGATAAAACAGGTATGACCATTCGCGTAGATTACGACTACATCGTCTACAGTCACCGAGTAATCCTGTTGCGGTAGACCTGTTGAATTAACTTGAATACCCTGAATAGCGTTATCTTCCACAAGCTGAATTAGCCAGTGTAGAGCAACGCGGAGTTGGTACTCATCACCTTCACTAGATCTTTTACCTGCAAGACTCATATTCGGATGCTCATTCTTATAGGACTACTTAAGTAAACTAATGTTAACCAGTAAATACTTGAACGTTCGTTTACTAAGTGCTAACTCGAAAATTTGCAGTATTGTATAGCGATTTTTGCTCAATCTTACTTGTTATACGTAGAATGCACATCGTTCATTTGAATGTTGTGTAGTTATAATCCAGTATACAAAATGCTTATAAGAAAAAGCTATAGAAAATCCCTCGTTCATAGGGACATTCTGATATCCCAAACAAGGGAGAAGTTAGAGTCATTTGATGTTAGTTGTGGTTTTATTAAGTCTGGATGGACAGAGGATAAGAACGATCTGGTGCAGTTAGGTTCAATCCAAACAATGGTAAAAAGGCAGTGGTAGAAAAAACGCTCGTTTGCGTATTGCTCTGCTGATGGCGGGGATTGGTTTAAAAACGTAAACACTCCTACAAAACCCCAACCAAGATACTAGCGACTGGAGTAGTTTTAATCTTTTGATTGGGCATTTTATTTCCTCAAATATTCAGTATATTTATATGTTTGAATTGCTAAATTGTTTTATCTTACGGTTTAACTTAATTGCAGCGATTTTTAACTCGGAACTTGCTACTCCCTTACGAGTCACACAAGAGGCTTAACCGTTTATTTTAGTATACACTTATCAAGTTTACTTATTCAAGAAATTTCATTTTTTTCTGCTGCTTTACTTGTAAGTTTAGAATTTTTAACATTAAGATTTTGATAATATTGTTTTTGCTGCTCAGATAGCTTGTTAATATTTGCAGATTGTCCATTTATAGCTTGATAAATAACTTGTCCTGAAGTGTTATTAGCAATAGATAATTGCTTTTCTGCTATGTCATAAATGATAGTATGATTTATGCCTAAAGGAGCCTTTTTTAACAAATTATCGGTTTGATTAGCACTTTTTTTCAGAGATTGCATTGCTGTCTCAATTAGATTCTTTTCCCACTGATCTCGTACTACCTTGGGAGACTGAGAAGTAACACTAGCTGGGGGTGCGGCAGATTGATGGGGGAGAATGCGATCGCCATTACTATCAATATTTGCGGTGGAGGAGGCGGAAGCACTAGCTGAGGTTTGTTTTTCAAGTCGTGAATTGCTTAAACCCTTTTGAGCAATATCTTTTTTGGCTGGAAGGGTTGGAACAAAATCAAGTCGTTTGTCATAATCTACTGTGTTTAATGGCTTACCAAACTTAGCTTCGAGATTTGTTAAAACCTTGGGCGCGATCGTTTCTGTAGCTAAATTATAAACAACCATACCTTTTACAGATTCTCTCGCAGCCTCTTTAGGTGGAGTAATCGTAAACTTTATATTAGAGGTTTTTAACCACTCCTCTATTGCTCCAAATTTGTTTTTATCGGCAGCTATTCCTAAAGTTTTGCTGTCCTTTGACTCAACTAATAGAGTAGGACGCTCTTTAATTTTTGCTCCAATAATCTCATTTATAGATGGAGTTGCGTCAATGGTTTTCTCTACGTTACTTTCCTGTTTCACCCAAACTTCGGGGTATTTTATAGTAGTAGTATCTACTGTTATGGTGGCAGTGGTAAAATTGCTTTCTAGCTTATAAGTTCCTTCTACAAGCTTACCTGGCTGTAGTAAACCTATGCTTTTTAAAGCTTCTTTGTCTTTATTAAAATGCAGTACGCCTAGTAACTTATCATCCAAAAACACTGCATCTTTTCTTTTAGCTTGAGGAATGCTTAAGTTAAGAATTTTGAACTTACTATTACTCAAATCTTTATTCGCAAACTCGTAATGATTTACTTTGTTTATTTTTAATAAATTTCCCCTGGGTGATTCACCAATAATAAAAGCTCCTTGTTCACTACTAACATTAAAAGATTTTAGCTTGAGTTTTAAAAAATTACCTTCCTCCAGATAATCCTTTCCTTTTAGCTGGCGGGCAGAATCTGGATCTAATTCTCCTAATATTTTGCCGTCCAACTTGACTTTGACATTGCCATCGGGGACTAAAGAACTACCAATAGTTAATTTGGCTTCCTGCCCTTGGAATGCTTGACCTGAGTAATCAAATTTACCAATTTCTCGAATAGTAAATTCTACGGGTGGTCTACCCTCAGTCGCTACGGTGGCAGTAATTGTCGCTGAACTATCGGAGGCTACAACAGCTAAACCAGTAGTATTTAACGGTAGCAAGGAAGCTCGATTTTCTATAGCTGCCATCCCTTGATACCCAGAACTAGGATCAGTGATAGTTATGGCTCTAGAGAACTTAGGATCGCCCGTTTTGACTATTTCAATGGGATATTTTTGTTCGTTTGACCATTGATTTCCAGATAAAGGCGAATCCCCTTGATTAATTCCAGACACAACAAACCTATCAAGCTGCAAAGTATCAAGGCGGGATGCTATTTCATGGCTAAAGGCTACGAATACAAAGCTCGATACCTTTTTTGAGTCATTTGGTGTTACGTCTTCGTTTTCACGGGTGGTCGAAATACTCCAAGCGGCAGCAGCGGCAGAAAGGCGCTTCGCTTCAGGAATAGATTCATAAAAATTAGTTGCAATTTCTTTAGCTTGGGTAAAGAGTAAGTCTACCTGTCCACTTTGAATTTCTGGGACTATTTCTGCGACTTCTCCCTTCGTCACCATTCCCGCTTTCAACTGATGGGTTATTACGTCCTGCCTAGCAACGGTTCCAAGTTCTCGGTACTTGGGTTTGCCTTGCTCCATCTCTGAATCAATTTGCGCCACTGCTAGGATTCTAGGGGAGTGGTCAGGGGCTTCTTGCAATTTAAGATCAATATTTTTGCCTCTGAGTGCCAGGGGATGACCGTATTTAGCAATATTTGTAATTTCCAAACTTTTGCCTGTCTCGGTAACGACTTTTAAGGATGGACCTGGATCAGTTTTTAATCGGTTATTTAATTCGATTGCTTGTATAGTTTTTTGGTCGTACTCGTGTTTGACGACAATAGCTGCATTCTTCTCTTGGGCGCTAAAGTCCACTTCCTTAAACAGGTTAGCAAACTGGACAGCCATTCTTGATTCCAGTTGCGAACCCTCAAAATACTTGTTGGTTTGAGAAATTAGCAGTTCTACGGGAGAATTACCCGTAGGGTTAATCGGTTGCTCTAGGTAAGCTTGGGCATCTTTTTTATCTTTGATGTAGTTAACTTTTCGGTACAAGTAGCGGCGGTTTTCATTAACTAAATCCATGTCAGGAGCTTTGGAGCTTTTCATCATATCTACTGCTATTTGGTTTTGAAAACAACCCTCCTCAATTAAATTGCGGTAAATATTACGATTAACAGCCATCGCTTTAAGAGTATTTTCAGGATTGTTAGTCTTTGCTAACTTAACAAATTCCGCCATTTGCGTTTTGTATTCCGGTCGTATAGGCTGGGGGTCAGCTTCTTTTCTTTCTAAGTAAAATAATTTTTGATAATGTTCGGCAACTTGTCCTACATACGAACTTTGTTGTTCGGGAGTCCCATAGGTTTTTAATACTTCAATTTCTGATTCTAGAGCTTCTAGGGCTGTAACTTGGTTGTTGATGGTTCCTACGTTGCCCCCAGTCATGTATAAGGCGATTTCCTCAAAGTCTTTTTGAGTACCGTCTTTCTCGCAGAAGGATTGCTTTTGCTGTTTTACGGTTGGGTTGTAGGCATTTTCTTTTTGGTTACGATACTCTGCTTCACGGGTAAGGTTGGGATACTCGGAAGCTAATTCAACTCCAATGCAATCGCCGTCAAAGTCACGAGCTTGGCGTTCCGATTCAGTTTCATTAGGGATTGCTTCTAAGGAAATACCTTTACCTAATAAGCGATCGCGCATTCGTTCGTAATCTTCATCATTGACGACGATTACACCTTCTAGCTTTTGACCATCAGGACCTTTGCAGTCCTCAACAATTTTATTAGTTGATACGCATAGCCCATTGGAGTTTAAGAAGGGCGAACGAAAGTTCAAAACTTCCTCATCTGGGCCTAGCCAAGGAACGCAAATTTCTCCGTTGACTAAATCTTTTGACGGAATAATCATGCCCCGGTCAAAAGTCAAGCTGCGTCCGGTTGCTATCTCTTTCCACTGTTTTTGAACAAAACGGCTAAGTTCTTGTTTTACCTTTTCGGTTTCTAATAGCTGATAATGACCCGATTCAACATCTGCTTTGATTATTTTGTACATTCCCGAAATTTCTGCTTCGGTACTCCTGTCTTCCTCACCTTCTTTTAAACTTTCTATATCAATATTTTCTTCATTTTTGCGCTCTGCAATATCTGCAATTCGCTTTTCATAGCTTTTGCAGTATAGTTGAGCAACGAGCCTTGGATCGTCTAAGGATTCTGCTAATTCTTTGGCTTGGGCTTCAACAATTTCTATAAAGTCTTTTAAGCCCTGGGGGAAAGAAGCAAGAAGCTGAGAAACCGCAGTTTTACCCTGTTGAGATTGAGATTTTTCGCCAATCCAAATAGTTTGATTGTACAAACCCGGTTGGATTTGAGGTTTAGTAGCCCCTTTGGGGTTGTCTTTATCAGTGCCTTTAAAACTACTGAGGGGAATGATTAGGTCGATTTGAGGTTTATCGGCGTTGGTGTAATTTAGTTCTCCTAATTCATGAGGTCTAAGAGTACCTTTACCAAAACGGAATGTTGAGTCTTGCCCATCCCCCTCTCGCCAGCCAAAACGGTGTTGAACTACAGCGTAAGCTTTCTCTGAGCCAAGTTCGCGTTCCGTTAGTAAGTCATACAATTTTGAATCTATTTGCCCGTAGCAGTCACCTGTTAGTCTCTTAGCTTGATCTGTATCAACAATGCCGCCGTTATCTCCAGTTTTATCATCTACAATCAGAATGTTTAGCTTTTCGTTGATGGCATTGTTGCAACTACCTAAAAAAATAGATCCATAGGCTCCTCGGTCTTTGCGGTCAGGACAAAGCTTATCTATTACTTCTTGACATTCTTCGCTACCATATACTAGGCGATCGCCAGAAGCTAAAAGTAGTTTATGTCCGTCTGGGTGATTTTTGAGGTCATCTGGTTTACTGTACTGGTCTATTTGTCCAAAAGAAAATTGTTTGTCTGGTAGAAAAAATTCTAGGAGGGTGTTGTCTAGTTCCTCCTTAATTAATGACTCAGAATTTGCCGTGTTATTATCAGAGTGGAGCCACTGGTTTAATCTGGTGTCAAAATGTTTAAATGTTAGTGTCATAGCAAGCAATTAGTTATATGGAAGAGTCAGTTACTAAAGAACTAGGCACAAGAGCTAAACGCTGGATTAATAGTAAGAAATCTATGTGTCTTCCTTCTGGCAAACTCCGACCAGAACTTAGACAAAGTAAGTTAGACCTGGGTTGGACTGAAGCTGATATTGATGATTGGGAAACTAGATTTACGAGTAAATTTGAAGAACTCAAAAGACTGGATGAGACTAACCCCGAACCTTGGATAAATTATACAGCATACGACTTCTTCACGGAAGAAGAAAAAAAATATTTTAATCCAGATGGGACGCTCAAGGATAATAATTTTCTAGATGCACCAGGTAGTTTTGATTATTGGATGAGGCAAAGCCGTCGCAAAATGATTGAAGTTGATAATTACAATAGTGTTTCAGAGCGAGATGCGGCAGAGGGCATAAATCATGGACAATGGTTAATGGATAGTCGTGCTAGTAGGGCGCGTAATTATGCCAAAAATCTCAAACAACAGAAGCAGGATAGGCGGAACAACGAGGAAGTCTCATCGCTGCCCTTTGATGCCGAGCTTGGTTATTTCTAGAAAAAAATAGCCTGCCGTAGAATATTCTACACCAGGCTATTAGGCGTTATGTACCGAACTGATAATATTGAACCCAGTCTGGGTAATCCACTTCTCTGGAGAGAAAACTTTCTAAATTATTGAGAATGATCGAGGCTTGTAGTTCGGGAAAATAGCCCGAATTTATGGACAGCATAGGAACGACCTCGGCTGGGAACGGGCTAGTTCTGTGGATAGTTTGAATGCTTTTGATTGCTTCGGCAACTAACTTTTCTGGAATGTCGTCGCCTTGCCAGTCAAACTTTACTGCAACTAAATTATCTGGATAGGCAAGATCATCTCCGACTGGTATCTTAATCTTTTCAGTAGAGATTTTTGTAGCGCCTGCATCAGTTAGTGCTACGGTAACAGAGTTTATAAGATCAGACTTGTTTGGAATGTAGAGCATGGTTTTTCTGCATTAATTTTCACTTCAATTACTGCGTAGCAAGTTTTACTCGCTTGTTGGTAAAAAATGGTTGGAGAACGTCGATTAAAAAAAATAGTTGATTTTTAACGGTTACGACCAATTATCGGAGCTATTCGACAAATAATCCGAGCGAGTTTTTGTCTTTTTTCTAGGTTACTTTCTTCGTGCAAAGCTTCCCTAATCTTTCCTTCGTGACCATCTGTAACTGCTAGGATTAGTTCATGAGATCCTCCGTGCGGCAAAAGCTGACCATCAATGAAGCCAACTTCCCAATTATCGTTGGCATTACCGAGCAGGCATGGTACAGAATTAGTCATTTTTAAATTTAGCGATCGCCCTTTTCTAATTTTTCAATAGCCGCGCGGACAACAGCCATAGTTTCTTCCGCATTTCTTGTAGGATTAAGAAACGCAATATTTGGTCGCTTTTTCATTTCAGTAACAAGTTCTTGTGGTGGTTTTCCCTGGCGAGTTGCTTCTTTAAATTTTTCAACCAACTCGTCTGTACTTAGTTTTTCAATGTTATTGATGTTCATCAGACAAAATCTCCTTCTTCATTCATCGAACAACTTGGCAAAAATGGCAAGAACAAATATTTGCCCAAGCATCCCGTTCTCTCCTGATAGGTGATACTTTAACCTTAATCGGAAATCAAGGTTAAAGTATCGCGGTAAATATTACAACGTAACCTATTACAACAGCAAGGCACAAATCAGACAGTTTTTGCAGCAGGTACAAAGTAAATCATTAATTCGCCAGACTGGTCTTTGTGCCATTTTTCAAACTTGGCTCCAGCCATCACCATTACCGCTTGAATTTTGTCTATTTCAATTGAGTTACTTGCTGAAATACCAACGAAATAACCAGGTTGATTTCGATCAACTTCATTGTTAGAAACGATGCAGACTTCGGCTGTAGGGCAACTAGCACCGTTTCTCAAAATTGTTTCAAGTTTCTTTGCTGATTGTTCGACAGACATAATTATTTCTCCACTATTATCTAATTAATCACGTTAACTTTTGTGTAGCAACAAGAGGAAGGTCGCCGCGCAATCCTCTTGTTGCAAGGAAGGTGTTATTTACTCCATTGCATTCCCAGTGTTTTAATGAATTGTAAGAATGTTTTGCAATCGCTTACTAATTTTTCTAGTGAATTGCACGAATCTTCTTGATAACTTCTAAGGCAACTTCAGCTTTAGTTGGAATAAAAGCCCTTGCCTTCCACTGAATGATTTCGCCAAAAGCTCCTAAAGACTTAAGGAAGTCAAGTTCGCTTTTTCCTTGAAAACCAATTATTTCAATTCTATGTTCCCCCGCAACTAGACTGTTAACTAAAGTTAGATTCTCTGTTAAATTAACCTTTTGCTTATGTTCGATGAGTGACTGATAAATCTCCCGATCACTCATCGAACACTTGATTCCAAATTGAGAGGCAAGTTTGGACATACTAGCGGTATTGAGAACCCGTCCAAGTAATTGCTCACCATCATCGGTTTGTAGTCGATACACCCGCATCAGAGTAGTGTCTAGCTTCTTCCAAATTGGCAATAGTAACCCCGTTACCAAATAGAAATTGCTGTAGGTAAACTCTGGAAGATCCTGAAGCTCCTGATTCCAAGCTGAAGTAAATTTATCCATTGATAAATTTCTCCATGTTGAATCATGGAAATCCTGCATTGTTAACTTGCTATTTCCTAGGGGTCGTAATAAGTTAACGCGAGATATATTCTCGCCATCATCTCCAATCAAGGTGCTGGTAGCGGTAACTACTGCAACACCGCCAGATTTTTCGTTGATGCACAATTGCCCATTATAAAGCCTAGCTTTTTCGATGGCAGTATTGACTAAGGTAATCTTAGTTCTCTGTTTCTGCTCAATTTTGACGGCGTGACTTAAAGCTTCAGTGCGAGGATGCTGATAAATAACAGTACGCTCCAGAACGCGAAAGCCCTCTGAACGCAATGTTTCAACGCCAACCTCATAGACTCCAGCACTAATCGCTTGCTCAATTCTAGACTCGATTCGCACTTCCAATTCCTCAAAGAGGCGCTTTTGGTCGGCAATGGGCATTGCCAGACAGCGATTGAGAAACTGGGTAATTGGGGGTAAATCTTCCTTAAGAGTGCCTTCCTCCGTTACTAGCTTTAAACCTGTTACAGCCAGAAATTTTCCTAAACTAAAGCCCTCAATTTGACCGCGATAGATAGCAGCATATAATTGGCGCAAGGAAGCCTTCGCATAATCGCTTTCTAGGTTATCTTCCTCTTTAAATAACCCTTGACCTCCAGTTTGCCTTTGACCTTTAGTTAAAGCTCCAAGAGAATCCAACCGCCGAGAAATGGTGCTAGTGAACCGTTTTTCGCCCTTAACATCGGTGGAGACAACCACAAATACCGGAGGTTGCTTTTGGTTGCTGCGATTAGTACGTCCTAAGCCTTGGACAGCTTCGTCGGCTCTCCAACCAGATTCCAACAAGTAATGTTTTCTCAATCTTTGATTTTTGGCACTCTTATCAGCGTGATAAGAGCGTCCCGTACCGCCAGCTTGGGAGAAAATTAGAATCTGCTTTTGGTCGTTTTGGAAGGCTTGCGCTTCAGCTAAATTTGCATTAGTGCTACGCTTTTGAACTACAAGCTTGTCGCTATTACTTGTAATTTCCCTGACGATCCGCTTGCTTCGCCCAGTACATTCTGCTACTTGTTCGTAACCAAAGTGCTGCACAATTTGGTCTAAAGCCGATGGAATTGGCGGCAATAAAGCTAAAGACTCAATCAATTCGTCTCTTTGCGCGATCGCTTCAACGCAGAAGACTGGATTGCCATCAATGTCTTTAGCTGGCTCGGAATGCTCTACACCTTCTCCGTCTGTCCAAACTCGATGCAGCAATACCGGAAAAGCTTTCATCAGGTAGTCAAACAGGTACTCCCTAGGCGTAACATCCACTTGGATATCGTTGTGCTGCGAAGCTGGAATTTCTGCTAGTCTTCGGTCTAATAGCGCCTCGTCAGTAGAGACAAGCTGAATAACGATAGCGTGACCAGCTTCCAAATCCTTTTCAACGGACTTAATCAGAGTTGGGCATTTCATTGAAATTAGCAGGTGGTTAAAGAATCGTTGCTTAGTAGACTCGAAGGCAGAATAAGCGGCTGACTTGGCGTTAGAATTTCGAGTTTTACCGACAGGGGAAACAATATTAGTGGCTTCCATTGCTGCCTCAATATTGGCGTGAATAATTTGATAAGCCTCAGCGTAACGGTCATAAATATCAACTTGCGCCTCAGACAGTTGGTGTTCCAGCACTTCATACTCGACTCCATCATAAGAGAGGCTCCGGGCAGTATATAGTCCCAAAGCTTTAAGGTCACGAGCAACAACTTCAAGAGCGGCAACTCCACCAGTTGCCACGCTGCTAATAAAGTCTTCGCGGTTCTTAAATGAAGTGTCTCCCCCTCCCCATAAACCTAACCTGTCTAAATAACCCAAGTTGGCAAGAGCCGTAGCACCAGTTGCGCTCAAGTAAAGCACTCGTGCTTGGGGCAAAGCTCTTTGGAGGCGCAAGCCAGAGATACCTTGCATTGAGGCTTTCGTATCACCGCGACCGCCTTTTTCAGTAAGGGCGTTAGCCATTGCGTGGGATTCGTCAAAGATAACTAATCCGTCAAAGTTATTACCCAACCAATTTACAAGCTGCTCGACTCGTGAAATCTTACTTTGCTTTGCTTCGGTTCGGAGAGTTGCATAGGTACTGAAAATAATCCCTTGAGTTAAATTTATTGCTTCACCCTGATTAAACTTAGACAAAGGAATAAGATCGTGTTCGCTGCCGCCTAAAGCACACCAGTCACGCCGAGCATCTTCTAAAAGCTTGCTGGATTTAGAAAACCAAACAGCTTTCTTTTCCCCGCGCAGCCATTGGTCGAGTAAAATACCGCAGCATTGTCGCCCTTTACCAACTCCTGTACCATCGCCAATAAAGTACCCCTGGCGAAATTGAACAGCCCCAGGTTCCCCCTCCGCAGAGCGTTCTACTCGATCCAAAGACTCGTCAACTTTGTACCAAGAAGAAAGGAATTGCTCGTGAGCGTTACCCGCGTAGATAATAGATTCTAGTTGAGCATCAGAAAGGATACCTTCGGTGATTAGTCTTTGCGGTAACTTTGGTCGATAGGTAGGTTTTGGAGGAGCTACCGAAGCCATTGCCGCCGATTGCACCAGGGGCGTAATATGAGAACTTGCGCCCAGAACACGGATGGTTTGTGGCTCGTAGGCTTCGTAAATCCCTGAACTTAATGATAAAGTGTTTCTATCCCAATCAACTACTTCGTACTCCAGGTCAATAATTTCTCCAGAATTTGCGGGAATTAGTTCTGGCGCAACAACTGCTGTGGTTTTAGCAAAAGTTAGCTGTACGGCTCGGTCTAGCGTATTCGGCGTTGCTGATATTACCTTAGCTGGTGCTAAAATTTGTTTTGCAACTTTTACACTTCTAGGTGGTAGCTTGGAAATTTCCTCTAATAATTGAGGCAATTCTAAGCATTCGTCAATGATTATTTGTCTACCATTATTAGGAATCCGGTCGATTACCGTAATCCTAGTTTCAATCCCAACACCATGTTTATGCCAAGCTGATCCTTCAATCCCGCACGAAAATTCTACCGTGCCGTACTTTTCTAAGTGATTTGTGAATAAATCCTGCCAATGATGATTGGTTGGGCTAAACCAATTAGCAGTAATTGCCACTAATCGACCACCAGGACACAATCGCATTAAAGCTGATTTAACGTGCTTTAGAGTTGCAAAAGGATTGCGGCGATCGCTGTTAGGGGAAGCGCTAAAAGGCGGATTCATTATTACAACTGACGGCGATAAATTGCGCTCTAGGAGATCGTTAATTTGCTCGGCATTGTGTTTGCTAGCTTTAATGCCTGGAAATAGTTCAACCAATAATTCTCGGCGGACTTGGTGGAGTTCGTTGAGAATAAGTTTTGCTCCAGCAAGTTCTGCCCAAACTGCTAATAATCCTGTTCCAGCACTAGGTTCTAAAACTACATCTTCTGCTCTAATTTGGGCTGCTCTAGCGACACAATAAGCTAAAGAGATTGGTGTACTAAATTGTTGAAGCGATATTTGGTCAAGCGATCGCTTTGTTTGCGTTGGTAATAAAGCCTGAATACCCAATAAATGCTGTAATACAAACTTTGGTGACTCCTGTAAGAAATTCCGTGCATACTGGCGCAAATAAATTATTAAGCCAACTTCCATCGCTTCGTAGGCTTCTTTCCATTGCCAATTGCCTTCAGCATCCGTACCGCCAAAGGCAGCAGTCATTATTTGTGAAAGTTTTTGAGGACTAATTTGTTGCCCTTGGACAATCAATTGGGAAATCGCTAATCCAACACTAGTTATTAATTTGGCTTTCGGCAGGACTGGATCGAGTTTTAGGATAAGCTGTTTTGTATTATTAGAAATAGTACGACTGGGGACATCGAATAAATTTAATTGCAGCATTGTTCGGTAATAAATTTCACTTTTGTGATGCGTAGCATCATGAAAAAAACAACCCTGCAAGTAGCTTGCAGTTTTAGCACAATTATTTTTGGGGTGGCTTAAATTTGTTTTTCTTCCCCGCCATTAGGACGAGTTACTCAGCAAATGATACTTTGAGTTTGCTATTAAGGCTTAGTTATAGTTCAACAACAGTAGCGCCCTTAATTATCAAACGTAGTGCAGCGGTGGTTTCTTCAGTAGTACAGGTTTTGCTGATTAATGCGATCGCACTAAAATCAATCCCAATAGCCGACAAAAGTAGTTTTAATCTTTTTAACTTGTCACTTTTGTCTGCGATCGCATCTGGATTAACCGTAACATCAATGCCAATTGTCCAACCGCGAAAAGTAAACAGTTGGTCAACTCCATAAACGTAATCCAGAATTACTGAAGCTGGGACATCCTGCCAGTCGATTATGAATTTCTTACCCCATTGTTTGCCGTACTCAGATAGCAAGTAGGGCATAGCATAACTAATTCGTTCTTGCCCGATAGATGAAGATTGAGCAATTTTAATTAATTGTAAAGAATCAAGTTTAACTTTTGGTAATTTGGCAGCTTTCAACTGCTTATCGAAAATTTGTTCGCCAGCATAACCGCAGATATTTGGTGCTAACATAGTGTTTGGTTTGATAGTGTGATCGCGTTGACTTTCAATTAGTCAACGCAATTGCTTTTTCGCCCCAAGCATTGCGCTAGCAAGAATTAAAAAAATAGGTATAAGT
>NZ_PVWN01000029.1 GCF_003003885.1 Chlorogloea sp. CCALA 695 | reverse complement strand
TTCAGCTTACTCTTATAAAACTATTCAAACCTGGAGGTACAGCAAGTGCGATCGCATGGCACAATACTGACATTTACCATATCTTCTAAATGGCAACTAAAGGTACTGTAGCTTTCGATATTATTGGTACTTGCTTTAGTTTAGAAAAACCGCGCCAGAGCTTGATAAGTTTGGTCGCGCCTGCTCACAGTCTCGAACTTTGGTTTGCTCTATCTTTGCGAGATGCTTTTGCACTTTCTTATGCAGGCAGCTATCAACCATTAATAGAAGTGCTAACCGCCGAATTACCTCGAACAATGAAGCTCCTAGGGATTACGGCAGGTAAAACGCAATTAGAAAAAGCGATCGCATCACTTAGCGAACTCCAGTTGCAACCAGAAGCTTTGCCAGCGTTTCAAAACTTAATTGATGCTGGTTGGCGCATAGTTGCTCTAACTAATGGTAGCGAACATTCGACGCGCCAGCTATTAGAACGTGCTAAGGCGATTGATTACTTTAGTAGCATTTTTTCTTGTGACGCGATCGCCAAAACTAAACCTCATGCCGATGTCTACGCTATGCCTAAACAAGATGCTAATGGTGATTTATGGCTAGTAGCGGCTCATGCTTGGGATATTCAAGGTGCTGCTCACGCTAATTTAAAAACTGCTTTTATTACAAAATCGGAGCAAGAATACTTATCTATTTACCCACAGCCGGATGTAATTGCCGATGACTTAGTTGAAGCAACGAACAAAATTATCAACGCAAATAAGCTGTAGCAGCAGCTTGTTTTAGCGCTCCTTGGGTGTAGCGTCCGTAGACTCTATCACTTTTAATCCCCATCAACTCCTTTCCATACATTGAATAAACTCCTTTACGGGTATTACTTGTGCCAATTTCATGCCGAAAGCGGTGCGATTAGGTTTCATCTACTATATTCAAAATCTGCTTGTACAAAGTTAGAGATACTCTAAACTCTGATGTGGCAATCAGAGCATCCATCAAAGGTTTTACAGCAAAGATCAGATTCTTCTGCTTTGCTTCAACCAATATGCCCAGCAATCCAGTAATCTTTACTCCCAAACGGTCAGCCTCTGCTCTACCACGACGCTCATCAATTAATAGCAAATCTGCATCAAGCTCTAACGCAAGAGCAATTGCCTTAGACTCTCCAGGATCTAACCTCGCCTCATCAATCAAACGTTTAACAACTCGATAATTAATCACTTGCCTAACTTCTAGCCAAGTAGCCGCTTGAACTTCAAGGGTTCCAGGAACGGGAGGAGCAATATCTGCAAGTTCTCGATACACCGCTTCTGGAATCGTGACTTGATTGTAAAGTTGAGGTAGAAGTTGCAAGTGGTAGATTGCTGCTAAGTTAGTGATTGCTGACGTATCGCTAATAACAATCACAATCGACCTAGTTCCCGCAAGTTCTTCAAATCTAGTTCCAAATCTTCAACATCGTAGGAGTATAACGGAATATTTCGCTGCTTGAGCAGTTGGCGAAAAGCATTAACAGGTATATCCGCTAACTTACTAGCGTAGCCTAATGTTAAATAACCTGTTTGGAACAGGTGCAATGCAATCTCTTGATTGAACTGGTCTGGGGTAAGTCCAGTTGCTTGCAGGATTTCGTCTGAGATGACAACACTCATAGCTAATCTACCGACAATACTTTAAATTAACCTAAAAACTTTCAACTGTAACAGGTAAGGCTTATATAATAACCCTTTAGAATGCGCGATCGCCTACATCTGCTTATGTAACTGTAACCTACTTGCTGCCCTACGTCAGTGCTTCTTCTCCCCGCCTATTCATAGTATGCAGTAGTCAGGGGACTTCCATGATTGCAGGCTTTTTTAATTTTGATTGGAGGCTCTCGTGATTCTAAGTACAGACTAGAGCTATCAGTAGGTCGCGCATGAAGGTAGCGCCCTGTAGTGGCAATGTTGGCATGACCCGGCGTTTCCTTGACCAAGTGAACCAGAGCGCCGCGATCCATTGCATAACTTGCATGAGCAGGACGTAGCCAGTGGGGTGATACAGTTTTAGCTACAGCCGCCTCTAACCCTGGCACTCTTTTCGCCACAGCTTTGACAATGCGATTGACCTGCATTTCCTTCAAATGCCCCTTTTTCTTGCGGCTAGTAAACACTGGTTCACCAATTGCCACATCACCCCACATTGATTGCAATTCCTGCCAAAGTGAGCATGGTAGCTTAATTGCCCGTGTTTTACCGCCTTTCCCGTAGACCAATACCTGTCCCCCGACATCTCTTAACTTGAAATTAATCAAACCTTTTTCAGAGCTTGATGAGCATCTAATAAGCTAAGTCTGCCTATAAAAAGCCTAAAAGACGTTTTGGTCAGACAAAAAATATCAATTTTGATGTCATCTGTCTAGTTCGCTCTGTCCTAAGCATTTAGCAAGATTTCGACTTTGCTAGCCGTAGGAATGATTGTTGATTTTAAGCTACTTAAAAACACGACGGAAATAAAGGAGTGAGTACATCCATGAAGAATAAATTACAGGACAATCGACAGTGCAATGAAACTTTAAGATGCACAAAGCATAACCAGAGTGAAACTGTGCAGAAAGTGCAGAAACATTTTTTGACTCGGCGTGGATTTCTCAGACAGGCAGTAATCGGAGTATCCGTCGTAGCAATTAGCGTGTTCGGTCATTCTCTACTAAAACTAGAGAAGACAATCGCTAATCCAAGCCAAGGTCGAGTAGAAACAAAAGCGCTACCAGGTCGAGCGCGTTTAATTATAGTTTTCATTTTGGATGGTCTACGCCCTGATTCGATTAACCCTAAAGACACCCCAAACCTCTTTCGCCTCCGCGCCGAGGGAGTAAACTATGTCAACGGACACGCTGTTTTTCCTACAGTCACTCGTGTTAACGCTACAGCTATTGGTACGGGTTACTATCCAGGCACAAATGGCATTGTGAGCAACTCTATATATGTGCCGGAGGTAAATCCGACCCGCGCCTTTAGTACAGGAGAATACAAAAATCTGCTCAGACTTGATGAAGTCACGGGCGGACGCATGGTTCTAGTAAAAAGCTTGGGCGAAACACTCCAAGAAAACGGAATGCAACTCGCCGCCGTTAGTTCTGGCTCAACAGGTAGTGCATTATTACTCAACCCTAGAGCCGTAAATGGAGTTGGGGTTTTGATTAATGGAGACTTTGAACCTAACAAGCTGGTTGCATTTCCCTCTAACGTCAACGATACAATTCTCACTCGCTTTGGTGCTGCTCCAATCAAGGATGGAGATGCTGACGATCAGTACAATGAGTCCGTGGATTGGACTGAGGAAGTGTTGCGTGAATACGTAATCCCTGAACTAAAACCTGATGTCATACTCAACTGGCTGACGGAACCAGACCATACTCAACACGCCACTGGTTCTGGTTCTCCAGAATCAATTAATACAATCCGCAACGATGACCGTAACATAGGACTTGTGCTTGAGAAGCTCAAATCTTTAGGATTAGAAGATAAAACTGATATCTTCGTTATCTCAGATCATGGTTTCAGCCTGGAAACCTTTGCCCTTAATGTTAACCAAGAGTTAATTAATGCAGGACTAAAGGCTGGACCTGATTCCGATGATGTAGTTGTAGCCAGTAGCGGGCAAGCAATTCTTTTGCACGTTAAGAACCGCGACCCAAAACGAATTAAAGAAACTGTAAAGTTTTTGCAAGCTCAAAGCTGGGCTGGTGTCATCTTTACGGCAGGTAACAAACCAAGCAGCGATCGCCAAAATACATCGGAGCGTTCGCGTCCAGAAAATCGAAGAATAACTAATGCTGAAGGTTCCGTTGCAGGTACTTTCTCCCTAGAACTTATCCACGAATTCAACTCAGAGCGCGGCCCTGATATCCTCTTTACTTTCCCTTGGACATCCGATAAAAATGCTTTTGGTGTACCAGGAACAGACTTCACTAATACTAGCGGCGCAACAGGTTCGCTTACGACTAACGCTAGCGGACATGGTAGTATGAGTCCCTGGAATGTCCGTAACACATTTTTTGCTTGGGGAGTCGATTTTAAACGTGGGGTTGAAGTTAGAGTACCTGCTAGTAACGTAGATATCACCCCAACAATTCTGGCTATTAAGGGCATTAATACCAATGAGAGTTTTGACGGTCGCGTACTATTGGAGGGTTTGAAGGGCGGTCCTAATGAAAGGTATGTACCCGTAAAAACTCGCGTTTTTACTACCAAAGCTAATCAAGGTCGTTATAAAGCTGCTATCCAAGTAACAGAGGTAGACAATCAGCGTTACGTTGACAAAAGTTGGCGGCTTCCCTAATTGCACATAAAACTTGTAGTAGCGAAAGCGATCGCTGCTATCTTTGCCCTCTACAAAGAGGGCAAGTTTTATTTAGTGAGTAATACCTGCTAAATAAATACTCACTAATACTCAGAAGCTGTTCTCAAGTACAGCAAGCTCTAACAATTCCGGCGTGAAATTTACCGAGGTTGCATTCAGGCAAGGGGAAAGCTTTAGAACAACGTTTCCAAAGTTTGAATCTGCTACGACCTAAGCGTTTTGGTATAAGGTCGATGGATACACTGGGATAGAAAGTATCAACATAACTGACTTTAAGGCAACTATACGAGTAGTTATTCATAATGGAATTAAAGATAAAGAAATTAAAGCTATGAAATTAATTCATAAAACTATTACTATTTGCGGAGCCACTATTCTAATAGGAGTAATGGCTCCTGCTACCTTTGCTCAAACACAGCTACCATCTAAGGTTCAAACTCAAGCTGTAAATTACCTGAATCGAGGTTTAGATAAAGTAAAGCAAGGAGATTACGCTGGAGCAATCGCAGACTACACTCAAGCAATTAATGCTAATCCTAAACTGACAGTTGCTTACATTAGTCGAGGCAAAGCATATCATGACTTAGAGCAACTTAACCGCGCGATCGCTGATTTCGAGCAAGCTTTAAAACTTCAACCTAATTCTGCTCAGGCTTATTACAATCGAGGCGAAGCCCGTACTGATATCGGGAACTTTTCAGGAGCGATTGCTGACCTAAATCAAGCTATTGGGTTTAATCCTAACTATACTGATGCTTACAACAATCGAGCAATTGCATACGCTTCATTAGGAAATATGCAGAAGGCAGTTGCTGATTTAGATCAAGTCATCAAGCTCAATCCCAAATATACTGATGCTTACTACAATCGGGGTAAAGCTCGAAGTGAAATAGGTGATGCTACTGGAGCAATTTCTGATTACAATTACGCTTTACGCCTCAAACCCGATCTAGCGGAAGCCTATGGCAATAGAGGACTCCTTTACGCCCAGACAGGAAACAAGCAGGCAGCTTTATCCGACTTGCACCAAGCAGCCAAACTCTTTGCCAAACAAGGCGAACAAGAGGGCTATCAGCAAACTCTGAGCTTTATTCAACAAATTCAACAGTAGTAAATCTCTATCAGTAAGCGTCGTCTTTAGGCTGATGAGTGTACTAACCAAGAATATCCTCCTGATACTAGCAAGTTGACGCATTCCTCAAAACCTGCCAACCATCTTTGACTAGAGAGATAGCACTTATGCCAATGAGCAAAGCAACCAGTAGGCTAGCCGCCGCATCTGCCCAGAACCAGTTAAAAAAGTAAACAGCTAAGGCAGTAAGAATCACGCTGATGGAACTAGCAGCATCAGCAACTCCGTGTAAAAGAACTGCTCGAAAATTTAAGTCATGATGGCTATGTGGGTGCAGTAATTGAACACTCAATCCGTTAAGGACTAAGCTTAATCCTGCTACAAGCAACACGGGTAAGCCTGATATAGGTTCTGGGTTTTGTAGGTGCTTTACAGCTTCCCAGGCAATCAGGAGGGAGATCACGCCTAAACTAGCTCCATTGAATGACGCTACCCAGGCTTCGAGCCGCTTGTATTTCCAAGCAGACTGCTTCTGCGGCTGACGCTGAACTAACAATGCGGCTACTAAAGTCAACCCCAGAGTCAATAGGTCTGAAAATAAGTGTCCTGCCCCTGCTAAAAGAGATAAACTGTGGCTCCAGATACCAACTCCCACCTCAAGCAGGAAAAAGACAATCCGCAATCCCAAGATCATCCAAAGGAGTTGTATCTTTGGTGTATTTTGTGTGTAAGGTTTTAAGTTATTCGCTTTAAACATCAAGTTGAATATGCAAACATTTTTTTTCTTCTTACTTGCCGCTTTGGGAGAAATTTCTGGGTGCTACGCTTTTTGGGCGTGGTTGAGACTTGACAAAAGCGTATTTTGGATTATTCCAGGTGTCTCTGCCCTGATTATCTTTGCTTTTGCTCTTACAAAGGTAGATGCTTCAAACGCTGGCAGGGTATACGCTGCCTACGGTGGGTTCTACATCCTCTCATCCCTGTTCTGGTTGTGGCTAGCTGAAGGTGTTAAGCCAGATAAGTGGGACTTGCTTGGCGTTACATTTTCGCTAGTAGGAACAATCACGATCTTGTTCAGCCCACATCGCTGATAACTTGAGGCAGTAATCAGCGATATGGGACAAAAAAACTAAGTGTACGATTGAATGATAGGTTGTAGCGTATCCTACTTTTCACATTACAGCCCTGTCAGTCTTAGCTCGACATTGTAAACAGAACCTAGCATAGATATTACTTCCCGGAAATTAGCGGGTAGAAATTATAGAATTGCGAAAGTTACGCGCTCCCTGGTAGCCGGACATAGCAGCCAGTTCCTCCAATGATTGCGTACCAGAAACAGATTTACCTTTGATTTTCCAAGTAGGAAAGCTTTCTATCTTGGCAGCTTCGCAAAGTTCGGGCTGAGGCTTTTTACCCTTGGGGTCACACTCGATGTAATTAATCGACTGGGACGCTTCCTGACCAAAAAGCTGTTTCTGCTCGTGGCAATGAGGACACCAAAAAGCTCCGTACATTTTAGCTTCCACCTGTTTGAGATGCTTTGCTAAAGCAATTTCGGCTGTACCTGAAGCCGTGGTAATTGGCAAGCCAGACTCTCCAGGGGTAGAGCGGTCGGCAAGGGCGGGGTTGTTGACACCAGCATAAATACCTGTTGTACCAATCAGTACCAGCATTCCCACCACGATTGCTGTAAAAAAGAGTTGTCCAATGTCCTGCCACTCTCGACCGATTAGCGCCAGCGTAAACAGGGTGGCTGATAATAAAGCCGAACCCACGCAGTAAATACAAACTACTTGAATTTTAAAAGCTAGTAGATACATCAAGTACCCGCTAAAAACCGTCATGGCAGTTCCCCCGGCAACTAGCAATAACCCTGTCCAATTCTCTAAGTTAGAACGCAATTGCACTTGCTTTGATGAATTGACAAGTAGGGGAGCGAGGGCAAAAACAATCATGCTGGCATAAGCGAGGAAGCCGAACAGGGCAAGGGGTAGACCAAAAACTGTGGCATAGGGGCTGGAAAGTACCAGATCGCAGCCATTAGTTGGGCAGGCAGTAGAATTTCCGGTTAGCTTAACAATAGCTAGATAACCCGTAACAGCAGCGCCCACACTGGCAATTCCTGCCATTAGGGGACGCGACCAGCGATGAATCCAAGGTAAAGAGCGTTTGCGTTTCATAAAAACTTCCTTATTAAATTGAACGATTAGAGTAATGAATGATTATTATTAATCCAGACGTTTTAGCCTGCTATTTCAGCACTCTAGTAGCGTTAAAAATAGCCGCTAAAGCAACCCCTACATCGGCAAACACAGCTTCCCACATACTTGCTAGTCCAAAAATACCTAGAGCAATGAAGATTGCTTTGACAACCATAGCAAAGATGATATTTTGCCAAACAATTGAGTGAGTTTTTCTAGCGACCTGCATCGCTTCTGCCACCTTAGAAGGGGCATCAGTCATGATTACTATGTCCGCCGTTTCGATTGCCGCATCTGACCCTATTCCACCCATTGCTATTCCCACGTCGGCTCTAGCAATTACCGGAGCATCATTAATTCCGTCCCCGACAAAGGCGACTTTGCCCTTCGGTCCCACTTGCCGGAGCAATTGCTCAATAGCAGTGACTTTATCTTCCGGCAACAGTTCCGCTTGGTAGGAATCCACGCCTAAAGTTTTGGCAACCCGTTTAGCAACACCTTCAGAGTCCCCGGTTAACATCATGACATTTTTAACTCCTAATGCTTTGAGAGACTTAATTGCCTGGACTGCATCTGGCTTTGGCTCATCGGAGATCACAATATATCCGGCATAAATCTGTTCCACTGCCAGGTGAACCACTGTCCCTTCCACATTACAGGTGTCGTGGTCGATGTTTTCTCGGTGCATCAAGCGATCGTTTCCTGCTAGCACCAGCCGATTTTCTATCTTTGCCTGAATGCCGTGAGCCGCTATCTCGGTGTAGTTGGAGATAGTGGATTCATCAATTGGTTTTCCATAAGCTTCTCGGATAGATTTGGCAATTGGGTGGTTAGAATTTAATTCTGCTTCTGCTGCTAGCTTTAGTAATTCTGCTTGATTGAACCCATTGCAGGATACTATTTCAGTGACTTTAAATACACCTTTGGTCAGTGTGCCTGTCTTATCAAAGGCAACAGCTTTAACCTCTGCCAGACTATCTAGAAAAGTGGAGCCTTTAACAAGTATCCCTCGCTTTGCTGCCCCGCCAATGCCGCCAAAGTAACCCAGGGGAATACTAATCACAAGTCCACAAGGGCAGGAAATAACTAGCAGCACTAATGCTCGATACACCCATTCTGCATGGGTAGCACCTGGAATAAATAACGGCGGTAGTATAGCTACTGCCAAGGATAAAATCACAACCACTGGAGTATAACGTTGGGCAAATCTAGTAATGAATTTCTGCGTTTGGGACTTCTTACTGCTGGCGTTTTGTACCAGGTCTAAAATCCGGGCGATTGATGATTCACCAAACAGTTTCATGACTTTAATCGTCAGCACCCCAGATTGGTTAATCATCCCCGCTAACACTGTTTCTCCTACACCAATGGTGCGGGGAACCGATTCCCCGGTTAGAGCAGATGTATCAACTTGAGAGTTGCCATCGAGAATTTCTCCATCCAATGGAACCTTCTCACCGGGCTTGACCAGAATTATGTCTCCCACTTTAACTACTTCTGGGGAAACGGTTTTAATGCCATTATCAGTTTTGAGATTGGCAGAGTCTGGACGGATTTCTAACAGTGATGAAATAGAGCGCTTGGAGCGGCTAACTGCCGTTTCTTGGAACAATTCGCCGACCTTGAAGAATAGCATCACTCCTACTGCTTCTGGAAGTTGGTGGATGGCAATTGCCCCTAAAGTGGCAATCGTCATCAGGAAGTTTTCATCGAACACTTGCCCTTTAAGGATATTACGTCCAGCACTGGTCAAGACACCCCACCCACTTAACAAATAAGCAGGAATAAAAACGGCATATTCAGCGATGGAAAACGGTGTACTATGTAGAGTCTCCTCAAAGATGGAACCTAGAACGAACAGCACAACGACGGCTCCTACCCCCAGCCCTTCCCGTTTCAAATCAAATTCACCATCCCCGTGATGATGGTTGTGACCATCATCATCCCTGTTATCAGCTTCATGACTATGCCCTGCATGACTGTGGCTATGGGCAGTACCCTCGTTAGGGCTGTGGTCCGTGCTGCGATTATAGTCGTTATTGTTTTGGACAGAACTCTTCGGTTTGGTCGTGACAATGGTGTAACCCAGTGAGATGACACGAGCCGCGATCGCCTTCTCGTCTACTTGCTGTGGGTCATACGATATTGTCATCCGTTCCGTTAAAACATCAACGGAAACCTCAGTAACACCCGCCAGCTTTTGCAAAGCGGTTTCAATCTTCATCTCACAACTAGGACAGTCCATCCCACCAACCTGCAACTGTTGGGTTTTGAGTGCGGATTTTTGAGTCACGGTGATTGGCTACAACGCAAAGGTTGTCCAAATTGTAACTCAGTTTAACAAATGTATGAAAGATCGTTCATATATAGAACGATTATCAGTTTCACTCTTTATACTAAAGTTAGAGACTTTTTACTCCTTCAATACCAATTTCATGATCCAACCTATTCAAACAGCACAATTTATTTCTGATCCCGGAGGTACACCGCAGTGTGAATCGCACTGCCCAGTGCATCTCGATCAGATACAGCAATTACATCCAGAAATGCTACCCCTGGAAAAGGCGCAACAGATGGCAGAGTTCTTTGGAACCCTGGCAGATCCAACCCGATTACGCTTACTCTCGGTACTAGCAACTAAAGAGTTATGTGTATGTGAATTGGCAACGATTCTCAAGATGAGCGAGTCTGCCGTGTCTCACCAGCTTCGCGTTCTACGAGCGCAACGTCTCGTGAAATACCGCAAGGAAGGGCGCAATGTTCATTACAGCCTTGCAGATAATCATGTCATTAATTTGTATCGAGAGGTAGCCGAACATCTTGACGAAACTAGCTGACTGGTTTAAATGTTATGTTTGCTGAGTAATAATACTTGCTGACATAATTACTGTTTAGAGACACTTACTCTCTGCCTTTTCAGAACTAAAGTGAAGTTTGACAATTTGTCTTTGGACATAGAAGGTGACTTCATGCCAAAATCTAAAATAAAATTTCATGACTTACCGATTAAATTTAGATCAAACTCTAGGCTGTACTCTACTTTTGCTCTTATTCGGCAGTTCTGCTACAGCCCACAATGTTCAGATATCTGGGGATGTGGCTGGCGTTTGGCACGTTGAGCCTAACCATAATCCTAAAGCTGGAGAGCCTGCTAAAGCCTGGGTTGCCTTAACCCGTAAAGGAGGGCAAATTCTGTCGCTAGAGCAGGCTAACTGTCAGATGTCCGTTTACTCGCAACCTCGTAAAGAGGGCGATTTGCCTGTTTTACAGCCTGCTATCCAAGCTATTAATGCTGAAAAGTATCAAAGTGTTCCTAGTGCAGATATTATTTTTCCTGGCCCTAAGCGTTATCAACTAGAGTTAAGCTGCACGCCCAAAACTCAAGCCGAGTTTCAGTCATTTCAGTTGAAGTACGATGTCATCGTTGCACCAAGTGCTGCTGCACCCGCAAATAATACAGAGACTTCTCCACTACCCGAAAAATTAACAGAATCCGAAAAAACTGCGGTCTCCATAACAGCGCAACAGGGCGCTCTCTCCTCTAGCCAATCAGACGCTCAATGGATTATTGCAGCGATCGCCCTATCAATGATCCTTGGATTCGGAATCTTAGGGCTAAGAATTCTCAAGCTAACAGCACGGAAATAACAATTACACTTCACCAGCGTCATCTTGAATTAGGAATGTACAATCAATCTATGTTCTTGGATGACTGCCTTCTGCCTCCGACGCTGTTGAATGCTTAATCCTAATAATAGTCCAAGAATAACAATTCCAATCATGTAAGCTAGCAAGATCAATCGGACAGCTAAGGGGGGAGCGACACCTTCTACTGAAAGAGTTTTTGCGACTTGGAGGGGCAGAAATAGCGTTGATGTCCATTGGACTTTTTGCCGTGTTTATGGGTCTTAGCATGACCACAGAGCCAACATTCCATTACGTGAGTAATGTGATAGTTGATTCTTTACTTTACCAAATCTACATCATTTTGACTCACTACCATTAATCCAACACCTCGAATAACTCAGTGTTCACTGTACTGCCGTAGCGTCAACTTTCTAATTCAAATAGACAATTAAGTAATTTTATACTTTTTCTAGCTTATATTCAATAATTTCATCTTGATTTCATGGCTATGTGCAAACCTATTTAATAGTAAGTGTGTCTCAAACAAAAATTGAAGAGCAGTTATTAACTAAATCACTAGAAATTAGAATAATGACAAGAATACTTTTTACGGTTGTCTTAACTTTAATAACCACTTCTTTTAATCTCGCTGCTTATGGAAACCCACTAACAGCAATTGATAGAATTCCTCGCATCGTTAGCCCCGTGCAATTTCCTCAAAGTAAATGGAGGCTCGTCAGACATACTTTTCAAATTAATATTCCTCAAGGTAGTAATGCTCTCTCCCAATTGTCAATCGGTGTTCCCCAAGGTCTAACTGTCAGTAATAGTATTAGTGTATTTGACAAGTCTGGAAACATAATTGCTAATAGCATCTCTAAAGACGGAAAGAAAGTTACAATCTCTTTTGCTGAACCAGTTGCTCCTGGAAACAGGTTGAAAGTGGTTATGAAAAATGTAAAAATTATAGGACGCTCTAACGCCTGGCTGTACCCAGTTTCAGCTAAACTGATTGGTATGAATGCAGCTATTCCTTTAGGGCTTGCCCGATTTAGAGTTTATTTTTAATAGCTAGCTTTTTAGGTACAGTAGCTAGGATTTCAAGTTGTGCCACAAAAATTTGTTAAGGACGGAAAACTCCTTAGAAAAAGAAATCAGTAATAGATTTAACTTTGAATGGGGATATAAGCTTTATCAGGTACAAACAAGCTTTTTTCTAGCTGAATTATTTCAGTCCACTATTTTTTGCGATGAAACCTTTTTTTGCCTTTACAGCACTTCCGGCAGCTATGAGGTACATCCTAAAAGCTAAAAGCGATGATAGGAGAGGGGCAAGGAGCGATGATAGGAGAGGGGCAAGGAGAAAACTATATTGCATAATAGCCGAAAGCGCTGTATCATCTGATTAGCGGGGCTGATCATTACTAATTGCTCTAGTCAAACTTGCCAAAGCTCGGTTGTAATCTAAAACAGCTGTAACTCGATTGCCTTCCGCTTGAGTTAGATCGTTTTCAGCGCTAATGACATCGGTTTGAGTTCCTACTCCAGCTTGGAAGCGTAACCTGGCTAGGCGCAAAGCTTCTCTAGCCTGTTCTAAAGCAACGGAGGCGGTTTGAATATTTGCTAAATTTGATTGCAAACTACTATAAGCTTGCTCTACTTCAAACCTTACTTGGTTGCGAGTATCGGCAAAACTTGTTTCGGCGATCGCAATATTTGCGGATTGCGCTCTAGCTCTAGCTTTAGCTGCGCCGCCATCGTACAAGTTCCACGTTACATTTGCACCCAGGGAATAATCATCGCCAAAGCTTTCATCATCATTAAAAGTATCGCTGATGTTGTAGTTGCTGCTAACTGCAACTGTAGGTTTGATACTGGCTAATGCCAGCCGACGGTTTTGTTCACTGATATTACGCTGTACTAAGTCTTGTTGTAACTCGGCCCGATTTTGAAAAGCTTGAATAATACTGTCTTCCAATGGCAAGTCCCAAACCCCAGCTATTTCTACGGGATCTGAAGCGATCGCATTGGCTACTTGAGATAAACTCAAGCGATTTACCAACTGGCGGCGGGAAACTTGCTGTTGGCTCAAAGCATTAGTTAAATTTTGATTGGCATTAGCAAGTTGGACTTGCGATCGTAAGACATCAAACCGAGTTCCTACTCCTGCTTGTTCTAGCGCTTGAGCATCACGTAAACTCGCTTCGGCGTTGGTTACGGCGGCTCGGTTAATGCGTACTTGTTCATCAGCTTGTTGCAAGTCGTAGTAGTCGTTAGATACATCTAAGCGCAGTTGCTCAGTTAAGCGTTCAACGTCAAGTTGGTCGAATCGTAGTTGTTCCTCGGCGGCGCGGACGCGGGCTGTTCTAGCTCCGGCTGTATAGACGTTATAGCTTAGTTGTGCCGTGCCGCGTAAAGCGGTAGAACTTCCAGTACTACTGCCAAAATTATTAGATTCATAGCTAAACACGTTACTTCCTGCGTTATTTAACCCCCCTCGAATGTTTAAAGTTGGATATTCCTCGGCTTGAGCTTCTCGCACGTTGGCGCGACTGCGTTCTAAAGTCAGCAAAGCAACTTGTAATTGCCGATTATTGCGCCGTGCTAATTCCAATGCCTGTTGCAAGCTAATTGCTTCTGTTGCTTCAAGTCGCACTTCTTCTGGTTTAGTTGGAAATTGTAACGGATTTGGACTAGGATTGAGCTTGCTAGGTACGGGAGTCCTTTCGCTAAGAATATCTGTTAGATTTGGTGGTTTGGGACTTGCCAAAGGCATTGAGCTAGGAGCAGGAGATTGAGCAAAGTCATAAATTTCAGATATTGCAATGGGCTTATTTCCATCTGCTATGTTTGGTATGGAATCTGGTCGCCAAAGGGAGTTTAATAAGATACATGAATTATTAGTACATTGGAAAGACGAGAAAGTTTGGGACATAGCTGAATTAATTGTGTTAAAGACAATTACTGATCCTGTCCCTACAGCCACTAAGTAATAAGAAAACTTCAAAATATCGATACCTGCTTGTTATATAAGTCACTAATTACAAGGTCTAATTTAGAACGACCGCTTTAGAACTAGCGATTGCTCGTTGTTCAATAAAAGTACTTAAAGACTCGCGATCACCTCTCAAATGTCATAGGTTTCTTAGCTTGAATTTGAATAACAGCATAATAATTGCTTTTTGAAATAATTCTATTTTTTTTCTTCGTAAGTATACATTTAATTCCCTTAATTTTAAAGTTATAGATTGGCTAATACCACTATTCTCAATTGCTAATAATATCTTTATTAATTATTAACAGTAACGAATTAAGCAGTTACGTTGTAAAATACTCTTTTTTAAAAACTGAGTGATTACATCTAAACTATTAATTACTTTATCCATTACCACAACGCTTTGTTCCAGTCTTAATTGTCATTTGTAATTACTTTTTGAATGAATCTATTATTCACCATGTTGACACCTAGCTATGAAATCAAGATGAAATTTTGGTTTTTTATAGGAAATTGTTAAATTCTAATCTCACAGACAGCTATTAAGAAAAAATGCAATTGACACAATAAAACTCTCGCAAAAAAATCTTATTGCGATCAGGTACCTTCCATTTGTAAGTAACTTTTACTTAATCTCTACTTTCTAAAAAATTTCACCCTCATTTCATTTGGGTATGAGAAGCTAAGTAATCAATGCTATAAAAATTCTCTGATGAAATTTACCAGGAGCAACGTGGCTAAAATTTAGAAAAACTGGCTCATAGCCTTCTATATTAAAACGTCAACTTTCAAGCGCGACACTGGTTTTTAGTAACTTTAGAAAAATTTTAGCAATGAGAATCTCCAACCGTCCTCAAGCTTCAGAAACCCTGAGTTACGTTTCTTCAGTAATGTTGAGCCTACTACTAGCAACTCCCACAGCCGTGTGGGCTGATGGGGGACACGGTAGTGGGAGTGAATTTCAGGGTACAGGCGAACCAACTGGTGCGATTAAAGTTAATGCACAGACAGCTAAACAACTAGGAATTAAAGTTGAGCCTGCTCGTAGGCAACAGCTAGCTATAGGGATTAAGACTACCGGGCAGATCGAAACCTTGCCCAGTAAAAAAGTAGAGGTGACTACGCCGATAGAAGGGGCAAAAGTGGTAGAGCTGTTAGTAGAACCTGGAGCCTCCGTGACAGTGGGTCAACCCGTCGCCGTACTATATAGTCCTGACTTGGTTGAACTACGTGTTACATCCCAAGAGAAACGGGCAGAGGCTCAAGCCGATTTGCAGCAGGCTCAAGCTAACTTAAAGCTAGCTCAACAAAACTATGAACGATACTCGCAGATAGCTATTGCTAAGGTAGCAGAAGCGCAGAGCCAGTTAGCATTTACCCAAGAGCGATACGACAAGGACAGTCAATTAGCGGTTGCAGGTGCGCTCCCACGTCGCAACGCCCTCGAATCTCAAACCCAACTAGCTCAAGCCAAATCTCAATTCACCGAAGCCAACAGTCGTCGGGATGTTATTGAAGCAGAAGCAGAACTCAAACGCGCTCAGTCAACTGTTAAGGTGGCTCAGACTCGTATCCGCCTTAGCGATTCTACTTATCAAACCCGGTTACAACAACTAGGAACCCGCGCCAATGATAAAGGATTGGTAACAGTAACGGCTTCTATTTCCGGCAAGGTGGCTGATCGAGAAGTTACGCTGGGTCAATCTTTTCAAGATGCGGGTGGCAAGCTGATGACGATTGTAAACGACAGTCGGGTCTTTGCTACCGCAAATATCTATGAAAAAGATTTAGACAAAGTAAAGACAGGTCAACAAGCGATCGCAAAAGTTGCTGGTATACCTGACCGCAGCTTCAGCGGACGGATTACCACGATTGGATCGGTGGTGGAAGGCGAAACGCGGGTAGTACCAGTAAAAGCTGAACTAAAAAACTTTAGCGGGGAGCTAAAACCAGGAATGTTTGCTCAACTGGAAGTCCTAACCAATCAGACGACAACAGCACTCTTAGCAATTAAGAGTACAGCTGTAGTTGAGGCGAATGGCAAGCAGCTAGTCTTTGTACAGAAGGATAATGCCTTTCAGCCTGTTGAAGTCACGTTAGGTCAAACGTCCGGAGGCATGGTTGAGGTTAAAAGTGGTCTAGTCGAGGGAAACTTGATTGTCACCCAGCGTGCGCCTCAGCTTTATGCTCAAGCTCTGCGGGGTGGCAACAAAGCTGAGGAAGGTGAGGAAGCCGGACATGAAGAAGACGAGGCATCTAAGTCAACAGGTCAAAGCAACACTGGAGTACCGTTACCTTGGTGGTTAGTTCTTTCATCTGGGGTCGCGGTCGCGGCTGGCACATTCATAGCAGGTGCTTTTTGGGCTAATCGTCGTACCCAGCGTCGGGTAGTACTAGCTGGCAATTTAGAGTACGCCGCTCCTGATTATGAAATAGAACCTTATCTTAAAAACTCTAAGCAGCCGACCGCATCTCAAAAAGCCGCAGGGGGGGAGCAAGACGAGCCT
The DNA here is from genome assembly GCF_003003885.1 of Chlorogloea sp. CCALA 695. Taxonomy (GTDB): domain Bacteria; phylum Cyanobacteriota; class Cyanobacteriia; order Cyanobacteriales; family Chroococcidiopsidaceae; genus Aliterella. Next base: position 33,643 of record NZ_PVWN01000029.1, on the reverse strand, counting down.
TACCAGCCACACTCTTAAATTGAACAAAATATGCTTAATTCCATTGTCAAGTGGTCGATTGCTCAAAGATGGGTAGTAGTTTTAGCCTCTATTCTCATCAGTCTGTGGGGTCTTCGCGTTCTCACTCAAATGCCTCTAGATGTGTTTCCTAGCTTTGCTCCACCGCAAGTCGAAATTCAGACAGAAGCCCCTGGTTTAGCGCCAGAGGAAGTCGAATCGTTAGTTACCCGACCTATAGAAAGTGCGATTAACGGAACACCCGGATTAGAATCATTACGATCGGCTTCCGCCGTAGGTCTTTCTGCTATTAGAGCCGTCTTCAAGCAAGATACAGAAATTTATCGCGCCCGTCAATTGGTAACGGAGCGGTTGCAACAAGCGCGAAGCCAGCTACCACAGGGCGTAGAGCAGCCAGAAATTCTCCCTGTTAGCTCTGCCTTGGGAGTCGTTGTTAGATACGCCTTTAGCTCCGAAACCACCCCCATAATGGACGTGTGGCGGATTGTTAATTGGCAAGTTAAAAACCGCCTCCTAGCTGTCCCTGGTGTTAGTAATATCGTGATATTTGGTGGGGATGAGCGTCAGTACCAAGTGCTAGTTAATCCAGACCAACTGAAAGCGTTTAATGTTTCCTTGACGGATGTTACACAAGCGGCAGAGGCGGCTAATGCCAATGCGCCAGGGGGATTTTTAATTACTCCCGATCAAGAGACGTTGGTTAGGGGAGTTGGGCGGATTCAGTCTATCGAGCAACTCAAGAAATCGGTAATCAAAGCACGCGATGGCACGCCAGTCCTCCTGGAACAAGTAGCCTCGGTACAAATTGGTGCAGCACTAAAACGCGGCGATGCCAGTTTTGAAGGTAAATCAGCGATCGCTTTGACCGTTAACAAACAGCCTGACGCTGATACACCGAAATTAACTAAAGCGATTGAGACGGCACTGGAGGAGATAAAACCGGGTCTACCCAAAGATGTCAAAATTACCACTACTTTTCGCCAAGAGGATTTCATCGAAGCTTCAATTGAAAACGTTGAAGAAGCTCTGCGAGATGGCACCATCATCGTCTCCGTTGTCCTGATTTTGTTTTTGATGAATTGGCGCACGGTAGTAATTAGTTTGAGCGCCCTTCCCGTGTCACTGCTGCTAGGAATGATCATCCTAAATTGGACGGGACAAGGCATAAACACGATGACTTTGGGCGGACTGGTTGTTGCTATCGGTTCAGTAGTAGATGACGCGATTGTAGATATGGAAAATGTCTACCGTCGTCTGCGGGAAAACCAACTCGCGGGAAATCCGGTACCACCGTTGCAAGTTGTTTTTGATGGCTCAGTTGAGGTACGCGTTAGCGTTCTCTTTGCTACTATCATTATCGCCGTCGTCTTCGCACCGATTTTTGCCCTTTCTGGTGTAGAAGGTCGCATTTTTACGCCGATGGGCGTAGCCTATTTGCTGTCAATTGCAGCTTCTACTTTAGTGGCGCTAACGTTGACCCCGGCAATGTGTGCTTTGCTGTTGGCGGGTCGGAAATTACCAAGTACCGAAACCTGGTTGGAAAAACAAACCCATCGCCTGTATCGTCCAGCTTTAAAGTTTTCTATTCGTCGTCCCAAGATTATTTTGGCAACAGCTTTAGCTGGATTTGTAGCTTCAATAATGATTATGTCCTCGTTAGGGCAAGTTTTTTTACCGGAGTTTCAAGACCGTGCTTTGGTAATTGCAGTCAGTCTTATGCCTGGTCAATCTCTAGGTGCAACTAATCAGGTAGGTTTAGCAATACAGGAAGCCGTTAAAAATGACCCCCGAATTGAAACTGTTCAGTTTCGCTCTGGACGCGCTCAAGGCGATACTGAGGTAGCTGGCACTAACTTTGGAGAGCTAGATGTACAAATTAGTGAGGAGGGAGCAAAAGAACGGGAGGAGAGCATCGAAAAGATCCGGGAAGAATTTGAGAAAATGCCAGGAGTAGCAACTAATATTGGCGGCTTTATTTCTCACCGTATGGATGAAGTGCTTTCTGGGGTAAGAAGTGCGATCGCTGTCAAAATTTTTGGTCCTGAGTTAGAAGAACTCCGTACCCTTGGTCAACAAGTCCAGTCAGCCATGAGTGAGATTTCGGGTTTGACTGACCTGCAACTAGAACCTCAAGTGCCAGTTAGACAGGTACAAATTCAGTTTGACCGCGATGCGGCGGCTCGTTATGGTTTAACTATTGGAGAACTGTCAGAGACAATTGAAACTGCTCTCAACGGGCGAACTATTTCTCAAGTCTTAGAACAACAACAGACCTTTGACATCGTTGTGTGGTTGCCAGAAAATTATCGTAACGATATAGAAGTCATCGGCAATTTGTTAGTTGATACCCCCAACGGTCAAAAAATTCCTTTAGCCCAAGTCGCAAAAATTGAGTATGGCACGGGTCCCAATACTATCAACCGCGAGAACGTCTCCCGCTTTATTGTTGTATCTAGCAATGTGGCTGGGCGGGATTTGGGTTCTGCGATCAAAGACATTCGGGATAAGGTTAAGCAAGAAGTGCAACTGCCTTCTGGGTATTACATTGAATACGGCGGTCAGTTTGAAGCGCAAGAGGGAGCGACAAAAACTTTACTTTCGGCTGGTGGATTAGCCTTTGTCGCGATCGCAGTAATTCTCTACTTTGCTGTCAAGTCGATTCCTGCAACCATCATGATCCTAGTTAATCTGCCTTTGGCATTAATAGGTGGGGTGATTTCCGTCGCCTTGACTGGCGGTATTGTTTCTGTAGCTTCGATGGTAGGGTTTATTACCCTGTTTGGTGTTGCTGCACGCAACGGACTGTTGCTGGTTGAAAACTACAACACTAGATTGGCAGAAGGGCAGCCTCTGCGGGAGGTTTTGATTGAAGGGTCGATGGAACGGCTAGTTGCCATTTTGATGACAGCATTAGCATCGGCTCTGGGCATGGTGCCACTGGTAATTGGTAGTGGGGCAGGAAAAGAAATTCTTCAGCCACTAGCCGTTGTTGTTTTGGGGGGACTGTTTACGTCTACTGCTTTAACCCTGCTAGTACTTCCGGCTTTGTATACCCAATTTGCCAGATTTATGATTCCTAAAAAGGCTAAACCTGTCATTCAGCCTGAATTTGTAGAAAAAGTTACTATTTAGTCGTTAATTTGCCAAGCACAAAAAAGTTTGAACTAGCGAAAACTCTAGTTCAAACTATGCGAAAGCAGTAGCTAAATCCTATTTTTTGATAAAAGCTATCACCTTAATTAAAACAATCACTGTAAATTGCTATTCACCATAATGTTTATTACTCTAGGAGCCAAGATGAAGAAAACAATAGTTTACGCTGCTGCATTTACTTTAGCTACTGCCGTTTTTAGTTCTGCCAGCTATGTAAGTGCTAATCCGAATAATCATGGAAATTTTAATTTTGATGAAAACGCGCAGATTCCTCCCACTCCCTGGCGTGTTGTCAAACAGGTTTTTCAATTACATATTCCCAAAAATCAACCTCCTATTTCCCAGATAATTGTTGAAATTCCATCCACTGTAGCTGTAAGTAATGATATTGCTGTGCGGGATGAAAAGAAGCAAAAAATTAATATTAATATTTCTGTGGATGGTAAAAGGATTATCATTGATTTTCCTGAAAAAAATATTTCTAATATTATGCTTTTTGTTGAATTTAACAAAGTCAAACAACCAACTTTTGGTTCTGCTTCTGTCTATAGCTTTTTTGCTAAAGTTGTTGGCAGTGATGTAGAGATTCCCGTAGGTAAAGCTAGACTTTCCACGCTTTAGTCTATGCTTTCCATCTCCACTATTTTATGTTTTCGATTTTGTAGCAGTATTTTTAATATCAACAGTGAAAAAGTGGATAATCACTTTACCTTTAATAAAATAACCAAAAATCGCTTAGAGGAGTGTAAGACAAATGACAGAACACACCTTAAAAACTATTCGAGATACATTTTTTAAGCAAAGACTTGTTCTAGACACTAATTTGCTCGATAGTGAGAAGCATATGATTCAGGCAGACACAACGTTTCCCATCCAAGGGTACCTGCAAGTCGTCGATCACCTAAGATTTACGTTGAAAGAGCGCTCCATCGCCAATTGCAATACCTGGTATGCCTGCGTTGACGATATCCAGTTACTTAGAAATGGACAGGTGTTGCACGACCTTCAAAGTTCTGCTCAAAAGGGACACGGAACATCAGAACTCTGTAGGAGACCACCCATCATCTGGGACCCTTCCCCTAACTTTTCTAGCCGTAATGGAACTCCCATCCGACGAATTATTTTACACTGCACAACAATTGATTTAGTCACCTCCGTTCTCAATTGGTTCCACCATCCCGAAAGCCACGTTAGCGCTCACTATGTAGTAGCTCGCGATGGAAAAATCTACCACATGGTGAGAGATGCAGATAAAGCTTGGCACGCCTACGGCGAAAATGCTGATTCTATTGGAATTGAACACGTTGCCAACGTTCACGAGCATCTATCACCGCCTCAAGAACAAGCCGCAATCACTTTGATTAAATGGTTGATGTCCGAGTACAAAATTCCGCCCTATGCCATTACCGGACATCGGTTTTCTCCCAGCCACCAAGAAGATACGACCTGTCCCCATCATCTGTTTGGAGACGAAACAGAAGCAGCATTGAGAGCTTGGGTCACAAAAAACCTGTCTTAGTTCAGTAGTAGATGGTCGCTATAACAGGAAATATATGTCTCATCAGCACAGCCACGAACCGACTAATTACAATCGTGCTTTTATCATTAGTGTTACTCTCAATACCGGGTTTGTTATCATTGAGGCAGTTTATGGCATTCTTGCCAACTCCCTTGCCCTGCTTGCCGATGCGGGTCATAATTTGAGTGATGTTTTAGGTCTACTACTCGCTTGGGGAGCCAGTATTCTTGTCCGTCGCCGACCAACAGAACGACGTACCTATGGGCTACGTCGTTCCTCGATTTTAGCTGCTCTGTTGAATGCTATCCTCTTGCTCGTGGCTTCAGGTGCAATAGCATGGGAGGCTACTCAACGTTTTTTTGAACCCAGTTCAGTTTCAGGCATTACTATTATTGGTGTTGCAACAGTAGGCATTGCTGTTAATACGGTAAGTGCTTTGATGTTTTTGTCTGGTCGTAAAAATGACTTAAATATCAGAGGAGCTTTCCTTCATTTGGTTGCAGACGCAGTGGTGTCGTTGGGTGCAGTACTAGCTGGGGTTGCTATTGTTGCAACTGGCTGGCTTTGGTTCGACCCTGTTGTGAGCTTGATTATTGTTGTTGTCATCGTTGTTGGTACTTGGCAATTGTTCCAAGAATCTTTCAACTTGGTGACGGATGCTGTACCCGCAGGTATTGAACCGCTTGCTGTCCGCACATACTTAGCTGAACTTCCCGGTGTAGCTGGCGTTCATGATCTCCATATTTGGGGAATGAGTACTACAGAGACGGCGCTCACCGTACACCTAGTAATACCTGGAGGAGTTCCCGTGGATGCTTTTTTAGTACAAATATCCCAGGAGCTTCACAATCGGTTCAGTATTGAACACGCTACTGTTCAAATAGAAACTGGCGATCCAAATTATCCTTGTTCTCTAGCTCAAAACAACTTTGTTTAAAACCTAATTGAGCGCAAGAAAGAATATCAATATTAAATATTTTAACCAAAAACTTACTGTTAAAAGGTTTCTAGCATTGCGTCAAATTATGTTCTTATTACATTTTTATAAAATTTTCTGAGGTAGGCATGAATTTCACCTTAGTTTCATTTCGTTATGACAAACTTATCTAATGACAGAGTTATTTATGAAAACAACAGCGAAAATTGTAGATGTCAGAAGACGAATCAAAATCAAGTTTTAAATCTCAAAAAACTAGCTTTCTTCCTCGCTCTATTGGTCGGACTTTGAAAAAACTTAAGAGGGATTTAGACCCCGATGCCGAATCAAGATTAATTGAAGAATTCCGAATGTCTCGGTATCTGACAGTTACTTCTATTCGGTACTTGTTAATTCTTATTTTAGTCCCTCTATTTGTAAATCAGCTTTCTAAAAACTTCCTTTTTGAACCTTTAATTAAGAACTTCTGGACGGATAAAACATCAGTTTTTTTAAATTTCTCTCAGGAGGAAAGAGCGTTGGCTGAATTTAAAATATTTGAAAAAAGAGTTGCTTTTGATACTTTGCTTAAAAAGGCACCAGTCCTTTCTCCAGTAGCTATGGATAAAAAGTTGAAAGATAAGGCAATTCAGATAGCCCACCATTACAAAATAGAAAGTAATGAAGCTGTTAAAAATATTTTCGCTGATATATTTTCAGTGTTCACTTTCACATTTATAGTAGCAACAGGTAAAAAACAGACAGCTACTTTAATGTCTTTTATCGATGAGTTAATTTATGGTTTAAGCGATTCTGCTAAAGCTTTTTTAATTATTTTATTTACCGATACTTTTGTTGGGTTCCATTCTTCTCACGGTTGGGAAGTAATCATAGACAATACTTTAAGGCATTTCGGGTTGCCGGAAAATCGAGATTTTACCAACCTATTTATTTCTACTTTCCCAGTAATTCTGGATACTATTTTTAAGTATTGGATTTTCCGCTACCTCAACCGTATCTCACCCTCAGCAGTTGCAACTTATCGCGACATGAATGAATAATTTCTTTTGAAAAGCTAATTTTTGAGTAAATGTGTCAAGTATGCAAAAATTTCATCCTGGTTTCATCTTGTTATGTCAAGATAAGTACAGCGCAACTATCTATTGAGAATGAGTTTGAGGTCTTACTAACACGATTGGTTTTTCGTAGAAGTAATAAGTGAGAAATCTGGTTTGCTTGGCATCTATAGCTTTAGCTCTCGTCGTTCTGATTTCTTTTGGATAATCAATGCCGTACACGAGGCAATCCTCGTACTGATTGATTTGTACAACATCTTCCAAAATAGTAAAGGACTACTCGCATAAGATTAAGTTACACATTCCTTAAAGGCGTAGCTTTATTTCTCAGCTAATTGTCGATGTTTTAGAGGGTTATCAAGTAGATGAGTCAAAAAATTAAGTATAAGATACCTCTTTGTGAAATTCTTACCTATCCTAAACCTATTTTCAAATTAATTGCACCCACTCACCTTATTAGTAGTAATATTACAGTAACAGACAACTCAGAAAGTAAGATTAATGCCAAGTCTTCTATTACGGGCAGTAAAGTTATAGTAAATTTTCTTCAACCCGTTGCTCCTAGATTAAAACTCAAGCTTGACCCAAATAATATAAAGAAAACAGGATTTTTGACGTTTAACTACATAGAGCTTCTGGTGAACTTATCTGCATTGATGTATGTATTTCTATGGGTGTAACTCGGTTTTGTGTCTATTGATGTAGAGATTTTTGTTGCTGCCACACTATTTTACTTTGATTATGAAGGTTATGCTAGTTGAAGATGAGCTAGTTTTAGGGGAAGCGATTAAGCGAACCTTGAACCAGGAAAAATATATTGTTGATTGGGTCTTAGATGGTACTCAAGCTTGGAATTGCTTAGAAGAACAAAAAATACCATATACGCTAGCTATCTTTGACTGGTTACTGCCTGGAATATCGGGTTTAGAACTGCTGCGTAAATTACGTACTTGTAACAATAATTTGCCCGTGTTGATGCTAACGGCAAAAGACCGTATGGAAGACAAAGTGGCTGGATTAGATGCTGGGGCTGATGATTATTTAATCAAGCCGTTTGGTGTAGAGGAATTATTAGCGCGACTGCGAGCATTGCAGAGGAGATCCCCCCAGTTTGAACCTCAGCAACTTCAAGTAGGTTGCTTTATTTTAGATTACGGAACCTGTACAGTTTGTCTTCAACACATTAACGGTAACAAACAAGCAATTCCTCTGACAAGAAAAGAATTTCAAGTAATGGAATACTTCTTGAAACACCCCAATCAATATATTACCCGTACCCAGCTTTTAGACTATCTTTACGAAATGAATGCAGAGCGTATTAGTAATGTAGTGGCAGCCCAAATTCGATTGGTGCGACGCAAACTGTCAGAACTTGGCTGTGATAATTTAATCGAAACTGTTCCTGGTATGGGCTATCGGTTCAATTTAAGTAATGCAAACTAGACCATTTCGTCAAACTCGCTGGCGACTGGCTTCCTGGTATACCGTCATCATGGGTTTCATTCTCAGCCTAGGCGGTTTCGGGATTTATCGAGTAATGATTTACGCTCATCTAGTTGCTATTGACCAGGAACTACAGTCTATAACCAAGACTTTACATAGCAGTATTGAACCAAAGTTAAAACAGCCCGCTCGTCTAGAACCAATTGTCCAGCAGCTTTTACCCGATATCTGCTCTGCCGAGTTCAGCTGTCCTATCCAAACAATATATAGGCAAGAGTACCACACCTCTGTTGAACAACAGATTTTTAGTACCTTTTACCAAGGTAATTACTATTACATTAACTTTGTGAATAGTTCAGGGGAGTTGATTGCGTCAGCAGGTTTTCAACCTAAAAAGTTACCATTGGTTGTGAGTAAGGAAGTTTGGCAAACGCTCAAAGACAAACAAGGAGAGCGCTACCATCAAATGTCCTTGCCTCTGCATACTCAAGACAATCAGCTTTGGGGGTATATGCAGATTGGGCGAAGTCTCAAAGACTTCGATAGTCGTCTCTCCTCCCTAAAATTGGTACTAGGACTTGGACTCCCAATTACAGTAATTCTGGTCGGTAGTTCTAGTTGGTGGCTTGCAGGGTTGGCAATGCAACCGATTGATCAGTCTTATCAACAAATGAGACAATTTACATCTGATGCTGCCCACGAATTGCGTACTCCTGTAGCAGCAATTCAAGCAGCGGTTGAATCTGTACTCAGAATGCCTTATCTATCTGAACCAGAATCGCGGCACACTCTGAACAATGTTGCCAGTCAGAATCATCGACTGGCTGAAATGATTGATGATTTATTACTCCTCTCTCAATTGGGACAGCCGAAGGTGTTGATAAAGAAAATGCGTTGCTGTCTCAACGATTTGGTAAGCGACTTGGTAGAAGAGTTCATTGATATGGCTTTCGCTGCTAAGGTAACGCTGATATCTGAAGTAAGAGTATACAAGCCGTTGTATGTTATGGGGGATGAAAATCAACTTTATCGCCTGGTTTTTAACTTGATTAATAATGCAATCAAATACACACCAGATGGTGGTCAAATAACTGTTGTTTTAGATCATAGTAACGATTATGCTTTGATTAAAGTTCAAGATACGGGAATTGGCATTGCACAAGAAGCACAAACACAAATTTTTGAGCGCTTCTATCGTGTGAGTTACGACCGCTCTCGCAATACAGGCGGGTCGGGATTAGGGTTAGCTATCGCCAAAGCAATCGTTCATGTACACAAGGGTAATCTTACTGTACAAAGTGAATTGGGTCAAGGTAGCACTTTTACTATTCGATTGCCAGAAGTGTCATAAAGATATGCTTTGTTATACGAATAATCACGAATAGAGTAGGTACGTTAGTCGTTAAAGAGGAGGAATAATACTACTTAACAATGCCGAAGCCAGCCAAACAGCAACACCAGATTTGCAATTGAAAGCAGGAAAGACAGGTTTTAGGAGTTAGGAGCCTTCAAAGAGCAGGTTCTCTTCATTAATCAAATATTTGGAGTAGCTACGTAATCTGAGAATAGTCCTGAATGAGTAAGGACGGACTGACTAAAGCTTTAGCAATTTATTGTAGTAATGGATAAAATACCAGATAGCTCCGATGTAGTTTTCGCTCCTTTTTAGAGAAGGACAAGGTTTCTCTAAAAAGGAGCGGAACTCGCATTGCGTAAAGTACAGTTAAATCGCTCAATACTATTAGTTTTGCCACTGGTTTTGCTTACTGCTCAATGTCTACATTCTGGAAAAATCTGATTATAGGCAAACCAGAAATCGGTATAACACACAGCACATTGTCGGTAAAGAGCAGGCAATGAGTGCCATAATCCTGCTGCTCCATCGCGGCTACGATTGCCAACGTATACACCAGCGATCTCTTTTGTTTCTATGTCTAGTGCTAACTAAATCCACTGCTTGTTTTTCTTATTGCCTATGAAAGACCATATTTCATCACACTGGATAGTCAGCCGTCCTTTTTTTGGACCAAACTTCTACATTTTTTGAAATAGAGGCATACAACCTGTTAACATAAGTAAGTCTATAACCATCGCATTCGACACACCAGTGATTCTAGCGATGCCAGCTAAAGGTAGTTTCTCTAGTAATAACTTATATATTAAGTCTTTAGTTTCCTCTCCAATTACCTTATTTCTTGGATTACGAACAAATTGTCGCTGGCACTCAATATATTTAAAGTTCTGGTTCCCATTGTGAAAAATCCATTTTTCACTACTTGATTAGAATCACAGCGCGGACAGAAGATAGCGTTTTCTAACATCGTTCTTTCTAGAGCTATTTATACTATATCCTTACCTGCTCAGGACTACCTCCTTGAATATAGGAACCAACTGAGCGTATTTGTACTCCTGTAACTGAGTTTTGCTTCACTGTTTGGTCGCGTGGCGTGGTGCAGAAAGAGGGTATAGTCAAAATAGCGGTGGTAGCTTTGCCCATAGTACAAAATCTTTGTTAATTAATCTAAATTTTTAGGAATTTACTCATTTTTCATTCAAATGGGTACTGTACTGAATAATTTTGAAATTTTCTAACTAATATTCAATAATTTCACTGTGATTTCATTTCTCTATGCAAATCCAGTTAATAGTAACTGTACTACTTAAGAAAATCACAATCTCTTTTCTTAAACCAATTGCTCCTGGCAATAGGTTAAAAGTAGTTATGAAAGATGTGAAATTTTCTGGGCGTTCTAATGCTTGGCTATATCCGGTTTCAGCTAAACTTGTTGGCATGAATGCAAGTATTCCTCTAGGACTAGCCCAATTCAGAGTCTACTAATGGCTAAACTTTTAGGGTTGTAGGTAATATTTCATCTTGATTTCATTTGAGACTGCAAAACTAAATAATAGGGAAACATTCAATAGTGCAAGTTAAAAAGCACATTACTACAACTAGCATTATCTAAGGTGTAAGTGAGAGGAATATATGTCGAAAGTTTTTTGGAACGCGCTTAAACTAAGTCCAGTTTTTTTGGGAGCTACTCTACTTGTAGCTAGTTATGCTCAAGCTGCGGAAGTATCTGCTGCCGACCTAGCCCCAAACCCAAGTGTAGCTACAAGCGAAACTTTACAGATTCAACCAGTTGACAGCAAATTAGTAGCAGTAAATGCTCCCACAGCTACTACAGAAGCTGCGCCAATTAGCCCTGCAACTCAAGAAATTATTGAATCAGCACCAGTAGTGGTGAGCCAAAATGCTCCAACCAACGACAATCTAGCTCAAGTAACTTCCGTTTCTCAGCTATCAGACGTGCAACCTACAGACTGGGCGTTTCAAGCATTACAGTCTCTAGTTGAACGTTACGGTTGCATTGCTGGTTATCCCGATGGTACTTATCGCGGTAATCGGGCTTTAACTCGTTATGAATTTGCAGCAGGTTTAAATGCTTGTTTAGACCGCGTTAACGAACTAATTGCTACTGCAACGGCAGACTTAGTAAGACGAGAAGACCTCGCCACCTTACAACGCTTGCAGGAAGAATTCTCTGCTGAACTTGCTACCTTACGCGGTCGTGTAGATGCTGTAGAAGCCCAGACTGCGGAACTAGAAGCTAACCAGTTCTCGACCACAACTAAGTTGACTGGAGAAGTTGTCGCGGCTGTTTCTGATGCTTTTGGCGATAGTCGGGCTGCTAACACAGAAGCAGGGCGTACCAGTTTAGATGACAACACGAACACTACTCTTGGCATTCGCGCTCGTCTAAACTTTAATACCAGTTTTACTGGTAGAGACTTGCTAAGAACTCGTATACAAGCTGCAAATATTGCTAACTTCAATACAGGGACTTCCATGACCCGGTTAGGGGTTGACACAAATACTAATAGCCAGTTTGAAATAGACGACCTTTTCTATCGTTTTCCTGTTGGTGAGAGAGTCCGAGTAGATGCCATGTTCGCTAACACTGAATTTAACGATAACGTCTATACCTTCAACCCAGCTTTTGAAAGTAGCGGACGTGGTGCAATCTCGCGCTTTGGACGTTTTAATCCTATTTATCGCACAGGTAGCGGTGCAGGACTAACAGTTAACTTCAACCCCGACGGTCCAATTGGCGCATCGGTAGGGTATATAGCAAATACTGCTAATAATCCATCTAACGGTACAGGCTTATTTGATGGTTCTTTTGCTGCTCTCGGTCAAATTAATTTCCGCCCTAGTAAAAAAATTGGTATTGGTTTGACCTATGCTCGTTCCTACGATAAAGGTAATAATATTGGTCAAGGCGGTGTTGCTGGTGCAAGTGCTGTAAGCTTATCGGAAGGTACAGGCAGCGCTCTTGCTAACCAACCGTTTGGTAACGTACCTACAGCGGCTAATCACTACGGTGTAGAAGCGAGTTTCCGTGCTAGTGACAAATTTACACTTTCTGGTTGGGCTGGTCTTACAGACGCAGAAGATAAGTTCCGTGGTGGTGACAATAGTGCTACAGCTTTCAACTACGCAGTTTCTTTAGCCATCCAGGACGTTGGGCCTGAAGGTAGCCAACTTGGTTTAATCTTCGGTCAACCACCAAAAGTTACTGATAACGATTTAACTGTAGCTAGTAACGGTGGTTTGGGTGGTGGCGGTGAAGACCCAGATACTTCCTACCACGTTGAAGCGCTTTACCGTTTACAACTCAACGAGAATATCGCTGTTACCCCTGGTTTGTTGGTAATTCTAAACCCAGAACACAACGATGCTAACGACACAATCTATGTAGGAACCTTGCGTACTACATTCACGTTCTAAAAACAGTCAATAATTAATGTAAAACTCGCCTCTGCTAAATTAGCAAAGGCGAATTTACATTTTGTGTCTGTAGTTAAAAAATGAGTTCTCTGTAGCTTATCCAGATAGTCAAAACATTCTTCAAGTTGATAACGGACGATTCCACAAGGGCAAAAATTTGATTGTCCCGGAAAATGTCATTTTGCCAGTTCAGCTCCTAGCTTAGAAATGCTGGCGGCTATTACTATCCAAGGTATAGAAAGGGGAATAAACGAACCAGTCGCAAATTTAATCCCAGCATACGAACAATTATTGATAAATATGGGGCAATCGGTAACAGTAGGTGATCGCACTGGCGTTATTGTCGGCATTACTAACACTTGTTGTTTGCGCTTACAAATAGAAGATGGTTCAGAAATACACCTTAAGCCAGGTAGTATTAGTCTCGGCTAGAGATAATTCATTGAAGTTTACGAAAGAAAATATTAAAATTACGAGAGCTTAGTAATTAAGCAATACTTTAGGGGGAAAATGAATCAGCACAATGATCGCCGCAAGCCTGTACGCCAAAAGTCGCTACTGATTAAGAGCCTTAATTGGATAGGTGTTGTTAGTATTTTTAGCTGCAATCAGGTATTTGCTCAAACTGAAAGCGCCTCCGATAATCTTGTTCCCTTACCTACTGTGGAAGTTGCGCCGCAACCATCGTCAGATAGATTGCAAAGGTTACAACGTAGGTTGGTTAAACCCGAAGCTAAAGTTGTCCGCCAACAAGCCGTACCGCAGCCTAGAGTAGCTACCTATGTAGCACCATCGCGTAAACCTGTTGCTCAAAAAACTCAAGACTATAACGGCGCATTTATCGATCCTACCGATTACAGTACGGGCGCTACCAACACTTACGAAGCCCCTAGTAAAGTTATTTTTTCTCAGCGCTTTCCTAGCCGTAAATCCCAGTCTCAGACCATAATTACAACTAGAGGTAATTCCCTTCGGCTATCTACACCTCAAAAACCTCAACCAAACGCCAGTTGGGTAAACAATAGTCGTGCCGTAGTTACAACTGCAATGCTTCCCGTCGAAGCTAATACAACAAGTAGAATCCGCTATACAAACTCTGGGCGATCGCCTATCAACAGAATAAGTACAAACTCTGGGCGATCACCTATAAATAGACAAAAGGCTTTTAAAAATGTCGTAACCTTACCCAAAATACCTGTTAGTAGCTTCTACAACCGCACAATTAGGCCTACAGGAATGCTAGGTAATGACAATACAAACATGATGTTTCCGCTCCCCATACCTACAGCAATTACATCGTTGTTTGGCTGGAGGATTCATCCCATTACCGGAGATCGTCGCTTTCATGCGGGTACAGACTTCGGTGCAGGTATGGGTACGCCTGTTATTACGGCTTACAGTGGTAATGTAGCGATCGCAGACCTCATGGGCGGTTATGGTTTAGCGGTGGTTTTAGATCATCAAAAGTTTGGTCAACAAACCCTTTACGCTCACTTATCAGAAATATTTGTGCAACCTGGTCAAGTTGTAGAACAAGGTACAGTAATCGGGCGTGTAGGTAGTACGGGCAATTCTACAGGCGCTCACCTGCACTTTGAAGTTAGACAGCTAACTAATCAAGGATGGGTAGCCACAGACCCCGGAGCGCAATTACAGACTGCTTTTGCTCAATTGGTAGAGTCTTTGCGCGTCGCTGATTCTAGCAAGCAAAAGAAAGGGTAAAAATGATTTGGGGGGGCGTATAGATGCGTCCCTACATTAAAAACTATTTACACGTCAAAATGGCGTTGCATAATGGAGGTATGAATAGGGTAGATTAGCATGGAATGTCCTGAGTGCCACTCAACACATATCCGTAAAAATGGAATCAAGAAAGGGTATTCAAAATCACATTTGCGTCAATCGTGGTCGGCAATTTATTGATGTCTATGCACCGCCCCAAGGCTACAGTGAGGCGATGAAACGGGAATGCCTCAAAAGGTACTTACAAGGTACTGCAAGTGATAGTAAAGCGGGACTCGAAAAAGTCACTTGAAGCCCACTTTGGGGCAGTGCCTTTGCGTTGGAATAAATGGGTCGCACTCGATGATGACGTTCGTCATAGTCGAATTGGAGCAAACGTAGTGAGGTGATTGACCGTCTTCTTGCCCAAGAATGCGAACTTTGCGGAGCAACAGACAATATCGAAGTCCACCACATCCGCAAGCTTTCAGACCTGGAGCGAAAAGGAAAATCAGACCGTCCAGATTGGATGAAAAAGATGGCTGCACGTCGCCGCGAAACGCTAGTGGTTTGCCTAGAATGTCATCACAAAATTCAGTATGGGCGCTAAGCTGATGGATATTCAAATTACAATTTTAAAATCGTACAGCATAGGCTTTAGCTCTTGGCTCATGCAAATTGAGTGTCTGTTAGCTTATGACGGCAAAGCCCTTTCGCGTTGAGATTACTGGAAAGCGACGTGATACGGAAACGGTCATGCGTCGTTTAGAGGGGGGTGATTGGAAAAGTGCCATCAATGGTAACTCGTTGGTCGCCTACCCTACGGCACGTACGGTTCTGTAAGAGAGGTGCGGGGAGTAATAACCCCAGGGATAATTTATTCTAGAAGTAAAAACAGCTTGTCAGTATCATGGGCAAGAAATCGTTCCGCCTTGGTCAGAGAATCATAACCACCAAGCCGAGCAAGATTGATGGCAATATTGCGGAGAATAGACCAATTGGTAGCAGCATTATAGTTAGTGAACAGCGCAGTATCTTCACCAAAAATCACATTCAGGAGCCTAGTGAAAGCAATCTTCAATTCCCCACTGCTATCGAATCCTCTCAGCAAAAGTCATTGCTTGTGAAACTAGAGAGCTAATGTAATAGTTAGTTTGCCGATATGGTCTTCCAGAACGGATACTAATGCGTTCAACTTGAATAAAGCTTTTTGCTCCAAGCCAATCAAAGTCAATGCCACGGAAGTCAGCGAAAACACTTACGAGTCTACAGGTCGTTCGACCTCGGTTCTTCTCACTTCCTTCCTACGTCTTTCTCATCAGATATGACCTTAAGCATAAAACTAAGTAGCCAGGTGATTGTCAGCAACTTGTTCAATCAAACTGCAAAGTTCCTGACTATGAGGATCGTCAAGAGGTCGTTCTGCCCAATGTTCTCGATACGCTTCTAATTCAGCCTTAAGTGTTTTCATTCGATAAATTTGCTTTTCCAGAAAACTAATTTTCTGATTCAGTAAATCTTGAACAATTGGACAGGCAGCCTTACCCTGTTCGCGGATACCTAATACTTGTTGAATTTCTGATAAAGAAAACTGAAGGGATTGGGCTTTTCTAATAAACTTTAAACGTTTAACGGCATCAGGAGCATAATAGCGATAGCCATTTTCACCTCTATATGCGGGTTCAAGTAACATTAAGGTTTCGTAATAGCGTACAGTTCCTACCGCTACATCCGCTTGCTCTGCTAATTCTCCGATCTTGAGCAGCCCATTCTGGGATAATACTGAATACATCTTTTGCACCATAAACTATTTGCCGCCTACTTTATAAGACCCATAACTCTATAGTAAACTATAAAGTTATGGGTCTTATAAAGCTATTTAGATAAATACTGCGAGTATCCCCTTGACTCTCTAGCTAACTTGAGGGTTTAGCATAGTATCAGTTCCTCAAGAACGAGCAAACTTCCACAAGAGAGAAAAGGAAAATGAGCATTACTACACGGGTAAAAACATTATTGAGCGGTTCTATAGCTGGTTTAACATTAGCAGTTCTAGCCAGTAGCCCGACTTTAGCTAATACCCACAACGGTCCGGCAACATCAAATCAAGCTTCCAGCACTTCAGCTAGGGCAGAAGTGGTTCAAAAACTACTTAGCCAAAGAACAACGCCAGTAAATCCGACTACACCACAGATGAAGCCGATGGAATGCGCCTGTTGCAAATCTATGATGAATAAAAAGCCTGAAATGACAAACAAAAGACCTGAAATGACGAATGAAATGCCCCAGGGATGAATAATATGCCGAGCATGATGGATAACCTCTAAATAAGGTTTTAATTACCCCTGCTCTAATGCCATGCGGTATAGCAGGGGTAACTTTTTTAGAAAATAAAATGAACAAACTAAATTCAAACAATCGAACTTCTAAAAAAAGTGGTACTAGCAGGATACTTAACTACGCTTTACCCACAGCCTTCTTTACTACCTTAGTTGCAGGTACAGGAATATGGTTTGCCCGTTTTAATCAAGTTCCTGCTAACAATCGGGTAGCAAGTCTTGTGCAACCACTAACTGCTGTTAATCCGGAGAAGTCAGTAACTGATCCTAGTTTAGCTCTTACCTTGACCCTTGCTGCTAAAAACTGGCGGGAAACTACTCATATACATGGGTTAGCAATCAATTCAAGTAATCAAGACTAACTTCGCTACGAATGGGTGTGTGGAGGTGAAACTCACCAGTAAATACATCAAATTTCACACCTTTGCTATGGAAAACTTCAGTAAATGCGCCACTTAAAACCAAATCTTCCGGTGCGCCGATATGTAGAAAACCACCTTCTGCTAAAAGCCAATTTTGGTGATGTTATAGATTTGTTTATTGAGCTTAAATTTTCAAGCCAAATTCATGGCGATTAATAAATAAGCCAATCACCAAGTCATGCATCTTCTCTGAGCGAGAAAAGAGATTGTTTTGCGTGCTAAATGTTTAATCCGGGTTCGTAAAATTATATGCTTACTTTCTATTCTCTGTGTGTTTTGTTTACCAACAATATGTTTTTGCTTTTCTAAATGGCGTGAGTAAGCTCCCCAATTATCAGTGTAAAAACGCCTAATACCGAACGGCTGTAGCAATTTTTTCAACTCTAGAAAAAATTCATCCTTGCGCTGACCAAATACATAAGCCAAAACAAGTTCAGTCTGATGATCGATTGCGTGCCACAACCAACGAGGATTACTCTTTTTCTCTACGTAACTCCACATTTCATTAATTTCAGAAGATACTTTTTCTTTTGGTTGTTCAACTAAATAAATATCTACTTCAACCAATTCTGATTTTAGTTGTTTTAATACTGATAAATTTACTTGTTGAAGGTAAGTCACTTTTTTTTTAATTCCTTAATAACTGTGCTAAGACTAATATGCAATACCTTTGCGGTGTAGCGAATTCCACTGCCATTCATCGCCATATCTATAATTTGTTGTTTAACTTGACCAGAGCGCCCCAGATAGGAATGGTCGAGGCTCAACAAGCTAATCCCATGTTTGACAAGCAGGTACAGCAAGGGTTAGATATTGGGCTGAAATTAAGATACTAAAGGTGAACTAATGAATGCTAAATGGTGTAGACACAAGCTTGATATGATTTCGTTTTTGGGGGCCTTGTTACTTGCAATTGTCTTTGCCACCCCAAGCTTTGCTCACTGGGCTGACCTAGCAGTTGCTGAAATTGTAATAGGTAAGACACAAACCCAGATTACACTTACGATTCCTACTGGGTTAATAGCTTTAGCAGATGATAATCATGATAGTCAGCTGTCAGAGGTTGAATTTCACACTCATCAAGCAGAACTTAAAGCTTTTTTGGGTGATAACCTCCGTCTCACTGATGGTAAAGGTAATAGAGGCGCTCTGACAATTAAACCTTCTGAAACAGCCATCTTACCGCTAACTATCCAAGGTAATGCAAGTAGCCACAGCACTCTGTTACTAACTTATACTTGGTCTCTGCCAACGCCAGGACTAACAATCAATTACGATTTATTTTTACCAGGAGTGTCCACTGCCCGTTGTCTCGCTACGATTTTGCAAGCCGGAGAATCGCAAACTTTTGTATTTACGCCAGAAAATCGGAGGTTTTCCCTAATTCACGATTCAGTCTGGCAGCAGACATGGAGCTTTATGTTACTGGGAATCGAACACATTCTCACAGGTTATGATCATATTGTGTTTTTGCTCAGTCTGCTAATTATGGGCAACGGACTGAGTTATTTATTCAAAGTAGTAACTGCCTTCACTCTCTCTCACTCTGTGGCATTGGCATTAGCGGTACTCAATATTGTAACTCTTCCGGTTCGGTTAGTAGAAAGTGCGATTGCTTTAACGATTATTTATGTAGCATCTGAGAATCTCTGGCAGAAAAATTTACAATGGCGCTGGCTACTCACCTTTTGTTTTGGGCTAATTCACGGGCTTGGTTTTGCTGGAATTCTCAAGGGAATTAATATACCCCAGTCTAATTTAGCTCTATCACTGGTTAGCTTTAACGTTGGTGTAGAAATTGGACAGGTTGTTATTGTTGCGAGCGCCTTCTTTCTACTGCGTAATTTGCACAGGTATTCATGGGAGTTAACTTTTCGGCGCTTAGTATCTGCTTGCATAATAGCTGTTGGCTTGTTCTGGTTTGTGCAACGCGCCTTCTTGGGGTAAATGTCGAGTGCTACATTGTTTAATGAGCAGAGCTTCCGGTACTGAAATTAGTATACAGCAGTAGTTACAGTTACTTTCTTTTAACGGTAGTGTTCAAGATCATCGGCTGCTTTGCCCTCAAACTGGTAGGCGCAAAGGTAGCAAAGCTGCAACGAAGTGCTGTGCAGAATCTGAAACAACCAAACAGTAGAAAATCGGTTGTGAGTTAAAGAAGTGTGGGGTAGAATGATAGCAATTATCCTGATTGCCGTCACAGCCTATGCAATGCCGATTCTGCGGTCATCTTAAAGCTCATAAACATGGGCGCACCCACAAAGACCAGCAACGGTTCAGATGCTCTAAATGTCACCATACTTTTACTGATACCCTCGATACCCTCTACTATTGAAGCCAACTCAGTCCTGAAGAAGTCCACACTATCCTACAATCCCATAGTGAAGGTAGCAGTCTCAGAGGCATTGCTCGCATCTCAGGACGCTCCTTCAACACTGTCGCAAGTCTCGTGCAGCGAACCGCCATCAAGGGGCAGATGATGCATAATCAAGAGGTCCAATCTGTCGATACCGATGAGGTGGTGACGGACGAGATGTGGTCTTTCGTCCAAAAAAACATAAACAGTGTGCCTTTGAAGAAGTCGAGCGAGGAGATTGCTGGATTGCAATAAGTCTGGCTCAAGCGAGTGAATTGATTTTAGCGGCACAAGTTGGCAAGCACACCGATAATCTGCTGGCGGGATTGCTGCATAGTACGGAGGGAAAAACGGATTGTCAGAAATGGAGTACAGACGACTGGGGAGGCTATGAATGGGTGCTGCCGCCAGTGGTGGAGCATCACATCACAAAGAGTCGGACACAGAGGTTAGAGCGTACCAACGGTATAGTGCGGCAGCAAACAGGGCGATTTCATCGGCGGCAGAAGAAGTTTAGCAAGGAGTGGAGACGAACTGAGATGACGGTACGGTTAGCGGTGAGTTACTTCAACTGGATCTGGTGCAATAGTCGGAGCAAGACAACAGCAGCAGAGAGAGCGGAGTTAACGTTTTACAACTGGAATTGGCAGTACCTTGCCACCTACCCCACACTTCTTTAACTCACAACCGCTAATTGATTGCATTCTAGTTCTGGATTTGCACATTACGAGCGCTTAGACCAAATTTACCTGTAACAACTTCAAACTCGACCTTTGTACCAGGATTAACAGTGCGATACCCCTCTCCAGGAATAGCAGTAAAGTTAAAAAATATATCTTCTTCTGTATCCAAAGGCGCGATTACACCGTTACCAGTTTTAAAGTCAAAAGAGCGTACTATTCCCCGCCTGATTGGTAGACCGTTTGCGCCCAATGGTAGCGTACCATTAGCCCATTCTTGTTGAGGAATGCGAATTTGTTTAACTGCGGGTGTATTGTATGCCTCATAACTGTAGTTAGAATTAGCTTGCATAATGGCACGCAAATCGAGACGCAATTCGTCTATTGTTGGTCGCCCGACAAAAAACCAGCCATTATAAATTTTGTAAATAGTCAAATCCGGTCGCAAGACAAAAGTATAAGGTTGGGCGCGATCAGCATACTCTCCTTCGGTTTCATCTAGAATATTAATTTTGTTAATAAGCTCTCTTTTCTCATCTGCTAAAAAAGTCCATTGCGCCCCCAACCCAGCACGAAAAGCAGCTTGCACTAAAGGCGGATCGCAACTAATACTAACTAACTGACAGTAATTAACGATTAATTCTTGTTGAAACTGTACCAGTTGCGAAAATTGTTGGCGATCTCGCGGACAGAAAAAACCCCGATAAAAGACTACTATTAGTGGATAACCATCTAAAAATCCGAGTTTATTGTCTAATAAGCTAGGTTGGGTAAATTCAGATAATTGCACCAATTCCCCTTGATGATTAGGCA
This sequence comes from Chlorogloea sp. CCALA 695, assembly GCF_003003885.1. GTDB lineage: Bacteria > Cyanobacteriota > Cyanobacteriia > Cyanobacteriales > Chroococcidiopsidaceae > Aliterella. The sequence continues at coordinate 12,394 of NZ_PVWN01000029.1, read as the reverse complement.
GTGCAAAGTCACTAAAGACTTCGCCAACTTGTAAATTAGTTGTCATCTTGTGCGTCCTCACATATTTGGACAGGTGAGCAGTCATAACTCCTACTATTGTCTTGAAACTTGAGTATTAGCTTAGGTCAAATTGATTAAATGAAAAGTTAATGCTCATTCACTAAACAGGACAATGAACAACCTAATTAATGCGGTAACTGCTGGAGTAAGCACCTTCGCTGCCACCAATATTGATGACATTGTTATCTTAATGCTCTTTTTCTCCCAAGGGAACACTCGTTTTCGTCCTCGGCATATTGTCCTTGGCCAATACATAGGCTTCGTAGCCATAATTGCAGTTAGTCTACCTGGATTCTTTGGTGGAATGCTGCTGCCAAAAGCTTGGGTTGGCTTACTGGGACTGTTACCCATAATAATTGGGCTTAGACAGTTCTGGCAGTTAGAAAAGACAAAGGTTCAAGTGCAAACTGTATCTCTCCCCTCTAGTCCAGGAAAGTTTCATTTGCCCTTAATTTCTGCTTTAACTAAATTGTTTCATCCTCAAATTTATCATGTTGCCGCTGTAACAATTGCTAATGGAGGAGATAACATCGCTATTTACATTCCACTATTTGCGAGTAGTAATTTGTTCAGTTTGAGTATAATCGTGATAGTTTTTTTGGGGTTAGTCGGTATTTGGTGCTACGTTGCCTATTGGCTAAGCCGCCGTCCAGCGATTACTCCAACTTTGACCCGGTATGGTCATCGTGTAGTTCCCTTCGTACTAATTGGATTAGGAATTTATATTTTGGTGGAGAGTAAAACTTATCGTCTACTGCCCTACTTTCAAAAGTCACTTTGAAACTTGAATCAGAGAATTTTAACTACATAATATTACTAGAAATTATTTAAAAATTCGGACACTTTTAGTAGGTGAAACTAGATCAGAGCTTTTGCTCTTCCATCAAATCGCCTTCAGCTTAATTCATTTCTTTAACTCTTCTTTAGTTAGGATAAAATAGTTTGCAGACACGCCCTATTATTACAACCGCACTTATCTGGTAGACTGTAGGTGGTGAAAAGAAAGTAATGGATTAGCGTTATGGTATCTCAGGTGCTAGAGGTCGATGCTCAATCTGCTCAAATCTTCCAAGTCGAGGTTGAATCATGGGCAGCGCAACTGGAAGAGGTGCATACACGTATTGCTCATCGTTTTGCCCGTGCTGAACCAAGGCAGAGGGTGTTGGCGTACCTCAAAGGACTGTTAAGTAACTGCCAACGCAAGAATGGCTGGCAAATGGCTGAACTGATGGGTGAAATGACTCCAGATGGAATGCAGAGGCTGCTATCTTCTGCCAAATGGGATGCCAATGGTGTGCGCGAAGATTTGCAGAGCTATATTGTGGAAAATTTAGGAGACTCGTCGTCAGCAATCGGTGTGCTAGATGAAACTGGTTTTCTCAAGCAGGGGAATAAATCAGTTGGTGTGAAACGTCAGTATTCCGGCACTGCTGGTCGGGTAGAGAACTGCCAGATCGGGGTATTTCTTGGCTATGCCACAGCTAAAGGATTCGCTTTCCTAGATCGGGAAATATATCTGCCAAAAGAGTGGGTGAATGACCAACAGTGCCGAGAAGCGGCTGGAGTACCAGAATCAGTTGAGTTTGCTACCAAGCCGCAAATAGCACAGATGATGTTGGAGAGAGCGCGAGCGGCTGGAGTGGATTTAGCTTGGGTAACGGCAGACACAGTTTATGGCAATGACCGTCGTTTACGAGAGTGGTTAGAAGAGAATGAACAAGCTTATGTCCTAGCAGTTGCTTGTAATGAAAAAGTTTGGAGCGATGGTTCTACTGGATCTGTGCAAGTACCAGTTAAACAGGTAATAGCCGAGTTACCAGCCGAAACATGGCAACGGCTCAGTTGTGGGCAAGGCAGCAAGGGACCGCGCGAGTACGACTGGGCAAAGATACAACTGGTATCTGGACAGCACAGGAGTTGGCGGCGTTGGTTATTGGCGCGCCGCTCGCTGTCTGAAGAGCCACAACTGGCTTACTTCATGGTGTTTGCCCCCAGTAGCACTTCTATGCCTGAAGCAGTGCGAGTAGCTGGGGCGCGTTGGAGCATTGAGATGGGCTTTGAAATTACTAAGAACGAGCTAGGGTTAGATCATTATGAGGTGCGTTCTTGGCAAGCTTGGTATCGGCACGTCACACTGGTGTTGTTAGCTCACGCTGTGCTATCCGTTATTCGCTTCCAGACTCTCGTCACGAGAGATCAAAAGGGGGCAGTAACGAACTGAAACTGTTGCCGTGGACATTGCCGGAACTCAAGCGGCTGCTATGGCGACTAGTTTTCTCCACCTCCCAATCACCCTTCAGTGTCTGGCACTGGTCAATCTGGCGGCGACAAAAACAACAGCGTTCCCGACAGTGCCACTACAGACTCGCTGCACAACGCGCTCGACCGAGTCAACCGCTACCCATCACCACTGAACTTAAGCGCATAACCTATCCAACTGTTTTAAGCGACCGCCAGTGGGCGGCGGCACATAGAGTTATCCCAGTTTATTCCGTTGGTCGTCCTTGCACAATTGATTTACGTCAAGTTCTCAATGCCCTTTTCTATATGCAAGCCAACCATTGTTCCTGGCGGATGCTGCCAGGCCACTTCCCTTGCTGGCAAACCGTATCTTCCTACTTGTATCGCTGGCGGCGACAGGGAGTATGGGAAACCATCTGCGAAGCTATCCGAACTACCCAATAAACAGTCTACCAGATAAGTGCGGTTGTAATACTATACTTGGTACTCCAAGAAAGTAATGAGTAGTTGACTTTAACGATACCTATCAACAAAGTTGACGTTTGACAAACCAAATAGTTAAGGGTGGCATCAGCAACCACATAAATAACGGTACTAGTCCAATACCCAAGAATGGAAGCGTTGGCATGGACTCGGCATATGCCCATACACCAAGCGGTCCAGTCGCCAAGACTTCAAAAACAACTGTAATAACAACTCCCACAAGTGTAAAGATGCTTATTTGCCTCCGACTTGGTTGATGAACCCATTGACGTGACTTTGATATAGCTGCAACTGTCCAGAAGGAGACAAGGGAAATCCCGACATCTCCTACTGTAGCAAGAGTGCAGTTCCTGGTCATATTGAAGCAGGAGAGTTCAGGCGGAACCCGGTAAAAGGGCATTTGCTGAGTTTCCCAAAGAAAAGACAATAGAAATGAGAATATAGCCACATTCAATTCGGGTGAGTTCAGCCAACGAGAAGATTGAACGACATTTCGGTGATTTGACATATAGCCACTAAATAAGCTTGTTTGTATCTCATGCTTTATGGTGAAAAAGGGAAATTCACCAAATTTAAAAACTAAATTTACGCTCCAATAATTAAAATACCAAAACATAAATTTCCGGCAAACGCTACGAATTTTCCTATAGGGGCAATTCTTAACTTACTAGGCATGAAAGTGTTAGGCTGCGAAGACATTGAAGGGACAGGATTAATTATAGAAAGAGAGTTGAGTCTTTGGTCGGAAGGACAGGTGTGGACTAGCCCAGAGATGCACGGCAATATCACCGGAATCATAAAAAACCAGATAGATTGGATTCCCCTCACTATGGGAGCAGTAAGACCAACTCAAGGTAGAACCTTAGCCTTGATGCAAGTAAGTGGCGGGTCACAGTCTTTCAACGCCGTTAATACGCTGCGGATTTTGGGGCGCTGGATGCGGATGTTTACAATTCCTAATCAGTCTTCTGTTGCTAAAGCTTAAACGAGTTCAATGAAGACGGCACGATGAAGGATTCTCCCTATAGCGATCGCATTATCGACGTGATGGAAGAACTTTACAAGTTCACCTTATTGCTACGAGAGCAAGTTGATTACCTAACTGACCGCTACAGTGAACGCAAAGAGAAAATAGATGCTCAAATAATTGCTGTGGCAAACAGCGCTCTTGAAGCAAACACTGGCAAAGGCAAATAATTCACGTTCCCCTTTGGCTCTCCAATTATATTGCGAAAACAGGTAAAGGTCTGTTAAAAATAGTCTCTAAACTTACTAGCCGACACCGAGCCATGAATTCTAAGCTCCCATTCCAATGCCGTTACTTTTGGTTGTGTTACGAAAGTAGTTAAAGAATAGAGAAACTATATTCATCATTTCATAACCCAATAGTATTCTTCTGACAGTATTGAAAGAGCCGAATTTCATAATTCTGTTGATTTCTCTATCAAATTCATCTACTACAAGTTAGATTCATCCACACATAATGGGCTGAATCTTATTACTACTTGCTTTAAACCATGTAGCCGATGTCGGAAGCCGCCGTCGGATAAGCAAAGATCATCTTTTTGAGATCCTCTGACCGCAAGTTAAACCGAATTGCCATTGCAAAAATATTAACTAACTCCTCAACATGAGTTCCTAAAATATGAGCGCCAAGTATCCGATTGCTACCTTCCTCAATCAGCACTTTGTAACTAGAGTATTTCATATTCACTCGACGTGAGGAATACCAACTAGAGGTGTCCTGATAGTTCACTCGGAACTTTTTGCCCTGTTCGGTTGCTTGTTTCTCTTGCAACCCGACAGAAGCCAAAGCGGGCATGGTAAACACAACGCTCGGTATTTCAGTAAAGTCGGGTGTTTGATGATTTCCCTCTAAAAGATTACTCGCCACTACATGACCTTCCATACTGGAGACGGGTGTGAGTGGTGGACTACCACTGGCTGAAGCATCCCCTGCTGCGTAAACCGCAGGATTAGAAACACTTTGTAGATACTCATTAACCGAAATACCAAGCCTCTCTCGCTTCACCCCAGCTTTGTCTAAATCTAGACCATCAATAGCGGGAGCGCGACCTGCACCATGTACCACTAGATCGGCTTCCAGCTTTTCTTCTCCCTGCGCTGTAACCGTATGGGCAATCAATCGGTCAGCAGCTTTTTCAATTGCCTTTACAGTAGTATTCAAGCGAACATCAATACCAATATCCCGCGTGGCTTGCATCAAGCGGTTTACTAGATCGGGGTCAAAACCCTCTAAAAGTTGAGAACCACGATGCAAAATTTGTACTTGAACACCAGCACGGGCGCTAATGTGAGCAAATTCCATAGAAATATAGCCCCCGCCGACCATGATGAGCCGTTGTGGGATTTGTTCCAGTTCCAAAAACTGGGTACTGGTCGTCAAGTATTCTTCTCCAGGAATATGTAGTGGGGCGGGGTTAGCTCCGGTCGCAATTAAAATGTACCGACCCATAAGCGTCTCCTCGCCCACCTGGATAGTTGTCCGGTCTACAAACCTTGCTGTTCCGTGAAAGGTCGCAATACCCGCCTCGGCAAATCGCTTTTCGTTTTTTTCAGGAATGGGATTTGTGAAGCTGCGTTTGAAGCGCATTAAAGCAGACCAATCAATGTGAAGATCGTTAAAGGCAATTCCATTGCTTGCCATACGATCAGCAAAATCTATCACTTCTTCAGCACTGACAAGCATTTTTTTAGGGTCACAGCCACGCAAGGCACAAGTACCACCGAAAGGTAGGCAATCAATGATGGCAACATTCCAACCCGCAGAACGGCACTGCTTGGCAGCAACGGAGCCTGCTGTTCCAGTTCCAATGACGATTAGATCGAAGTTTTGGGTCATCCTCTGTATCTCATAGTTATAGTTACTGTTAAAAGTGTTCTTGTGAAAGAGCTTCACGATCCTTAAGGCTGTCTAGTTGAAGGACTACTACGAGGTTGTGGGTGAGAATAACCCCCCCAAGCACCCAACCCGCCGCCGCTCAGTAGTAAAAGCAGAAGGGGCAAGGCACAGCAAGTGACAAGCACCAACCCTAACCAGATAAAAGCTGATTGTTTGAAGGCGGCTGCTTCATAGTTAGATTTTTCTTGTCGAAACTTCAAGCGAGTTTCAATACTTATTCAGAGTGGCAAACCATTTACCGAGAATAATTATTCGTCTTACCTTCTGGGCAAACAACTTCGACTTGAGCAGCTATTTTTATCCCTCCTGGCTCAGAGCAGTATGCTGTTCTTACTTTTTATTGCGTTTAGGCTTTAAGAGTCAATCAATCTCTGGTTTTAAAGGCACGTATAAGGTTTGCTAGATTTCCCTCTGTCTAGAGGCTCTACAAGGCGAACTTAGAGTTGTAAGCCCTTGACATTATATATAGGTATAAGGTTTATGGTGAGCATAGTTGATTAAGTGACTACACAGCTATGCTGCAAGTTGGTGAAATGTCTCGAAAAGTCGGTGTTAACCCTCAAACAATCTACTTCTACGAACGCATTGGCTTGATCCCTCAGCCAAAGCGAACCGAGTCAGGCTATCGCTTATTTGATGAAGATGATGTAGAACGTCTATTTTTCATCACTCGCGCTAAGGCTTTAGGGTTAAATCTGGACGAGATTAAGGAAATTTTGTTGCTTCAAGAAAGTCAATCGCTGCCTTGCAAAGAGGTTTACCACCGATTGCTCCACAAAGTTGAGCAAATTCAAGAGACAATCTCTCAGTTGCAAACTTTCAAAAGTAACCTGGTCAAGCTGCTTCATCGTTGTGAGGATAACCTTAGTCGCTACGGAGCAACCACTCCCTGTATTGTCTTAAGAGAGAATCAGCATGAAACCAAAGACGGCTCTGTGGGCTAGCATTTCAGGCACGGCACTGATAGCGGTATGTTGTGCTACGCCTGTTTTGGCAATTACGTTAGGGGCGTTGGTTGGCTACCTCGATTATGTGCTGCTTCCAGCCTTAGTAGTAATGGTAGTGGTTAGTATAATCTCCTACCAACGCTACCGCCGTCGCAATCATTGACCGACTTTACTTCCGCCGTTTCGAGTAGTGTTTATTTTCTGAAGGAGCGATCTTGCTATGAGTCAATGTTGCAGTTCAAATAAAGTGACTGAAAAAGTTCCAGCCATTTCTCGTCAGCAGGTTTGCCCTCGTGACGGCACTAAAGGAAAGCCTGTTGAGCTTGTCACATTGAAAAGCCTACTGATAGGGGCAGCGTTAGAGCGGTTAGACGCTCAAATCACCTATAAGTTTTGTCCCAGTTCTAATTGTTCAGTAGTTTACTTTTCTCATACTGGTCAGACCTTTACGACTGAAGATTTGAAAGTTCCTGTATTTCAAAAAGATTTTGGTGAGCAGGTTCTAACTTGCTACTGCTTTGACTGGAGCCGTCAGCGCCTTGGAGCAGAGATTGAACAAACTGGTACAAGTACGGCGCTCTCTGCAATTACTGCTCATATAAAAGCCAAACGTTGTGGTTGTGAGGTGAATAATCCTCAAGGTTCTTGCTGTTTGGGCAATGTTAGAGCAGTGATTGAACAAAGTAAACGAGGATTAACATGAAAGAAAAGCCTCAATGGGAACTTATTGGTGCTTCCCTCGCTGCAATTGTTGCTTCTATGTGCTGTGTAGTTCCCCTATTGTTGGTGGGGCTAGGGATTAGTGGTGCGTGGGTCATTAATTTTAAAGCCTTTGAGCCTTACAGACCGCTCTTCATTGTCATCACATTAGTCCTTCTGGGATTTGCATTTTATCGCGTCTACCACAAACCTCAAAATTGTTCACCTGACGGTTTCTGTGCTAATCCTCGGAGAGAGAAAATTATGAAAAAGGTTTTAATTGTAACAACAGCTTTCGTTCTGGGCTTACTTGCATTTCCCTATGTCGTTCCCTATGTTTTTGGAGTAGCGGCTAGTCAACGCAATATACAGACAAAGCGCGTTGTGTTGGAAGTCAAAAATATGACCTGTGCATCCTGCCCTGTAACCGTTAGAACTAATCTGATGAGAGTGCTAGGTGTTCAAGAGGTGATCGTCACTTTCAATTCAGAGGAAGCAGTTGTAGTTTATGACTCTACCAAAGTATCAATTGATGCTTTAATTCGGGCAACAACTAATGCTGGTTATCCATCTTCAGTGCGTTCTTCTAACTAATAGTTAGAAGAATTGATTAAAATGATGCTCAATGGCAAAAACTTTATCCCTTGCTGCCAATAAAAGCGTGTAGCGGGCGACCTGCATCTGACCACTGAGCGATTATCAACGGCATTTTGTGGATTTACCGCACGGGCGCACCCTGACCCTGGGACGATTTGTCCGCTCGTTATGGGTTACTTGCTATATCGAGTCGATTCTATCGTTGGCGTTCCCAGGGCATCTGGCAGGAGATCCTCAATCGCTTGCAGCAGACCGCCGATGCTGCTGACCAAATCGATTGGGAAGTACATTTTATTGATAGCACTATCAATCAAGCGGATAAAAACAAGCTGGTATTTAAATGTCAACAAAATTGAGGTTAAGCGTATGCCTTTTCGTGTAAGCGTCGGTCCGCCTGTCTTGACTATTAATCAAGGGAATACCTTTATGGTGACGCAGCAAGACGGACAAATTACGGCGGAGGGAGAACTGGGGGTATTTGCAGAAGACACACGGTTCGTCAGTTACTACGCAATTTTCGCCAACGGTCAACCTTGGACGCAACTCAATTCAAGTACAACTAGCTATGCTACTTCGCGTGTCTATCTTACCAATCCTGTAATCGAAACAGAAGATAGTATGATCGCTCAAGGAACTTTAGAGTTAGTGCTGAACCGGGTTGCGGACGCTGGAATTCACGAAGACATTGACATTACCAACCACGGGTTAACTGCGGTAAAGTTTAATCTCGAAGTTGTACTGCGATCAGACTTTGCCGATATCTTTGAGGTCAAAGCGCATCACTATATTCGACGCGGACACATTGAGACTGATTGGAATAAACGCGATTGCGAACTAAGCACCACTTACACCAATAGCGACTTTCAACGCTGCTTTCTCTACCGAGTGCGAAATGCGTCCTCACCGCCACAAATTGCCAACGGTCGCCTCACCTTTTGGGTTGAGCTAGCTGCCAAAGAAACGTGGCATTCCTGTGGCGACTACGTTTTAATCTTAGGTAGCGTTGACCCCAAAGGGGAAACTGCTAGCGATCGCATTTCCCTGTCTCAAATGCAGTGTTATGAGCCTGCACCTGAAACGGAAGCGTTGCAGCAACAGTGGTTTGATACTGCCACTCAAGTTACAACGGATCAGGAAGAGATTTATCGACTCTATCAGCAATCCCTTACAGATATGGGGGCATTGCGCCTTTACGATCACGATTTTGCTCCCGACATCTGGCTACCTGCGGCGGGTGTACCGTGGTTTGTCACGATCTTCGGACGCGATAGTTTGATTGCTAGTCTCCAAAATATGTTGGTGCGTCCAAGCTTTGCTTTAGGCACACTAAAGAAACTTGCTCAATATCAAGCCACAGAACTCGACGATTGGCGCGATGCTGAACCGGGTAAGATACTGCACGAACTCCGCACCGGAGAACTTGCTCACTTCAATCGAATCCCTCACACCCCCTACTACGGCACAGCAGACGCGACACCGCTCTATCTGATTTTGCTGCACGAAACCTGGAAATGGACAGGCGACTTGGCGTTGCTCCAAGAATACCGGGACACTGCGATTCGTTGCCTTGACTGGGTTGACCAGTACGGAGATTTAGATGGTGATGGATTTCAAGAATTCAAAACCCGCTCTTCTCAGGGTATTGAGAATCAAGGGTGGAAAGACTCAGGTGATTCAAGCGTTTACCCGGACGGTTCGTTAGTTGAGGCACCCATAGCACTGTGTGAGTTACAGGGCTATGTATTTGATGCCTGGATGCGAATGTCAGAAGTCTTTACAGCGCTTGGAGAATCAGATCGCGCCGTTTCACTACGGCAAAAAGCGCTCGATCTGCGCGATCGCTTCGAGCAACACTTCTGGTGTGAGGACTTGGGATACTATGCCTATGCCCTAGATGCCAATAAACAACCCGTTCGCACAATCGCCTCAAATCCAGGTCACTGTTTGTGGAGCGGAATTGCTCACCCCGACCATGCTGCCCGTGTGATCAAACAACTGATGGAACCGGAGATGTGGAGCGGTTGGGGCATTCGTACCTTATCGACGGATCACCCCAGCTTCAATCCACACTCTTACCATCTCTGCTCAATCTGGGCACACGATAATGGCATCATTGCTCTTGGTTGCAAACGTTACGGGTTCTCAGCAGAAGCGGCTAAAATTGCGCGGGGTATTTCTGAAGCGGGCAGTTATTTTGAGAACTATCGCCTTCCTGAAGTCTATGCAGGCATTACTCAACAGAAAGGAGCATTTCCGATTCAGTATGCTCAAGCGAATGTTCCCCAAGCTTGGGCAGCAGGCTCGGTCTTTCATTTACTGCAAGCTATTCTCGGACTGCAAGCCGACGCGCCCAATCATCTACTGTATGTTGACCCAGAGCTTCCCGGATGGCTGCCTGAGATCACGCTGCGCCAACTAACGATCGGGAATGCAACCGTTGATCTGAAGTTCTGGCGGGAAGATGAAAAAACCCGTTGGGCATCGGAAGTCAAAGCGGGTGACATTGAGATTCAAGAAAAATCGTGGCAACCGTGGCATTAATATTCACCCCACTCAGCACAATGTTTGAACCGTCCTAGGAGAAATCACGATGACTGCAATCCAAACTCAACTCAATCCCTTACAATTGCTCCAGAGCTACGGTCAATCGGTCTGGCTTGACTACACTCGTCACAGCTTAATCACGAGTGGCGAACTCAAATGCATGGTAGACGACGGCGAAATCTGGGGAGTCACTTTCAATCCCTATATCTTTCAAAAAGCGATCGCACTGTCAAACAATCATCAACTATATTCCAATCAGACAAATTTATTGTCACCACCTCAGAACGCCGCAGACCCGCTCCATACAGCACTGTGATTAATGCTGCATCGCGGCTGCCCTTGACAGATTTATCCTGGGCGCAAACATGAAATAAAGCCTGCACTTCTCCTACACTCAAAGCCCTACCCTTCAATAACCTTTGTCCTGTTTTACGTTCAATGGCGATTGCCTACGGCAGTGCTGGAAGCAATCGCCCGATGGTAATCCTCCGCCGACATCAGCCCCAGCTTCCAGGCTTCTTCGAGTACCCGCGAAAGTGCCGCCATCATTAATGCAGTTTTAATACGTCTGTACCTCGTTCGGTAGATGTATTGGTTGAGTAAATACTGTGTCATTTCAGAAGAGTTCTAATCATTTGATTAGTGCAATTCAACTTGGAGGCATTTGAAACTGTTAATAACTTATTAGAGCCAGACAGTCTTGCGGGACTGTTTATCGGCTGTGTAGAGCAATCGCTAAACTCTTGAACATTAAAGAAAACAATTAGATAGTTAAACACAGAGGAACTTATGTCTCAAACAAGCGCTACTGAATTTTTGTCAAGTGCAAAACAAGATACTAATCTTCGAGAAAAACTTAAAGCCGCGCTCGATCTTAACCGTTGTATAGAGATTGCTAATAACGCAGGCTTTAATTTCACGCCTTTAGAGTTGCAGACTGAACTTAGCCAACTTTCAGATGAAGCCGTTGCAGAGATTATGAATCCTGGCGTTTACCCACGCCAGCACCTTAACCCTCAATAGTTTTGCAGTATTTACCCTACTCAATATGGAACCTCAACTACATAATTTTCAGCACTCACCGATACGCCTAAATCCTTGAACAGCGAAGCCTGATCCTGTCCTTCCTTCTGTCGCTCGATCAGGGCAGCATCTCGCGCTGCATTCAAGGCATCTTCGCTCTCCCAATGTGCAACATTGATGAACTCCACCTGTTCATTGCCACCAATGCGATTATAGAGCGCGCCGCCCTTCTGTCCCGGCTGCCTAGCGATGAACGCGGCATCCTTGAGCCACTCCGTCTTAAACTTGTCCACTACGTCCGGCGGCATATTGAACGTGACAAAGGTTGTAATGGTTTCCATCATATCCACTCCTTTACCGACTTCTCGGCTTTCTGATTTTTCATTGAATTACATTAAAGAGAAAAAATAAATTTAAGTTTCATAATTAAGAGTACCGTTTAATACTGATTTAGGGTAGAAACAAGCATTGGAAACAAAAACCGAAATATGCCTAAATTTACATCAGCACTATGATCGCACGTAAGGCGTATGCAACAGATTCGCCGCTTTACGTCGTTTAGCCGCTTCTCCCCGCCTGTCATACCGCGCGGTAGTTACAGGAATAGCAAGACCTGCTAGCTTCTGCACTGTGCTAATATCTGCCCCTCTGTCTAACAAGTTACTAATAAATGTACGCCGAAAGTCATGCGGTGTGAGAACGATGTAAGGTTCACCTCCTTGCCTCGCTACTGCAAAATATCCAACACTGCCTGGTCAGTCATTCGCCGCGCCTCAAGAAAGCCACCTTTGCGCGTCGGATAAAATAGCGCTCCAGGCTCATTCCCTCGCCAAATCAACCAATCTGTCAGCGCTGCTGCGACCCCGTCATCTAGGTA
>NZ_PVWN01000110.1 GCF_003003885.1 Chlorogloea sp. CCALA 695 | reverse complement strand
GCCGGATGCGGTGAAAGCCGCACGTCCGGATCTAACAGGGAGGGGCGGAAGATAATACTTCCCCTCGACCCTAACAACTAAAATTACGTCTCAAATCGTCTATGTAGATGAAGCAGGGATTGATAACCCTTGAGGAATATCCCTACGGATACTGTGAAATTGGGCAGAGATTTGAGGCTCTAAAATCTGGTAAGCGCACCGCAAGAGTCAGTTGGATTGCAGCACTTAAAGAGGGAAGAATATTTGCCCCAATGACATTTACCGGTGCGTGCAACCGAGACTTGTTTGAAATGTGGCTAGAGAAATGTCTGTTGCCAAAATTAAATCCAGGCGACACAATTATTATTGACAATGCCAGTTTTCACAAATCTCAAGCAATCGAGGATTTGGCGGCACAATTCGGTTGTGAGCTTTGGTATTTACCACCTTATTCTCCCGATTTTAACCCCATCGAAAATTGATGGTTTGTACTCAAGAATTGGATGAGACAACGCTCTTGATGAGTTTGATAGTTTTCGAGATTGTGTTGATACTGCTTTTGCTGTTTGTCCTAATGTCTACGTGTAGTGCTATATACAGAAGCTTTTGAGGACTTTACACAAGCTATTGATATTAATCCAAAGTACGCTGATACTTACTTTTTAAGAGGTTGTACTTACTCAGACATAGGTAACTATAGCAATGGAAGCATAGATTAGGACGCTAACCTAACAGCTTTATCTACTCTGTCTCGAAAATCTTCTATAGTTCTTTCTGTCTTCCTCACTCGATTTTTAATCGGAAACCAGTAATGTTCTATCTCATTCAAATCTGGTGAGTAGGGCGGTAAATATCGAATTTGACATGCCGCTTCTGCCAGCAACTGTGAAATCTTTTCCGACTTAGGAAAAGTCGCATTTTATCTATAATTACTGTTTGTCCTGGTTTCAAGCTAGACCCAAGCATTTCTGCTAACCATTTTTCAAATAGTTGACGATTACACGAGCCTTCAAATGTGAGAGTGGCTATTAATGAACCTTGACACAAACTACTCACCATACTGACTCGAAGACTTCTTTTCCCTGACTTGAAGTCATGGAACCTTTTTCCGATTTCATTCCATCCATAACCATAATCGTCTCGGTTATCAATCCCTGATTCATCTACGTAAACTATGTTTTCTGGCTTATAGCTCTGTAGCTCTTGAATAAATAATCGTCTTTTTTCCTCATCCCTCTCGCGGTAACTATAAGTTTGTTTTTCGGCTAAACCCAATCTTATTCAGTCCTTTGCCAATCGTGCGGGCGCTAATATCTCCGCCCCAAGCTTCTGCCATTTCTGCTTGTGTCTTTCGACCATGCTGACGAGCAAATTCTTTAAACTTCTTTAAATTAGCAAGTTTTGGCTTATACCCTTTTTGATAACCAATTAAGGCTTTGTAATTCCCTGTTTCTTCTCTACGTTTTATCTACAAATTAATTGTATTACGGCCGAGATTAAAGACTCGGCTCGCTTGGGCTTTAGTCGTTCCTTCATCAATTGCTTGAAGCACTTTAGCTCTCAAGTCATAACTATAAGGAGTTGGCATCAGCTTCAATTTCCTGATTCTCTTTTTCTTAAAAATGTCCTAAACTTTGCTTCCATTGCTATATCAAGAGGCTATAGCAGATTACACCTGTACAACCAAAATTGCTCCCAAATATGTCACTGCTTATGATCATAGGGGACATATTCTAGCTGTTGAGGAAGATTATAAAGGTGCAGTCTCAGACTACACGCACAGCATCAAATCGAACCTAATGATCCGGATATATATTTTAGGTGCGCTAGAATGTACCTGTTATTAGAGAACATCGCTGAAGCATTTACAGACTATTCGCAAGTCATTAAACTCGCGCCTGATTGTACTGAGGCTTATTTAATACGTGGATGTCTTTTTTCAGATTTGGAGGATTATCAAGGAGCCATTTTAGATTTGACAGAAGTCATCAAAAAGATACCTGATGATGTTACGGCTTATTTGCAGCATGGGTATTGAACGACAATTAAATAGACCGGGTAACGACAATTAAGATGACCGGACCTGGTTAAGAAGACAACAATTAATAGAGCGCGACAAAGACGACAATTATCTAAAGCAGCGGACACACAAATAAAAGACACTAGGCAATGTCAATCAACGTCAATTAGTTAACTGCCTAGTGTCTGGGAAACAAATTAATTCAATTCAGGTTCAACTATACATGAAGCAAGAGAATCTGGCTGTACGCAGGAAACGGCGGCAGCAAAAGGAGGATTTTCTGTCCGCACGGGCAGACGGCTGGAAACGGGGGAACACCAACCGCAACGGGGAAGAGTTCACGACTGGCGAACACGCAAAGCTCCGCTCTTTGAGGTATGGGACAGTGAACTGGTGCCAATGCTGCAACAACAGCCTAAATTGCCAGCAATGACGTTGTATGAGTATTCGCAACAGAAATATCCTGGCAAGTATGGATCGTCTATTCTGCGAACGTTACAACGACGAGTGCAGCAGTGGAAAGCAAGTAGTGGATCGCCACTAGAAGTGATGTTTGAGCAAGTCCATCGACCAGGAGTAATGGGTTTATCAGATTTCACCAAGCTTAAGCAAGTGAAAATTACGATGGCAGGTCAGCCTTTTGAACATCTGCTGTACCACTATCGTCTGGCCTATAGCGGTTGGCAGTACGTGCAAGTAATTCTAGGTGGCGAGAGTTTTATTGCCCTCTGCCAAGGACTACAAAATGCCATAGACAAGAGCGGTGGTTGCCCATTAGAACACCGAGTGCGACAGTCTAAGTGCGGCTTATCGTAACTTAGGCGGTCGCACCGATGAAGATTTGACACAGATGTACCAACGCCTGGGCCAGCATTATCGAATGCGACCAACCCGCAACAATCGAGGAATTGCTCATGAAAATGGCTCGATTGAATCGCCACAGGGGTATTTCAAAAATCGACGGCATCAAGCATTGCTGCTGCGTGGCTCCTGTGACTTTGACGTAAAGTCTGATGGGGGAAGCTTCCCCCATCGAGCTTTACACGATTGCCGACTATCAGGGTCTCATCATTCAAGTGATTGAGGTACTCAATGGCAAGATTTGTCAGAAGTTTCAAGAAGAACAACCTTACTTGCACCCTCTACCAGAACACCGTTACCCAGATTATGAATTACTCAGTGTCAAGGTAACTCGCCAAAGCACTATTACTGTGCGTTGCATTCTTTATACTGTGCCGTCACAGTTGATTGGTCAGCGTTTGACAATTCCTTTGCACCACGACCGACTAATGGGCTTTGTTGGAACTATGGCAGTAGTAGAGTTACCTCGTATCCATGTATCTAGCGGTAGTCAGCTTCGGCGCGCCCGGTGCGTCAATTACCGTCCTGTGATTGATAGTCTGCGGCGCAAACCAAGGGCTTTTCTGCATTGCACCTGGCGACAGGAGTTGTTGCCAAACGACAACTACCGCCAATTATGGGAAGAGATGCTGACGCGGCTTGATGCTTATAATGCCTGTCGGCTGATGGTTGAAGCTTTATATATTGCGGCAAAACTTGATAAAGAGCAGGCAATTCTTACTTATCTTCAGACTCAACTCCAAGCAGATACCCTTTCCCTGACCGCTCTCCAACAGCATTTTCAAATAGTTAACAGTCCCCAAATCCCAGTAATGCAAATTCAACAACATTCTTTAGGTCAATAGGACCAATTACTCAATTATGTCTCCTCAAGCGACCGCCTCCGACACCCTGCCTCTGCTTCTCAAGGAACTCAAGTTGGGGAGCATCCTGCAAGTGTGGCAAAGTCAGGAGCAGCAGGCTATCAGCCAGCAGTGGTCTTACACCCAATTTTTACTGACCCTCTGCGAGTACGAGAGTACCCAGCGCTATCAATTACGGGTGCAACGAGCGCTCAAGGAAGCACAACTACCCCTAAAATCCCTCTCTAATTTCGATTTTCAGCGTTGTCCCACCCTCCATCAGCCTACGGTCATTTCTTTAGCTCAAGACACCGGATGGTTAAAACGTGGGGAGAATCTGTTGAGCTTTGGTCCTTCGGGCGTAGGTAAGACACCTTTGGCTGCGGCTATTGCACGCAGCTTGATTGAACTGGGTGCTAAAGTAAAATTTATTACTGCCACTGCACTGGTGCAATTGCTACAACAAGCCAAAGCCCAATTTCAACTCCAAGCTCTCCTCCTACGGTTAGACAAATACCACTTGCTCGTTGTTGATGATATTGGCTACGTCAAAAAATCCGAATCTGAAACTTCCCTGCTGTTTGAGTTAATTTCCCATCGTTATGAACGTAAAAGCCTGCTGATTACTTCTAATCATCCCTTTAGCACTTGGGATGAGATTTTTGCTGACTCTACTATGACTGTTGCTGCCGTTGATCGCTTAGTACATCATGCGGTCATTCTAGAAATCCAAGGAGAATCTTTTCGCAAGCAAGCTGCTGTGCAACAGTCCTCTTCCCGTGGCTTCAAGCAGCCAAAATAATTGACGCGATTCGGTCAGGATAGTTGACATTCAACAATGGGGATGCTCGTATAGGAAGATGATCGTCAATGTGCTATTGAAGACTTTACTCAAGTTATCAAGATTAACCCTCGTGATGCTGTTCCATTTTTATATCGTGGAGAGGCATACACAACAATTGAAAATTACGAAAGTGGTATTAGCGGCTTTAATTAAGTTATCAAGATAGATGCTAGCTGTAGTAACGCATTCCCCATCCCGCCCTAAGAGGGCTGAGGATGGGGCTTTCAGTAGCCCTCTAGACTAGCGACTCATTCCTGTTCAGGTTTGGCTTACTAGGTTCGGAGCCTCCAGGGTCGGTTACTTACAAACGAGGTACTCCTCGCTGACCCTCCAAAATACATCGTCTTACCAAAAGCAAGGAGTGTATTTTAATACCCAATTCCGCATCTAATCTCCAGATACTAGACTACTGCTACAACTGTTTCTCACGGGTAATGAGTGTCCTTAGCAAATTTCATCATGTATAAATTATATCACGATCCGCACTTTCCAAAACTAATAGTTGACACCTTCTCATACATCTCCTCTATCCGTAGAGCCTGCGGCTCAACTTTATCGGAGATGCAATCGTCGGTGTCTCGCTATCCCTCCCCACACCGCTACGCTGAGTGTGGGGAGGGATAGCGATGACGTTGATGGTTATTTCAGTAGAGGTTATGTTCTTAATCAAAAAGGAGACAAGCGAGGAGCCTTGTTAAATTACAATCAAGTCATTAAATTAGATCCTCAATACATCTGTGCATATATAGAAGCGATTTGACATCTTTTACAAAAATGCAGTAAGGTCATAGTCACTCTCTAGGGCAATGATCATGCCATACGCTAGCAGCTTAACTAACGCAGAATGGGAAGTTCTCGAACCGTTACTGGTGGAAATTTTACCGCCGAAGAAGCGCACAAGACCCTCGAACTGGACGAAACGAAACCTGATTGATGGCATCTTTTATCAACGACTGAATAGCTGCAACTGGGAAGACTTACCCAAAGACTTGCCGCCTTACTCCACCGTCTACTAGCACTATAAACAGTGGCGCGAAGCGGGAGCAATTGTTCAATTGCTCGGCGTGTTACATGGACAAGTACGCGAAGGCGCGAAAAAAAAGTAAAGTGGACAACGTTAATCATCATTGACTTCGGTTGCGGTGCAAAATACGTGTAATGCGAGTGTAGAACCCTTAAGGATTTTGCTTCATCATGGCAACCAATGGCGCAAAGTCTTCTGGACGGAAGCGTCCGCCCAGAGAGCTTTGCATCAAACGGCACGTTTTAGCGGTGGATACGTTAGGGTTTCCCTTCTTCACACACTGTACAAGCGCGAATCTGTCTGATGATGCGGGATTGCTTGAGATGTTAACGCACTTTGTGCGACTATTTCCGGTCGAAACCTGTGAATATTCCCAAGATTACCATCTTGTTAGATCGCGGCTATCATCCAGACCATTTGACCCAAGAGCTACAGCAGGTGTATCCGCAGAGCAGGCAGAAAATCAAGTTTGAATTGTCAACTAAACTGTCCAAACAACAGAAGGATGCGACTGGAAAGTCTGGATTTGTGCCAGCCATTGCTCGATGGGTGATTGAGCGTTCTCATGCTTGGATGGAGCGCTGTAAGATTCTGGTTAAGAACCACGAGAGAACCTTAGCCAATGCGACCACGAAGCTCAACCAAAGTTTTGTCAGGCTGATGCTCAAGAGGCTTGCAGTTCTTAGAGATGTCAAATGGGTTCTATATAAAGAGGATATATTCGGAAAGACAAAAGAGAAAAAAAAGAAGCAATTACGGACTTACAAAAAGCAATAAGTCTTTTATATAAAGAATTCATGCTGGATGAAATCGAAACGCTTCAGTAAAAAATCAAAAATACTTCGTGGTGGCAATGGCGAGGCTTGTAGCAACTCACATAAAATAA
>NZ_PVWN01000028.1 GCF_003003885.1 Chlorogloea sp. CCALA 695 | reverse complement strand
AGCTAGACTTGGGAGTCTTGGCTGGAATAGTTATGTACGGGCTTTCACCGTGATTCACTATTCAACGAATCGCACCTCTGCTAGCCATTGACTAAGTTGGGTAAGAATTTCTAGTTTGTTTTTGACCCAACTGTGGATCTTTGTTTTGATTGCACTTTGGCCTTTGCTGCCAACGGATGCCTGAAAGCGCAAATAATTCATAGTAACTCTGTCGGGATTTGAACTTGAGGCGGTAGGTGTCACTGATGTGCTGTGGCAATTGTGCCAGATTCCAATAGTTCTTTTGCTGTAACCAGTTAATTTCCGCTTGCCGTTGCCCTGCTCTTAAATAGCCCTTGCTGCCTTGAGCGCTGCGGTTTTAATCCCATGACCCCTTCGGACTCAAACCCTAGCCAGCATTTGCGCTATGAAGCTGTCCCAAACCTGAAGGATTTCCTCGATTTGACGCTCCAAATAGCCTTTCAATCCCCTTTGCACTGCTAAGGCTCCTTTGAGTTCCCTGGAGTCAGGATTACTCTCAATCATCTTGACCAGTTCATCCATCCTTCAATTAGTTCTAAAATGCTACATCCATCATTTACAATAGTTAAATACTTACTTTTCTTCAACTCATCTAGGATTGCTATAACCCTCTTCTGTCATTTTCCTGATGAAGTTTTGCTGTGAGAGAGTTGTAGCCATTTCTTCAGGGGGCTAATTGTTATTTATTAAAAAATCGAGCTATTGCTCTCTCTAGAAAGCTTCTAGGATTCAGAAATGACCAAAGTTTTCGGAGTCTGACAAAAGAGGGATAAGACCCAGGAGAAGTCAGCTTTCCTTTCGGTCAGAGGCAAATGCGCGAACCCCTATCCAACCCGTTACAGGCTGGTATTCGCTTTTTATCCCATCCTCTGCCCTCCAGAGAGTTCAGTCTCCGTTACCTCGGACATACTAGAAGTATTCGACCACTCCTTGACTCTGTAGGGTTTACCCTGTTGTGTCGTTTAGTTGTCTGTTCTCTTTTAGGTGCTGTCTTTTCTGCGGTGGATATTGTGTTCACACGATTAGTGGAAGCCCGAACCACTAATCCGTCAACCTCCCTTGTTGGGTAGAGCCTATCAGCCTGATTTAGCTCTTTGGTAAATCAGGCAGTTTTATCGACAGTTCACATTTGTTCACCATTGGAGAACTCCCCTTAGCCTCTGAACTACTTTAGGCTAGTAGCCCTGGGTACTTACGCGAGCCTGCACTCCGGTTGTTTCATTGCTTACTTGACCGTGACCGGACTCCTAGTAGAGTCTTTTACATAGGGGTAGAGGGTGTGAATCCTCTAGGGAAGTAGGCTTCCCTAACTAAACGACCATTTCAGGTCGCGCCGGACTGATTACCGCGATTCAGCATTCAACGAATCGCACTTTCTCTCTTAATACTTTCTGCACTCGTTCTATTTCTAAATCGTGCAGATAATCTACTGTCCAATTTGCTTGGCGCTGAAGCATATGGAAGGGATAGGTATTAGCTACGCCTACTACGGCAATTCCGGCACTTTTGGCGGCTTGAATGCCTACAGGGGTATCTTCAATTGCTAAACAGTTCCTTGGTTGTAAATTAGTATTGGGGTAGAGGGCGTTGAGACGTTCTACAGCCAAAAGATAGCCATCGGGGGCAGGTTTGCTTGTAGGTATATCGTCTCCAGCAACGATCGCATTAAAGTATTTAGCTAAATTTGTACTATTTAGGACGAGTTCTACTTCTGTACGAATAGCGCCTGTAACTACAGCTAACTTGATGTTGCGCGACGTTAGTTGATATATCAAAGCTTCCAAACCTGGATAGATTGGCAACTGATCGGATTTCTCGCACCACAGTTTTTGATAAGCTTGGGCTTTGCGCTCGATTAATTCAGTTAAATAGCTTTCGCTAACTACTCTACCGCGATTAGTGAGTAATTCTTTTAAACAAACGCGATCGCTTCTTCCCAAACAAATTTTTCTAAATTCCCCTGGTTGGGGGCGCAAATTTTCTCCTAGCAAAATTTGCTCTATTAGTTGCTCGTGTAGGGGTTCATCATTAATAATGACACCGTTAAAATCAAATAAAACTGCCTTCAAACTCATAGCTTTTTAGTAACCGGGTGCGGGTATCCAAGCCGCATCAACAGCATACTCTTTTGTCTGTGCTAATGGTTTGACGGCGCGCGTTACTTGGTGAATAAACCACCAGTCTTGAGTTTGCACGGCGGCAAATCCGGCTCTATTCATCCAATTATCTAAGCTGGCGGCGGCATAATCGCGAATATACGGTTCTTCAAAGATGTTACTTAACCACTCTAAATTGCGTATGGTTTGCTGGTTGCCATCTAGTATTGCTACTTCTCCTCCCGATGGTAATAAACGGAAGCATTCATGCAGAATTGTTTGAGATACCGCCGTTGGCGTTTCATGAAATAGCAAGGAAGCTGTAACTAAATCGAAACTGGCATCTTTAAACCCCGTTTTCTCAGCGTTGCCTTGTATCCACTCAATTTCTAAGCCAGCAAGTTTTGCTTTATGGTTTGCCCGAACTAGCATATAAGGAGATAAGTCTAAGCCTATGACTTCCGCTTGGGGAAAGGCTTGTTTGAGCATTAAAGTTGTTGAACCCGTACCGCAACCCAAGTCTAAAATTCGCCTCGGTTTGGATTGAAGGGAATCTATAAGAAATTGGCGTACTAGGGTTTCGCCGGGAGGTAAAACATATTGAGTAATAGGATCGTAGGAAACGGCGGCTCCAGCAGTTAGATAACCGCCCTCAATGCCGTGAAAGTTTTGGCTGCTGTAGTAATCGGGAATTGTGACATTGGCTGATTGAAAAGCTGCGCCTTCAGACTCCCAATCAATACTTTTGTAGTAGCGCTGCAATTCTTCTTCATTAATAAAGGAGCGAACTATAGGAGATAAAAAGCGTTCCCAAATGGTATCTTGACGTGCCATAGAGTTTAGTTGCGCGTACAGGTGTAGAGCCGGAGATTTCGCTCCTTTTACAAATTTTAATACATTGCTAGGGTTTAGGGAGCCTCGGGCGAAGTCTTCTGTAGTTGCACTCATCCCTTCGCCAATAAATGTATCACTTTAAAGGAGTTAAAACTTGAGGCGGCAAATAGTCCTGACAAAACAGGCAGCGAAAGAAAGATGCACAGCATTTAGTCAGCATTAGACTTTGGGAGAATGCGAGAAGGTTACTAGAAGTATTAGAAATCAATCTTTTGCAGAACCCGCAATCTTAGCAAAAATTATTAGGTAATTTAGCTAAGTATCACTCGCGACGAAGTAATATTTAACATCGATTGGTTTATAAAGACATCAAGATCATTAAAGTGCCACTAATGTGGATTCATTAAAAGCAGCTACGTTCAGTTTTCAAGAGCAGTGAAGTACAGATGGCTGTAGTAGCCTAGAATTGTTAAAATAAAAGTAATTAATCCATAGGCTCTTCATTGTTTTCAATGAAAGGTTGAATTTAGCAATTGTCTTTATTCTTAATGATAATTAATATCAAACTATCTTTATAGCTGTAGTTAACTGAAATTAAAATCACTTATACTCTATTTTTTATTAATAATTATTTTATATAAGTTTCCGAAAAACTCCCGTAATGTCTTTATGAAATTTAAACCGCTTAGTGTTTTACTAGCAATAATGACTTGTTCAATCTGTGTCTTTGTTTTGAATCTATTACCCTCCACGGGATTAACACAAACAGAAGTTCCCAGCTATGGCTACATAGACAAAACAGGAAAATCGGTCATCAAACCACAATTTAAGTTGGCATACAAGTTTTCTGAAGGACTAGCACGAGTCAAAATTGGCGATAAATGGGGTTATGTTAACAAAACTGGTAAACAAGTAATCCGACCGCAATTTGCTACCGATGCTGATGACGTTTATGGAAAGCCAGGTTCTTTTTTCAACGGTTTAGCCGCAGTCAAAGTTGGCAACAAGTGGGGATATATTAATAAACAGGGTCAGCTTGCTATCAAACCCAAATTTAGTACAGCAGAAAACTTTTCCGAAGGTTTAGCAGTAGTTACTTTTGGCAACAAGCTGGGCTACATTAATCAATGAGGTCAGTTTGTTATTAGACCCAAGTTTGGTACAGCAGAAAATTTTTCCGAAGGTATAGCAGCAGTTACTCTTGTCAACAAGTCCAGAGCTTTTAGCGTGGGATACATTGACAAAAGAGGTCAATTTGCGCTCAAACTAAAGTTTTCTGGAGCAGGCAAATTTTCCGAAGGTTTAGCCGTAGTCGAAAATGGGGGAGCCTGTGGTTGTCGTTTCGCTTACTGTTCTTACGGTTATATCGAACGAACAGGAAAAGTCGTTATCAAACCACAATTTTTTGTAGCTAATGACTTTTCTGAAGGACTGGCATCTGTAGCGACCTATGCTGTTTCAGATATAGGGGGAGATATTGTTGATAAGTGGGGCTATGTTGATAAACTGGGTCAGTTTGTTACTAAGCCAGAATTTAGTGAAGCAAGCAACTTTTCGGAAGGATTAGCAGCAGTCAAGATTGGTAACAAGTGGGGTTATATTGACAGGACTGGCAAACAAGTTATTGCTGCCCAGTTCGATCTAGCCGATCGCTTTTCCCAAGGGCTGGCAGCAGTTAAAGTTGGCGATAAGTGTGGTTATCTTGATCGCGTAGGAAAAGTAGTTGTAAAACCCCGGTTTTCCTTCTGTGATACCTTTTCCCAAGGGCTTGCAGTAGTTGCGATCGCACGAAGTTGATCGATAAGACTTATGGACAATGAATAGCCTAATCAATACGGTAACGGTTGGAATAACTACTTTCGCAGCTACTAATATTGATGACATTATTATCTTGATGCTCTTTTTTTCTCAAGTAAGCGATCGCTTTCGTCCTCGTCATATTGTGATTGGGCAATATCTGGGTTTTGCCGTGTTGATTGCCGCAAGTTTACCGGGATTTTTTGGCGGAATGCTGCTGCCGAAAGCTTGGATTGGTTTACTGGGACTAATACCGATTACTATTGGGCTTAGACAATTCTGGCAGGGAAAAGAGCAAGAGGATCAAGTGCAAACCGTGTCCTTATCTTTTAGCACAGGAAAGTCTCGTTCTGTTCTGTTTAGCTTGTGTAAGCCGCAAATTTATCATGTTGCTGCCGTTACAATTGCTAACGGCGGAGATAATATTAGTATTTACGTTCCACTGTTTGCTAACAGTAGTTTGTTTAGCTTGAGTGTGATTTTGATTGTTTTTTTGGGGTTAGTTAGCGTTTGGTGCTACGTTGCCTCCTGGTTAAGCAACCATCGGGCGATCGCTCCTAGGTTGACTCAGTATGGTCATCGGATAATTCCTTTTGTGTTAATTGGGTTAGGAATTTATATTTTGATTGAGAGTGAAGCTTATCGTCTACTGCCTTACTTTTAGCAAGGTCTCAAAGAGCTTTTACTTGAGGATAATCTAACTATTTGATATGTAAGGGCGATCGCACATTATTTGACTAACTAAAACAAAACCGGACTGATTCGGCGTAATACTTCTGCAAATAACTCCTGCGGACACTCGCTGATAAACTCCGCACCTCTAGCCCGATAATCTAGGGATCTGAGTTGATCTGCCATAATTATCCCGATTACGGTTTCTCCTTCAGGAATTTGAACATAAAACGGATTGCGCCGTTGGGTATTACTAATAGGACAGACAAAAACAAAGCCCATCTTACGGTTGAATTTAGTCTGACTCATTACTAACGCGGGTCGTTTTCCCTTTTGATTATGACCAGATTGGGGATCAAAATTGAGGTAAATGAAACATCCTCGCTCTGGAATATAATCTACCAAACTTCCTTACCCTTTGATTTGCCCCAGGAAATTTCTTCACTTTCATCAATCTCAAAGTCTAAAAGCTCGTCCAATGTGTACTCTTTGACTTTTGGAATTGGCTTTAAAACTAGCTTTCCGTCTTCAATGCTACATTGAACGGCATCGTTAGATTTTAAATTCAAGTGTTTAGCGAAGTTTTTGGGGATGCGAAAGGCTAAGGAGTTCCCCCACTGACCAATCTGCAATTTCATGGGTTTGTTTTTTCGTTGGATACACAAAGTATATCCTAAGTTTAAGCCTGTTAAACTTGATTATTCGTACTTGTCCCCTAGCTAATATCGGCGCGAACCTCAAAGACGTGCGATCGCATTTCTACCCAATCAGCAAAAGATAATTTGACGAGCGGTTAAATAGTCAGCTTGTTTCGTCTGATTCGATTATTGCGTTTAATTCGTTTATACAATAGAGTGGTATGACAAAAACTGGCATAGCTTGATTTTGCGAAAGTAAGATTAGGCCTTCCTCAGTCATGGGAAAAATTTTAATGACGAGTAATACACTTTACCGCAATCTATTCATTCCTACAGAGGGTGAAGCCCAACTTGCTCAAGAGAGCAGCCGCATTTTAGCTTCTCATAGTCCTCACCATCGTTCTACTATTGAGCTTAAAGTTGCCCGTGATGACAATAGCGAACAAAAAGTTGTCATTCCTGCGGCTGCTTTTCATCTACTTGTAGATATCTTGTCTCAAATGGCTCAGGGAAACGCTGTTACTCTCATTCCCATTCATGCAGAATTAACTACCCAAGAAGCCGCAGAGATCCTTAATGTTTCGCGCCCTTTCCTCATAAAACTAATAGAGACAGGTGAAATTATTTGTCGGAAAGTAGGACGACATCGCCGTATCCGCTTTGAAGACTTGATGAACTATAAACAACAGATTGATAGCGATCGCATCCAAGCTTTGGATGAGTTGGCATCTCAAGCTCAACAGCTAAATATGGGTTATGACGAGAGTTAAGGCAATTGAGTATTCAGGACAAAGCGATCGCGCATTATTTGACCGACTGCTGAAGTGCAAAGTCTTTACTAATTAAAAAAGCGCACATCCCTAAGAATGTGCGCTTTAACCTGGTATTGCTACCAAGGTTTAAAGTTTTATGAGATAGAAGCAAGTACCAATTCTGGTTTTTCAGATTTAGTTACTTTCACTTCACCGCCAATGACATCAACGATCGCATTGTCGCCAAGTTTGATTTGTCCAGTTAGCATTGCTTCCGCTAAGGAATCTTCCAACAAGCTCATAATTGCTCGGCGCAATGGTCTAGCACCGTAGCTAGGACTGTAGCCTTGCTCTACTACCAATTCCTTAAAACTGTCAGTTACTTCTAGAGTCATTCCTTGTTCAGCTAACCGATTAGCAACTTCAAGTAGCAAAATGTCAGCGATTTGCTTGATTTCTGTTTTCTTCAGTTGTGTAAAGACAATAGTTTCGTCTAAACGATTGAGAAACTCAGGACGGAAATAGTTTTTGAGTTCTTCATTGACTAACAACTTGATGCGGTTATACTGAGTCTCTGCGCCATTTTCGGCAAACTCAAAGCCAATTCCACCGCCACCTTTTTCGATGACTTTAGAGCCGATATTAGAAGTCATGATAATCAGTGTGTTTTTAAAGTCCACTGTCCGACCTTGGGCATCGGTAAGTCTACCATCATCTAATAGTTGCAACAGCAGATTGAATACATCAGAGTGAGCTTTTTCAATCTCGTCAAACAAGATGACGCTATAAGGCTTGCGTCTTACGGCTTCAGTCAACTGTCCGCCTTCGTCATAGCCGACGTAACCTGGAGGCGAACCAATCAGCTTAGAAACTGTATGGCGCTCCATGTATTCCGACATATCTAAGCGAATCATCGCTTCTTCCGAACCAAAGAAGTAAGCAGCTAAAGATTTTGCAAGCTCGGTTTTACCAACTCCTGTAGGTCCAGAAAAGATAAAACTAGCAATTGGTCTATCAGGACTTTTTAAGCCGACTCTAGCTCTACGAATTGCCCGTGAAACTGCTGTAACTGCTTCCTCTTGACCAATTAAACGTTGGTGCAGAGTGTCTTCTAAGTGTAGTAAAACTGTAGACTCAGACTCGGTTAGTTTGTTAACAGGTACGCCTGTCCAAGAAGCAACGATATGGGCGATCGCTTCTTCATCAACCGTAGTTAATACAGCTTGCTTATTTTCTGAAGCTGCTTTTATTTTCTCCGTTACCTCAATTTCGCGATCGCGCAGTTGTCCGGCGACTTCAAAATCTTGGTCTTTAACAGCTTTTTCTTTATCTTTGGTGATAGTGTCGAGTTCTTGCTTTAACTCTTTGACTTCTGGAGAAGTATTACTACTAGCCAAGTGAGCGCGAGAACCTGCTTCATCAATCAAGTCTATGGCTTTGTCGGGTAAAAAGCGATCGCTTATATAACGATCCGAAAGCTTGGCGGCGGCAAAAATTGCCTCGTCAGAAATCTTGACTTTGTGGTGCTGTTCGTAAACCGAGCGCAAACCATACAAAATCTCAATGGTTTCTTCTACCGAAGGTTCGCCTACCATAATTGGCTGAAAACGGCGCTCTAAAGCTGCATCACGTTCAATGTGCTGGCGGTATTCGTTAAGAGTAGTTGCACCCAAACACTGAAGTTCGCCTCGTGCTAAAGCTGGCTTGAGAATATTCGCCGCGTCCATTCCACCTTGAACCGATCCCGCACCTACTAAGTTATGTACTTCGTCGATCACTAAGATGATATTTCCCGCCGCGCGGATCTCCTCCATAATTGCTTTGATACGTTCTTCAAAGTCTCCGCGATGGCGAGTTCCAGCGACTAACGAACCAACGTCAAGGCTAAATACTTGCTTATCCTCTAAAATGTCAGGAATATTTTTGTCAACAATACGCTGCGCTAGTCCTTCGGCGATCGCAGTTTTACCAACTCCCGGTTCGCCAATTAGTACGGGGTTATTCTTCGTGCGCCGTCCTAATATCTGTACTGCACGTTCGATTTCTTTATCTCGTCCTACTACGGGGTCAAGTTTGCCCTCGGCGGCTAGTTTGGTTAAATTTGTCCCAAACTCCTCTAAAGTAGTAGTCTTGCCTGCACCACCTCGGTTTGTAGAGCCTTGAACGTTACCTCTATTAGCGCCAACGGGCTGCTTTTCTAATTCACTCAAAACGGCGCTACGAGCTTGTGCGGTGTCAACGCCCAAGTTTTCAATTACTTTTATGGCTACGCCTTCGCCATCTTCAATTAGTCCTAAAAATAGGTGTTCAGGAGCAATAAAGTCGTCTCCTAGTTGACGCGCTGCTTCAAAGGATTTATCAAATACGCGCTTCATTTTGGGAGTAAAAGGAATCTCTGCACTGACGAAGCGCGAACCTCGACCAATAATTTTTTCTACTTCTACTCTGGCATTTTTGATGTTGATGCCCAAATCGTTCAATACTTTGGCTGCAACGCTCGTATTTTCGCCAATCAATCCTAAAAGCACTTGCTCGCTCCCCACGAGATTATGTCCCAAGCGTCGTGCTTCTTCTTGGGCTAGCATTATTACCTTAATAGCTTCTTTACTGAAGTGTTCAAACATCGTGGGTTGCCCTCTTTTGGCTGAATAGAGCGGATGAGATACTCTCACCCATTAAATAAACTTTTGTGTACTTTCTTGCTTTAATGTATCTATCTCCAACTACTTTTGGCAGTAGTGAGAGCCGTATTTGCTTAGGTGTACTTGCCGTCAAAGCTAGGGGCGGTAAGCAGTAACGCCCCTATTCGTTTATCAAACTAAGTCAAACAGTAAGATTTCTGCATCGGTATTGGTACTGATATTGAGCGATTCAGAATCACTAACAGCGATCGCATCTCCAGCAATAAGGGCGCGATCATTTACCTGTATTTCTCCACTTGCTACTTGCAACCAGGCGTGACGATGGGGTTGGAGATTGTGAACAATGCGATCGCCATTCCTTAAAACTGAGGTATACAAATCTACATTTTGATTAATTTTTACCGCACCTTCACGTCCATCTTTTGCCGCAATTAACCGCAACTTGCCTAGCTTTTCGTCTATTGGAAAGTTGCGTTGCTCGTAACTTGGCTCAATTCCCGTTGTATCGGGCAAAATCCAAATTTGCAATAAATGAACAGCCTCGGTTGTAGAGTTATTAAACTCGCTATGAGTAATTCCTGTACCCGCACTCATTCTTTGAGCATCTCCGGGTTTAATTACTGCTCCCGTACCTAAACTATCTTTGTGTTCTAGCGCTCCTTCTAAAACATAGGTGATAATTTCCATATCACGGTGACTGTGAGCGCCAAACCCTCCGCTTGGAGCAATCCAATCTTCATTAATTACCCGCAAATCACGAAAGCCCATATTTTTGGGGTCGTAATAATTGGCAAAGGAAAATGTATGGTAACTGTCTAACCAGCCATGATTAGCATGACCTCTTTGATTGCCTGGTCGTAGAGTAATCATATTATGTCTGCTCTGTTCAACTATATTTAGTTTAACATTAAATTATTTAATGTTAGAGTGATAAAAGCCGTCAAAAAGCATCGGTAAATACTACATAATGCAGGCGATAAGTTGATACGAGATCAACAGGATTGAATTATATTCAGGAGTAAAAGTTTGATGAACGATAAGTTAGCCAACACTCAATACACAATCGAAGATTCTTTGCGTAAACGTTGGAGTCCTTTAGCTTTTAGCGATCGCCCAGTGGAAACAGAAAAGTTACTAAGTGTGCTGGAAGCAGCACAATGGGCGGCTTCTTCTTACAACGAACAACCTTGGAGCTTTATTATTGCGACGAAAGAAAACCCTGTTGAATTTGAGCGTTTACTTAGCGTGCTTGCGGAAGGAAACCAAGAATGGGCGCGGAATGCTCCAGTATTGATGCTTACCGTTGCCAAACTACATTTTGAAC
This sequence comes from Chlorogloea sp. CCALA 695, assembly GCF_003003885.1. GTDB lineage: Bacteria > Cyanobacteriota > Cyanobacteriia > Cyanobacteriales > Chroococcidiopsidaceae > Aliterella. Next base: position 40,498 of record NZ_PVWN01000028.1, on the reverse strand, counting down.
GCAATGGTAAAGAAAATCGTCATGCTTTTCATGATGTGGGCGCATCTTCTGCGAATTTGGCGATTCAAGCTGCGGCATTAGACTTATTTGTACATCAAATGGCAGGCTTTGACGTACTAAAAGCAAAAGAGATTTACAAGATTCCTACTGATTATGAACCTGCAAGTGCGATCGCTCTTGGCTATCTTGGCAATGCTCAAACTCTATCAGAATCATTGCAACAAAGAGAACAAAATCCGCGCACACGCAAGCCTTTAGACAAGTTTGTTTTCTCTAACAGTTGGAATCAACCAGCACCAGAAGTTACAAATTAATAGAGAGCTAAAAAAGTAATGAATGCAGCCAACTCGCCAAAAAATATTCTCGAAGCAAGAGCGCGGTTAGGAGAAATCCCCTTTTGGCATCCTGACGAGCAATTGTTGTATTGGGGTGATATTTACAACCATCGCGTCCACCAGTTTAATCCAACTACGGGGGCGACTCAATTTTTTGATGTAGGTGAAGTTGTCGGCAGCATAGCACCCGCCGGAATCAATCGCCTAATTATCGGTCAACGCCACCGGATTGCTTTTTTGGATACTATTAGCGGTAAAGTCACGCCGATTTTGGATATAGAAAATAATCCTGATATTCGTTTTAATGATGGTAAGTGCGATCGCGCTGGGCGTTTTTGGTTTGGTTCAATGAGTAGTAGTGGTAAGCCTCAAGGTAGTTTATATCGTTACGATCTTGACGGTTTACACATATTACAAACAGGACTAACAATATCTAACGGTTTGGGGTGGAGTCCAGACGACAAGACTTTTTATCTGACAGATTCGCCGCTTAAAACTATCTATGCTTACGATTTTGACTCGCAAAGCGGTAGTCTTAGCGATCGCCGGGTATTGATAAATTTACAAGCTGAATCATTTTTCCCCGATGGTTTGACGGTAGATAAAGATGGTTGTATTTGGTCAGCAATGTGGGACGGGTGGTGTATTATCCGGTTTGACCCCCAAGGTAAAGAGATGATGCGGGTAATGATGCCTGTACAGCGTCCGACTTCCTGCACTTTTGGTAATCAAGACTTGGGGACGCTTTATATTACAACTGCTTCAGTGGGTTTGAGTGAAATAGAAATTGACAAAAGTTTTTATTCTGGAGACTTATTTAGCCTGCAAACTAATACTTCGGGTTTGCCTGCAAGTCATTTTAAAGAGTGACAAAGTTTTATTCTTGTTTACCTAACTTCTTGCACAAGCGCCCTAGTTCGGCTTGCTCTTCTAAGCTCAAAATACTCATTTGCTGCAAAATTGCCTCTACATGAGCCGGGAATAAGTCGCTAATTAGCTGTTTGCCTGCGGGGGTAAGGGATACAGATATACATCGGCGATCGCCTACTTCGCGATCGCGCTTTACCAACTGCCGTTTTTCTAAGTTATCTATTACTAAAGTAATATTCCCGCCACTTTTAAGCAATTTTTCTGCTAAGTCGCGTTGGTGCATTGCCCCTAAGTGAAACAATGCTTCTAACACGCCAAATTGAGTAACCGTCAGCTTGGAACTTTCTAAATGACGATGGAGGCGATGGGACACGGATTCTGTTGCTCTAACGAGCTTGATGTAAGCATTTAAAGCTGTAACTTCCTCCGTTGTACCTAAATATCGAGTTCCCATTAAATATTTTTACATTGAATAATTCAATGTTAATTTAAAACTTTGCTTTCTGTTGATTCAATCGGGCTAGGGTATTTATTCCAGATAGTCACCACCGTACCTGTACCTTGTTTATTCGGTGCTAAAGCTAAATAGAGAATAGGAGAATTATCTTTAGGAATTAGTTTGTAAAGTCCACCACCTGCGGCATAAGTACCGGAAGGTTCAACATTAAAATTGGCGATCGCTAATTTCAACCGAAAAAACTCATCAAACACTGTATCGGGGCTTTTATTAGGAATTTGAGCAACTTTACCCACAATATCAGGGTGTAGCTTACCATTAGGCTGCGTAAACATTTCAGCCTCCGCTATGATTTCGCTGGGTTGTTCTACAACTTGCCAACTAGGATCGACGGGTATGCCATTAATTGACTTGGTTGCTATGGTTACGGGGCTAGGAGACACCAAAGGAATAGCTTGAGGTGGCGGGAGTAATTCTTGATTTTTTGTGTCTAGTTCAATATCCGTCGCTGGCGGTAAAGAATTGACGGAGACAGGTGTTACAGGCTTTTGAGGAGTGGGCGCAACAACGGGGCGAGGAGATTTTGTAACGATTCGCGGTGTTGGTTTTGTGGCTACTACTCTTTGCTGTGATACTAGGGGGCGACTAGCTACAGGTGTTGGTTTTGTTTTAGCGATTGTACTTACAGGTGTTGGTCTTGGTGTTACCGGAGTTAGCTTAACTAATTGGGGCTTTTTCGTTGGTTTAGGTGTATCTGTTGCAGGAATTGGCATCACCAGTAGCAAGCCATGCAAGCCTAACGAGGCTAACCACATTGGTTTCCACATCTTATTTAAGGGTGGCAGATTTTTAAGGTAAGTCATGTAATTAATTCTTCCCTACTTGTACTACACCAAGCTTTGAACTCGCTTGCAACCAAGTTTTCCTAACAGCAACAGGCTAATTGTAAAGCTTAGTCATAATTATTTGCAATAACATTCAGCTAAAGATTGTTTTTAATCACGGCAAATTAAGCACTTAACAATATTTTGCCTTACTTTATAATTAAAATGATTTGCAAAAACTTCTTAAATAAGTTGTCTAATTAATGGTATTTTTTTGAAAGCAAAGCTAACGTCTGTCGGGAAAAGCTGGTAGTAAGAATTGCTTAGCCAAATCCGCTCGAAAAGATGTTTAGTTACATATATGAGGATAAAGTTGGTGGTTAGTTCGTTAGGGAAAATTTCTGCCCTCATAGCTTTGGTAGTTGTAGGTGGGGGTATAGCTTTTAGTAGTCAAGCAGCACAACAAAAAACGCTGACTATTTACTCTGGTAGAGACGAAAAATTGATTGGGCCCTTAATTGCCAAAGCTGAGAAAGATTTAGGGATGGATATTGAGGTACGATACGGCGACACAGCAGAACTTGCGATCGCATTATTAGAAGAAGGCAAAAACAGTCGCGCGGATGTATTTTTTGGTCAAGATGCGGGGGCTTTAGGTGCTTTAGCCAAAGAAAAACGCACATTACCGATTTCTAATACCTTACTTGCAAAAGTAGAGCCACAGTTTCGCTCCTCGGCGGGACAATGGATCGGCATTTCAGGACGGGCGCGAGTAATTGATTACAATACAAAGCTAGTCAAACCCAGTGAGTTACCGACATCTGTAGCCCAATTAACTAATCCTAAATGGCGCGGTAAAATAGGTTGGGTCCCTTCAAATGGTTCTTTTCAATCCTTTGTTACTGCTATGCGCTTGCTAGAAGGCAACCAAAAGACTTTGGCATGGTTAAAGGCAATGAAAGCTAACGGGACAAAAGATTATGCCAAAAATGCCGCGATCGTCGAAGCAGTAGGGAAAGGCGAAATTTCTTTAGGATTAGTAAACAACTACTATCTCTATCGGTTTACCAAAGACAACCCCAAGTTTCCTGTAGCCCATCACTATACCCGCAGAGATGCTGGGGCAATGGTAAATGTAGCAGGTTTAGCAGTATTAAATACTACCGATCAAAAGAGCGACGCTGACAAGTTTGTAGCTTATATGCTTACTCCCAAAGCTCAAACTTATTTTGCCCAAGAAACTAACGAATATCCGTTGGTAAAAGGCATCCAAGCATCGCAAAAACAAATTCCTCTCAGTCAGCTTAAGCCACCCAAAGTTGATTTGAGCAACTTGTCTGACTTACAAGGGACTCTAGCATTACTTCAAGAAGCAGGGGTACTTTGAGGCGTAATGCTTCTAGTCCACCGTTATTTTTAGTTGCGATCGCTACAATTACAGCGATCGCAATTATTTCGCCTTTGACTTATTTAGTAATTAGGACGGCGGGTGTAGGTACAGAAAAGCTAATTAACTTAGTATCTCGCCCCCGTACCTTAACTGTATTGTTCAATAGTGCAGGGATGGCAGCAGCCGTAACCTTATTTAGCGCCTTAATTGCCGTACCTCTAGCTTTTTTGACTTTACAAACCGATCTACCTGGGCGAAAGTTTTGGTTAATTGCAACTACCTTACCTCTAGCTGTACCTAGCTATGTAGGTAGTTTTGCCTTAATTGCGGCTTTTGGGCCCAAAGGTAGCTTGTTGCAAGTATGGTTAGAACCTCTAGGAGTAACCGAATTACCGGAGATTTACGGCTGGTTTGGGACTATTTTGGCACTGACGCTGTTTACCTATCCTTATCTGCTTTTAAGTGTCCGGGCGGGGTTAATGTTAATCGATCCGGCGACAGTAGAAGCGGGGAGGAGTTTGGGTTTAAATCAATTCAATACCTTTTTCCGCGTTGTATTACCACAGTTACGCCCATCGATAATAGCTGGCGGTTTGCTGGTGGCTTTGTATGCTTTAAGAGATTTTGGTACGCCTTCATTGATGCGGTTTGATGCTTTTACGCGGGTAATTTTCCTACAATACAAGTCAAGTTTCAATCGAAACCAAGCGGCGGCGCTGGCTTTATTATTGGTTGCTTTGGTGTTGGGGATTTTGTGGCTAGAGTATAAAGTGCGATCGCGCGCTGCTTATTACAGTCGCAATTTATCAATAGTGCAGTCACCTGTAATTGTAAAACTGGGCGCAAGTAAAGTAGTTGCTTTATTATTTTGCGCGATCGTTGTTAGTCTCAGCTTAGTTTTACCAGTTGGGGTGACAGTGTTTTGGTTATGGCGAGGCTTGACAAGTAGCAATACAGCCTACGGTGCAGTTTCATGGAATGCGATCGCGCAGCCAGCCCTTAATTCAGTTGCGGCGGCGGGTTTTACAGCAGTAATTGCGACTATTTGCGCCATCCCTGTAGCAATATTAGCGGTAAGGTTTCCTAGTCGTGTAACTACAGCTATAGAACGGTGTAGTTATATTGGTTTTGGTTTACCAGGAATTGTAGTAGCCATATCTTTAGTATTTCTAGGCTCTCAATATTTGCCTTGGTTGTACCAAACTTTGCCGATGCTAGTATTTGCTTATTTAGTGCTATTTTTACCTCAATCTGTAGGCACAATTAGAAGTTCACTGTTACAGTTGCATCCACAGTTAGAAGAATCAGCAAGGCTTTTGGGGCGTACTCCTTGGCAGACATTGAAAGAAATTACTTTCCCTTTGGTGCGTCCTGGGGTGTTGAATGGGGCGGTTTTGGTATTTTTGACCGCAATTAAAGAATTACCCGCAACGTTGCTCTTAGCCCCGATTGGCTTTGATACTTTGGCAACAGAGATTTGGAAAGCTACAGAAAATGTATCTTTTAGCGATGCGGCGGTGGGATCATTGGCAATGCTTGTAGTTTCTATGGGTTCAACTTTGCCTGTGTTGTTGCACGAGCAGAAAACGAGCCAAAGATAGGAGACAAAATTATGGAGAAAATTTTACAGCTTGATGGGGTGAGTAAGTGGTTTGGCGAAAGTCAAGCAGTAGCAGACGTAAGTTTGAACTTACCTCAAGGAATACTGGCTTTACTTGGTTCTTCTGGTTGCGGAAAAACTACTTTACTAAGGTTAATTGCTGGATTTGAGCAGCCGCAAATGGGAAGTATTGAAATTGCTGGGCGCAAAGTTGCCAGTAATAATTGTTGGATTCCGCCAGAACAGCGCCGTTTAGGGATGGTATTTCAAGATTATGCTTTGTTTCCACATCTAACCGTCGCCGAGAATGTGGCTTTTGGGTTAAAAAGGCAGGATAAAGAAGCGGCTAAACGGTTAATTGAATTAGTAGGGCTAACTGGGCTAGAAAAACGATATCCTTATCAGTTATCGGGAGGACAGCAGCAAAGAGTAGCTCTTGCTCGTGCTTTAGCGCCTCAGCCGCCGTTAGTGCTGCTAGATGAACCTTTGAGCAATTTGGACGTGCAGGTAAGGCTGCGATTGCGAGAAGAAATTAGAGATATTTTGAAAGCGACGGGAACATCGGCGGTGTTTGTCACTCATGACCAAGAAGAAGCCTTAGCGATCGCTGACCTCGTAGCCGTCATGAGCAAAGGTAAACTAGAACAAATAGGTACGCCGCAAGAAGTCTATACGCAGCCCTCCTCCCGGTTTGTAGCAGAATTTGTCACCGGAGCTAACTTTATCCCCGCCGAGCGTCAGGGGCAGTTGTGGGCTACGGAAGTAGGCTGTTTTGCGGCGGCGGATGCTGGGCAAAAAAAAGTAGAATTAATGATTCGTGAAGAAGATTTGCTGATAGAACCGACAGAATCGGAGGCGGTGGCAGTGGTTCACAATCGGCGCTTTTTGGGGAGGGAGTATCGCTACTGTCTGCTTACGCCTTCAGGAAAAGAACTACACGCCCGAACAGCTATTAGCCAAGTGGTTCCGGTAGGTGCGAAAGTAAAGTTAAATGTAGCAAGTACAATAAAAATATTTCCTGCTTAATTGCTTAAATATGAGCAAATCTCTAGACATAAATCTCTCTACACAAATCGCCGAACAGATTGGTAGTAAGGCGCATAAATGCTTCGATAATGCTTATCAAGCAGCCTTACTAGATAATAATTATTTGTACGTTCAAGGCTTTTTAGTTGTAGGAATTGAGCCTTATTCGATTATGGAATATGGCTGGATTGAGCTTGACGACGAAATTATCGATCCTACTTTTGTTTCATTGAGTTTAGATGCTCAAAATCTCTACTATTTTCCGGCACAAAGCTTGAAAGTTAAACATCTTAAAGCCATCGTTGATGAATCGAAAGAAGATTATCCCGAAGATGACCCTTTGCCTATTTATGGCAATGCGCCTTACGAATACTACGGCGAAATTATGCTAGGTGGTAAAGAATACTTAGCCGCTTACCAAGCTGCCGAAGTAAAGTGTAGAGAATTATCGCAGCTTGACAGTAACTAGATAATGGAGGTTAGCGGACTCGAACCGCTGACATCCTGCTTGCAAAGCAGGCGCTCTACCAACTGAGCCAAACCCCCCTGTGGCAGATTGTATTATAGTTGATAGCGATCTTTTATTCAATGCTGCTAAAAATATCTCAATTTGCGCCTAGAAATGACTCATATTATTGCTTCCTTTTATAAATTCGTACCTTTGCCAGACTTTGCAGACAAGAAACAACCCCTCTTGTCTTACTGTCAAGTTCAAAATGTTAAAGGTTCAATTCTTCTAGCCGCCGAAGGAATTAACGGCACAATTGCTAGTGTCTCCAGAGCAAGCATTGATGGAGTTGTGTCTTTTTTACGTTCTGACTTGCGCCTAAAAGACTTAGAGTATAAATTATCTTCGGCTCAAACTCCGCCTTTCGAGCGAATGAAAGTGCGCTTAAAGCGGGAAATTGTCACCCTGGGATTACCAGTAAATCCAATTCAGCAAGTAGGTACTTATGTGACTCCTACTGAATGGAATGCGTTAATTAACGATCCTGAAGTCACAATCATTGATACCCGCAACGACTACGAAGTAGATATTGGTACGTTTAAAGGAGCGCAAAACCCTAATACTAGCTCCTTTAATCAATTTCCTGATTATATCGAGCAACATCTAGACCCCGCCAAACATAAAAAGGTTGCCTTATTTTGCACGGGTGGGATTCGCTGCGAAAAAGCTTCTTCATTATTGTTATCAAAGGGTTTCGAGGAAGTGTACCATCTAAAAGGCGGTATTCTCAAATATCTCGAAGAAGTCCCCACTGAGGAGAGTTTATGGCAAGGGGAATGTTTTGTGTTTGACGAGCGAGTAGCCTTGCAGCATGGTTTACAGCCGGGGAATTATCGATTGTGTCGCAGTTGTGGAAATCCCGTCGCGCGATCGCCTAATAATGAAACTATAGCCTGTCATCATTGCTCAACTAAGGAAGTTTCCTAGCCAAAGTCAAACCATCGGCGATCGGTACTAAGCTAAGATTGATGCGTTTGTCTTGATGCAGTTTTTGATTAAAGTCCCGAATTTTATTAGTCCGATTATCTTGGATATTTGGGTCTGCAACCCTTCCTGACCATAGTACATTATCAATTGCAATCAATCCCCCAGGGCAAACTAATTGCAAAGCTTGCTCGTAATAAGTATCGTAATTACTTTTATCTGCGTCAATAAAGGCAAAATCAAAGCTGTCAACTTCCCCATTAGCTATTAACAACGCCAGAGTATCTTGGGCGGGAGCGAGATGCAGGTCAATTTTATCTATTACCCCCGCTTTTTGCCACCAATGACGAGCAAATTCTGCATATTCTTGGTTTATTTCACACGCCACCACTTTACCGCCCTGGGGCAATGCCAAGGCGACCACCAGCGCACTATAACCCGTAAACACTCCTATATCTAAAGTTTTTTTAGCGCCAATTAACTGAATTAACAACGCCATAAACTGCCCTTGCTCCGGTGCAATCTGCATTTGAGCCATAGATTGACTGGTGGCGGTAGCTTGCCTAAGTTGAGCTAATACCTCGGTTTCTCGTAAAGAAACAGCAAGCAAGTAATTATAAAGCTGCGACTCTATCCCTAAAGTTTGATTAGCCATTAATCTTTGCGGACTTTAAAAGCACCCACCGAAGTTTGCAACTGCTGCGCCACCTCTACCGTGCGTTTAAGAGACTTCGATACTTTGTGCGAAGAGGCGGCCGTTTCCTCGGAATTAGTAGCCAACGCTTGCATTAACTGAGTTACAGCTTGAGCGGTTTTCGCTTGCGACACTGTAGAGTGAGAAATTACTTGGACTAATTCATCAATTTGGCGCGATACCTGTAAAATTTCCCCTAAACTTTGCTTAGTATTTTCTACAAGATGAGTCCCTTCATTTACTTGGGTACTACCTAGTTGCATGGCTCTAACTACTTCGCTAGTTTGCTGTTGGATATTTTCTAGCACTTGCTCAATTTCTTTAGTTGCGGCGGCGGCTTTAGTTGCAAGTTCCCCAACTTCCTCGGCTACAACTGCAAAACCTCTCCCTTCTTCCCCCGCACGAGAAGCTTCAATGCTGGCATTAATGGCGAGGACATTAGTTTGTAAAGCTATCTGGTTAATTAAAGTTGTAACTTTAGAAATTTGCTGAGATGCTTGACCTAGATTTTTAACTTTTTTAGCAGTTTGGGCGATCGTATCGCGCAAATTTATAATACTAAATACTGTGCGCTCCATTGCCATTTCTCCAGCTTGGGCGCTAGTTGACGCTTTATGGGCTACTTGTGCTGCAAGTTCGGCGCTATCTGCTACTGATTGGATAGATAATGTCATTTGCTGCACCGAATCAAGGGTACTAACAATTTCTGTATTTTGTTTCACCGCTTCGTCCGCAAGCTGACGAATTGCGCCTTCGTTTTCATTAATAGAAATATTAACTTTATCGGTTGCGTGTTTTACTGAAGTAACAATTTCTCGCAAGCTTTCAATGATCGCATTGAAAAAATCAGCCACAGTCCCAATTTCTCCTGTCGTAACTTCCGCCCTTACTGTCAAGTCGCCTCTAACGGCTCCTTCTACCTCACTAAGCAAATTTAATAATTGATTTTCTAGTAATTCTTTTTGTTCTCGCTGCTCCACAGACATTACTTCGGCAGAAGTTCGAGCTTTTTCTACTTGCTCTAATAAATTTGCTTGATCTAAAGCAAAGCCAATTTGCGCCGCCAATTGTGCAAATAAATTAATTTCTGACTCTTGCCAGTTGCGAGGTTCTGAGCAATGATGAGCAATTAATAAACCAAGCAATTGCTGATCTTTAAGTATTGGTGCAACTAAATTTGCTTTAACTTTAAATCTTTCTAAAGTATTAATATGGCACTCGGTAAGTCCAGCATGGTAAATATCATTAATTCCCCGCACCCGACCATTTTGATAATTTTTTATATGTTGTTCTTTAAAACAAGGATCGTCAATAGTTTCTTTTAAGGCTTCCGGCCAACCAGGTACAACCGATTCTGCTACTACTGTACCGCTCAAGTCAGAGTTAAAACGGTAAATAACCACGCGCTCAGTGTGCATAATTTTTCTCACCTCCCGCACTGCCGTTTTCAAAATATCGTCTAAGTTCAAAGAGCGGCGAATGCGTAAAGTAGTATCTGTAAAGGTTTCCGCCGCTTCTGTTGCTAGTTGTTGTCTGGTTAAAAGATTTTGCAGTTGTTCTGCCATGCCATTGATATTAGCGCCCAAAACTGCTAATTCATCCGAGCCTTTAACCGCCAAGCGCGTATCTAATTGTCCTTCCCCTAGCTGACGCACGGCTTTTGAGGCTGCCATTACTGGGCGCAATGTTCTACTTACTAGCTTTGTGGCGATCGCGGCTACAATAAGTGCGATCACACCTGTGGCTACGGCTAAGGTTATTATTGAAACATCACGAGTGCGGCTGGCAAATAAGGCATCTTCATCTTGAGTAACTAAGACACTCCAGTTTAGTTGGGATGCTCCGGCAAACTTGCCTACAGGAGTATAAGATATTAAATACCATTTCTGCTCTAATAAATTTTCCTCTACAACGCTACTAACACCTTTTACTTGTTGTAATTGAGCCGCTACCTGGGGGAAAATGCCTTTAACATCTTTACCTATATAGTCAGTACGATTTGTAGGTGCAACTACAATTTTACCATTGTCATTAACTGCAAAATATTCTTCTGATACATAGCCATTAATGCTTTGCGTTATTTCTTTGCTTTCAGCTTGAATAATATTATTAAAATATTTTAAAGGAGTACGCGATCGCACCACAGCAATTGTCTCTCCTGTGCGCGTATTGATGACGGGCGCGGCTACAAATATTGAATATTCCCCAGTTGCTAACGATCTTCTAGGGGGAGTAATTACCGGGCGGTTAGTTCTTTTAACTTCTTGAAAATAATTAATCTCTTGATAATTAACTATAACTGCCCCTGCCGACTGCAATATAACATTTCCGTCTAAATCGATAACTGCAACACTGTCATAGGCAGGATTATCTTTAATATAACGTTCTAATATTGCTTGCTTTGCTCTAGTGGAAGTTGTGGCTCTAGTTGTCGAATTATTAAGAATACTTAGTTGCGATAGAGTTTGAATATCTTGGTATTGTTGAACTATAAATCGATTTATTTGGTTAGATAAAGTAATCGCTCTAGCTTTTTGTTGCTGGTGTAAGTTTTCGCTAATTTTTTCTGTCGTCACATAGGTTGCTATCCCCCCGATTAAAATAACTGGCAATACACTTAAGGCAATTGCTAAGGCTGTTGCTTTTGTTTTTAAACTTAATTTTTGCCGGAATTTTGAGCGATTTGTTTGCGGTATTTTAGCTTTCCATAACGTCGAAGGATTATTTAAACTTGGGCTATTTTTCTCCGGAGATTGCTCAACTAATGATTTAGGCTCAAATTTTGTACTCATGATATCCTCAAATTAATATTTTTTGACCCCGCTACTAGGGTTCTAAATTAGGCGAATTAACGATTTTTTCTGCATCCAAAACTATTAAGGTTTCATTCTCTTGAGCAATACAGCCACTTATATAAGGAGCAAGGGTGGCAAATATTTCTGTTGATGCTTGGCTGTTTTGGTGGGGAAAATACTTTACACCTTCAACCGATTGTACAGCTAGCGCCAGCTTAACTTGTTTGACATGAATAATTATTATTTGGTACTGGCGATCGCTAGATTCACTTGCTGGTAATTCTAGTAGCTGAGCTAAATTTACTACCCACAGTACCCGACTGCGCCGATTCAACAATCCTAATACGCATTCTGGCATATTGGGCATTGGTGAAAGGCGACTCGTAGGAACAATTATTACTTCCTGTGCATACTCCATTAACAATAAGGCGGGGGTTTGTCGATTCAAGTAAAAACTTAAATAGCGATCGCCTATCGGCTTTGTTGACGGCGCAATTTGAGAACTATTCATTAATTAACCCACCACCGATTTAATTACCAGTAGCAATTGTTCTTTTGTAAATGGCTTTGTTACATAAGCATCTGCACCTTGCTTTTTTCCCCACAATTGGTCTATTTTGCCAGATTTTGAACTGCAAATAATAATTGGCACTTGCTCGGTAGCTGGATTACTTTTAAGTTGACGACATAATTCAAACCCACTCATTCCTGGCATGACTACGTCAGTTATAATTGCATCAGGCTGTTGTTTTATTGCCTCAAATAAAGCATCTTTAGCATTATCTGTCATGATTACTGTGTGACCGCCATCGCGCAAGTATCCAGCTATCAAATCTAATAGACTTCGCGTATCTTCCACTAATAAAACTGTACTCAAAATTCTTGTCGCCCTCTTAATCGTTTTATTAAGATAAATGCCTAAATACAATTTTTAATAAGTCGGCTTGAGCAAAGGGTTTAGTTAAATAGCCTGATGCTCCTACCATTTTAGCTTTAACTCTATCTATAATCCCGGTATTTCCCGTTACCATAATAATTGGTGTAGTTTTAAAAAATGAGTGATTTCTTAATAAGCGACATAGCTCATAGCCATCTATTCCTGCCATTTTTACATCTAACAATATCAAGTCTGGCTTAAGTCTAACTATCTGCATCAAAGCTTTAATTGGATCGCTAATTGTAGAGACAGCAAAACTTTCATCATCTAGAAAATAGCTAATTTCTCTTAACATTGCTGGGCTATCATCTACGCAAACAATTTTATAGGTTTTTTTATTTGTTTGTGTTTCTGGTAGATTGTTAATTGGTTCTACCACAATGTTTACCCTTGGAGGATTTGGCGGCGAAATTTCTGGTAACTCAGGAGATGATGGAGCTAAAATAGCAGTAACGCTTTTATTAGCAGTAATTTCTAATGGTAATAAATAATTTTTTGTTGGTTCCTTTGCAGACTTAACAAAACTTGGTAAACAATCAAAAGGTGCAGAGGGAGGTTGTAGTAGTATGTTTCCTGCCTTAATATAGGGATACAAGCTTTGGGCTAAACGAAGTTCGTCTTGATTGAGTAAAATCGCTAAATGACGAAAACTAAATCCTTTTAAAATTGCTGTTAGTTTTTGGCGTAATTCTGAAGTCAACTTTTGATTTAGAGAAGAAGAAGCTAAGTAAGGACATTGATATGGTGAGCTTAATTCCGGTGCTAGAGATTGCCAAGCTTGCAACTGCTTTTGAGCATATTTAACTAAGCTTGATAAGTCAAGCTTAGTTAAATAGGAAGTTGTTTCTGGAAAACTATGTAACTCATAGCTACCTTGTTCAACTAATAAAAATGATTCTATTACTTCTTTAACTAACCCTTCAATTAAAATTTTTGCTTGATCTTCTGTTAAATGCTGACGCTCAATTAACCAGCAAATAGCTTGATACTCAGAGTTTATATTTAATTGCTCTCCGCTTAAATCGTTTTCAAACATTAACCTCAGCTTGGCACGAGTTTCACTGCTTAAAGAGGGCATTCTAGAAGCTAGGCGACGCAAATGACAATCAAGACGATCAAAAGGTTCTACCGAATGAGAAGCATAAGTTATTTTACCGTTTTCTAGATAGATTGACCAAGCAACTGAATTGCTCACTACTTTTAGGTGCGCGCTATCGTAAGAATTAGATAAATGAGTTAACAAACTGAGCGGGCGTAGTTTTTGAAAGGTTCCACAGCTAGTCATTTAGCACTTGTTCCTTAAGCAAATTTTAATAAGATCAAATTTTATGAAATCCCAAAAGTTCATTAAATTAAACTATAAGTTTAACTATCTCAATAAGCTTAAACTTATTTCAACCCCATCGATCTTATTATTAACACTTTTAGTCAAAGCTACAAATAATTAAGAATAATCCATTATACAAATAATTTTAGAACGAGATTTGCTAAGTGCAACATCCAGCAGAAACTTCGATATTTTTGTTGTCACCTTTGACAGCTTATTTGTATAAAAATATACAAGCTACTGGTTAATATAGCGGAGATCGCCGCTAGGAACACGGCAATAGATAGTTAAAGCAGCAAAAAAACAGACTTATTTATCTTAAACTTAGCGTTTGAAGGAAAATTGTTTCTATTCGGCGATTAAATATATGGTGTAAAGTGAAAGTAGTCCGTTCACTCAATACAATTGTCTGTACAACTAGATAGCAGAGCAACTTGTAGACTCACTAACGCTAAATATAGTTAGAATCGGTAAAGAAGATAATCTCAACATTGTCAGCTAAAAACTATCGTGGCTACCCCCTGCTACTAAATGCAAGTGGATACTAAGCAAAAATGCAGACAGACGAACCGATATCTCAAAACGTAGATTGCTGGCGGGTAGTAGCAGCTTCAGTGCTGGGAAAAAGCCATGAAAAAGTAAAACAACATTGTCAAGATGCTCATCATTGGGAGCTATTGCCAGAAGGGGTATTAGTGGCGGCGGTAGCCGATGGTGCGGGTAGTGCAAGTTTGGGAAAAATAGGAGCGATTGTCGCTTCTCAAACCGCCGTCGAAACAATCCGCTTGCAGTATGGAGTTCAAGACGCTGAGGAGGAGGACGATCAAAAATGGCAATTACTGCTAACTAACGCCCTAGAAGCGGCAAAAAAAGCGGTAGAGGAAGAAGCGATCGCCTGTAAAGTCACCTCAAGAGAATTAGCTACTACTTTAATTATTGTTGTAGCTACGCCAAATCTAATCGCCGCCGTCCAAGTAGGTGATGGTGTAGCTGTAGGGTGCGATCGCACGGGAAACATAATCTCCCTCACCACACCGCAGCGAGGAGAATACGTTAACGAAACAATTTTTTTAGTTTCCCCCAACGCTTTGGAGAATATTCAAGTAAAAGTCTGGCGTGGAGTTGTAGCTAATATTGCCATGCTATCGGACGGACTGCAAATGTTAGCTTTAGAAATGAGTGGAGGTAAACCTCATGCACCCTTTTTTTTCCCGATGTTTAAATTTGTCGCTGATGTAACTAGCCCCACAGAAGCTCAAGAGCAATTAGTAGCATTTTTGCGATCGGAACGTATTAGCACGCGAACTGATGACGATCTAACACTTTTACTGGCGACTATAGTGAACTAATGCCATGAGGTTAAAACGTCAACTAGACACCCAAATTATTACTATAGACCCCACCTCAAGTCTAGGACATGGAGGCGAGGCAAAAGTTTATAGAGTGCCGCAAGATGAAACTCTAGTGGCAAAAGTTTATCACAAGCCCACCGAAGCCCGTGCCAATAAGCTAATGTTGATGCTGGCTAACCCGCCAGACAACCCCGCCGCCAGCAAAGATCATATCTCTATTGCTTGGCCTGTAGACGTACTGCGGACAACTGATGAAAAACAAAAAGTAGTGGGCTTTTTGATGACGCGAGTTAAAGAAATGCACTCGCTGTTAGACTTTTACAATCCAAAAACCCGTCGCCAAAAAAGTCCCTTTTTTAACTATCTTTATTTACATCGTACCGCTCGCAATCTTGCCGCCGCCTTTGGCGCACTTCACGCTCGCGGCTATTGTATTGGCGATGTAAACGAATCAAATATTTTAGTTAGTAACACAGCTTTAATTACCTTAGTAGATACTGATTCGTTTCAAGTCACAAATGAACGTAATGGCGAAATCTACCGTTGCGCTGTGGGTAAGCCAGAATTTACCCCTCCCGAACTCCAGGGGCAGAGTTTCGCCCAGCTAGATCGCCACCCAGAACATGATTTATTTGGGCTGGCAGTTTTAATATTTCAGCTACTAATGGAAGGTACACACCCCTTTGCAGGCGTGTATCAAGGTAGCGGTGACGCACCACCCTACGAAACTCGAATAGCTGAAGGACACTTTGTTTATAGTCGGCGGCGCGTACCTTACTTGCCTACTCCTATCGCTCCTAAGTTCGAGTTATTGCACCCAGCTTTGCAACTGCTATTTATCCGTTGTTTTGAAGAAGGTCATCACAATCCGCAACTGCGCCCGACGGCACAAACTTGGCAAAGTGCGCTGAGTGTTGCTGAACGCGATTTAATTACCTGTAAAGTCAATATTCATCATCTTCACGGCAAGCATTTGAGCTATTGTCCCTGGTGCGAAAGAACTCTTAGGCTCAATGGGCGAGACCCCTTTCCTTCCACTCAAACAGTGCAAAAAGGACAGCACTTACAACCCGTTAAAAGACCTAAGCCTACCCTTGTATTGCCAAAAAATCAGGTGGCAGCGAGTTTTTATCGTCAAGCTCCCACTGCCACAATTAGTCGCCAGTACCGCCACAAGCAAAGATTTAGTACAGCAATGTTAGGCGCTGTTGGTGTAGGAGCGAGTGGACTATTTGGGTTAATGCTGATAGTTAAAGACTTTAAACTTTCCAGCAAAATTAGCTCAACTCTTTTTCCGGCTCACGAAGAAGTTACGACTTATAACCCAACCATAGATTCTAATCAGGCTTCTAAGTATCTTTATCAAGGAAGGATATCTTCTAAATATGAAGACTATGACGGAGCAGTAGAAAACTTTGATCGCGCTGTAAATCTTAACCCAAATGATCCTCAAGCTTATGTCGAGCGTGGGAATGCGCTTTATGAAAATGCTCAAAATAGCGGCAATCCTGACGAAGAATACAAAATAGCGATTAAAGATTTTAATAGCGCTCTCAAGCTCAATCCTAACGAAGCAGAAGCCTATCTTAGTCGAGGAATTGTTCGTTATGAGATGGCAGAATATAGCCCCAATGCTAAAAACGAATATAAGGCGGCGATCGCCGATTTTAATCTAGCCATTAATAAAAATCCTAATAATGCAATTTCTTATGTCAAACGCGGCATTACCCAGCGTAAATTAGCCCAAAATAGTAGCGACTCTAATCAAGGTGATCAAAAAGCCCTTAAAGATTTTGAGTTTGCACTGCAATTAGATCCCCAGTTGGCAGAGGCGCATATAGAAAAAGGCAATGTGTTGTACGAATTAGCTAAAAGCACTGGGAAAGGCGAAGTTAATTATTGGCAAGCGATCGCAAGCATCCAAACGGCAGCCAACCTATTTCTTGCTCGTGGCGATTTCCCCCAGCGCCAAGCAGCTTTAGATCATCTTGGTAATATCTGTTTAGAAATAGAAAGTGGTTGCAAAGCGTTATTGAATAACTCCCAAGCACCCGGTTTTGCAAAGCCGCAACAGGCTAAGACAAAATAAAAGCTAAAAAATCTTGATTTTAGAATATATATAAAAATAATGCCATGTCTCAAGACAAAGAAGCAGAAATTAGACAGCAATTTTTAGAAGAAGCTGAAGAATATATTAGAAATATTGAATCGGCGCTGTCACAATTAGCAAGTAATAATAGCAGTCACCAAATCGATGCGATATTACGAGCCGCTCACTCTATTAAGGGCGGTGCTGCCATGATGGGATTCCAGATTTTAAGCAGTTTAGCTCATCGCCTTGAAGATTTTTTTAAAATTTTAAAATCAGGGCCAAGTTTGATAAATCAAGAAGTAGAAAAGCTCTTGCTAGTTGGGGTTGATTGTTTGAGTCAAGTAGTAAAATTAAACTTTCGTGGCGACTCCAACGACAAGCAATGTTTAGAAACAGCTAATCAGGCTTTTGCACAATTACAAACCTTACTTGGTGACGCTCAATCCTCTGACGATTCTATAGCCTTGATGCCTGAAGACGGGCAAGCTATGGCAGGGTTGATTTTTGAAACCGAAGTAGAAGAATATTTGCAGCGTTTAGAATCGCTGCTAGCCGCCAATCCTTCAGCTATTGAGTTACAAGCTGAAGTAACACTTATGGCTCAAGAATTGGGTGGATTGGGGGAAATGTTACAGCTACAAGCCTTTACTAGCTTATGCGAGTCGGTGGTGCAACAATTAGAAACAAACAGCGATCGCACTCTAGAAATTGCTAAATCAGCTTTGCAAGCTTGGCGGACAACCCAAGCAACTATATGCTGTGGCGAACTTAGTACCCTCTCAAACAGTCTAATTACCGCCCCTGACAGTCAAGAAGACTCTCCATTGCTCGATTTTCTCTTACCAACATTTGAGCTTCCTCAGTTAGAAGGCGAATTAGTCCCATTTCTGGAGGGAGAAAAAGTTGCTGTTACCGAACCGAAAAGTATTAGCCTATCAGGATTAGCTGCAACTAAGGATGATCAAGAATATTTAGACAGCACGGTGCGAGTACCAATCAAACTACTCGATCGCCTTAATGACTGGTTTGGAGAGCTAACTATTGCGCGTAATAGCGTCAATGTGTATACAGAAAGGCTCCGTAGTTTGAGTAGCTTGCTCAAATCGCGAGTACGGACAATGCAAAACTTAGATAGCAATTTATTGGTTAGCCAAGGAAATATTACTGACCAAAGTAATCGATATTTTTTGCCTCAAGCGATGGTTCAAGATCTTGTGCGATTGCAAGAAGTTACTAATGATATTGACCTGACTTTGGAAGAGGCTGATCGCAGTGTCAGCGAACTAAATCGGGTTGCCAAACAATTGCAAACTAGCTTAACGAAAGTCCGAATGCGTCCTTTTGCCGATCTAGTTTCTAGATTTCCTCGGTTTATTCGCGAACTTGCTTCAGAATACGGCAAAAATGTTGAGTTCAAAATTAGCGGCGACCAAACTCTTATTGATCGCAGTATTTTAGAAGTTTTAAATAATCCTTTGATGCACCTGCTACGCAATGCTTTCGATCATGGGATAGAAAAGCCAGAAATTCGCTCTAGTTTGGGTAAAAAAGCAGTGGGGGTAATTGAAATTAAAGCAGTTTCCCAAAGCAACCAAATTATAATTACTGTTAAAGATGATGGTGGGGGAATTAATTTAGAGCAAATCCGCTCTAAAGCTCAACAATTAGGGCTAAATCCCCAAAGTAGCGAGGAGCTTTTAAGTCTAATTTTTGACCCAGGATTTAGCACAGCAAGTCAAGTAACAACTTTGTCTGGCAGAGGTGTAGGAATGGATATTGTTCGCACCAATTTAAGACAAATTGGCGGTGATATTAAAGTTGATACTCAGTTAGGAGTCGGTACAACTTTTACCCTCAGCGTTCCCTTAACTTTATCCGTTGCCAAAGTAGTTTTAGTTGAAAGTAATGGGATGTTATTAGCGTTTCTTTGCGACTCTGTTAGAGAAATGCTGCTGCCCAATCCTGACCAATTTTGCCAAATTGCTGGTAAGGAAGCTATTAGCTGGTCAGGATATATTGCCCCTCTAATCCGACTAGATAAATGGTTAAAATCGCGTCAAAAGTTCGAGCAAACACCACTGCATAAACCAACAGTATTAACAATTGAGCATAACAACGCTTGGTTAGGACTATTGGTAAATCGTTCAATTGGCGAACAAGAAGTTGTAATTCGTCAAGTAGAACCGGGAATAGCTATGCCGCCAGGTTTTAGTAGCTGCGCGGTTCTAGGTGATGGGAGAGTTGCACCGCTAGTAGATGTTCCCGCATTGCTCGACTGGATTGATAGCAGCGATTTAGCGCTTGAAGATTCCCCCCAAAAAGTTGTTAACTTGGAAGTAGAAGGTCAAAAAGATACAATTTTGGTAGTAGATGATTCTATTAATGTCCGGCGTTTTTTGTCTTTAACTTTAGAAAAAGCTGGTTATCGAGTAGAGCAGGCTATTGATGGAGAAGAAGCTTTAGAAAAGCTTTTAACGGCTTTACCAATTAAAGCTGTAATTTGTGATGTTGATATGCCCCGTTTAGATGGATACGGCTTTTTAGGACGGGTGAAATCTAACTCTAAGTTTAATCAATTACCTATAGCTATGCTTACTTCCCGCAGTGGGTCAAAAGATCGGCAATTAGCTATGCAACTAGGAGCTACAGCTTATTTTTCTAAGCCGTATAACGAACATGAATTACTTCAAACTATTAAACAAATGTTAGCTAAAAGTTCTCCACAAAAAATTTAAGGTTTTACTTGTTAATTTCCGTAATTGGCAAAAGTAAAGTATCTTCTATTTTTTGACGCACTGGTCGACTCATATAGCTATTGGCATGAAGACAACTGACTAATAATTGGTTTGCTTCATAGTATTGTTTTAGGTCGTCCCATTCTTGATGACTAAAGTCCCATTCGTAACCAAAATCCCGATAGGAAATGATTAACGCTCTTAATTTTTCCGTCCAGTCATAATTGTTTACTTCCCACCATTGTTTAAACTTTTCGTCGTTATCCAAACAAGGAATTTCATTCTCTAGCTGATTTATAGCCTGTTTTAGCTTACTATCAACGTTCTGCGATCGCTCTTTAGTCCTTGCTAATACATTTTTAAATACCTGTAAAGGCTGGCTGGCAAATTCAAGAATGTATTTAAGTGTTAAAGTTCGATCTAAAGCAAGATCCAGGGCTAAATCAGCGCAAAGTTTTTGTGTAAAACTAGCATCTAACATTCTTGCTAAATCGAGCGTACTACCAACGGAGTTTTGTTTTCTAGCAACATCCAAATCTAAGTAAAAAGCTCTAATATTGTTCAATTTATGCTTGGAAGCTACCTCACGAGATTTTTTATCTAGCCAAATAAGAAAACTTTGCAGTTTTTTATTATTTGCAATCAAAAAATCAACTTTCTCTTTCATCATTAAAAGCAAATAATCGGCATTTCTTAACATTCCTACCGTTAACAAAAACACTTCTCGCCAACGTTTTTCAGTAAGGTTGCTGACTAATTCCCGTAAGGTTGTTTCTAACACTTGCGGATCGGAACTTGAAACAATTTCTTTGGCAGTAAAATACTCTTGGAAACTCAAGTGAGAAAAGGAATAAATTCCCCGCGCTCTTTCCACCAATAGTCCGTGTTGAGCTTCAATTGATTTGACCACTGCCTCACTATCTAATTGCAATACCTCAATTTTGGTACTAGCATTAGGTAAATTGCAAATATAATTAGCTATGTGTTGTTCTAATTCATTTTGCTTGAAAAAATAATCGCCCCGCTTAAAGGTTAATAAAGCAATTTGACTAAGTAAATCTACTTTATGCTGTAAAGATAATTTTTTGTATATTTGCGCTCGCTCAATATTTCTTTTCGCATCCCATTTCCGTAATAGTAAGTGCAAACCTTCTTGATAAAGCTCGGAACTATTAGCAGGAAAGTCAGCTATTTCTTCAAACATCAAACATAGCATAGTTAATAATAAAGGATTAGTTGCTATTTCCAGAATAGGGGGTTTGTTTTTGAGTTTTTCTATAAAACTGGAGCTTTTAACAGGGTCTTTCTCTGTAAACCATTTTCGGGCAAAGCTCGTTATTTGCTGTTCGTCAAAGTCAGCAATTTCTACTTCAGTAAATTGCTCTAAAGTGTATTCATGAGTAGCAATTCGACAAGTAATAACAAAGTAATTCTTGTGAAATCTTTCACTAAAAGTGTGGACTTCTTGTAAGACTCGGTGGCAATCTGTTTCCCGAACCTCATCAAGCCCATCTAACAATATTAAGCCCCTGCCTTGGCTTAATATTTGTTCTGTAGCTTCAGTATTATTGATACCATAACTAATGATTTGCTCTGACACATATTCTAATAAGTGCAGGCAACTTTCACTCTCAGCAAAGTCTTTGAGAGTAATAAAAATTGGCACTTTATTAATTTCTAGCTTGCCGGAATTGCATTGACTCGCCAAATGTTTTAAAAAAGTGGTTTTGCCCGCTCCTGGCTTACCCAAAACAATAAGTTTCGGATAATTTGTTAGTGCTTGTAATCCTGGTACTCGGTTTTGAATAATTTGCCCTAAGCCGGGACGATTGAAATCATCAGCAACGCATACTTTAAGTAAGTCTGCAACCCCTAAACGCCGTCTCCCAATAATTTTTTCTAAAACATTGACGTTGGTATAGATATCATCTAAATCTATTGGGTGCGACATATCTAGCACGCGCATTATGCCGCATTTTTGCTGCATACTCGCATAGCCTTTGCTTCTTACTTCTTCTACTAAAGTATCAATGTTGTCTTGGCTTGCTGCTGATGGTTTGTCGATGTTGTCTTCGTCTAACTGAGCGACATCAAGCCAAGGCAATTGTAGTTTTTGACAGATATGATGAAAGTTCTCTCTACCTACAGGTTTGCCAGCAAAAAACTTTTGCAATGTAGCACGAGAGATTTCTAAATCTGCTGCTAAGTCGACTTTGGTGGGAAAAGCTAAAACAGCATTTTTAGCAAGGTTAATACCTTGGGGTGATGCTTTTAGCGATCGCTTTGCTCTTACTGTCATAAACATTTGCATAATTTATAAATCTAGCTTGGTTACTAACAACTCTAAAAATTTTTAATAAAATAAATAATTGCATCTCTAAAAACCCAATCTTCACAAAGTAATAGGTTTTAGTTTATTTTTCTAAGCTAACGATTAAGCTCAACAACTTGCTTTTACCGTTTGTTAAATACTTTTTTGTGTAAAATCTTAATTATATTACTAAAGCATAAAATCCGCCGACAGAATACTCTTCCGATGGAATACACAAGAAAATTTTTTTTATGTATTCCACCATTATTTTTAGTACGCTGTATACGAATTAACTTATAAATCTAAGGATTTTTAGAATGTATTTTTGACTAAGACTTTTTTGAAACATAGTAATTACTGTTAATTTTTAAAGCAAAAATAATAGTATAACATTATCTATCTAGAGATAGATGCAAAGCTCACTGATAAAAAAACATTGAGTAGATATAATTGGTTGACATAGCAGAAATCTGGTGCGGTATTCTGCGATGGTACAGAAAATTGATAAGTATCAGCAACTAGCAGCCCAAACAGGAGAGTAATAAACATCCGTAAAAGCCGGATTATCCTAAGTATAAGCAATTGGTATCAAGTAAGTTTTGTTCCCTTATTTAGGGTTAATAAAGAAACGATTAGCTTGTTAGCTTTCGATAGCGATCGCACGCACGTTTTAACGCATAATCTTGATGATGTAGCTAAGGGCATGAACTAGCACATCCAAATTAATCAAATGGAAAGTAACTTTCATCAATGTTGCAAGGAATTTTTCAAATTGCTTTGACGCTATTACTCATCATAGCGATCGCCTATCCTCTTGGCAGATACATAGCTCGTTTGTTTTTAGGTCAAAGAACCATTCTTGACCCGTTAATGAATCCTGTAGAAAGTATCCTTTACAAATTAGGAGGCGTACAGGCAAAAGATGATATGACAGGCTGGCAGTACGCCAGAGCGATACTATATAGCAACCTAGTCATGGGCATAATAGTATTTTTGCTCCTTAGCACTCAAGCGTTCTTGCCCTTAAATCCTACAGACTTAACTGCCCCAGTTTGGCATTTATCGTTACATACAACTATTTCTTTTTTAACCAATACCGACCAGCAACATTACTCCGGCGAAACAACCTTAAGTTATCTCAGTCAAATGTTAGGGCTGGGATTTTTAATGTTTACCTCGGCGGCGACAGGTTTAGCAGTGGGGATTGCTTTTATCAAAGGCTTGACTGGTAGACCATTAGGTAACTTCTACGTTGACTTAACTATATCTATTACGCGCATATTACTACCACTATCTTTTGTGGGGGCAATATTGCTAGTAATTTTAGGCGTACCAGAAACCCTAGCCGCCCCAGCAACCGTTACGACTTTAGAAGGTGCAACTCAAACTATTGCTAGAGGGCCCGTAGCTCATTTTGAAGCAATTAAACAATTAGGGGAAAATGGCGGCGGTTTTTTTGCCATCAACTCCGCCCATCCGTTTGAAAATCCCAATCCAGCGACTAATTTATTAGAAACTCTGGGGATGATATGTATTCCCGCCGCCTTGATTTTTACCTATGGCATAATTGCTGGCAATCTCAAACAAGCTTGGTTGTTATTTGGGATGGTATTTATAATTTTTACCTTTTTAACTTTCCTCACCGCCGTAGGAGAATTTCAAGGAAACCCCTTAATAAATGCCCTTTTAGATTCACCGCAGCCAAACTTAGAAGGTAAAGAAGTTAGGTTTGGCTGGGCGCAAACTGCTTTATGGGCTGTTGCTACCACAGGAACTATGTGCGGTGCAGTCAATGGAATGCACGATTCTTTAATGCCCAACGGAGGCTTTTCTACCTTGCTCAATATGTTCCTACAAATTGTGTGGGGCGGACAGGGAACCGGAACAGCGTACTTGTTTATTTACCTAATTTTATCGGTATTTGTCACCGGATTAATGGTAGGGCGTACCCCAGAATTTTTGGGGCGCAAAGTAGAACAGCGAGAAATTGTCCTTGCTAGTGTAGTGTTACTGGTTCACCCGATTGTAGTTTTAATTCCTAGCGCTATTACCCTTGGCTTTGCCGATGCTTTGTCAGGAATTAGCAACCCTGGATTTCACGGGTTGGCGCAAGTAGTGTACGAATACACCTCCGCCGCCGCTAATAATGGTTCGGGTTTTGAAGGGTTGGGAGACGCGACTATATGGTGGAATCTCAGCACGCTTGTAAGCTTACTAGCAGGGCGTTATGTGCCGATTATTGCTATTTTGCTGTTAGCTGACAGTATGAGGCAAAAACAACCTGTACCCGAAACTTCTGGAACATTAAGAACCGATACGTTTTTATTTACAACCGTTACAGCCGGAATAATTTTAGTTTTGGGTGTATTAACATTTTTTCCAGTCTTAGCTTTAGGGCCAATTGCTGAAGCTTTTAGTATTGCAAGTCAGCAGTAGAAATATCTACTAGACTTCAAGAATTACCTATTACCTATTACCCATTACCCATAATGGATGCAAATCCTCAACCTAGTGCCTCTGGTTCGTCGCGCCGAAACAAGCCTAAAGCCAACACCAAGGGAATTTATACAAGAGCCATAAAAGAGGCTTTTGTCAAGTTAAATCCTAAGCAATCAATCAAAAACCCTGTAATGTTTTTGGTTTGGATAGGCACGATTATTGTTGCTTTACTGACTATCGACCCGTATTTGTTTGGGCCCGTTAGAGGCGACAATTTACGGCTGTTTAACGGTTTAATTGCGCTGATTTTGTTCTTTACTGTAGTATTTGCCAACTTTGCGGAAGCGGTAGCCGAAGGGCGCGGAAAAGCTCAAGCTGATGCGTTGCGATCAACCAAATCAGACACGATCGCCCGTAAGCTATTACCAGATGGTTCGTTGCAAGAAGTATCTTCTACTACCCTGCATCGAGAGGATATGGTAAAAGTTATTGCTGGCGATATTATTCCCGCCGATGGCGAAGTTATCGCCGGAGTAGCATCGGTAGATGAATCAGCAATTACTGGCGAATCTGCCCCCGTACTCAAAGAACCAGGATCGGACGTAGCTAGTTCGGTGACTGGGGGAACGCGGATATTGTCGGATGAATTAACTATTCGCATTACGTCCGATCCGGGGAAAGGCTTTATTGATCGCATGATTGCTTTAGTCGAAGGCGCGGAACGTTCAAAAACCCCTAATGAAATCGCTTTAACGGTATTACTAGCCGTGCTGACGCTGGTATTTTTGTTTGTAGTTGCAACTTTAAGCGCGATCGCAAATTATGTAGGTAGCCCAGTTAGCATTACTGTTTTGATTGCTTTACTTGTGGCATTAATTCCCACTACTATCGGCGGCTTGCTAAGTGCGATCGGCATTGCTGGGATGGATAGAGTCGCTCAATTTAACGTCATTGCTACCTCTGGTAGGGCGGTAGAAGCTTGCGGCGACGTGAATACCTTGGTTTTAGACAAAACTGGCACAATTACCCTAGGAAACCGCCTAGCTGAAGAATTTATCCCTGTCAACGGGCACTCAATGGATGATATTGCTAAAGTGGCGCTGGCAGCTAGTATTTTTGATGAAACCCCAGAAGGTAAATCGATTGTGCGTTTAGCCGAGAAATTAGGGGCAACTGTCGATTTTGATCGTAATGCCGCCGAAGGGTTAGAGTTTTCCGCTAAAACCCGGATGAGCGGTACAAATTTGCCCGATG
Organism: Chlorogloea sp. CCALA 695; assembly: GCF_003003885.1. Classification (GTDB taxonomy): domain Bacteria; phylum Cyanobacteriota; class Cyanobacteriia; order Cyanobacteriales; family Chroococcidiopsidaceae; genus Aliterella. The sequence continues at coordinate 14,628 of NZ_PVWN01000028.1, read as the reverse complement.
GGAGAGAGACGAGAAAAGGCGCAGTAGATGCGGTTAAAGGCTTTGTGCGTTCGCGTAGCGGTACTTTGACACCCGATCTCGATACTGCTTACGAAAAAGTTTCTAATTTAGGTGGTACGCCTTTAGCTGTAGCTCTAAATAACGATGTTTACGGGGTAATTTATTTGAAGGATATTATTAAGCCTGGTATCCGCGAACGTTTCGATCAATTGCGGCGCATGGGTGTCCGCAGCGTCATGTTGACAGGAGATAACCGAATTACAGCTTCAGTAATTGCGGCGGAGGCGGGAGTTGATGACTTTATCGCGGAAGCTACCCCCGAAGACAAAATCGAAGTTATCAAACAAGAACAGGCACAAGGTAAGTTAGTAGCAATGACTGGAGATGGCACTAATGACGCTCCAGCTTTAGCGCAGGCAAATGTCGGCGTAGCCATGAATACGGGAACCCAAGCCGCCAAAGAAGCGGCAAATATGGTCGATTTAGACTCCGATCCCACAAAATTAATTGATATTGTGGCAATTGGTAAGCAATTACTAATTACTCGTGGTGCTTTGACGACTTTTTCGATTGCTAACGATATTGCCAAATACTTTGCCATTATTCCGGTCATCTTTACCTCGGCGCGGCTAGATAGTCTTAATATCATGCGCTTGACTAGCACAAATTCCGCCGTATTGTCAGCCTTGATCTACAACGCTTTGATTATTCCGGCGCTAATTCCTTTAGCGTTAACTGGGGTAAAATTTCGACCCTTGACCGCTAATCAGTTGTTGCAAAGAAATATCTTAATTTATGGCTTAGGTGGCGTGATTGCGCCATTTATAGCAGTTAAGGTAATTGATTGGGTAATTACTGGAATTGGTTTAGCTTAAACTACAAAAACATGGAAAACATTAATCTATTGAGTGGAATTGAGTGGCGCAGGCAGAAATTGCCCCTATACGCCTTTTTACTATTGTGTTTAAATTTGGTTGTTGCTCCTGCCGTTTACGCCGCCGCCAATGGCTCGTTAGAGCGCCGCCATGCTTACGCTTTGGGTTTACTAGGTTTGCTAACGTTTGGACTTGTGGTGTATTTATTTGTTGTCGTCTTTCAACCGGAGCGTTTCTAGCTTATGTCAGTAATTGGCGAAACTACTAAAGCAATTCGGATGACTTTAGTATTATGGGTACTAACAGCAATTATTTATCCAATCCTAGTTTTGGCGATCGCACAAGTAGTGTTTCCTTACCAAGCTAATGGTAGTTTAGTGCCAAACTTAGAAGGAAAATTAATCGGTTCGGCTTTAATTGGTCAAGCTTTTACTACAGAGCCATATTTTTCAAGTCGTCCCAGTACCAGCAATTACAGCCAAGGAAAAGAAGCCACGCCTACAGGCTTATCGAGTGCGAGTAACCTTGCGCCTAGCAACCCTGACTTACTTAAACGCATTCAAGCAGAAGTTGACAGGTTGCAAGAAATCAATGTGCAACCACCTACTGCCGACTTAGTTTATACTTCTGGTTCTAGCTTAGATCCGCATATTAGTGTAGCAAGTGCGATCGCGCAGTTAGAAAAAGTCGCCACCGCTCGAAACTTATCTACTGAAGATATCGCTCCTTTGATTGTTAAACATACTCAAGGCAGATTTTTAGGCATTTTTGGCGAACCAGGTGTTAATGTTTTGAGCTTAAACCGCGAACTTGATATTCTTGCCTTTTCTCGTCAACAGAAATAATCAAGAAAAACTTTAACTAAAATAGCTTGAAACGCGCGTTAGTTAGTGTTAAATATTGGGAACCTAGATAGTGTCAGGAGTAAACATCATCTATCGTTTAATTAAAATCTCCGCAGGCATTTGTGGCGATCGCACTGCTGTTAATCACTTTAGTTATCTTACTACTTGCTTGGATAAGTGTATTGCAGACTATGAGGCGCTATGACCAAGCACTCAATAGTACAGGGCGAATAATTTCTCCAAGTTCTCATGAAATTGCTACCACTGTACAACAAGAACGGGCGATCGCCAGACAAGCAATTTCTGTAAATCCAACTACAACTACAATCGAAGAATTAGGTGCGTCTTCTCACCAATCTGTTGAACAAGCCACTGCTTCGGCGGCTAACGCGCGTCAAGTATTAGTATTAGCCGAAAAAGGCACTAAAGCTGTCAATCAAACCATCCGGGGAATGTCTACACTTAAAGATAAGGTGGAAGCGATCGCCCAAGCAATTATCTGTTTAAGCGAACAGACAAATCAAATTAGTGGCATTTCAAGTTTAGTTGGCGACTTAGCTAATCAAACTAATATGCTGACTCTATTAATAATGTGTTTCTCAATAGTCAACAAATTGCCCTCAGCGCTCAACAACAAGCTTTAGCTGTGCAGCAAGTAGTTACCGCCATGAACTCGCTTAATTTAAGCGCCAGAGAGAGTGGCATTACTCAAGTTAAAGCCAGCACTGAACAACTAAACGAAGCGGCTCAAAAACTGAAAGCTGTAATATAAAAAAAGGGTTAACCTAACAAAAATAGGTTAACCCTCTAAGTTTTGAAACGCGCTGAAAGTCAAATTACTTGTTTACAACTAGCTGGACGTTAGCATTTTGTAAACCGCGTTGCTTGACTTCTGATAAGGTCTTGTTAACAGCGTACTTTTGGTTGATAGAGTTGATTAACTCAGTTTGGTTGTGCTTTTTAGCAACGCCCCATAGGTCAGCAATTAGGTCAAAAGAACCATCGCTGTTGCGTGACCAGCCTAAATCGTATTCGCCTTCTAATACTGCAACTAGGTCAGCACGAACTCTTTGACCGTTGTAGCCGCGAACGTCAGCTTCGGTCTTGGTGTTGATGCCTAAGTCGCGTAAGGAAGCCTTGAGGATTTCGGCATCAGCGATTTTGGTGCGTAGAGTGCTAAAATGGGACATTTGGGTTTCCTCCTAGGAAATCTGAATTAAAACGACAACAGTTTTGGTCAGGTTTCGTCGCGCTGTTTGAAACGGGATAACCAAGGCGACTTTTTTGTCAACTGCTGGCAATTGCCAGCCTTTCCCCCTGTGGTAGCAGGAGAAAGCTTTTAAAACTCCATACGCTGATACTCAGCTACGGAGGTTGCAGCAGGTCTAGCACGCTGTCTTGCCCAATCTCTTAAGGCGGTGACTTGTTCTGTCATGGTTTTGGACAGAGGCAGCGTGGACTTAATAGCCGCAATAATATCTAATTGAGTAAATTCCCGATCTTGAGCAAAGGCTTCGTACATAGCCGCAACTAATGCTTGCTCAATTTCTGCACCGGAAAACCCATCAGCAACTTTTGCCAATTGCTCTAAATCAAAGCGAGTAATATCTCGCTTGCGTTTGAGCAAGTGAATGTTGAATATTTCTTTACGCTCGTCGGCGGTGGGCAAATCTACAAAGAATAGCTCGTCAAAGCGTCCTTTGCGTAAAAATTCCCCAGGCAAGCGTTCGACGCGGTTGGCGGTTGCCATGACAAAGACGGGAGACGTTTTCTCCTGCATCCAGGTAAGGAAAGAACCAAATATTCTACTTGATGTACCGCCGTCCGAATCACCCGAACCCGTATTTCCAGCAAACGCTTTGTCTAATTCATCGATGAATAAAATTGCTGGAGAAATCGATTCAGCAGTTTTTAAGGCGTTTCGCAAATTTGCTTCACTTCTTCCCACCATCGAGCCATCGTAGACTCTACCCATGTCTAGTCTTAGTAAAGGCAAGCCCCACAGACGAGAGGTAGTTTTGGCAATTAACGATTTACCGCAGCCTGGTACGCCTAAAATTAACATTCCTTTAGGCTGAGGCAAGCCATACTCTCTAGCTCTTTCCGTAAAGGCATTAGAGCGTTGTTTTAGCCAGTGCTTAAGTTCGTCTAATCCACCAACAGCTTCTAGGGTTTCGTCTTCTTCAATGTATTCTAAAATCCCGTTGCGGCGAATTAACTGTTTTTTCTCTGACAGTACAATGTCTACTTCGTTTTCGGTCAAGCTGCCTTTAGTAACTTGAGCTTTACGATAAACTTTCTCAGCCTCATCCTTGGTTAATCCCAGTGCAGCTTTTAGTAACTTTTCTCTAGCTTCGGTCGTAATTTTTCGTGACTTAGTTTGCTCTAGTTGCTTAGACAAAACTTGGTTTAATTCTGTCATGTCTGGCAAGGGGAAGTCGATAACTACAACTTCTTTTTCTAGCTCAATAGGTACTTGCTGTACTGGAGACATCAAGATAATTGTTTTTTGCGTTCCTTTGAAGCTGGCGATCGCATCTCTTAACCACCGCGTTGTTGCCGGGGAATCTATAAAAGGGTGTAAATCCTTAAATATAAATATTCCTGGCTCCTTTTGTCTGATCGCCCACTCAATAGCAGCCTCTGGCGATACGGTGTTATGTTGGGTAACATTCCGGGGTTGACCGTATTCGACAATGCCGTGAGTTACTGTCCAAAGGTATATACGACGTGGTGGTCTTGTTTGGGCGATGGTAGAAATCGCGCTCTCTGCCCGTTCTTCCTCGGATGTCACAAGGTAGATTAAGGGGTATTGAGCTTGGATGAGAATGTTTAGCTCTTCTTGCATGACCGTCAACCTACTTGGAACCGAATAAAAACAATTTGGATAGTTAGAGAAAATTATTGCAGCACTGTTGCTTTAATTCACTTCAAACAAGGTACTAATTCTTCTTGACCTGCCGCCGCGCCGGGTGTTACTTGAGCTACGGTCAATTGTTCTTCTAATACTCCGCTCTGGCTACCTATGGCTACCATTTCACCATCTTTGACTACTACAGTAGTGGCACACTCTGGGCAAGCGTATAGCTGATGAGTACGACCGTGAATTGTTTCTACTTCCTCTACCATTTCTGGATGAGTTAGATAAAAACCAATTGCTTTTTCGGCTAGTTCGGACATTGGCTCAGAGTCAATAGCCGATCTGATTTTGAGCCTTCTATGTATTTCTGGAGTTAGGTAAAATGTTACCTTTTGCTTGGCTTGCATATGTCGTTTTTCAGTCTTGTTACCCGGGTATGTTTATCACCTTACTTACCTCTAATTAAATTGTCAAGACGGTATGCTGTTATGACAGTAATATTGTTACAAATCGCAATAATTGATTGAGAACCTGATAAATACGCTCAAATAGGTTATGGGTGTCCTAAACCTGATAAATTTAGCGAGTATTAAGCGAGTAAGCATTGGTTAAGATGAAAGTCCTAATTATTGGTGGTGATGGCTATTGCGGCTGGGCAACCGCCCTATATCTATCGAGTCGGGGTTATGAAGTTGGCATATTAGATAGTTTGGTGCGGCGGCATTGGGATTTACAGTTAGGGGCAGATACTTTAACGCCCATAGCATCAATTGGACAAAGAATTGAGCGTTGGCGGGACTTGACAGGTAAATCTATTGATTTATTTATTGGCGATATAAATAATTACGAGTTTTTAGATAAGTCGCTGCATCAATTTGAGCCAGAAGCGATCGTTCATTTTGGCGAACAACGTTCTGCGCCTTTTTCGATGATTGACCGCGAACACGCAGTTTTGACGCAAGTAAATAACGTTGTCGGGACTCTGAACTTGTTATATGCCATGCGCGAAAGCTTCCCCGATTGCCACTTAGTTAAGCTGGGGACAATGGGCGAGTATGGTACGCCAAATATAGATATTGAAGAAGGCTATATTACCATCGAACACAATGGGCGCAAGGATACGCTACCGTATCCAAAACAACCAGGCTCGATGTATCACTTAAGCAAAGTCCACGATAGCCACAATATCCACTTCGCTTGTCGAATTTGGGGCTTACGGGCTACTGATTTGAACCAAGGCATAGTTTATGGGGTGTTGACGGAAGAAACCGGGATGGATGAGATATTAATTAACCGTTTAGATTACGATGGCGTATTTGGGACGGCGTTAAATAGATTTTGTATTCAAGCGGCGACTTCGCACCCATTGACGGTATATGGCAAAGGCGGACAGACGCGGGGATTTTTAGATATCCGCGATACAGTTAGGTGCGTAGAACTTGCGATCGCATCTCCAGCCGAGCGCGGTGAGTTTAGAGTATTTAACCAATTTACCGAGCTATTTAGCATAGGCGATTTAGCGAATATGGTAGCCAAAGCCGGATCGGCAATGGGATTAAAAGTACAAATTGACAATATAGATAATCCCAGAGTTGAGAAAGAAGAGCATTACTTCAATGCCAAAAACACTAATTTGCTCAATCTAGGCTTGCAACCGCACTTATTATCAGATTCGTTGCTCGATTCTCTGCTCAATTTTGCTGTTAAATACCAACATCGAGTAGACAAAAACCAAATACTTCCCAAGGTATCTTGGCGTTGACATGAGGCTGATTACAGAACCTTACTTGAGGCAAGTTGATAAATTGCCAAAAGTAGGCAATCATATTTTGGCGCAGTTTGACGAGTCCTCTATTGTCGTTTATCAAGCGTATCGTTCAGCAATTGGTAAGTTTGCCGCCATCCAAAGTTATTTTGGCGGCGAATTTAGCCTTAAGCGCATGAGATTGAAGATAGCTCTGATTTTGTCTAGCAGCAACACCAAAATATTCGTGACTATACCCAATTGATCGCACCACTAGAAACGGTTTACCCTGTTCTCAATCTTGATACTACTATCAAGCTGGAACTAGCCTCAAATCCTGCCTGTAATTAACAGTTTTTTGTATGCGAATTGCTTTATTTACTGAAACGTTTTTGCCTAAAGTTGATGGGATTGTAACGCGGCTGCGCCATACTGTAGAGCATTTGCAGCGCAGTGGTAATGAAGTAATTGTTTTTGCTCCCGATGGCGGCATAACAGAGTATAAAGGGGCTAGAGTGTATGGTGTGACGGGTTTTCCTTTGCCTATGTACCCAGAACTAAAAATGGCGTTGCCTAGACCTGCGATTGGTCATGCTCTAGAGGAGTTTAAACCTGATATTATTCATGTGGTAAACCCCGCCGTTTTAGGCTTGGCTGGGTTGTATTATGGCAAGTCGTTAAAAATTCCGTTGGTGGCTTCTTACCATACTCATTTACCGCAATACCTGCATCATTACAACTTAGGAATGCTGGAGGGCTTGTTGTGGGAGTTGCTCAAATCTGCTCACAATCAGGCACAGCTAAACTTGTGTACTTCGACAGCAATGGTGTCAGAATTAACCGCTCATGGCATTGAAAGAGTAGATTTGTGGCAAAAGGGTGTAGATACAGAGTTATTTCATCCTGAACTTGCCACCGATGAAATGCGATCGCACCTTAGCCAAGGTTTTCCCCAACATCCCTTACTATTGTACGTTGGGCGGCTGTCGGCAGAAAAGGAAATTGAGCGGATTAAACCCGTCCTTGAAGCTATCCCTAATGCGCGTTTAGCGTTAGTAGGCGATGGGCCCAATCGTGCCGCGTTAGAACAGCATTTTGCGGGTACTCCTACACACTTTGTAGGTTATCTCACCGGGAGAGACTTAGGTTCGGCTTTTGCTTCGGCGGATGCTTTTATCTTTCCTTCCCGCACTGAAACCCTAGGATTGGTATTACTTGAAGCTATGGCGGCGGGATGTCCTGTAGTAGCAGCTAGTTCGGGGGGAATCCCGGATATTGTCACATCGGGGGTAAATGGGTTTTTATTCGACCCGCAAACAGGAGATGAGGGAGCTATTGTCGCTACCGAGCGATTACTAGGTCAAGCCCAAGAACGGGAGACTATCCGCCGAAACGCGCGCCTAGAAGCCGAGCGCTGGGGATGGGCTGCCGCTACGAGTCAGTTAGTTGCTTACTATGAAAAAGTTAGAAGTCGATGTATGGCTTATTCTTAGGACTGATGCTATTGCAAGTCGTAACTGATAGACTCTTTAGACTTTGACGTTATTTCTCCGCCTTGCGATCGCACGAAGTCCATCTACGATTATTTTTCAATCACCATTATTATTGTCACCTTCAAAAGGTTTATTACCAATTCCTAGCTGTTGTTTGGAGCGTTTAAGTTGCTTCCACAGTACGCGAATTTTCTCATAAGATTCTTCAGGAGAAAGTTTACCTGCCGTCTCCAAGTTGCATATGTAGCTTACTCTTTGGGCAAATTCTTGTAAATTTGCATTAAAAACTAAGTTTTCAGGCTTAACTTGACCGTAGTAACGACCGCGCGGATAGAGAAAATTTGTTTTATTATCCACTGTTGCTCCTGATTTTTTAAATCATATATTTTTTAAATGAGAATGCAATGATTACAAAGAGATAAATCGGGCTTGAGAAGACCAAATTACCTGAGCGCCTTTCAATGTAACAGTGATATCAACTTTATACTAATTTTTTAACCTGTTCTTAACCTTTCTTATGTATTAAGGTATACTAATCAAATTTCCGTTTGCTCCAAATGTTGTTCACGCTGAAACAGTGTATAGCTCATCGTTAATTCCTCTATCTAAAGAAGTAAATTAGAGGTTATAGGTTAAAGATTGCCTGAAATCAAGCTATATTCCCAATTATTTACGCGGTACAAGCTTGATAATTGTTGCTTTATCCGTAACGTTGAGGCTAATTTTATTGTTTTTAATCGAGGCAGCTTTATTTGACAAATTGCCTGCATTATCTAACGTGTAAATGGTAGCACTACGAATTGGGCTAGATAAGTTTACTTTGGTAGGCATAGGTGGCGGATTAATTTCTCTTACTGGGGTGGTACTGACATCGCCATTAGAAATTTCGTGCCATAACACTAAGTAAAAATTGCCATCACGCTTTTGTAATAAAAGATCGTGTACGTACTCGGTTCTATCGTAGCCGGGTGGTGCTTTAATTGAAAGATTGTAGTTTAACACTTTGGGAATAATTTTACCTCCTGCGGGATCTTTTAGGACGCTAATTAGATTTTTTAAAGCAGTATAGGCGGGTTTTGGACTTAAGTTGTTGCGTAATAGTCCGTAGTTAGCTTCAGAATTTTTAGGCTGATTCCACTCATCTAGGAATTCATAAGAGCAAGTGCGGGGAATACCTTGACGGAAGTATTCTAGAAACAAACGTGGCATATATTTACCGTGTACCTTTTCAGAAATACCTCTTTTACCTTTGGTAGTAAAATAGCCTGTTTCGGTTGCAACCATTGGTCTACCTTTAAAAGGGGGAGCGTAAACATCAAAAGCATATGGATTTTTGTTGATATTTACCGAAGGAAAGTTGCCTTGCCAGTAGTATTTTTCAATTGTGTTGTACTTAAATGGATTGTTAAAGGGATTGCCACCAGAGGAGTAGGGATGAAAATTTCCCCAATCGACAACAGCACTTAAATCTTTTAAAGGCGACTTATTGCCATAATCGTAGGTACGCCCTAAAGATGGCCCAATGACTTTAACTTGAGCAATAGAGCGATCGCTCTTCAAAGCTTTGTAGGTATCTGTAGTTAAGCTTTGAATGTAGGAAACCCAGTATAAGGGGGATTTAGAATCGTCGCTGAGTTTTTCCGTGTCACCTTTGCGCCAAGACAACTTTTGGTAGTTAAGATCGATTTCATTAGTAATTTCTACCGCATCAATGGCATTAGTCCCGACTTTATTTTTGACAAAATCGGCGATGTTATATGCAGGAGCTTTAGCCCAGTACGAGGAATTAGCCGTAATTCCACTATCGGGATTCATGATGTAAGTAGTCTTAATGCCTAAACGTCCTAATTCTTTCATTTTGGCAATTACATCTTTACTTGTACCCCCGTCGCGGACATGACGAACACCAAGAGCAATTAATTTTTGCTTAACGGCATTGTATTTTTGACCGTAAGGAGTGTCGTCATAACTCCAGTGAGTGTTAACACAAATACTATCTACAAAAGCAGAGGCAGATTTGGCAGATTTGACAGCTTTGACGGGTGCAGCTATTGCTATTTGTGGTGTTGTAGAGGGCAAATTAGGATTAGTTGTTACTTCTTGAGCAAAACAACCAACTGTAGTGACAAGTAGCGTTAGCGGAAGTAGTAATTTTAGTTGGGGAGAGCGCATCATAGTATCAATTAACAAGTGACCGTTGATAATTGTTTAAGTTTCGTCTTCTTCGTCAGGTAAATCAAATTCTGCTAGGTGTTGCGGTGGAATAGCGGCAATAATGGCATCAATGACTTTGGCTACGGGGATAATTTCTAAACTGCTAATATCGGGGTAGTTTTGACCGTTGGGAACGATCGCCCGTTTAAAACCAAGTTTTGCTGCCTCTTTTAATCGTAGTTCCATTTGCGAAACTGGGCGAATTTGTCCGCCTAAACCAACTTCACCCATTAATACTGTATGCGGATCGACAACGCGATCGCGGAAACTTGCGACAACGGCGATCGCTATCCCCAAGTCTACCGCAGGTTCTTCAACATTTAAGCCCCCGGCTGAGGCTACATAAGTATCTAATTTTGAGAGGGGAATACCTACCCGTTTTTCTAAAACTGCCAAAATCTGCAATAGTCGATTGTAGTCAACTCCTGTAGTAGAGCGGCGGGGAGAACTGTAGCTAGTAGGACTTACCAAAGCTTGCAACTCTACGACAATGGGGCGAGTGCCTTCACAGGCGACGACAAGGGCAGTTCCGGGGGTACTTTGATCGCGGGTTCCTAAAAACAACTCTGAAGGGTTAGCTACTTCTCTTAGTCCTTGTTCGACCATTTCAAATACGCCAATTTCGTGAGTTGCGCCAAAGCGATTTTTGACCGATCGCAGCAAGCGGTGAGAAGCAAAGCGATCGCCTTCAAAATATAGTACCGTATCGACTAAATGCTCTAATACTTTAGGCCCGGCGATCGCGCCTTCTTTGGTTACGTGACCGACAATTAGTAGCGTTATATCTTCGCGCTTGGCTACTTTCATTAAAGCCGCCGTACATTCGCGTACTTGCGCCACCGAACCCGGCGCAGAAGTCATAGAAGGTAAGTAAATTGTTTGAATACTATCAATTACCGCTACATTTGGCTTTAGCGATTCTAATTCTCGTAAAATTTCCTCTAAATCTGTTTCTGGCAACACATAAAGATCCGCACCCTCTCGTTTATTGGTAGTTGTTTCAGCAACTTGCTCTAGAGATTGCAATTTGTTAAAAACCCCTAATCTAGAAGCTCGTAGCTTGACTTGTTGCCCAGATTCTTCGCCACAAACGTAGAGAACGCGGTAGTTTTCAGCTAAAAGATTAGATACTTGCAATAGTAAAGTAGATTTACCAATCCCTGGATCGCCGCCAATTAGCACCAAAGATCCCGGTACAATTCCCCCGCCTAAAACTCGATCTAACTCACTGTAGCCGGAAAGCCAACGCTCCTCGTCACGGGGAGTAATTTGAGCAAAAGTTAAAGCGGCGCGCGCTTTAGCGGGTTTATTTGATTTACCATTACTGCGCCCAGATTGGACTGCGCCTCGACTAGGAAGCAGAGAACTACTTGATTCTATTTGCTCCTCTAAAGAATTGTAAGTTCCACAGTGGGGACACTTGCCAAACCATTGGGGTGAATCGCCTCCGCAATCATTGCAAACGTAGTAAGTTCGGGGTTTTGCCATCGGTGTTTTTTAATTTTACGAAATATTTATATGAAGGAAATCTTAAGAAAGCTGCAAATCCAGTATTAGTAATACTCCCGGCTTCTTAAAAGGATTAGATCAAGTGATAATCTTAATGGAACAGAACTAAAAATTAACGAAGCCCTGCGTGCGCGCTTGCGCTATCGCTAGATTTCACTTACAGGAGAGTTAAAAAAATTGGAAAATCATAAAGAAAAAATCCTTGTAGTAGACGACGAAGCAAGTATTCGCCGCATTTTGGAAACTCGGCTGTCGATGATTGGGTATGATGTCGTTACCGCCGCCGACGGTGAGGAAGCTTTAGAGATTTTTCGTAAAGCAGAACCAAATTTAGTAGTTTTAGATGTAATGATGCCTAAGCTTGATGGCTATGGTGTTTGTCAAGAGTTGCGTAAAGAATCAGACGTACCCATTATTATGCTAACAGCCCTAGGAGATGTAGCCGATCGCATTACGGGGTTAGAATTAGGCGCAGATGACTATGTAGTTAAGCCGTTTTCACCTAAAGAATTAGAAGCAAGGATTCGCTCGGTACTGCGGAGAGTAGATAAAACGGGAATGTCGGGAATTCCTAGTTCTGGAGTCATCCAGGTTACTAATTTACGCATTGATACCAATAAGCGGCAAGTCTACAAAGGCGATGAACGGATTCGGTTGACAGGAATGGAGTTTAGCTTATTAGAGCTACTGGTTAGCCGCTCTGGGGAAGCTTTTTCGCGCTCGGAAATTTTACAAGAAGTATGGGGTTACACCCCCGAAAGACACGTTGATACTCGCGTTGTCGATGTGCATATTTCTCGGTTACGCGCCAAGTTAGAAGACGATCCTAGCAATCCGGAACTAATATTGACGGCTAGGGGTACGGGGTACTTGTTTCAACGCATTATTGAGCCTGGAGAAGAATAATTAGGTAGAAGCAATTTATGGCTAAACCAGATCAAAACCAAGTTTTGCGGCGGTTACCGATTGTAGTAGGGGCGATCGCGGGGGTTTTACTGCTGATCAATCGTTTATTGACTCCAGAGCTTACAACTTCCCAATCACGGGCGGATGCGTTGGGTGTAATTTTGAGTGCGGTGTTAGTTTTGACGGGTTTATTGTGGCAGCAAGTTACAGCGCGGTCGCCTGACGCGGTAAATTTAATCGGTGAAGAAGGTTTTGAGCTTGCGCCCGATTTGCCCCAGGAAGTAAAAACCGAATTAGCTTGGGCATCGCACTTGTTGCTTACTAACACTGTTACGAAAGTAATCGTAGTTTTTTATCAAGGTAAAGTGCTGTTGCGGCGCGGGATTTTAGGAAAGCAAAAAGAAGTTAAACCTGGGGCAATTTTGCAAAGAGTGCTAGATAAACAAAAAGCCGTTTATTTAGTGAATCTGACCATTTATCCGGGAAAAATTGAGTTTGATTATTTGCCCGAAAATACTCAAGGGGCGATCGCGCAACCCATTGGCGATCGCGGAGTATTAATTCTAGGGGCAGATGCTCCGCGCAGCTATACCAAGCAAGATGAGAACTGGATTAGTGGTATTGCCGATAAAATCGCTGTCACTCTCAGTAATCATTTACCTGATACAGGTTGAAATTTTATGTTAGCTCTCTACTGGTCGCTTGTGGCGGTAATGGTTGTAGGAATTATTGGGGCTGTAGTCCCGGCAATTCCTGGTACTAGCTTGATATTGGTAGCTATTTTAATTTGGGGAGCGGTACAAGGATCGTTTAGTAGTATTGGGTTGCCTTTGATAGTTGCGATCACCGTTTTAATTATGGGAATTGGGATTGATTTATTAGCTACCTACTGGGGAGCAAAACGCGCTGGCGCTAGTAAATGGGGGCAAATTGGCGCAATTGTTGGTTTAGTTGTCGGTATCCTTGGTTTGTTGCCTGCTTTACCTGTTGGCGGCCCATTATTAGGTATTTTAATCGGGCCCTTATTAGGGGCAATTATCGGCGAATACCTGTTTCAGCGCGATTTTAAATTAGCCTTAAAGGCGGGTATTGGGATTGTAGTAGGTTCGGTAATTGGGAATTTGATTCAGGGAGTGCTGGCGATCGCAGTTGTCGGTGTATTTTTATATTCAACCTGGGGACAAGTATTTCCGGCTTAATCTGTGTTGAATAGAAAGTATAGTTTCAGTAAATGTATTAAACGCTTTATTAGCACGGTCTCAACTCAAACCACCAAAATTTAAGCGTGATTTACATCAAACCCGATCTAGAGGTTGGTGCGGCTGTGGAGGTAGTTCAACAAAGATTGAGTTACCGGGGTTTACTTTACCACCCAATACAACAATGCCCATAACTCCAGCTTTGCGAATAAGATTGCCTTGGTCGTCACGCCCTAACACCGCCGCCATTAATCCTGACTGAAATCGATCTAACTGGGCGCAAGGATTTCTTAAACCTGTCAATTTTACTATTGCGGTGTCGCCTAAATGTAGTTTTGTGCCAGTTGGTAAACTCAGCAGATTGATACCGCGCGTTGTAATATTCTCACCCATCTGTCCGGCGGATACCTCAAAACCAGCCACTTGCAACTCATCATGTAGTTCCGAATGAATCAAATGGACTTGACGCAAATTGGGCTGGGTGGGGTCAACGGCTACACGCGATCGATGTTTAACTGTCTTACCCAGATGTGAATCGCCTTCAACACCAAGATTTGTCAAAAGCTGGATGCTTTCTTGATTTAGCTTAGTGAAAGTGTGTGATTTACTCCGGCTAACAGCTAATACTACACCGTCCATTTACATCACCTCTCACTTTCAAGCTTTATATCACAATTCCCCAACATTCTCTCACCACAATAAAGTTGAAATACCTGCAAGTATAGGACGACGACCTACACAGCGATGACCTGATAGTACGTTTTTAACTAATTTGTCCGCCGTTGGACGAGTTGATAACTTTGGGGGTTTGCTGAGTTTTTCTGCTAGTTTTCCTTGCAAAAATGGCTCTCGTTCTAGCTGAAAATCTAAACTGATGTTTGTATCAATTAAAACCCTCATTGCAAATAGTTAGAGTCGATGGGGGCTATTACAACCCCGCACCTCTCCTACAGATCCGGGCATGAAACTTTTGCCTCACCCGG
>NZ_PVWN01000109.1 GCF_003003885.1 Chlorogloea sp. CCALA 695 | reverse complement strand
AAAGCATCACGAATGTTTACTTCTGCCTGCTTGCGCTCAGTGATGTCACGCACAATTACCACATACTCTTGGAAATTGAGAATAGAGGGTTGTGAGATGGTTAATTCAATTGTGCGTAAACTTTGGTAACATTCTAGAGTATGTTCGCTCCGGTTAAGCCATTGCTCTGGTCGCCCTGCCAGATTAGAGAAGAATTTATTTAAGTGATGTCCGAGCAAATGCTGGGTATTTATCTGAAAGAGTTCTTTAGCTGCTGGGTTTGCCTGACGAATTGTACCTTTTTCATCTAGAACTAAAATAGTATCTGGAACAGTGTCAAGAGTAGTGATGAAGATGTTTTTTGCTTTTTGCCTTGCGTCGTCAATAGCTGCAATCTGTGGCAAGGTAGTCCAGCAGGCTATTCCTATTCCTACAAACGACAGCGTTACCAATAGAACAGCCAACAGCGCACCATTATATTCGCTGTTGGCTGTTCTATCTAACTTACCGCTAATAACCCAGCCTATTGTAGTGCTACTACAGATTAACAAAACTAGGACAAGCACCTGTAGCATGATGAAGTCTTGGTTTTTGCTGCTAGGTTTAGCATAATAACGTTGCTGCCACCATTGGGGATGGAATGGCGCGAATGGAAAGCGGCGTAGTAACTTATCTCCCATCAAAATGAAAACAGGTAACACGAGTCCCAGTAATAGATCGTACCAACCCCAAGCAAAACCTCCTATTACCAGGACAATCGCCTCTACTAGGAAAAAAGCCAGTGACCACCAAGGAAATAGCACCTGTGGTTCACTGCGGCGTAACCATAGTCCGAAATGAAGTCCAATAATAGAACTTAGGTAGCTAGTACCTGCCACCACTACTACATGAGATATATCTCCCCAAGCCAAACATAGGAGGCTAAGGATAAAGGTAAGGATGAGAGCGGGTTCTAATACACCTCTTGGAGAAACAACTGTAAATACAGGTGAAAGCTGACCGTCCAAGGCAAGTTGGTACAAGATTCGAGATGTATTGGCAACGGCAGTGGCGCAACTTAGAAGACAACAAAAGGCAATCAAGAGCGTTACTAAAAAAGAAGCTGATTGCCCCCAAAATGGACGGGCTGCTGCTACAAGATTTAAGTATAAATTATCTCCCATCCCTGGCCTAGTCGCCAGTT
Organism: Chlorogloea sp. CCALA 695; assembly: GCF_003003885.1. Taxonomy (GTDB): domain Bacteria; phylum Cyanobacteriota; class Cyanobacteriia; order Cyanobacteriales; family Chroococcidiopsidaceae; genus Aliterella. Next base: position 5,438 of record NZ_PVWN01000109.1, on the reverse strand, counting down.
GCATCAGTACCCAAGAACCACCTATAAATACTGGAGGAATCAGCCAAGCAGACCAAGAGAGAAACCGTAGAGTTTTACCAGGGCGGCGACTATCAGCAACAAAGGAAGAAGCAGTTTCACAGGAGTAGGCAGAAATAGTAGAAATGAAAAACCACTTTGCCCACTCTTCAAAGCTAAGGCTTGACAAGCTACTAGGGAAAAAACCAGGGCTATTAGGTGAGAATGCTAACCATCCAAGCCCTTGAAAGCAAAAAGCAACTAACAATCCAATCGCTGGGATGACGAAAAATAGGTGTAAAATTCCCAAGGCGCGGGTACCGCTCAACCCGACGATAAATGCCAGCGCTATGAATCCAATTTTAAGGAGCGTTTCTGGACAGGTAATACCTAATGGTTCAATGTTGACTTTAATCAAGTCTGTCAGGACAATCGCATAAATTGCTGGAGCCGCTACCCATCCAATGAAATATCCAATTGCTACATAGCTGCCTAAACCATAGAAATTTTTCAGTAACCTGGCTGCGTAGTTTGGCGTTCCTCCAGCTATATTTGGCCAATGCATCCCCAAACGTTGCACTTGTAGGTTCAGCAGCACTGACACAATTACTCCAGGCAACCAGACAAAGATAGCTTTTGGTCCAAGGGCAGCATGAACTATCGGCGCAGTGCCAATCCATCCTACATGACCTGTAAGACCAAAGCCCCAAGTTTCCATCGCACTCAAGCTTCTTGGTAAATGTGCAACTAAAGGTCGTTTCAATAAATCAGTAGCCATTCACGTCTCCTAGTTATTTAAAAGTTGCGGAGTCTTTAAAAAACCGCTATCAACGAAATAAGATAAGTAATTTTGCAACAAGCTAGAGTCAACTACAGGACAGTTGATGACAGTATCTATTAGACCATCAACGGTGTTTTGACGGTCGAAGGATTGCGCTCCTAACCACATTCTCTCTATATAAGTCAAAGGTTCTGTAGATGACTTCTGCGTAAACAGCGATGATAAAGGACTTAAAGTATTCTCTTGGGAATTATTATTTAGCAAAGCTGTTTGCCATTGGTCATAAGCAATCTGCTCCATTGGGTAACCGAAACTTTTAATTTCTTTGATTAGTTGGCGTAAAGGTAATGATTGCGGGTTAATCAGATGAAAAGCTTTGCCTATTGAGGTTTTTTGTCTTGATAAATGAACGATAGCACGGCTGACATAGTCCACAGGAGTAAGATTAATTAACAGATCCAATCTAGGCGCATACCCCAGTTGGATAAAACTTTTAATCATCCTGCATATCAGGTCGTCGGTCTTAGAAACACCTGTTTGGCTATGCCCTGCAACCATTCCTAATCTGTAAATAGAAACAGGAATTCCCCGCTTACCTGCGGTCATTACCAACTTTTCAGCTACCCATTTGCTTTGGGCATATCCATTAGTAAGATCCTCACAGTAAGCTAGCTCATCTTGTTCTTTAATTACTTTCGTTTGGGCATAAGCAGATGAAAGAAAGACATCGAGGGTGGAAATAAAATGTACGGGTTTTGTTTTGATTTGGCTTGCCAATCTCAAGACTTCTTGGGTTCCAGAAACATTCGCGGCTCGCAATGCGACGTAGGGATAAATTAAATTAACAAATGCCCCATTGTGATAAATCCCATCTATTTCCCTCGCCAAGTTCCTAAACTGTTGTTCAGTTAGCCCTAAAAGTGGCTGTGATAAATCTCCTATTACTGGAATAATTCTGGAACTGAGCTTTGGTTCCAAAAATCCTAAATAGTGTTCTAAGTTGCGGCAGACTTTTTGCTTGCCGGACTCAGGAGTTGAGGCCCGGACAAGACAATAGATGCTAGCTTCGGTCTGCTGTAGCAGTTCATGCAGTAAAAAAGCACCGATATAACCTGTTGCTCCTGTCAACAAAACTCGCTGCGGTTCTTTGATTGGCTCAGGGGTGGAAGTAGTAGCGCAAATTGTCGGCTCTAAAACAGCTTCAGCTTCTAAATCTATGCAGCTAATATAGCGTGTAGTAGTATCTTCTAAGTGCAAGAATTGGGCGATCTCTTGAGCAAGTCCAGCGATAGTGGGTGCTTGAAATAAAGATAGCAGAGGTAAATCGACGTGAAAAATTTCTTTGACTTGGAAGAGCATCCCAACTGTAAGTAAAGAGTGTCCTCCTAGCTCAAAAAAGTTGTCGTTGATTCCTATTGGCTCGATTCCTAGCACTTGAGTCCAAATCGCCGCTAACTGATTCTCTATCGAAGTACGAGGTGCAACAAAAGCCTCTAATAAAATTGGTCTAGAGTAGTTTGGTTCAGGAAGACTTCGCCGATCTACTTTACCGTTAGGAGTGAGCGGTAAGCTATCGAGCAGGACAAAAGCAGAGGGAACCATGTATTCGGGCAGCTTGTCTTTGAGTAAGATCCGTAGCTGAGAAACTAGATTACTTGAATCCTTTGCTTGCAGAGATTGATTAGTGTAGGTATTCCAAGGCTTGAGAGTAAATTCACTCTCAGGCCAAGAGACAATACTGCTGTTGTTTGTCTTAGTTTGCTTTGAGCAATGATGCTGAAACACCGCGTCATAGCTAGCAGATCCTTTTGAGCTAGACCAGTTGATGTTAACGCTATAAGGTAACTCTTGGCTCAAGTTCCATAAATCTTCGGGATCGAGCGCTCTATTTTGCTGAGTCGTTTCCTCGATAGCTGCCTGTAAGTCTGCCACAGTTTTAAAGCGATCACTGTTTAATAGTAGTTCGCTGGCGGTGAGGTCTGCTAAGACCCTTGGATTTTTGATCCCAGCGATCCCAAGGATCTCTGGCTGATTCTCGATTAAGCGTTGACGAATCGCTGGTAGTGTTAGCTCCTGCTGCCAGTCCAGCCAAGTAGAAGGACTAGGCGCAGCAGATTCCTCTGATAGATTGTTTGTTACCGTTCCTATTTGGAGGATTACATCGTAGCGGAAGCAAGTTAGCTCATTTTGATGGCGACCGCGCTTGAGTTGAATTTGAACGTGGCTAATCTGAGGAAGATGGTGTTTAAGAGCCGTAAAGAAAGCAGGAGCGATTACTAACTCTTTGTCTTGCCCCATCCGCTCTTGGATGCGTTGCTGGAGGTGAGTAATCGGCATAGAGCCATCAGCAAGATATAGCTGCACTGATGTATGAAAAGCTTCTAGTAGCTCCAGATTGCGGACATCTCCAATAAAAATGTGACCTCCCGATTTGACCACTTTGACCGCACTTTCTAAGACACGTACTAAATAATTAATGCTGGGAAAATACTGGATTACGGAATTGAGTATTACAGTATCGAACGCTTCTGGCTCCAAGTCCTCAAAAGATTCTACGGCTGCTTTTTGCTCAAGAAAAACCTGTGACCAATCATGCGGACTTCGCTGCAACTCTTGGTTGAGGTAACGGACAGCTTCTGGCGCAATATCCGTACCCAAGTAACCAGAGCAATGGGGAGCAATGCGGAATAGCAGTAGCCCTGTACCACAACCGATTTCCAGTACACGGTTAGGGTGTAACGATAGGATTCGCTCTACAGTGTGTTCAATCCACTCGTGCATCTCCCCAACTGAGGTAGGCTGCCCTGTATAGCTATTCTTCCAGCCGTCAATATTAAATGTTGGATCTTGCCCAGTATTTAATTGGCTGTAGGTTTCATTCCATACTTTCTGCCACTGCCAAGTTGATTCCAAATTGGATATCTCTACTTGTAAATGCTGTTGAGCCTCTGGCTGTTGTAGTGGGACTACATAGGCAACTAGGCGTTTGTCCTCTGACAAATCTTGGCGACCAATTACTACAGATTCTCCTACCGCAGGATGCTGGTTGATAATTGCCTCAATTTCTTCTAACTCAATTCGGAAGCCACGAATCTTAACTTGATTATCAATCCGCCCCATTAACTCAATGTTGCCGTCTGGTAGATAGCGACCCAAGTCTCCAGTTCTGTAGAGGCGATCGCCTGGTTCCTTGCTGAAGGGATTAAGCATAAATTTCTCTTTGTTGAGTTCAGGTCGGTTGAGGTAACCTCTTGCTAGACCAGCACCACCAATGTGCAACTCTCCTGGCATTCCTACGGGTACAAGCTTGATTGGATCTCCCTGACGGCGTAGCAGGTAATCTAGAAAATAAATTTGCGTGTTAGCAATCGGTCTACCTATGAGTATCTGATTGTTACTAGGTTCTACTTTGTAAGCTGTTGACCAAACCGTAGTTTCTGTGGGCCCGTACATATTCCAAAGAGAATGTACTCTTTCTAATAGCCGATTAGCTAAGTCTCGGTTTAGTGCTTCTCCAGTACAGATAATTTTTAGCTGTTTGTTACCCTGCCACTCTGTTACCAAAAGCATTTGCCAAGTAGCTGGAGTTGCTAGCATAAATGTAGCGCCTGAGTTTGTTAAGGTCTTAGAAAGCTGTGCTGGATCGGTAGCTACTTCACGGCTGACTAGCACAATGCAAGCGCCAACAACCAAAGGCAAGTAAATATCTGAAGCCGCAATATCGAAGGATATGGTGGTAACTGCTAAAAGGACATCTTGCTTGCTCAGTCCTGGTTCCTGACGTACAGAATTTAAGAGGTTGACGACAGAGCCGTGTTCAACTTGTACCCCTTTCGGATTCCCAGTGGAGCCGGAAGTATAGATAATGTAAGCTAAGTTTTTAGCTGTTACTTGGCTATCTGGGTTATCCGTACTTTGGCTGGAAATTGTTTTCCAATCAGTATCAAGGCATACCACTTGCCCCTCAAATGCTGGGAGCCGATTGAGTTGATTCTGCTGTGTTAGTAGCACTGGTAGTTGAGAATCTTCTAACATAAATGCCAAGCGCTCTTGAGGATATGCTGGATCTAATGGCACATAAGCCCCACCAGCTTTGAGGATGCCTAAAAGTCCTACGACCATATCGAGCGATCTCTCTAAGCAAATTCCTACTAAAACCTCAGCTTCCACCTTTAGAGTCTGTAAGTAGTGTGCTAGTTGATTGGCTCGGCAGTTTAACTCCTGGTAAGTGAGCTGTTTGTCCTCAAAAATTACGGCGACCTTAGTGGGCGTTAACTTTACCTGGACTTCAAACCACTGGTGAATACATATGTCGTTTAGGTAATCGGCTTGGGTGTCATTCCATTCCACGAGTAACTGATGCAGTTGCGCCTTTGTTAACAGTGATAGGTCTAAGGGTTGCTGCTTTGTGCCGTTAATGGGAGCAGCTACTATAATTTCAATTTCTCTGTTCTTTTTAGTCACTAATATCTCCTTGATTGCAAAAGTAATAAGTGTGAGGCTATGGATATAAATCTTGTATTCCTAAAGGCTTCTCAGATTTTTATTCAAGTTGCCCAACATTTGCAAAATTGCATTACTACTTACGCAGTTTTACTTACGCCTTAGCTGGTTATATATAGAGTTCCCAAATAAAGCAGTAATCTCACAGGGGGAAGTG
>NZ_PVWN01000027.1 GCF_003003885.1 Chlorogloea sp. CCALA 695 | reverse complement strand
CCATTGGGGGACGAGTTGCCTCCCCCAAACCCCCTGCAAAATGTCTCTCAATGATGCGTTGGAGAGGGTTTGAGGTAGTTGTATTTTTGGTTTTTATTTTTATTTTAACAAGTTGCGAAGCTCTGCGATCGCCCTATCCTTATTTCTCTGGCGTTAAAATAAAAGAAATAATCGTAGTGTAAGTAAAACGTGATTTCTGAGCATTGGCAACAACGGGTTGGTTCTCAACGAGATTGGGTTTGGCGCGGTTGGCAAACTCGTTATACTTATGTGCGATCGCCTCAAAAAACAAGTACGCCACTAATTTTACTGCACGGGTTTGGTACTTCTATTGGTCACTGGCGCAACAATTTAACTGTTTTGGGCGCGTCTCATACGGTTTATGCTCTAGATATGCTGGGTTTTGGCGCTTCGGAAAAACCCGCGATTAATTACAATGTCGAGCTTTGGGTTGAGCAAGTTTATGATTTTTGGCGGACTTTTATTAATACTCCGGTCGTATTAGTGGGTAATTCTACAGGTTCGTTAGTAACTTTAACTCTTGCTGCAACTTACCCGGAAATGGTTGCAGGTATCGCTATGCTGAGTTTGCCCGATTTGTCTGTCCGCGAAGAAGCTGTACCTAAATTTCTGCGCCCAATTGTCTCCAATCTTGAAAGTTTGGTGGCTTCAAAGCTATTATTTAAAACTGTTTTTCGCGTAGTCAATAGACCGGGAATTGTCAAAAAGTGGGCAGCTATGGCTTATTCTAATCCGGCGGCGGTGACGGATGAGTTAGTTGATATTCTCCTTGCTCCCGCGCAAGATCGAGGTAGTGCTAATGCTTTTGCCGGAATTCTAAAAGCAATGGTTGGTGCGGGTTTTGCCCCAAAAGTACAAAATGTGTTGCCGAACTTGAAAGTACCTATATTATTAATTTGGGGACAGCAAGATCGCATGGTTCCTCACAGTTTTGCCCGTCAGTTTGCTGACTATAATCCCCAGTACGCCCAGCTAGTTAGTTTAGAAAATGTTGGGCATTGTCCCCATGATGAATGTCCTGATGTTGTAAATCAAGCCCTTTTAGACTGGATTAGTGGTTTTAGCAAGGCTGGGGGCGGTTCTTTGAGTTTGGGTAACCTTTGCAGCTAGTAATAGGCTGAGGCTGTCGATAATATGGTTACTTTCGGCTACGGCTTGGTTTGCTCCTTGGGCGAAGGTGCTGGAAGTAGCGGCAAATTCGCGCTTTAAGGCGGCTTCGTCTTGGTTTTCTACTAATTGGGCGAGGCGGCTGTAAGTTTCTACTAACCTAGTAATGGCTTGACGGCGTTCTGTGGCGGCGGACATGATATCAACAGATAAAGCCGGATCTTGAGCAAATAAACGGCTAACTATATCAATTTCTAAGCGGTAAAGTGGGCTAGAAAATTCTAGGCTACGGCTGATGTCAATGCCTTCTTCGGCTAAAAATACGCCTAGGCTAAAGGTTGTAAAGTGCCTGATTGCCTGAATCGCTATCATCATGCGATCGTGTTCTTCGGGCGTACAGGCGATTAGTTTACCGCCACTACTTTCAATTAAGTCTAGTAGCCATTTAAAGACTTGCTCTTGACGACCTGGACAAACTATAACGTTTTGCGATAAAAATGATTGCACTCCAGGCCCGAACATGGGATGCAGGCTTAAAACAGGCCCTTTGTGCTGCTTGAGTAGTTCTTGGACTATGGGAGTTTTGACGCTGGTAATGTCTGCTAAAGCTGTATCTGCTTTGAGGTAAGGCGCGGCTTGTTGAATTACGCTGATGGTGTATTCGATGGGAACGCAAACTAATACTAATTCTGCTTTTCCTAATAGTTGTGCCGCTTCGTCCCAGTTATTATGTTCGAGAATGCTAACGTTATGACCAGCATGAGATAGTTGTTGGCTAAAAAAACTTCCTAGTTTGCCATTACCACCGATTATAGTAACTTTTCGGGGTTTGGCTGGGGTAAAAGAAGTAGAGGAAGCGATCGCCGCCGCGCAGCTAATTGTAATGCTTTTCCAAACAAATTCTGGCACGCCAGCTTGATTTAATAGTTGGGTAATATCGCCGGATTCTGCTTGTATAGGCAATGAATCATTTAAAATCGCAATTCTTTTACTGAGTAAGTTAATTATTTCCCGATCGATTTCCTTGAGACTCAAAGGTATCATGTTGAGATTGCAGGGGTACGGTGAATTGAAAAAAAAGGGGAAATTAATCCCCTAATTTTTGATGTCAGCGCAAAAAATGGACTAATTGCTCTAATTTTGACCACGCTGCACCACTGCGGAGAATGTCATGGGCGATCGCAATTCCTTTGCTATATTCCTCTGATGTAATTGCTTTCCCGACATAAAGCGCTAAGGCGGCGTTTAAAGCTACAACATTTTGTTGAGCCTCTGTACCTTTCCCTTGGAGTACGTTTTTAAGAATTTGAGCATTTTCCTCTACGTCTCCCCCTCTAATCTCGTCAGTTGCGGCTTTTTGCAAACCAAGTTCTTCAACATCTAACGTCATTAAACGGACTTGATTGTTTTCTAGTACCGCCAAATCGTTAATATCTGCTAACCCCGCTTCGTCTAGCTTTTCTCTACCATGAACAACGATCGCTCTTTCTATTCCTAGTTGCGATAAAGCACGAGCAATTGTTTCTACTAAACTAGGATCGCTAACGCCGATAATTTGCCCAGTAGGCTGCATCGGGTTAACTAATGGCCCTAATAGATTAAAAACTGTCCGCACCTTTAAAGTTTTGCGTAACCCGGCTACAGCCTTTAGCGCCGGATGCCAACCGGGAGCAAATAAAAATGTAATTCCCACTTCCTCAACGGCGGTGGTTACTTTTTCAACTTCGGAATTAAGGTTGATTCCTAAAGCCTCTAATACGTCGGCAGAACCCGTTTTACTAGAAGCTGAACGATTACCGTGCTTGGCAACTTTCACCCCGGCGGCGGCGGCTACAAAGGCTACTGCTGTAGAAATATTAAAGGTAGATGCCCCGTCTCCTCCCGTCCCGCAGGTGTCAATCAACGGTGTGGAACTGGGGATGCCTTTACTAATTGCGGATTGGGCGTGCAGAACTTGCGCCATTCCTACTAATTCAGTGGCGGTTACGCCTTTAGCTTGGATGGCGGCGAGAATTGCTCCCGATAGTACGGGCGGAATTGCCTCGGTTAACCAACCTTGCATCAAATCAGCAGCCGTCGGAATGCTGAGACTTTGCCCTGCTAGTAATTGTTCTAATAACTTGGGCCATTCAATCTCACTCGGTGCAATTATATTGTCAACGGTTGCTTGGGTTACAGCTATCATGGCGATTTTTTGTTTATTTTATTAACCGTCTTTGTGCAATGCTTTTGCTACTGTTTGGACATCTTTATCGCCACGCCCGGAACAGTTGATTACAATTCTGGGGCTACCTGTCAGTTGAGGACAAAGAGTGTCTAAATAGGCGATCGCATGAGCGGTTTCTAATGCAGGAATAATCCCTTCTTGCTGCGATAGTAATTGCAATGCGTCCAATGCCTGCTGGTCGGTAACGCTGTAGTATTCGGCGCGTCCTAGTTCTTTGAGGTAACTATGCTCTGGGCCGACTCCGGGATAGTCTAATCCGGCGCTAATTGAATGGGCTTCAACTACTTGTCCATCATTGTCTTGCAACAAATAACTCATTGCGCCATGTAGTACGCCAACGCGTCCTTTAGTTAAAGTAGCGGCGTGTTTGTCTGTTTCTACACCTTCTCCGGCGGCTTCAACCCCAATCATTCTGACACTGGAGTCGCTGACAAATTCATGAAATAGTCCCATTGCATTAGAACCGCCGCCCACACAAGCAAGCAGAATGTCCGGCAATCCGCCCCATTTCTCCTCAGCTTGCCAACGAGTTTCTTGTCCAATTACAGCATGAAAATCGCGCACTATCATCGGGTAAGGATGAGGGCCAGCTACAGAACCTAATATATAGTGAGTATTTTCTACATTTGTTACCCAGTCCCGAATCGCTTCGGAAGTTGCATCTTTAAGGGTTCCTGTTCCCGCCGATACGGGGCGGACTTCTGCGCCCATTAGTCGCATCCGAAATACGTTTAGGCTTTGGCGTTCCATATCTTGAACGCCCATGTAAATTACGCAGTCAAAGCCAAACCGAGCGCATACGGTGGCTGTAGCGACTCCGTGTTGTCCCGCTCCAGTTTCGGCGATAATTCGCTTTTTGCCCATGCGCTTGGCTAATAATACTTGCGCTAAAGCGTTATTAATTTTGTGTGCGCCTGTATGGTTTAAGTCTTCCCGCTTGAGGTAAATTAACGGGTTGCTATTTGCTGTGGCGTAGTGGGCGGTGAGACGTTCGGCAAAGTATAAAGGTGTAGGACGACCAACATAATCTTTAAGCAAGCCTTGTAATTCTTCCTGAAATCCCGAATCGTTGCAATACTTGTCGAAAGCTGCTTCTAGTTCCTCTAAAGCAGGCATTAGGGTTTCGGGAACATACTTACCGCCGAACTTACCAAACCTACCGAGGGCATCGGGTCTTTTGGGGTCGGACGCTGTGATATCGTAGATTTCTTGAATGCTGACCATTAGATAAATCCTCTATATTTTTACTTAAAGTGATGCTACTGGTTGTTTAGGCGCGATCGCACTTTTTAATTCTTGACACAGTTTCTCTACTGCTTGCAGTCCTTCGGCGGGTGTCCCAGTTTCCAACGCCCTGACAAAGGCACTACCGACAATTACTGCGTCAGCGCCCCATTCTTTGACTTGCTGGGCTTGTTCGGGTGAAGAAATCCCAAAACCTACGCCAATCGGTTTATCGGTAATTTGGCGCATTTCCACGAGTAAATCTTTGACTCTACTTTGAATTTGCGATCGCATTCCCGTTACACCCGTAACGCTAACTAGATAAATAAAGCCTTGGGACTTAGCAGAAATTGCTTTAATTCTAGTCTCAGAACTCGTTGGCGCAACTAACAAAATTAGCTCAATGCCTACTCTAGCCGCCGCTTCTAGTAATTCGTCTGCTTCTTCTAAAGGTAAATCTGGGACTACTAAGCCTTTAACCCCAACTTTAGCGATTTGCTCTAAAAATGGTTCAATTCCCCGGTTCAAAATCGGGTTGTAGTAAGTAAATAAAATAATTGGTGCTTTGATTTCGGGGCTGACTTTGGCAACTATTTCTAGCACCTGTTCTAACTTTGTATTTTTTTGCAGGGCGCGAGTTGCGGCGGCTTGAATTACTGGACCATCAGCTAGAGGATCGGAATAGGGAACGCCTAATTCAATTAAGTCTGCACCGTTACGATCTAGCACCTTTAAAGCTGCGGCGGTAGTTTCCAAGTCTGGATCTCCCGCCGTAATAAAGGGAATTAAAGCGCATTGTTTGGCTTGGCGTAAAGATTTGAGGCGTTGAGAAATAGCATTCATTGTCATAATTTACCTAAAAATAAGCACCAATTGGCAATTAGTAGCTAGCTTGCTTTATTGTCCAATAAAGTAAGCACGGCTTGTTCAACATCGGTTTGTTTGACTAAAGATTCGCCTACTAATACACTCCGAACCCCCGCCGCCGCAACAAAGGATAAATCTGTTGGCGAATACAAACCAGATTCGCTAACAACGGTTATCCCCATTGTCAAATGCTGGGATCTTTCCTGCATTAGCTGGCTAGTAGTTGCCAAATCAACGTTGAAAGTTTCTAGATTTCGGTTGTTGATTCCAACTAAACGTAAGTCAGAAAGTTTTAAAACGCGATCAAGTTCAGCTAGGGTATGGACTTCTACTAAAGCGTTCATCCCTAACGAGTGAATTAAGTACAAAAAATCTTGCAGGTTTTGGTCGGATAAAATAGCTGCAATCAAAAGCACTGCATCTGCACCCACAACCCGCGCTTTGTAAATTTGGTATGGATCAATAACAAATTCTTTGCACAATAACGGTACTTCTACAGTGGGACGAATGTTTTGCAAATTTTCAAAGCTACCTTGAAAAAATCTGCTGTCAGTAAGCACAGATAAACAAGCTGCGCCACCACGAACATAAGCAGTGGCAATTTCTACCGGGTTGAAGTTGTGGCAAATTATCCCTTTGCTAGGAGATGCTTTTTTAACTTCCGCAATTAAGCTAGGGTAGTGCGGACTATTTTGCAAAGCGCCAACAAAGTCTCGCACCATTGGCGCTGATTTTAACTGACTTTGCAAATCTCCTAGCGGTAACTGCTGGCGCATTTGGGCTATTTCTTGCTCTTTGTGCTGGACAATTTGAGCAAGAATATGTTGCGGATTTATCTGCGTCGCCGTCACTTAATAACTCCTGTTTTACGAATTTGAAAATACTACGCCATTTAATGTTTGGCTTTGCTGGGATCGGTTTTTGGCGAAAGTACAAACCACGTTGGCAATAATTGCTAAACCAACTTCTCCCGCCAAACTCATAATTGATTCTGGATGAAACTGCACCGCCGCAATCGGTAAAGTTTGATGTTCGATACCCATAATTACGTCATCATCAGAAATTGCTGTTACTTTTAGTTCTGGGGGGAGTTTTTGCGGTAAAGCAAATAAAGAATGGTATCTACCCACTTCAAAAGATTCTGGTAAACCTTGAAAAGCCCCAGAGTTTTGGTCAGTAACAAAAATCCGTGATGATTTCCCATGCTGAGGATAATCTAAAACTCCCAGTTCCCCGCCAAAAGCTTCCACAATACCTTGCAAACCTAGACAAACCCCAAAAATTGGTAGTTGTAGGCGGACGCAAGCTTTTACTGTATCTGGTACGCCAAAATCGTGAGGTCTACCAGGGCCAGGAGATAATACAACTAAGTCTGGATCTTCTTCGTCCAAAACTGACTCAGCAAAGCCATGACGTAAGGTAGTTACTGTTGCGCCAGTTTGACGGATGTAATTAGCCAAAGTGTGAACAAAAGAGTCTTCGTAGTCGATGAGTAAAACTTTTACTTTGCTGCTTTTTACTTCAGTAATACCTGCATAATCGCTACTTTTGTTAGAAAGGTTGTTATTTGCGGTAATTTTAGCGCGGCTAATTGTCTCAAATAGGGCGGCGGCTTTGGTTCTGGTTTCTTGTTCCTCTGCTTCGGCGATGGAGTCATAAAGCACCGTAGCACCGGCGCGAACTTCAGCGATGGAGTCTTTTAGTCTGATAGTCCGTAAAATTAAACCTGTATTCAAGTCGCCGTTGAAGGTCAAACAACCTACCGCCCCACCATACCAACGCCTTACACTATGTTCGTGCTGTTCTAAAAACTGCATTGCTGCCCGTTTTGGTGCGCCCGTAACGGTTACAGCCCAAGTATGGGTCAAAAAAGCATCTAAAGCATCAAATTGAGGTCTTAGTAAGCCTTCTACGTGGTCTACGGTGTGAATTAAGTGGCTATACAGTTCAATTTGTCGTCGCCCTATTACTCTTACCGAACCGGGTTCGCAAATTCTTGATTTATCGTTGCGATCTACGTCGGTACACATGGTTAATTCGGCTGCATCTTTGCCAGAATTAAGCAATAGTAAGATTTGATCGGCATCATCGATCGCATTTTGTCCCCGACTAATTGTGCCACTAATCGGACAAGTTTCAATCCTTTTTCCTTCTACTCGGACAAACATTTCGGGCGATGCGCCGATTAAATACTCGCCGCCCAAGTTAAAGATGAATCCGTAAGGACTAGGATTGATTTGCTGCAAGGTTTCAAATAACTTACTCGGTGCTTCTTCGCAAGCCGAGTAAAAGTTTTGACTGGGGACAACTTCAAATAAATCGCCCCGACGGAAGTATTCTAAGGCTTTATGAACTTTGCTGGCATATTCTCCAGGGGCGTGATCGACGCTTTTTTCAACTACTGCGCGACTTCCTCTATAATCAATTGCTTCACCTATTCTTGGCAATCCCTTTGTATTTCCCTGGGGGGTTTCAAGTTCGTACTGCAATAGAAAAGCACTTTGCAAATAGTAGTCAACTACAACCAGTTCATCGGGCAAATACAAAACTAAGTCGCGCTGATCTTCTGGTCTAATCTGGGTTTTGGGGACAGATTCAAATTGATAAACCAAATCGTAACCAAACGCGCCGTATAACCCCAAGTGTTCGTCTTCGTTGCTATGAAAAGCATTGAGAATTTCGCGGACGATGCTAAAAGCGGAAGGTTGTTTGCTGCGTTCTTCTTCGGTAAATAATTGTGCTGTTTGAACAATCGAACCAGTAATACAAGTTTCGTCTACTTCGATGCTTTCGATTTGGGATTTTTTGGTTAATCGTTCGGCTAAAAAGGGAATTAGGATCGTACCGCGTTTGTTTAAGGCTTTGATTGTAAAATTGCGATCGCACGTGCTTAATTCTAATGGCGGGTTGACAAATCCCATTGCCCATCTTTTGTATCTTCCTGGATATTCATAACTACTACCCAACAACCCGCCTCTTTGCGAATTGAGACTCCATAAAATGTCTTCTAAGGCTGTTTCAAGGGGTACTTCGGTAACAGTACGAGATACAATAATGCCGCTTTTGGTTGTATAGCAGTGGGAGTCAAACATCATAGAAATTTTCTCATAGGTAATAATTATGTAACACAAAATACTACAAAAACGGCGTGGGAGTCAAACATCATGGAAATTTTCTCACCGTTCTACTGCTTAAAGGTGTTTGCAATTACTTTTTTATAAAGAAAGCTGACAAAATAAACTCAATTTACATAAACATTTTGTTCGCCACTAAAACTTAATGACGAAGACTAATTTGTCTCGCAATCTTTTTGAAGTAGAGCATCTATAAAATGCTGGTTCTCTTTGCTAGAGTAGTTGTTATTAATAAGTGTTTACAATGAATTTTCTTTTGATTGAATTATCAATAATTTTGATATTATAAAACTCACTATTTTTATTTATAAGTTTATTGATAAAATGGATACAAATTTATTTTTTACATCTTACTTAAGAGATACTTTAGATAAGATGCGATAGCGCAAGCGCGCCCGGTAACGGGCTTCGCAATTATTTATTCGACAAGATGTTGGATCAGTAATTTACAAACATCAGTGGCAGCAATAGTATCTGCGTTGAGTGAGTTAGGTTTTTGAGTAATAAATATTGGCTGATCTTGAGACGAAACATTAATAGCACCATGAGAACCACGTACTAAATTAGCATCGGTGGGGATAACATCCATTAAGTAGCGAAATCCTAACTTTTTCTGTAATAGTTTCAAACCAACTTTAAGTTGAGGAACTTTGATTTGCGGGTCGATAAATAGTTCCACCGGATCGTAACCTGGTTTGCGGTGAATATCGACAGTAGAGGCAAAATCAGGAGCGCAAGCGTCATCTAACCAATAATAATAAGTAAACCAACTATCTGGCTGTGCGATCGCTACTAAGTCTCCAGAACGGGAATGATTGAGATGATAAGCTGCTTTTTCATCTTCTAATACCTGCGCCACACCGGGGGTTGATTCTAAAATATCGCGGACTTTGGGTAGATAAGTGCGATCATTTACATATATATGAGCAACTTGATGATCTGCAACCGCGAAAGCCTTGCTTGCGCCAGGATCGAGCAATTCGCGCCCTAATTCTTCCCGTACTGTTAATAAGCCATTTTCTCGCAACACGCGATTTAAGTGGACTGGGCGCGAAACATCAGTTATACCGTACTCTGATAAAACAACTACTTGAGCATTTCGAGCCTCATAGTAAGCAATCAAATCGCCACAAATAGCATCAATTTCTTGCAAATCTTTGTGAATAAGGCTGTTTTTAGTGCCAAGACGTTGCAATCCGTAATCTAAGTGAGGTAAATAAACTAAAGTTAGCGTCGGATTGTAACGTTCTTCTGTCCACTTAGCACTGTCTGCAATCCACTGACTAGAGGCGATGTTTGTATTGGGCCCCCAGAAGTTGAATAAGGGAAATTGACCTAAATCCTTAGTGAGATGTGATCGCATTTCCGCAGGTTGGGTATAAATATCAGGAATTTTTCGCCCATCGGCGGGGTACAGGGGGCGCGGCGTAACAGCGTAATCTACTGAGGAGTACATATTGTACCACCAGAACAAATTAGCACAGGTAAAAGACGAATCGAGCGATCGCGCCATATCCCAGATTTTAGGCGATCGCACTAATTTATTAGATTGTTTCCAGAATTTTACTTCGCATTCATCGCGGAAGTACCACCCGTTACCAACAATGCCATGTTCGTCAGGCAATTTGCCAGTTAAGTAAGTAGCTTGCGCCGTACAAGTTACCGCCGGGAGTACGGGTTTAATATTGGCTAGTTGCCCCTTTTTTGCCCAATTAGATAAAAAGGGGGTGTGTTCACTGAGTAAGCTAGGGGTTAAGCCGACTACATTTAGAACAACTGTTTTTTGCATGGTTTTTATAGGGGTTAATTTAAAAAGATGTGGGGAGATCCCCCCTAACCCCCCTTCAAAAGGGGGGAAAATATGGAACAATACTGCTTGAAAAATTATTAGGAGATGGAAGCAAGCTGTGGTTGAATTGCCAAGCCTGTTTGTAGTACCCACTCATACTCTCTTTGGATAGATGCGAGTAAATCGATTTTCATTTCTTGGGGTAAAACATCCCAAGTATAGGTTTCAATTTCTAAATGCTGACAAACAGGATTTGCTTGTAGTAATTGCAAAACTGCCACAATGTCATCTTGGGTAGACTGCAAAACTTGATAATCGTGGATAAAAATAGGTACGTGAAAATGTGTGCGCCATTCTTGAGCTTTTGACTGCTCTAGATATGGTAAAGCTGTAACTAAATCGGGGTAATGATGCAATGAACCGTCTGGGTAACGTTCGATTACTTGGTGCAAGTAAGTAGACTCAGCAAAGGGGCGCAATCGTGATAATAAAACCTCTCTATTGGCAGGTAATGCTACTTTAATAGCTGCACTTAGCTGTATTTTGCCGATTTTGATGCCACACTCCTGAAAAAGTGCAAAAACTGTAGCCGGATCTTCGTATTCCACCGCAAAATGACAAGTATCGTAGCAAATACGGATGTGTTCGAGTAATTGTGCTTCTGCTAACTTGGGAGAGATACTCAAAGATTCAGCAAGAATTGCGCCGCTAACTGGGAGTAACCAATTAGTAAAAAAATCGATTACTTCCGCCGTATTTTCGAGCAATCCATCGGGTTCGGGTTCTATATCTAAATGGATGAACTTCCCGGTTTGCTGGCGAAGGTTGATAAGTTCGGCGGTAAGGGATGCAAGGTGAAGACAACTAGAGTCGAAAATGTGATTTTCAGCAGATACTTCGCCTTTCCACCAAGGCTTGTAAGATATAGGTAAAGTAGAAATCCCTCCATCTATACCTTGAGGCAATAAAGCAGCGAGAATTTTGGCTAAATTTATTGTGTAGTTTAGGCGTTCAAGTTTAGACCAATCGGGCGAATAAACGGCATCTTTGACAACTTGGTGATGAAATTCCCCATAAGGAAAGCCATTTAGAGTAAATACATACAAGTTTTGAGCCGTTAACCAAGATTGAAACTGAGCTAAATTATCTTTTTCTAATAACTCCTTAGCGGCAATATTTGCTAAACGCAGTCCAATACCAAAAGGGTTTTCTGGAGACAACCGCAACTTAAGAACAGGGATATATTGTTGTAAATTGGCAAAAACGTCGCTCCAGCTTTCGCCGGGATGAATATTAGTGCAGTAGGTGAGATGAATATTATCTGTACCAATTTTCATAATTATTGTTTGTATTTTGGTGAAGTCAGTTAGAGGGCTGAACTTTCTTTAACCCTCACCGAAACACTGCTAAACGCACAGAGATTGAACGCTCACAGATATGACATTGTTTGCGGGGGGTTTGGGCGGCATCGAATCTGAGGAGAGACTCCCCCGAAAAATGTCTTGGGAGGCAACTCGTCCACGCCAGCTATGGGGAAGACAAAGTAATCCCCATACTGGCTCCCCAACGGGGGTTTGGGGGCAGACCCTCCATACTCAGTTTTTCTTAAGACAAGCCTTGTAGAACAAAGACACACCTATTCGATTCTTACCAAAAACTTGTGTATTAACCGAAAAAGAAGCCGATTGCCGAAACCTACCGTACCCCAAGACAAGGCACTTTTGCAGGGGGTTTGGGGGGCAGACCCCCCATATTCGGTTTTTCCTAAGAATTTAGGAGGGCGTTTTAAACTGCCAACAGTTCCTTAATAGCTTTCCTATAGACAGGTACATCAACCTCATGCACCTCAAAACCTTGACCAATTTCTTGCAATAACATTAAAGTCAATTCGCCCCCTAAGTGTTCTCTAAACTCTGTCAACCCCGCCAGCAGACACCGAGAAGAAGGAGGAGAATTTAGTTGTTCAGCAAGTTCTGGTACAGATAAAGTAAAACCAATAGCTAAAAGTGTATCAATAATGAGTTGCCATTGGGGTCGAGATAGGAACCCAGACAAGTAAGAATAAGTGCTATCAAGCGCAATACCAATTGCTACCGCTTCCCCATGTCGCAAGCGAAAATCAGTCAATTGCTCTAACTTATGCGCCGCCCAATGACCGAAATCTAAAGGACGAGAAGAACCCAACTCAAAAGCATCGCCGCTAGTAGCAATATGTTCTAAATGCAACTGAGCGCAACGATAAATTAACTGCTGCATAACTTCCATGTCTCGCCGCGCTAATTTTTTAGCATTAGACACGATAAACTCAAAAAAGTCCAAGTCTTTGATTAAAGCTACCTTAATTGCTTCTGCAATGCCCGCTCGCCAGTCGCGATCGCTTAAAGTAGTTAAAAAGTCAAAATCATTTAAAACAGCGTAAGGTGTGGCAAAACTACCTAAAAAGTTTTTCTTGCCAAAAGCATTAATCCCATTTTTTACCCCCACCGCCGAATCATTTTGCGCCAATGCAGTAGTCGGAATGCGAATTAACCTTACACCCCGATGTGCTGTAGCGGCGGCGTAGCCTACCATATCTAACACCGCTCCACCGCCAATTACTAAAACGTAAGAATGACGACACAACCCGACATTATTAATAACTTCGTGAATTTGAGTTAATAATTGTGGATCGTTTTTAGCCGCTTCTCCCCCAGGTACTACAATCGGATCTGCCGCTAAAGTTAACACCTGTCCGTAAAAGTCGATGTAGTCGGTTATTTGGGCGAGTAGATGCGGATAATGTTCTATTAAACCAGAATCGACAATTGCGATCGCTCTTTTTGTCCCTTCTCCTTCAGCAACGATTGTTTGCGCTAGTAAGGGATTGCCTACGTTAAATATTCCTGTAGTAAATCGCACGTCATAGCGAAAACTAACTGGAACGCATTGCTCAATTGGTTGTATACTGTAACTAATTTTTGATTTAGTATTAGTTGTCATAGTTATTAAATAATTCCTAAAGTTCTTTTTGTATTGCTTGGATAAATACTTCTACCGACTGCGAACCACTGATGCTAACTTTGTTGTTGATGACAAAAAACGGTACGCTACTTATACCTTGATTTCTTGCCGCTTTTGCTTCTTCTACAACTTCAGCTAACGCCGCATCGCTACTTAATTGCTGCTTTAACTGCTTTTGGTCAAAGCCAAATTCTTTACCTAAAGAAGCTAGGGTGTCAACATCGCCAATATTTAGTCCATCTTCAAAGTAAGCTTTATATACGGCTTCGACAATGACGTTTTTATGGGTTTTTGGTGTCAGTGCAATTAGCCGATGAGAAAGCGTTGTATTTACAGCCAAAAAAACCTTTTCAAAATCTAGCTTGACTCCAGCTTTTGCACCGGATTGAGTGGCGTAACTAAATAGCTGTGTTAATTGATCTGCTCCTATCCCTTTTCGCATCTTCATAAAAGCGCGAAACCCTACCCCTTGAGCGGGAATTGAATCGTCTAGTAAAAAAGGATGCCAGCGTATCTCTATTGTCTGGTTTTGGTCTAATAATGCGATCGCATCAAAGAGATGTTTTTTACCAATTCGACACCAAGGACAAGCGGTATCGTGAAAAATGTCAATTAACATAATTTAAGTTACTACAAAGACTTTTGCTAGAGTTATAGACACAAATAACAACCCTAAAACAAGTAAGCCGTATAACCCGCCAGCAAAACCCGCCGCCATACTCGCGTCTAAAATAATTAGCGATAAAACCCCAGCTTTTACAGCTTTACGGATAATATCGGCATTAGGCTCTTTAGTTGCAGCAATAAAAGGTGGAAATACTTGCGCCGTTAATAAAGCTAAAAATGGTAAAGCTGCGAAAATAGAGTAATTTGGCAATAATCCTAAAGCTAATACTCCACCTAGGGCGATCGCAAGTAACAATAAAGCTAGTTTTCCTGTACTACTTTTACCGCCGTGTACTTCCCCGCGACTAATGGCTGTAACTGCGGCTATATAAAAAATGGGAATGAGTGCTAAAAACCAGCGCTCTGTAACCATTGCAGGTATTGCACTCACGCCCAAAAGTAAATTGCCACCACGACAAAGACCCATATTTATAGGACTTAATAAGGCATTGTGTTTGTTCCAGGCATCGTAAATTAATGCCCCTATTGCCACAAATACCGCAATCACAGCACTTAGTAACGAAACTTGAGCCGCCGCTACTACGCCTATCGTTAAAAGTACAATTCCTAAGCTAGTTGCGCCAAAAATCGATGCTTTACCTGTTGGGATTGGTCTTTCGGGACGCTCTATGGCATCTAACTCGGCATCAAAAACATCATTAAACACTACCCCGCCGCCATAAAGCCCCGTTGTAGCTAAGAGTAGCCAAGCTAAAGGAACTCCTAATTCTGCGCCGGAAGCGGCAAAACCTGTTAGGATATCTGCCCAAGCCGTAACAATATTTGCAGGGCGCATTAGTTGCAAATATGCCCAAAAACGAGTAGATAAGCTGTAATTAGACTTTAATACAGTAGTCATGTATACCTCTACTCAATTAGGGCGTAATTACTCGCCCCTTCTACTATTGGCTCTTGTCCACGCAAGACAGAATTATCATTAAATGATTGCCGTTGATCGATAGGTTGAGGATTTAACCAGTCAGACTCTTTCATTTGTCCGCTTTGACTATAAGCTGTTAAAGCATTTTGATAGCAAACAGTATTGACATGATCAGCAGAAATGCCCCGATCTAACATTAGTTGCGCTGTTTTTGGCACTGCTAAGGGGTCGCTGATACCCCAATCGGCGCTGCTATCAACAATAATGCGATCGCACCCATACTGACGCACAACCTCCACCATCCGCGCATTACCCATCTTTGTATGAGGGTAAATTGTAAAAGCTGCCCAAAAACCCCGATCTAAAACTTCCTTGACAGTTTCCTCATTATTGTGGTCAATAATTACTTTAGTCGGATCTATCCCATGTTCGATTGCCACATCCATACTCCGGCTTGTTCCAGCTTTTTTGTTGCGATGGGGAGTATGAATTAGCACCACCATATCTAACTCTTTGGCAAGTTCTAGCTGCGCTCGAAAACATTTATCTTCAGCTTGGGTCATGTCATCATAACCAATTTCGCCGATCGCAACTACTCCTTCTTTGCAAGCAAATAGAGGTAATAATTCCATAACTTCCGCCGCCAAAGCTTCGTTATTTGCTTCTTTAGGATTTAAGCCAATCGTGCAGTAATGGGCGATTCCAAATTGAGCCGAGCGAAAGCGCTCCCAGCCGACTAAGCTACTAAAATAGTCTTGAAACGATCCAGCATTAGTTCGGGGTTGTCCTAGCCAAAAAGCAGGCTCAATTACAGCAACAATGCCTGATTCGCGCATAATCAGATAATCGTAAGTTGTCCGCGCGGTCATGTGAATATGAGGATCTATAAACATAGTTGAATTGGTAATTGGTAATGGGTAATTGGTGATTTTAATGAACAATTCCCAAGGAGACAGGATTGCAAAAAGGAAAAATTATCACACTTTCAGCAACGCTATTTTTTTGAATTAATATGTTCTACTAATTGCCAAAGTTCCGGCGAAACAGTGCGATTAGCTGCCAATCGTTCGTTGGCGTAGTCGGTTAACATTTGGGCTAAAGTTAGATTAGCGCGAAGTTCTAAGCCTTGAATTAGCCGCAGAGGACTACCTACAAATAGCGCCTTGAGTACCATTTGATTCCACGCCAATTCGTCGAAATACTCTTGCGGATAGGGATTGTACAACGCGATCGCATTAAAGACGGGAATCATATTACTCCTTAATCCTTCTGCCGCCCTCAAGCGATACTGTTCGGGGTATGGTAACAGTGGCAAAGCTTGATAAAGAGCGACCAATTCCCCCATGTCGGCGGTATTAAAAAGTTGCTCTAATTTTTGTAAATATTCTTCAGCCCTGTTGTGAGGAAGCGCCAATAATAATAAAGTACGAGCAGTTGCGTCGCTGTTCCAAAATTGAGGCTGCCAATGCGATCGCATTAATTGGGCGGCTTGCAATTGTTCCATTGTTAGCGATAACTTTTCTTTGCCTACATAGCGAGGTACAGCGCTAAAAGACGTAAAAAATACTCGCACTTCTGCACCATCAGCAATAAGCTTACATTTGTTATCTAACCAAGCCAAACCCTCAGTAGTGGTATGTTGTGCCACCCACTGACGGAGTAAATCGGACGTGCAAGAAGTCGCAGTTTTCATTAAAGTATCTTGCCTTTCTAAAATAGTCACTGTTTCAGTGCATCTAAGTTAAAACACTAATTTTTATTGACAAAATCTTAATTCCTAGTTTTTCAAACTAAGCTTGCCTTTTGCCTTAAATTTCTTTGACCACACAAAATAAATTAATCCCACCGCTAATAGCGACAGCGCCGAACCGGGTTCTGGGACGGGTTCGCTGGGTATATTGCCAACACCATTACACCCAAAAAAGCAGCCAGAGTTACCCGTTGTGCCGTCCGTACCGGACATTCCGCTTAAAGAAGCAAAAAATTGTGTCAAATCGCTATCAGACAAAGTGCTTAGATCCGCACCATTACCTTGAGAAAGGATGAGTTGCTCAAAAGTTTGGCTACTTGCGGCATCAAAACCGCTAGTTAATCCAGTAAATTCTTTGCCAAAGCCACCGACGAGCGAACTAACTAAGTTATCAATGTCTGGCTTCAACTCTGGAAATATTGCTTCTAAAGTAGCAATATTTTGACTTGGCTTGCTCGCTGTAGGATCGTTGCTTATAAACCAATTGCCATTACCAATAATTACGTTATTGTCGGTAAATAGCCAATTTCCGTTACCGATGACTACATTATTGTTGCCAAAATCCCAATTACCATTACCAAGGGTGGAATTATCGCTACCAAAGCTCCAATTACCATTACCAAGGGTAGAATTATTGCTGCTAGAGTCCCAGTACCAATTACCGTTACCAACGGTTGAGTTGTAACTTGCCTCCTCTCGAAGCCAGTTGCCATTACCAATAGTAGCGTTGTAACTTGCTGAGTCTATATTCCAATTACCATTACCGATAGTAGCGTTGTTACTACTCAAGTCCCAATTGCCTGTACCGATGGTGGCGTTGCTACTACCAAAGTTTTGATTTTCTGCGAAGGGGTTTTCACCATTAGCAAAAGGGTTTTTACCATCAGCAAAGAGATTAGAAATATCACTATTGGCAAAAGGGTTTTTACCATCAGCAAAGAAATTAGAAATATCACCAGTAGTTAGAGGACTACCGCCGCCATCGAACGGATTGCTACTACCGCCGCCGTTAGTATAAGAGTTATTGCTACCATTACCAACAAAAAAGTTGCTAATACTGGGTTCATTAGTTGCCATAAGTAATAGTTCGCTTATTTGTAATATGGAGATTTTTATAAAGCCAGGATTAGAAGGACAAAGTATAAATATTTGGAAAAGTTACTATTTGCCTTTTAATCCTGAGTGCGATCGCGTTTATTTGTTAAAAACTTTTGCTGTCCGTCGCCCGTGTTGCTTAAATTTAGCTGCTGCAATGCCTAAACCTATTACAGCTAGACCTAATACAGAAGAAGGCTCTGGCACTGGGGTACTCGAACCACCAGTTGGCAATCCTTGAGGAATATTACCAGTAAAAGCGGGTATACTGCTACTAGAAAATTCTGTAGGGTTCACACCGCCAGCAAAAATATCCCAGAAGTTGTCATCAGCGAAAGGATCGCCACTACTACCTAAAGGAATGCCTCCGCTTGCGAAATCAACCTTACCGAAAATATCCTCTACTGTTAGGTTATTCCCGTCAGCACCTTTAATATCCAACAACGGCCCAAAGGGTGATTGTTTTAGTAATTCATTTAAGTCTTGAGTAGTGCTGCTAGTGGTTTGAGTATCAGCCATTTGTTTGACTCCTATGAGGTTTAATTTCAAAATTTGTGTATGCAGTCAACTTGCAATCCCAGGTTTGCAAGTTGACTTGTAAGCGGTAAATCTGCTTTGAAAGAAACCTTCGACAAAGAAGCCTAGCGACAAGACACGCTTGGGTATGCTCCTTTGGTTAAGCTTTTATGCTTTAAATGCTTTTTGCTTTTGGCGTTGCTTTAATTTGAGAGTTAACGCACCACCACCCAAAACCGCTAAACCTAACATTGAGGAAGGCTCAGGGACTGGTTCTGAGTTGTTGACATTCATTACTTGGACGCGACCTTGGAAGAAGTCACCGACATAAAGCTTGCCATCTTTTAGGTCTGAACCCGCCGTCCAATTAAACTTACCTGGTTCGAGGTCTAGGGGATCGCCATAGGGAGAGGGTGCGCCCAACGCTAAAGGTGGTACGACATTGCCTTCTGCATCAAGGGCAGGTTCGCCATAGGTACTCAGAAAGTTACCACTTTTATCGAATATTTGGACGCGGCTATTGATAGAATCCGTCACGTAGATATTACCTTTCTCGTCCACCTCAGCATCAATAGGCTGATTGAACTCTCCCTCTCCAGTGCCTTGTGTGCCAAAATTTAGCAGCGCATTGCCTTCTTGGTCGATCACTTGAATGCGGTTGTTGAACTGGTCAGTCACAACTAAATTTCCCTCTGGCGTAGTTGCTATGCCTGATGGACCTTGAAATTGTCCTGGCGCAGTGCCGTTGCTGCCAATAGAACCAGTTATTTCGCCATCTGAATTAAATTTCAAGATGCGATCGCTACTATAGTCACCCACGAATCCATTGCCGTTATTGTCAAATACAATCCCCGATGGACCGAAGAAAGGTCTGCCTTCAACTAGTCCGCTAAATTGACCTTGAGCAATGGAGTTGAGATAGTTACCTTGGGGATCGAATACGTTAATCCGGTTGTTGACAACATCACCCGCATATAAATTTCCCGTATTCGGTTCAAATGCGAGCGCTGATTGCCCGTCAAATTGCCCAGGCCCGCTACCCTTACCGCCAAAGGCTTGAAGAAAATTACCCTCAGAACTGAACACCTGGATTTGATCGGTTACGTCATTAGCCACGAAGACGTTCCCTGTTTCTTTCTGTACCGCAATGCCTTGGGGAATGGCAATCGTACCTGGAGTAAACGGAGTTTCTCCTGCGGCGAAGTTAGCTGGTCTGCCGATGGAACTATCGTAGCTGAGACTAACTGCTTGGGCTTCGGTTGTTACCGCTAGCATCAAGCCACTTGTTGCAACGACTAATGAGAGATTTTTTACTAATCCCATGATGTTCGACTCCTATTCGTGTATAATTTGTGCAACCAAGCAAAGCGATCGCCCTAATGCCAGTAAGGTGCGATCGCACTTTGTTACTTAAGCTTTGAATTTGTGTGTCAACTGCTTTAACTTGCCCTTAAACTTAGAGCCAACACCCGCAGCGCTCAAAGCTAATATTCCTAAGACAGAAGCAGGTTCGGGTACGGGTTCCGCGCCTGTATTTACTCTGACAACACTGCCGTTGCCTGGGCCTACGCCTCGATTTGTTACATAGATTTGGTTATCAGGACCAATAGTCAGACCATCGGCCGATTCTAGCCCTTCACCTGCGCCAACAAGAGTGGTGCGCGTACCATCGGCGGCTAGTCGAATTAGAGATCCTGGTAAACTACTGATATCTTGACTTGTTATCTGTGAAGTGTCGGTAAATTGTAGAACTAGCAAGTTGCCTTCTTTGTCAAAAGTTAGTTCAGTAATTGCGTTGAACCCTTCAGCAAAAACTGTTGGTACACCGTCTTCGCCAATGCGGAAGATCCGCGCCTCATCTTGTGGATAAGGAAAACCTGAATATTCCCCAACATACAAAGCACCATCAGGACCAACTGCACCACCCGTAGGTACTGATTGAATTGATATCCGAGGATCGCCGTTTTCGTCTGGCTCTAAAAAGTTAATCAATCCTGGTGGCAATTCTGCTCCTGGTGGAAGCTCTGGAAGTTGTGGGTTAGTAATAATGTTTAGTGGGAGTGCTGTTGCTTTTGCTTCACTACCATCAAGCTTGATGCTATATGTTGCATTTCCGCCGCCGTCAACGACATAAGCCGTATCGCCACTAATAGTTAAGTCGTAGGGGTTTGTAACTTGGTCTCCACCATCTGGATTATTGGCAATTTCATACTTGGCAAAGTCAAAAATCTCTGTTAATCCTCCGGTGTTCAAATCTGCTTTAAACAGTTTCGCCAAGTTAGAAGTATTTAAAACATCCTCCGGTGCGGATGGTGGAAACACAGCAAGTTGCTGGGGTGGAAGTGCATAATTGCTACCCAATTCAAGGGTTTCCGCGTCACGATTTCCTGGGTAGCCAGCATAGCCAGTTAGCAAGTAAGCATTACCTACTGAATCAAACTGCAAGTCGGCAGGACCAGCAGCCTGGTTACCCGAAGGTTGTTCGGCTAAAGATTGAAAACCAGTAAATATGCGATCAGTCTGACCGTCAGTTTTGACTCTAACAATAGAGCCAGAATTACCCGCACAAATCGGCTGAAATAGCGTACTTGGAGAAGGTTGGCAAGCACCATCGCCGCCAACACCTGGCTCTGCAACGTACATTGTCCCATCAGGACCAAAGCTAACACCCCGTGCGTTACTAATTCCCTCAACAATTGTAGTTAGAGAAACAGCTTGAGCGGCAGGTACACTGACGATCGCTGCAAAACAAAAAGAAATAAAGGTAAAAGCAGATAACTTGAAGTTCATATTTTTCGACATTTACTGGTAGTATTTTGGGAAATTTGGTTAATTGGGAAATGGGACTTGTGGGATTAAGCTCTTTACAAAGCTATATTCACCGTTAGCGATTAAGGAATCGCTTTTTGCGCCACTGTTTGAGTCCTAAAGCCCCAAAAGCTAGTACGCCAAGAACAGAAGTAGGTTCGGGAACGGGTTCACTATTGTCAATTCTCAGAACTTGACTTGCGCCTGGGCGATCGCTTTGATTGGTAACGTAAACTTGACCATCGGGGCTAACTGCCAAGCTAGAGGGGGCAATTAGCCCGTCTCCACTCAGGAGCGTTGTTTGCGTTCCGTCGGGGGCAATTTGAATTACAGAGCCATCAAAATTCCCTTTCCAGGCTGACTCGTTGGCATACTGCAAGGCGTACAAATTGCCTTGGGCATCAAATTCCAAGTCTGTCAGTTGCGTAAACCCATCAGCGTAAATGCTGGTTTCCCCATCAGTACCAATTCGGTAAATTTTGGCTTCACCTTCGGGAAAAGGAAAACCCGTAAATTGACTGACATAGTAAGCACCGTCTGCACCTACAGCTACTCCTGTAGGTGTCGCATTTATGGCAAATCCTGGTGGTATTTCTCCCGATGGCACTTGAGTAGGATCGAAAGGTACAGAGTCGGTTGGGGGAAAGATGGGATTAGTTAAAACTTCTTGAGGAAAACTAGCAATTGCTTGTAAGTTGCTGCCGTCGATTCCTACACTCAATAGGGCATTTGCTCCCGCATCAATAGCGATCGCGCGATTCCCATCAAGAATAAAAGCCGTCGGATTGCTACCTATATCTGCCCCGTCGGGATTATTAGCTAATTCGTAGTTAGAGAAATCAGCAACGACGCTCCACGAATTAGTAGCAAAGTCTGCTAAAAGTAGCTTGCCCAAGTCAGGACTATTTAAAGCTGTATCTCTCAAGGCTGGATCGGCGGCGTAGCCCATTAGCACGTAAGGATTACTCGCAGTATCAAACTTGATATCTTGAGCGCCAAAGGAGCTAGTACCATCGCTCGCGGCGATCGATGGTAAGTTGGTTAAAACCCGCTCCTTTGTACCATTGCCAATTTTTGTTACAGCGCCGCTAGTTCCATAACACAAGTTGCCACCCGTCGGTGAAGGAACGCAAGCCCCCGTACCCCCCGAGCCGGCTTCGGTAACATAAATAGTGCCATCAGGAGCAAAACTCAGTCCTCTAGCATTATCTAAACCATCTGCAACTATTGAAAAAGTTGCAGCTTCGGCGGCTTGCGGAGCTAATACCGCAAGAATAGCTAAAATGAGCAATCTCAGTTTCATGACGCTACTTCGCACCCACCAAAGAACGAGGAATATAGCTCATTCCCCGCGCAAAGGTTTCAGTATTCCCAGCTTTAGCTTCTAGAGTACGTTTGATATTCATACTCTCAGCGCCGTAGTCTTCAATTTGTAGCTTGCCATGAGGCAGAGTTTCGCCGACTTTCCAAAAAGTAATTCGGTGCTGAATAAATCCCGATGCGGCTGGATCGTTGAAAGCGTAAGAGCAAGGAATCAAAACTGCTGGCGAACGTTGGTAATAGTTGTAGTCAGGATAGAAATATTCCTGTTCCAGCAAATAATACTTACTCAAATTGTTAAGGCGAAACTTGACTTGTACTTTTTGCCCGTACTCATCGATAAATTCACCAGATTCGGGAGTAATTTCGCCACTGGGATGCAATAAGTGCGCCCACTCATCTAGATTGCGGACATCTTGCAAATACTCCGCACCCATTTCTACTGGTGCATCAATGTACATGGTGTCTACATCAATGTAGTAGCGCCCTTTGGCTGCTTGGGTAAGTCCGGCTTTACGCTCCAAATTACCTTTCAAAGATCGGCATTCAGAACTATGTACTGTATGAATTCCCTCCATAATCATCGGCGGACGACGAATTGGATCGATAAAGCTCAACCAGTGAAAGTAAACTCCCTTCTCGTCTGTTCCCGGTTCTATATAGTCGGTAGGAAAAAGCAATACGGGGTAAATTTGAAAATACTGGTTGTACTCAACGCCACAATGCCACTCAATGCCGTAAAAAAGTGGATGTTGGAGTTTTTTAATGTGATAGTACAAATTGTTTTGATACCCAGAAGCTGTACCTAGCCAAGTATCATCATCAATTTGTTCGATCATCCGGCTAAACAACGTCCACTCGTCTAAATTCTGCAACTCGCAGAGATAGTCAAAGGCGGTTTCGGGGGAAGTGGCAATAAAAGCCGATGTAGCGAAGGTATTTTTTTCCACTGATTACTCCTTTGTTTTTAGACTTTTAGCTTTATTAATCCGCTCTTGGGCTAAATGCCGAGAAGCTTCATAGGTAGTAATTTCTGCACTTTGGGCGATCGCAAAAATCTCTAAAAGTGTGTCGTAAATGTTGTTTAATTGTTGAAATGCTTTGGTTTCGTCATAACCAATCATTTCGTTGTAAACGTTTATAAGTCCGCCGCCATTAATCACATAATCCGGGCAATATAAAATCCCCTTTGATTTCAATGCTTGGCTGTGTAGTTGCTCGCTTTCTAGCTGGTTATTTGCCGCCCCAGCCACAATAGGCGCTTTAATTAGTGGAATAGTGTCGCTGTTTAAAATTCCCCCCAAAGCACAAGGGGCAAACACATCAACATCTAAACCATAAATTTCATCGGGGGCGACAACTTTAGCTCCGTACAACGAAGCAACAAGTTCTGCTTTTTCGCTGCTAACATCGGTAACGTATAAGTCAACCCCATGCTCGTGCAGGTACTTACACAAATTACCTCCCACATTTCCCAAGCCCTGGACGGCAACTTTTAAACCATCCAGTCCTTGATTTTGCAGGCGAAAATTGACGGCGGCTTTGATCCCCAAAAGTACACCTTTAGCCGTAATTGGCGCAGGACCTCCAGACTTTTCGGAAGTACCAACTACGTGGCTTGTTTGACGGCGAATTGTGCAGACATCTTGCGGTGTAATGTTTACATCTTGTCCGGTAATAAACCGCCCGTTCAAGCTTTCAATAAACCGCCCGTAAGCCTCAAATAGCTCGTCAGATTTTTCTTCGGGATTGGCAATAATTACCGCTTTACCGCCGCCTACAGGAATATTGGCGCAAGCAGCTTTGTAGGTCATCCCACGACTGAGACGCAAAACGTCTTTGAGGGCGGCGGCCTCATTCACGTAAGGAAGCATTCGAGTTGCTCCCATGGCTGGACCTAAACCCGTATCGTGAATTGCAATAATTGCTTTGATGTTTGGATTTTGTCCGTGGCAAAAAAGCACTTGCTCGTGACCCATTTCTTCGATAGTTTCAAAAATTTTCACGTAACTATCCTGTTAAAAGCAGTTAAACCAAGGGAAAGGAAACTTGTTTGGGTGTACCAGTCGCTTTGACTCCGAGCGCGGCTAGCCCTTGATTGCGTCCTTTAGAAGGTGCGGGGCGACTAGGATCGATCAGGACATCAATTACAAAGGGGCTATTGTGCGCGATCGCCTTTTCCAACGCCGCAGTCAAATCGCTTTCGGTTGTAACGCGCACCCCATCAGCGCCCATACCCCGCGCTACGGTAACAAAATCTGTTTCCGGAATTAACGCATCGGCTCCTGTAAGTCCTAGTAGTTTCATTCCTTGAAAGCACATATTGTATCGAGCGTCATTTAGCACAATCCAAATTGCCGGAACTTGATACTTAACGGCGGTGCTAATTTCGTTATTCATCAGCATTGCCCCATCGCCGACAATCGCCACCGCAATACCCTGGCGCGCGATCGCTGCCCCGACAACTCCCGTTACCGTATGACCCATCGCCCCTACTCCCGTACTCACCCGGTAACGCCCTGCTTGATTAAATCTCAACAGGTTAGTTGACCAAGTAAAAGAGTTGCCCGACTCTGCCATAACTACAGCATCAGTGCCTTCAACTATGACTTTTTGGATTGCTGACATCAGCACTTCAGGACGGACTAAGTTATCTGTACCCGGTGAAATCGCTTCAATTTCTGGGTGCGGTAAGGTATTTGTTTGCTCTACTTGGGGCATTTGCGTTAATAACTCTTGCACAAATACCTCAATGTCTGACTGTATAGGCAAAGTTTCCGCGTGAGGATAAGCTACCCCTGGAACTTGGGGATCGATGTCTACATGGATAAATCCACCTCTAGGAACCATTGATTGACTCCAAAATGAAGTTGGTTCCCCTAAGCGCGTCCCTAGTACCAATATCCTTAAAGGCATTTGGGTTTGCATATAAGTCATTACCGACGAATGCCCACCTAAGCCTGTCACCCCGATAAATTGCGGATGATCTTCAGGAAAAATCCCCTTAGCACGCGGCGAACACATCACGGCGGCTCCGGTTCTTTCCGCAAGAGTGCGAATTTCCTCGGCGGCTCCCCTAGCTCCAAAACCTACCCAAATTGCAAAGTTCCCTTCTGTTAGCTTGCTGACGCATTTAGCAATTGTTTCTTTGCTGGGAATAGAGCGATCGCCTTCTAAGTCTAATCTTGGCAACTCCTGCTCAACTAAACTTGTTTGCACAGCCGTAGGTATGCTCAAATGGGCGACAAAGCCTCCTGGTTGCGCCAACCCTAAAGCAATCCTCTTAAAAATTTGCGGTAATTGCGCCGCACACTCTACAGTAGTTGCGTAGTTAAACAACGCTCCCGATGTAAAGATTCCTTCACTAGGCAAGGTATAAGCTGTAGTTTCTTGAATTGCCCATTTCCCCCGTTGAGGTGCGGAAGTGCAAGCCGATAAAAATATTACCTTAGCTCCTTCTCCACGCGCCGCAAATAGTCCGGTGATTGCATTTGTAATTCCTGGCCCGGCGGTAGTAAAAACTATTGTCGGACGATTGGTTGCAAAGTACGCTTCAACGGCTGCAAAGGCTGCGCCTCCTTCATGGCGAAAGTTTAATACTTTCATCAGGCTGTTTGACAAAGAACCCCAAAGCGTTGCCATTGCTCCCCCAGCAACCCCAAAGGCGCACTCTATCCCCAGTTGTTCCAACATCTCAACTACCGCCGCAGCGACGGTAATATTTGCGTCAGGTTGTGCTAATTCCCTTGCTTCGATAGGTTGGATATAAGCATAGGTGGCATCGGATTGTAGCGATTCAATGGATTCAACAGGTTCAAATCTTTGATAAGATTCAAGTTCCATTGGTGTTGCACGAGTATAGTTTTCAGTCATTGCTTTTAATTACTCATAAAATTTGCTGCCGGATTTAGCGCAGAAGCTAGTAGTATTTACTAGAATCGACAATAAGTAATATCAAATACTCGGTTTGAAGTTAAGACTGGTTTGTAGTTCTGCCAAAGCAAAACAGGAGAATAAATATCACCAATTTCAACCCAAGAATTTTTACGATATATGCAAACCTAACGAGGTGCTTCAAGTAACAAATGTAGGGGATACCAACAGGTATCTCAATGAATAATTTTTCGATTGCTATGTCAATTCTTTTGATTCCTTTAAGGCTGAAAAGCTTGCCTTTATTCAATTTAAAAATATATTCCCTTTGATAGGTACAGGGTATAAGTAAGTAATTTCAACTTTAAATATATTTGTATTTTTTACTACATAACCCGAAAGTAAATCTAACTCTCTAACTTTGCTAGGTGGTATACCTAACTTTTAAAAGTTGTATTACTGAATACTTGATTAGTTAACATAAGTTGTGTCTTTCGAGAGAAGTTAGGTAGGATTCAAGCTAGCTAACTTAGTGAAGGCTTTGTTAAGAAAAATTAAGTTGCTTATGGCATAGACGCTAACTCAGCGCACTCTGCAATCGCTGGGTTATTAAAAAAAGATTAGTATAAATGTATTAAACAGGGTCAAAGGTATTTTTCATCTGAAACCCTGCCTCAAACCAATCGCACCTACAAAGACCTAGAGTCCTCATATACACCAAGCACGCACTTTAATAAGCTTAAACAATGGCAGATAACCTTTAGCAAAAGTCTTGACTATCAGCTTAAGTTGTGTTGTCAAAATTAGCACTCAAGTTAAAAAGATTTTAAGTTACACATATCTTAGACACATCTTACACACATATTACACTTAACAGAAGTAACAAGTACCATAAAGTTTTGTTAAGCTTCTTTAAGAGTTGAGCAAAAAATAATTCTAGTTAAGATTGGCAAATTATGAATCAAAAAAGCATTAATCGTCCATTGAAGTAATAAAAAGGAGGGAAAAGAACTGTGAGCAACAATTATATTTCAGTTCAATCCAACTCAAAAAAGTTTTCTGTACCACCAGAAATAACGCAATTGCAACTGACAAAAGTTATTGTAGATCGTGCGCCCGATGCTATTTTTTGTGTTGAAGCAGATGGACAAATTTTTTATGCAAATGATGTAACTTGCAAATTAACAGAGTATTCTCGCCGAGAACTGCTGTTAAAGAATTTAGTAGATATAGAACTAGAAATAGATGCGGCTCAATGGGCAGAATATTGGCGCATATTAACGAAAAAAGGTAGCCTAAACTTGACATCAAAGCTCGAAACTAAAAGCGGGCGAACAGTTGTTGTAGAACTTGTAATTAACTATATAGAAGAGAGTAAAGAATTTTGCTGTATATTCGTCAAAGAAAAAGCTAATGCAGCTTTTGCATCGAAAGTAGAAGAATGCACAAATAAATTTATTGAGACAAACCAACATTTAAGCCAAGAAGTTACTCGACTAAAACAAACAGAAATACAACTTGCAACTTCTCTTTCAGTATTGCAATCTACTTTAGAATCTACAGCAAACGGCATTGTTGCTTTGAGTTTTAGCGGAGAAATTCTCAGCTACAATCAAAAATTTATAGATATGTGGCAGGTTCCAAAGGGGATAATGCTTTCTAAAAAATGCTCCCATAGCCAAAAGTTTTTTGAAAACAAAGTCAAAGATCCAGAAGCATTTCGTAAAGCAGTATGGTCAGAATCAATTCAATCTGAGAGCGATCATTACGAGATTTTGGAACTAATTGATGGCAGAACTTTTGCTCATCACTCCAAAGCGCACTTATTAGACGGAGCAATTATCGGTAGAGTTTGGAGTGTTTGGGATATAAGCGAATTTAAGTCAACAAAAGAGGTGTTAGAACAAGGTGAAAATGGCTTTGTTACTTTAGCAGAGACAACCGAAGCAATTATGTTCATAGTTCGCTCGAAGCGGCTGCAATATGTTAATTCGGCAACTTCGGAAGTCGCAGGTTATACCAAAGAGGAGTTATTAAATGAAAACTTTAACTTATCGCAGCTAATTGTTCGCCAAACACCCACTCAGCCAAACGGCAATCCGCAGCACCAAGAAATAGAAATTGTCACTAAAAACGGCGATAGGCACACTTTGGCTGGCTCTATTGACTTAATTGATTTTGATGATAAACCCGCCGAACTTTTCGCCTTCATTGATATTACCGCTAGCAAAAATGCAGAAGCAGAAGTAAGACAAGCACTAGAACAAGCAAAACAACTAAGCGAACTAAAAGAGCGTTTCGTTTCCATGTTGTGTCACCAGTTTCGTACACCCCTGAATGTGGTTTCTTTTTCCGCAGACTTGCTCAAACGTCACGTTCACCAATGGAATGAAGACAAACAACTACCATATTTAGCACACATTCAAGTAGCGGTAGAACAAATTGGGCAGGTATTAGAAGAAATCATGAGCTTTAGTAAGTTAAGAGCAGGAAAATTAATATGTGAGCCTAGGGAGTTCGATCTAGACCAATTTTGCACCGATATAGTTGTACAGATGCAGTTAGCTTGTAGCAATCAAACGCAGATTGTTTTTGTAAATAAATGCGATCGCCAAGTTTACCTAGACAAACAATTATTGGAGCCAATTTTAAATAACTTACTCTCAAACGCGATTAAGTATTCACCAGCAAATAGCACCGTAACTTTTGAGATTGCTTGTCAGGATGCAGAGATAAGTTTTCAAATTAGCGATCGCGGAATTGGTATCCCAGAACGCGATCTCCCCCAACTATTCGAGCCATTTTATCGCTGTAGCAATGTCGGCGATTTACCTGGTACGGGTTTAGGGCTATCAATGGTGAAAATGCTTGTAGAAGTGCATGGCGGCAGCATCTCTGTAGTTAGCGTAGGCAAAGGTAGCACCTTTACTTTTGTATTACCTTCAGAAAAAAAGACATTAAATAATTGGAGTAATTAAACATGAGTCCACAAACGGCTGCAAAAATTTTATTAATTGAAGATGATGCACGTACCCGCAACATCTTTATGGACTGCTTAAACGCCGAAGGTTATTGCACAATCGGAGCAGAAGACGGCTTAGAGGGGGTGGCAAAAATTCAAAACCACTCCCCCGACTTAGTAATTTGCGATGTGACTATGCCTAAGCTTGATGGTTATGGAGTGCTAAAAACTCTGCGTCAAAATCCGCTTACAGGCATTACTGCATTTATTTTTTTGACTGCAAGTGTAACTAAAGCTGACTGGCGTAGAGGGATGGAATTAGGCGCTGATGATTATTTAACTAAGCCAACTACGGTAGAAGAACTATTAAAAGCGATCGCCACTCGATTAGAAAAACGAGCAAGTCTGCATTCGTGGTATGCAACTAAGTCTGCACCAGTAGGGGAAAAGGTAAAAGAAATAATCGTCAATCAGTCAATTTTTCCCATTGCGCCGGAACTGCAAGAAGTCTTTAAGTTTATCGAAGCCAACTATCATCAACCAATTACTTTATGCGATGTGGCTCAAGCAGTTGGTTATTCACCAGCGTACTTAACTAACCGAGTAGGTAGCCAGACAGGATATACAGTAAATCGGTGGATTGTCGAGCGCCGCATGGTAGCAGCGCGTTCTTTACTACAAAGTACCGACCAATCGGTAGAACAAATCGCTAACGCTTTGGGTTATCAAAACACTTGCCATTTTTCCCGCCAATTTCGCCAACATCACGGCGCACCACCCCAAGCATGGCGCAAAGCTTCACAACGTTCTGTACCAGCGTTGAGCATTGCCCAAGCAAGTGTTGAGGTAGCGGTTAGCTAACCGCTACGGATAATTTTAAGCAATCTCTACTTGGTCGCTATTTACTTCTGTTGCACCATTGACTCTTTGAGCCACAGAAACCATTTTATTGAGAAGTTGTTGACTAGGCGCTTTGCCTTTTAAAACAACAACGCTACCAGTTTGAGCTACATAAATAGTATCAATATCCTCTAAATCTGGCTCCTCATCAAACTCTAAAGCCACTCTTTTAGCTAGTCCGCTTTGGTCGTATTCGCCGCTAAGTCCCATCCGTTCGGGAGGAACCGACTCTGTAGGCGCTTGAGCTTGAGCGGATGGTGCTTGTGATTGCGGGGCGTAGGACGGAGCAGCAGATGGTTTTTCCATGCCAAACAGACGTTTTAACCAACCCATATTTATTTTTCTCTTTTATATACACAACTTTAAATAAGCATAATTTATGCTGTTTTTACATCTATCTATCAAGAGATAAGCTTGATTTTTTCTGCCCTTTGTGACGCAATCGAGCTAGAATAAAGGGCTAAAACGGTGCTGCTTGAACTGAAGTTAGCGGTACGCGATCGCCCATCTATCAAGCCTTAATAGCCGTGAAACATACATTATCAGTTTTAGTAGAAGATGAATCCGGGGTTCTTTCCCGCATTGCTGGTTTATTTGCCCGTCGCGGCTTCAATATTGAAAGCCTCGCTGTAGGAGCCGCCGAGCAAGGGGGAATGTCTCGAATTACAATGGTTGTACCGGGTGACGAGCAGGTTATTGAGCAGTTGACAAAACAACTATATAAGCTCGTAAACGTGCTAAAAGTTCAAGATATTACCGAAATTCCGTGTGTAGAGCGAGAATTGATGCTACTGAAGGTAAACGCAAGTAGCGCCAACCGTTCAGAAATTGTCGGATTAGCCCAAATATTTCGGGCGCGAGTAGTAGATGTAGCCGAAGACTCGCTGACATTAGAAGTTGTAGGCGATCCGGGTAAAATGGTAGCGATCGTGCAAGTATTAGAAAAGTTTGGGTTACAAGAAATTGCCCGGACTGGCAAAATTGCCCTTACCCGCGAGTCGGGAGTGAATACAGAGTTGTTAAAATCTTTGCAAACGAGAGTGTGAAAATTGCTTTGAGGCGAACAAGAGTTCGCCTATCTACTTCAGATAAATCAGCAAATCAACCCTGGATTGCGCGCGATAATGTCCACAACAGCAGCGTTAAATATCAGGGAAAAATTACTTAAAGCTAAATTGTTTGAGGAGAAACCGCTACAATTTCTGAAAAACGGGTAAAGTCTTCAACATTAAAAGTCAATATATGAGATATTTCATGAGTAATCATCGCCGCAACCAATCGGGCATCATGACCTT
Source organism: Chlorogloea sp. CCALA 695 (assembly GCF_003003885.1). Lineage (GTDB taxonomy): Bacteria > Cyanobacteriota > Cyanobacteriia > Cyanobacteriales > Chroococcidiopsidaceae > Aliterella. The sequence goes on along the minus strand of NZ_PVWN01000027.1, from coordinate 20,762 downwards.
GTTTGCCTTTAACTTGATACTTGATTACTAAATCTTTCCATACTGTCAAAACTGAAGGGGTACTAGCCTTGATTGCGAACAGTTGCTTCCAAAAGAGCCATTTCTTGAGTTGCTTCCTCTACAGTCAATCCTAGCCCATTGACATTGGCTGGACGGGTAGCCACAACCCAAAACTCAAATAGATTCTGCGGCACTATGTTTAGCTCAACATCTTGCTGTAGCAGCTTGTTAATCGCATTCTGAGCTTGGGCGTATTGAGAGTTATGGGAGTTAATTAATCGTAACAAAACATTTGTATCCACAAGATAACTCATAACTGAGCATCTTCTCGTTCGCGGTAAATGCTTTCACGCGCGATCGCATCTTCTGACAGTGAGGGGGCTTGAGCCAACGATGGGCTTTTTCCCAACGCTTTAAGTACGGCTAATCTATCGTGAGGATCTACTAGGCGATCGCTCTGTTGTTGGTTCAACAAGACAACACAGTAGTTTTCAATCAGCATCTCTAGCAAATTTTCTACAGAAACACGTTGAGCGATTGCCTGAGCCAGCAGTCGGGCTTCTATTTCTGGTTTCAATTCAATCATCAATGATAACTTAACTTTCATTATTTTCGCGCTCAATGTAATCTGTTAAGTGCGCGATATCTCTCGACTGCGCCAGTTGAATTTGAGCAATTCTGTCTACAGTACGAATTAGCTTAGAAATGTCTGTCGTATTTTTCTCGCAGATTTGTAAGATTAATCTCAAACTGGTTTCAATTTCTGTCAGTTCCATTTCTCAGCTAATCTCCTTTAAACTTACGTAGTAATATTATCCTGTGTCTCCAGGCAACTTGTATAATTCCATTAACCTACTTTAGATAAATCAGCAAATTCAATCCTGGAATCGTGCGCGATAAAGTCCATAGCAACAACGTTAAATAAAGCAAACCAATTACCCACTGATACCAAGCAAGAGTAGTCACAATTCCTGGTAAATGTTCATCCCGCAGCCGGATATCGTTAAAACCTAATTTCAATAGGTTATTTAAACTAAAATCGTAGTAATTTAGCCAATTCCAGCGATTTTCCCACAATACAGGCATATAACGTTCTCGAAATAGCGGGAAGCGCGGCATAACTGGCAATCTACCAATTAATAATCTCAATTGCCGCATACTACCATCTTCTACAAAGTAGCTGCTATTCATCAAGTCGTGATAACGTCCTTTTTGGTAAAGCCTAGCAACTAAAACTAGCGGAAGTGGTAAAACGATCGCCTCCACGCAACCTAAAGTCAAAAATGGTTGGGTTGAGGTGCGAAAAATAGCAATTAAACCAAACAGCACTAATAAGCAAAAACTACTGAGTACACAGCTAGTTTCGTAAACGGTGGGTAAAATCTTTTGGGGGTGCAGTCGTCGCCAACGGTCAATTAGCCAAAATATTAACCCAAAATGCGCGATCGCAATTGTCCCCACCCCAAACACTAACCAAAAACTCGTACCGTAACGACTAAGTAGCAGTAATAAACCTAAAGTTAACCATTGCCATGCGAGTAATAGCGATTCTGTATAAGAGATTGGAGAAGTTGCCACTAGGCGATCGCGGACTTTAATATAAGTATTGAGATCGATTTGATCTAGGCTCAAAACTTCGCCCAGATTGCGAAAAGGTTGCTCTTGTCGATACTGAGTGATCGCTTCAACTTGAATAGGCGAAAACCCTAGTTTCAGTAAGGTTTCGGAACTTGCCGTATTAATATTGATCCCCGACAACCTCCGCAATAATTCATCGCGGCGCAACTTTTGAGTAGTGTAATCTAACTGATTGGCATCGCCTATTTGCTGCAATTGCCTGAAGTTTTGAATTAGATTTCGCAATACATTTTCATTACCTTGCAATATTGGTACTTGAATCGCGCTGCCAATTTGTCCTGGATTGCCGATAATTTTGGCTGATTCCGCATCAAAAATAAGATCGGATACGTTTAAATAAGCTGAAGAATTAGCAAAAGCTGCATCGCTAAAATCTGCTTGATTAAGAATACTAGCACCGCGCAAGTTTACCGCCTGATCAAATTGCGTTTCTCGAAACGTCACAGCTTGATTAAAAGTTGCATCGGTAAGAAACAAAGATTTATAGAAGCGATTTTGTGTAAATAATGCTCTATTTGCAAAGTTAACTTGAGAAAAATCGGCATTTCCCCGCCACTGCATCCGGTTAAATCTAGCTTGTCCATTAAAACTTGCTTGATTAAAGTTGCCCGTATCTTCAAAAGTAGCACCGCTAAAAATCGCCGTTTCCAGAAATTGAGCTTGATTAAAACCCGCCGGAGTAAAGAAAATACTCCCCCGAAAAATTCCCTGTTTGCGAAAACTCGCCCCCGCAAAGCTAACATTGCGACTAAATCGCGTTTCTGTCCAATTGGCGTTTTGGGTAAATATCGCCCCAGAAGCATCCACTGGTTGCAGAAAAAATGTATTAGTAAAATTTGCCTCGCCACTAAAACGAGTTTGTACTAGCTTCAAACCGCCGCGAAATACACTAATTTGGGCAGGTGTAGCAGTTTTTGAACCCAATAGAGACATAGAGAGTTGGCTTAATTGAGCGTAACGACGGCGATCGCGTTGCAATTGTGTTTGTTCAATGGGTGTAAATATTGGTGCTAAAGCTTGTCCATATAAGGGCGATTTTAGTCCCAAATTATTCCCGACAAAATCCCCTTGAATCAGAGAATAACTCAAATCTAAACCCAAAGGACTAGATCCCGCTCTTTGCAACCCCGCTTGTAAAACTTGCTCAAAATTGGCGCGAAAACCAGTATTTTCCGGGCGTAAATCAATAATAAAGTGCTGTAAATCAATGGTGGGGATACCGCCGCTTAGTTTCGGCGTTTTTACTCTCGCATTCAGCAATTCTAAAGTTAAAACTGTTCGATCTAATTGCGCTAAAGCTCCCCATACTGGTTGAGGGAAGATTAGTAACAAGATTAATAGTGCGATCGCTACTTGCTTGATTAATCGCATTGCAAGACAATTTTCCCAGTAACAGATCCCGTTTCTAATAACCGATGCGCTGCAACGGCTTCAGATAGTGGAAACACCTTGCTTACATGGATTTTGAGCTTTCCTGTATCAATTAATTCGCCGCATTGAGTCAAAATACTTGCTTGGTGTTGTTGCGCCGCCACTAGCCCTTGTAACATTGGTATTAGCATCAATTCGTAGCTAATTCTGAGGTTACGCGAGCGCGCTACTTTCCAATCTGTACTAGCATCGGCTTCTAATATTGTCACTACATCCCCATAGATTTTTGTAGCGGCGAAAGTACGTCCAAAAATTTCTCCTCCTACCGTATCAAACCCAATATCTACTCCTGCGCCGTCTGTCCAATCTAGAGTAGCTTGAACAAAATCGGTTTCTTTGTACAAAATAGCCTGATCTGCGCCCAATTGCTGAGTAAAACTACCTTTTTCTTCACTCCCCACCGTCGTACATACTTTAGCTTGACGTAGCTTTGCTAATTGAATCGCTACATGACCAACACCACCCGCGCCAGCATGAATTAACACTTTTTGTTCTGATTGCAATAAAGCGCGATCGCACAAGGCTTCCCAGGCTGTAATTAATACTAAGGGAGCAGCCGCCGCTTCTGCAAAGGAAATTGATTTAGGTTTATGTGCTACAAACTTTTCATCTACTACAGTTTTTTGAGCATAATTGCCTTTTTTACCTCCCAATCCACCGTCACAAAAATAAACTTCATCTCCGACTTTAAACTTGCTGACATTTGTACCAATAGCTTCTATTATTCCCGCACCATCGCAACCTAAAATAGCTTGCTGATTTTCTGGATAAAAAGTGCCTTTACTCCTTAGTTTTGTATCTACAGGATTAACACCCGCCGCTTTAAGATGCACTAATATTTCTGTAGGTTTTTCTATAGCTGGCTCTGGTATTTCTCGAATTTCTAAAACTTCTGGTTTGCCCGTTGCGGTCATTAAAATTGCTTTCATTTGTTTTTAACTTCTGAAAATGTTTACTATATTAAATGCTTATTTATAAAAGTTTCCACACAATCCATCATTTCGTTAAAAACTGGATTACGTTTTTCTAAAATCTCATTATCAACTTTGATGTCTTTTTCTAACACAATACTTGGATGGGCGACATTTAAGCTTTTATCAATGCGGAATAATTCTGTTTTCTCCCCCGGATAAGGATGATTTTTAATTAATAGCTCAATTTCTTCTATACCTGCGGCTATATCTGCCTCCGAATGAGCCGCAAACACAGGCTGAGTAATATCGCTGTACTTATCTCTACCTATATATAAATCTTCAGTTTGTTTAATCAAATCGGCTAATTGTCCCGCACCATTTAAAGTCATTTCAACATAACGATAAGGATTATTCCCTATTGCCCAAATATCTTTAGATTGCTTTTGTAAATTTGGAGGAATTTTAACTTTCTTAGGCTCTTTTTTAGCAGTATTTTCTTTGTTAAAGGCATCTTTAAATAAATCGATTACATCTTTATTTCTATTGACTTGAATATAAGAGGCAACTTTTAAAAAACTATCAAATCTTAAAACTGTTTCAATGGGATTGTGGATATCTAAAGCAGCCGCAAACAAAAATAATGCTCCATTTATATGTTGCGAATCTGTAATAGCTTTATAAGTAGCAAGATTTCCTCCCGCAGATAAACCACCAATAGAAACTTGTTTACCTAAACCTGTAGCACAATCTACAGCAAAATTGACTTCATCTTGCCATTGGGTAAAGGTTACTGTATCTATTTCACTATCAGGAATTTTTAAACCATGCCCAGGTAACAAAGGTAATAAAACATTAAAACCCATAGCATGAAACCTTTTAGCGATCGCTTTCATAAAATAAGGCGAATCGGTTAAACCATGTACCAAAACGATCGCATTTTGCTTAGGTTTCCCATGATACATAATTTCGGGATAATTCCCGGATCGAATCGCGTCATTATCAAATAAGCCTTGATAATGGTTTGTCCAAGATTGTAATGCCTGCATAAATTAAATTAGTGTCTATGTGCAATAAAATAACATCTTGACGCAGCGTAAGTTTTGCGAGACTAGAAACTCCTCGGTAGATAAAAGTAAGGGTGCAAGCAGTGAGCAAAAAAATTAAACTGGTAGATAGGCTAAAACTAGGGCTTGCAGTATCTATAGCCAAAACCGTAACCTTTGGCGTGCGACTTTTGCGATTGGGCGCAGCTAGTGTATTACCAGGGGAAATTTCTAGGCGGATTCAACCCAACCTCTTACAATTACTAAGTTGTCAGGTAAAACAAGGCGTAATTTTAGTTGCAGGTACAAACGGCAAAACTACCACATCGCTGCTGCTAAAAACAATGTTAGAGCGCCAAGGATGGCGAGTAACCCACAATACGGCGGGTGCAAACTTAGAAAATGGCTTAATGACAGCGTTACTAGAAGATACCAACTTAATAGGCACTTTAAACGCAGACTTCGCAATTTTGGAAGTAGACGAAAACATTTTACGCCGAGTATTGCAGCCAATCCAACCGCGCCTAATTATGTGCTTGAATTTATTTCGAGATCAGCTAGATAGGTACGGAGAAGTAGATACAATTAGCAAACGATGGGGAGAGGCGATCGCACTATTGCCCAATCAAACCGTAGTAATTGCCAATGCAGATGATCCCACTCTTGCCTCTATGGGGCAACAATTGCCGCAGCAAGTCCGGTATTTTGGTTTAAAGGAACCCAAAGAGTATTTAGACAAAATTCCCCATGCTGTAGACTCTATTTACTGCCCCAAATGCGGTCATTTACTTGACTACGCTGGAGTTTACTTGTCTCATTTGGGCGATTATAAATGTCCCAGTTGCGACTTTACAAAACCAAAATTAGACATTGACAGCAGCCAATGGCAACAAATATTGATTGGCGTGTATAACAAATACAATACCGTCGCTGCCGTCCTTGCTGCCCAAGAATTAGGAGTAGATCAGGCAACGATCGCAGATAGTATAAATAACTTCAAAGCCGCTTTTGGACGCGCTGAGGTGCTAAACGTTGGAGGTAAACGGGTACTAATTCTTTTATCCAAAAACCCTGTAGGTATGAATGAAACTATCCGCGCTGTAATCCACGCTGGGGGAAAAACTAAACTTTTAGTCTTAAACGATCGCACACCCGATGGCACTGATGTATCTTGGATTTGGGATGTAGACACCGAAACTTTGGTTGAAAAAGGCGGTATTTTAGTCATTAGTGGCGATCGCGTTTACGATTTAGCTTTGCGTTTGCGCTACAGTCAGCCAGAATTTAACAATGGTAATATGCAGCTAATTATCGAAGAAGATTTACCTAAAGCGATTTCTATTGCCTTAGAACATACCCCCGCCGATGAAACTCTGCACATTTTACCCACCTATTCCGCCATGTTAGAAGTGCGAGAAGTATTGACTGGACGAAAAATCCTTTAACGCAAAAATATATAAATAGTCTGTAATTTGTCAAGTGGTATTTGTTAATATTAATTATAATTAATATTAGGCTAACTGTTGTGACTTTATATGCTGAATTGCACCGTCACCTAGGCGGTTCGGTAGTACCTCGAGTTTTATGGCGTTACTTTCAGCGTCATTCTACAGAATTAGTAGAGAGATTTCCCGACTATCCAGGATTTGAGGAATTTTACACGCGATCGCGCAATACTTTAGAGGAGTATTTAGAACTGCACACTTTAGTAGAAAGCGTGCAAACAGTACAAACTCTGCCTTACTTCATTTACCGTTTAATACGCGGCGCGTATATATTTGAAAACTTAGCTTATTTAGAACTACGCTATACCCCTTATTTGCGGACACCAGAGCATTTAAGTCAATCGGAGCGAATCGATAAAATGGCTGAGATTGTTGAGGTTGTAGGCATCGCCAGCCGCGTTCCAGAGTACCCGATTGTTACAAGCCAAATCCTTTGTATGCACTCCAAGCTACCTTACGAAGTAAATAAAGCGATCGCCGACTTGGCAATTAGCAACAAACAGTATGTCTGCGGTATAGATGTAGCGGGGGGAGACAGTCTTTATAGCGAAAGATTAGAAGAATTTATTAGTTTATACGAATACGCGCGATCGCATGGCGTAAAAACTACAGGACATCTTTATGAAACTTCTTCCGGCTGCTACCCTCAACTATTACCTTACTTGATGCGGATCGGGCATGGGATTCAAATCCCTTTATTGTATCCAGAGTTATTAAAGGAAGTAGCAAGAAGTAAGCAGTGCTTAGAAGTTTGTCCAACTACCTACTTTAAAACCGGAACTTTGTCCCAAATGGAACAATTAAAAGTAGTATTTGACCGTTGTTTTGAGGCGGGGGTAGATATTGCCATTTGTACCGACAACGCAGGGCTGCATAACGTCCGGTTGCCCTTTGAGTACGAAAACTTGCTAACTCATAACATCATTGACTTTGAACAACTCAAAGCTTGTCAAGATGCCGCCTTTGCCCATGCCTTTGCTTGGCCCCATAGCGATCGCCCAGCCGCAATTTTGACAGGGTTATTGCAAGCTTAAACCTGGTGATGGGGCGCTAAACTACAAGGATAATAGCGATCGCCTGTCTCAACTTGAATTGTCCTATGGTCGATAGCAAACAAGTTGTGGAGTTCGCTGCATAGCTGCGTCAAAAAGCCATCATTCGCCTGTCTCAACTTGAATTGTCCCATGGTCGATAGCAAACAAGTTGTGGAGTTCGCTGCATAGCTGCGTCAAAAAGCCATCATTAGGACACCCCGTAGGCATAACTAAATGTACAGTCAGGGCGGTTTCAGTGGTACTCATTGCCCAAATATGCAAGTCGTGGACTTCTGATACCAGAGAATACTTGCCCCCAAGCTAAAATTAAGCCGAGAACATCGCTTAAATTGTGACCTGCATCCGCCAAAAGAGCGAGAGAATTTGCAAAAATCCCATAGGTAGCTTCAATAGCTACAAACCCGCCATTAAGAATAATCCCGATAATAAAGGCACGGTTATAATTTTTGGGCGCGTGGCTGTGTTCGTGGTGATGAGCGGACATAGGTTATTGCTAAATTAATTGTTTCCTTTTACCTGGGCAATTACTTTTAGCGCTACATGGGGCAAAAATAATCAAGAGATGTTGCATTGCAACATCTCTACATCAAGGTTTATACATCTAATCAGCAACGCCCAACAATTTATCAGTTTAATTTGACACTTCCGCCATTTCAATAACTCTTTCTTCTAAGTCTTTGACTAAAAAATTCAGGGGTTTTTGGTTGCGAATTTTGTGCTTTAATCCCCGCACTTCTACGCGCATCAATACTTGCTCTAAACAATCTCTATCAAAACATACATGGCGCTGTTGATTTTTTTTGCCCAAATTAGCACCAGAAATTACGTGCAGTTGGTTGTTTTTTTTCAACTGATACCACAAACCGTCCGGGGCGTTAAGATTTCTGCCGCTAGACACTCCTGGGCTTGCAGACATATATAAGGGGTCAATCCCGGCAGTTACTCCCAAAGATTGCTCGTAGTTATAGTAATAATGCAGAGGTATATCGGCTACGGGCAAATCTAGTAGCCCTTCATAGAATTGCCTAGCAATTTCCATATCTGACACCATAATGGTGTGGACTTTGGGGGCGCTAGTAAGAAACATCCACATTGCCCCAGCGTAGGCTGCTAAGAGCATGACCATTATACCTTGAGTAGAAAGCAGACTATCAAGGGGTAAAGAGAAAAATGCGCCTAAAGTAGTGGAATGAACTAATACCATAGCAAATGATAAAAATTTAGTTAGTAATTTTAGTGTATCAAAACTATACAAAATTCTTGTTTAGCACGCCTCAATATAAAAATCGCCTTAAAGTATCTAAAAATTTCTTTAAAGCGATCGCAGCACCCGCTAAGATAGTCTTAATAAATCAACAGCGATCCACCTTCTCGAACTCTCACAGCGCGCCTGTCTTGGTCGAGGTTTAATGCTTCGTCTAACCTTAATTCTAATATTCCCGGTGCGACAGGTTTAGGCGTAACTCTAATTAATCCGCCATCTTCGCGTAAAACTGTTACAGTGACAGGCATTGCTAAGTCTTCTAGCATAAAGTTGTTATTTCCTGTCAATTGGCGCTGATTGGTATGACCTACTAATTCGTAAGTAACTTCTGTATTAGTTAGGTTTCTCAGCCGGATGTTAAATTGTCCATTAATAGCTTTAACTAAAGCTTTTCTATTTTCTTGAGATTCAGACCAAGGTTTTACTTCGCTTTGGCTAGGTGTTGAGTTTTCAGCATCGCTATTCGCTGGTTTTTGGACTTGTTTTGCTAGTCTCAAACTCTCTCTAAGCATTAGTTGCGAACGATTGTAGGGAGCTTGGGCGAAAATACTAGGATGGGGATTGAGTGCAGAAGTTTGGCGCTGATTGGTAGTAGTAGGCAAAAGTTTTAATTTACTTGCCATTTTAGGATTAGCACTGACGCTAGGAGCGATCGCTACTAACGGTAGCCCAATTAATACAGTCTTCGCAACTAGGCTAACTATTTTTGCAGTAATCATTCTTTTCTCTCGGATTTTTTATTTGTCGTTACCAACTAAAAAAAATATAATCTGAAGCATTCATACTTAAAATAATTACACCCCTGCAAAATTATTTTTGTATAAATGCTTCTTTTTAGTTAAGCTTCATTCCACAACTGGCGAATTTCATCGGGCAAGAAGCTAGCAACTTCTTTAATTCGGGCTTCAGACAACTCATCTTTGGTTGCCCAAAATACTGCTTTTACTATGGTTTCTGCCTCTACCGCTCTAGGTAAACCTGCTTCTTGATTAATCCTAAATAAGAAAGTACCAGACTTAATTTTTAAGGGTGGTCTAACTCTACTCAAAAACCGAGTAATGGGGTTAGTATCGTTCCACAAATCAGCGATTTCATTTTGCAATGCTTTATCTTCTGTGGGTTCGACCATTTCGTGGAGTTCGCTAGCAACGCGGTCAGAAGCTTCTTTTGTCATCATATCTCGCATGGTGCGAAACACTACTTCTGTAATGTCTCTAGCATCAAAAATATCTTCTAAATTTCCCCGAATTGTTACTTTTTCTAAAAAAGGCATATCATCGGTTGCAATTGCTACCGCAGGCCCTTCATTGAGAGCTTCGGGAGGGTTTGCCTCCATTCTTTCTAAAATTTTGCGTCCTTTTTCAGTAAGCTCTGCGGCTTTAAAAGTAATCAAATGAGGCAATGGGCCGTCTGGCGCACCAAAGGAATTAGCGATTCTTAAATCAAATTCTTTAGCATCCACCGCGTCAGGAACATCTTCTTGGTTCGCGTAAGCATTACCAGTAAATTCAGCTTTGATAAATTGCATCTGATTCAAGTAATCTAAATGCCCCAAAAGTTCAGCTTGAGTCAAGCTTCGACCGATAAAATCTTTAGCATCGAAGCCAACTTCGTGCATTTTTTGCCCACTTTCGTTAATCTTTTTTAAAATAATGTAGGCAACATCTTCTCTTAATGGAATTGGCATTAACTTCTCCTAATTCTTTATCAAAGGTTTGCGGTAGTTATCGTTTAGTTAATTGCCCTCAAAGTTTTGGCGTTTAGCGCTATATAACTATGTACTGGTCAATTAATTAACGATTGATATGACCGCCGAATTCTAAAATATGAGAAAATCTTACCAGCTTGCATCTGTCACAGGAAGCATTTGTTCTACGTATAAGTTTGTTAAATAGAATATATTTAGGCGTTGCCGAAAGTGTGATGATTTTTCTTTTTGCAATTCTGTCTCCTCCCCATTACCAATTACCAATTACCCATTACCCATTACCAATTACCCATCCACCAACCTAAATAGATTGTGGCGATTAAGCAGGTTCTAAAAGTATAGGTAAAGTCACAATAAAAGTTGTACCTTGGTGGAGGACGCTTGTAGCTTTGATTTGACCAAAATGGTTGAGGACGATCGCAGAAGAAATCGCTAAACCCAAGCCCGAACCGCTACAGTTAGTATGGCTGCGAGCAGGATCTACGCGATAAAAGCGGTCAAAAAGACGTGGTAAATCGGCGCTGGCAATACCCACTCCTTTGTCAATAATTTTGACTTGCATCGCCCCAGGAGGCATAGCCAGTGGGGTTAATTCGCTAGTAGTGGCAATTCTTTGTAACTGTAGTTGGACGCGATCGCCCTTGGAACTATAATTTATTGCATTCTCAATTAAATTAGTAAACAATCGCGCCAACTGATCCCAATCTCCAGAAAGTGTAAACCAGCTATCTAGTTGTTCTGGTGTTGGCACTGCTTCTTGGGGTTCAATTAGTTCTAAAGACAGGGTAATATTTTTTTCTTTTGCTAGTAACTGTTGTTCTTCCACAACTTCTACTAGCAACGCATCTAAGGGACAAGTAGCAAATTGCGGTTGTACTAATCCACTATCTTGTCGGGCTAAAAACAGCAAATCGTCCACCAATCGACCTAAGCGCTTAGTCAACCGCTCTAAAACCTTTAAGTTTTGGCTGTACTGCAAAGAAGTAGAATTTGACGAATTGCTTAGTTCTGGCTCTGCTAGGGCAACTTGGATATTAGTTTGAATTAGAGTAATCGGGCTTCTTAGTTCGTGAGAAGCATCGGCGGTAAACTGTTTGAGGCGTTGGTAAGATAGCAACACAGGTTCCATTGCTTTCCCCGAAAGAAACCAGCCGCATAAAGCAACCGAAAATACCATCAAGCCCGTACCTACACTAAGATCGATAGCAAGCTGTTGAGCGGGTTTACTAACTTCAAACCAAGGATGACTAACGCGCAAATATCCTAGTACCTCCTGTCCTACTTGCATTTTCTGGGTTACTTGCCGCAATAATAAAGGGGAATAATTGCGAGAATTGTTGTTATATTCTGCTGGCTTGAGAACTTGGACAGTTTCACCCGTAGAATTGAAATGAATGGGAATATTTAATGGTTCAGAGAAAGTTGACCACAGCAACTCACCAGTAGAGTTAAACCACTCCAAATCGATGCGATCATCTTCTACCGTATCAGCGTTGTTTCTAAAACTAGCTTCTACATTAACGTGTAACTTTTTTACATCAGGGTAGTATGGCTCAATGACTAAATTCCGTTCGACTATTTCTACCACGTGAAGCAAAGTATCATCAACTCGTTCAATCAAGGTACTACGGACATAGAAATATACGCCACTGGCGAACACCAATAGCAACACGGCGGTTACTGTGGTATACCAAATAGCCAGACGACGACGGGTAGCATGAAACATTTTGCCAGTATTTTTTCCAAAAATGCGATAACGTCAAGAATGCCCAACTAACTAACCTACTCGGATTAGGATAATATTAGTTTGGGCTAACCCGTTGATAACTGTGTAATTTAAGGTTAGCTATAAATTAATTATGGTTGAAGCACCTCAGAAATTTTCGATACTGGGGCTACCGATTCATTTAATGAATGATTATGTCGGCTGGCTTACAACTCGCCTGCAATCAGGTATTGGCACTCATGTAGTGACGCTCAATGCTGAAATGACAATGCTTTGCGAAACTGATGAGATTTTAAGAGCGATCATTAAGCAAGCAGATTTGACAATTCCTGACGGTTCAGGGATAGTTTTTTATCTCCGATTGTATGGAAAAAAAATTCGCCGATTGCCTGGAATTGAACTAGCAGAAGCCTTACTAAAAAAAGCAGGACAAGGTAAGGAGCGAGTTTTCTTCTATGGTGGCGCTCCAAGAGTTGCCGAAGCCGCCGCTCAAGCAATTAGGACTCAACACAAGGCTATTAACATTGTCGGGACTCAACACGGCTTTATTAGTGGCGCAGAGATAGAGGAATTACAAAAAAGTCTAATTGCCCTGCAACCACAATTAATTTTTGTAGGATTGGGAGTACCGCGTCAAGAATTATGGATTGCCGAAAATCGTTCCCTGTGTCCTCAAGCTACTTGGATTGGTATAGGTGGCAGTTTAGATATATGGTCGGGGATCAAATTTAGAGCGCCAGCAATCATGGCAAACAACCACTTAGAATGGCTGTACAGGTTGTATCAAGAGCCTTGGCGCTGGCGAAGAATGCTGGCTTTACCAGTATTTGTTTATAAAGCAATAGTACAAAGGTTTACTCAAACGAATCCTTTGAGCGCATCATTGCCTGTAAATGAAGCGCCGCCGAAATAAGTCTGCGTAGCTAATCCATTACTGGGATTTAACCACATTTAAAAAATAGCCTGTGATTCTAGCAGCTAAAGATGTTATCTGCGGCATTTTTAATAAAGGTTTTTTACTTAATGACAAGTTCTACCTAAAAGTAGCTTGTACTAATCAATTCAATATTACCAATGTTTCTATTTCTATCTAAACTACTGCCTTTATTTATTTATCCTTTGGGGCTGTCGTGTATTTTGCTAGTAGTAGCATTGGTAATGTTGTGGAAAAAGCCGCGCTTTGCAGCAATTCCCATCGCCTCAGCTTTGGTTATCTTGCTAGTAACAAGTAATAGTTGGGTTGCTTTGTTGTTAATGCGCTCTTTAGAATGGCAAAATACCCCCAATTACATCCCCCAAGCCGAGGCGATTGTTGTGTTGGGTGGCTCGACAAGATCGCAGTTTTTCCCCCGTCCAGGAGTAGATTTAAGTGAAGAAGGCGATCGCGTTCTTTATGGCGCAGAGCTATACAAGCAAGGTTTAGCACCAATAATTATTGTTAGTGGTGGGCGCATTGCGTGGCGGGGTAGTGGTTCCCCAGAATCAAAGGATATGGCGGAGATTTTAACCCAAGTGGGAGTTCCGAGTAGTGCGATTATTGAAGAATCCAATTCTTACAATACTCACGATAATGCAGTAAACGTCAAACAAATACTCCAAACGCGGGGAATTAAAAATATTTTACTTGTAACTTCGGCAATGCATATGCCGCGCAGTTTGGCAATATTTAAGCGTCAACAAATTAAGGCGATCGCTGCGCCTACTGATTTTCTGGTTAGCACGAACGAATTTCAAGAAATTCAAAGTAGTTTTGAAGCTAAGTTACTGACTTTACTGCCTGATAGCGGCTCTTTGCATAATTTTACTCGCGCTTTAAAAGAGTACGTGGGGTTAATTATCTATCGCTTGCGCGGTTGGGTTTGATTTATTAATCAGGTAATACTATCGAGACACGAACAAGATTAGCCCAAAGTGCGAACTTACCTTGCTTTTCAAGAAATTGTTGCCGCTCTTTATGCTGAGGCAGATCGAGCTATTATTGATGATAACTATGAAGATGCTAGTTTGCTTCAAAGTCAGGCTGATAAATTTTATTAAGTAGCTGAAAATTTAGGATTTTTAATCGCCGAGGCTAGTTGATGAATCATCCTAAAATTCAAATTAAATTATTATCTGCTCAAGCTGCGGAACTTAGTCAAAAAGCCACCACAGCTTTCAAGGAGCAAAAGTTTTCTCAAGGGCAACAATTTATGGCTCAAGCTGTAGCCGCCTCTAAAAATTGTCAGCTATTAATTCAAGAATACAAAAAAGCTACAGCCCAATTTTAACTAACCTAGATAAGCTTTCTGCTCAAAGATTTATTGCATTGATTGGAGTTGCTGACCTTAAATTAATTTTTGTTCCTTGATTAAACCGTGCTAAGAGCAAAAAGAAAAGTTGTACTATTAATGCGATCGCTATAATACATGATTAATAATCTAAGGTTTGCGGATTTTTTGCTAATGCTTGTGAAGTAAAGATATAGTCACGTAGTCACTACTTTAATTGGTTAATAAAATGTCCGCAAAAAAATCTAATCTTTTATTTCCACTACTAGCTACGGCGGTAGTCGTTGCCAGTGGCGTAGGTGCTTACGTTTATTTTCGCGGCGGGGTTGGAGACAGCACAACTCCTCTGGCTAGTGCCAAAATTATCCCTGATGAAGCACTGATTGCAAGTTTTATCTCTCCCAATTCTCAAGCATGGGAGCAATTGCAAAAGTTTGGGACTTCTGAAGCCCGAAACTTAGTAAACCAAGGCTTACAAGACTTTGACAACCAAACTTTAGCTAAATCTAATATCGATTACGAAAAAGACTTAAAACCTTGGGTTGGTGGGGTAATGATTGCAGTTTTGCCCCCAAATTCAACTAAGCAAACTCAGACTACTCCAGAATCCTTTAACGTGCTGATGGTTGTAAAAATCAAAGACAAAGTAAGTGCCTTAAATTTTGCAAATAAGCTAAAAGCGCGCCAAAACGTTAAAAATACTGAAACCGACTACAAAGGACAAAAGATTACTGAAAGTATTGATCTTCAAAGCAACCCAGTTTACAGCAGCGTCCTAAACAACGAATATGTAGTAGTTGCTCCAGAAAAAATTGGCGTACAAAAAGCCATTGATACTTTTAAGGGCGAACCATCTTTTGCTACTAAAGAAGGTGCAAATAGCCTGTTAGCAAAAGGTATAGATTTAAGTAACCCGATCGCGCAAATTTATCTTCCCGATTATGGCACTGTAGTAGAACAACTAATTGCAAGTAGCCCCAATGCTTCCCAAATTCCCCCCGAAACTTTGGCGCAGTTAAAACAAATCAAATCTGTAATTGCCGGGATAGGGGTAGATAACGATGGGTTGCGACTAAAAGCCCTCGCTGATGTTGATGAGCAACTAATAAAAAATCAATATCAAGCATCTTCAGGCAAATTAGTAGAAATATTACCCGCCGAAACTATTGCTTTGATTACTGGGGCGGGAATTGGCAAAAGTTGGACGGCTTTTAGCAAACAAGCAAAAAATATTCCCCAAGTAAGTTTAGGCTTAGATTTAGCTAGAGTCCAACTGCAAAACTACAACTTAGACTTAGACAAAGATGTTTTTGGCTGGATGGATGGCGAATTTGCTTTTGCGGCAATTGCTTCTAAACAAGGACTACTCGCACCGATTGGATTTGGGGGCGCGTTAGTAATTGATACAACAAATCGTCCCGCCGCCGAAGCTACTTTAAGTAAATTAGATGGCATTGCTAAAAGCTCTTTTGTGGGCGTAGCACCTCGAAATATTGGGGCTACGGCAGTAACGGAATGGCAAATTCCTGGTCAAGGGGCATTATTAGGGCATGGATGGTTAGATAAAGACACAGTGTTTATTGCTTTTGGCGGGCCCATCGCTGATATCGTCGCAACTAAACCAAGTCAATTATTAACTAACAGCGATACTTTTAAGGCGGCTATAAGTTCTTTGCCTAAATCGAATGCTGGATACTTTTATTTAGATATGGATAAGACGGTAGCACTAATAAACGCTAACGCCCAGCCGGGTACTATCCCCCCAGAAACCCAAGCTATTTTAGCCTCTATTCGTGGTGTGAGCATGAGCAATAGTAGTCCTAACGCTTCTACTAGCCAGTTTGAAATGTTATTAGCTTTAAAACCAAGCAGCAAGTAATTTTGGTAGGGTGTAGGTATTAATTTGTGGCGATTACTTTTGAGATTGAAGAAAAAAATTGTAGATTTCCCTCCATAGCCGCAAGAGTGATGATTTTTTGATAAATGCGATCGCCCTGGCTGTATTTTGCGTCTTGCTATTTAGCCTTTTTCCAGTGGCGGCGCTTCATAAATGCACCGAAGCTAAAAGCGGTTAAACCTAAGAGGCTTGCGGGTTCTGGGACGGGTTCACTAGATACAAGTCCTACATTATCAACTAACAAGCTAGAGTCAAAACTTTCGTCACCTACATCTACAACGCCAAACCCAATTGTATAATATCCAGTTTCCGCCAGAGAAAAGGAGCGGTTTTGAGCATTAGTTTCAGAGATAAAAGGTGTACGAGAATCGTTGAAATTAGAAAATGTGTCAGCTAATTGAAATATGTTGGATGGCGAGTTGCTAAATTGCAATGTATAGAAGGAAAAATCGTTAAACCCTAAACGTGGACTGTTAAAATCTGAAGACACATCTTCATCAGTAAGAAACTGGAAATCAAAGGATAAAATGTCGTTGGCATTGCCGTAAAAGGTTTGTTTAATCGCTGAACCCTCAATTACGTTACTGGTTGCGATCGCATTTAAACTGCCTATAGTTAATCCTAAAAATATCTCTAGGTTGGCAGTAGCTACGGAAGGATTACCAGAAAAAGTAAAATCAACTTCGGCTCCTGGGGTGTTCGACATTACTGCTGTGGCTCCTTCACCCAAGTTACTCTTAAAAGAGTCTGTATTAACAAAGGTATCCCCTATAGTGGTGTACCCCCTAAACCCATCTTCAAAATCACCGTTGATAACCGCCGCTTGCGAACTATGAGCATTGAGTAGACTTAGCAAACCAATAGCACTTGCTACTGCTGAATTTTGGACAGATTTAAAAGTAAGCATACAAAAGTTCCCCTAATTTTTAGGTGTATGTTGGATACAAAATAGTTGGTGTTGCGCAAAGCTCAAAGTATTATTAATTACTTTGAAAGTGCGGAAATTATTGGGCTTGTGCCTTTGACTCTCACCTGTTTAGCAGCTTGGCACGGACTATATTGTTCCGCCACTGTTTCTATGTAAGTTCACTGAAGAAATATATATTTAATTAATAAAATCACACCAACTTTTAATCAATACTGTTGGCGGGGCTTAGATTTTAAGTAAAAAATATACTGAGATTCCTAAGTAAGATTAATAAAGATAATTTGAAGATAAGTATAGATTTTTACTGCATTTAAAATTTTTATTGGTAATACCAACACTCAATTTTAGCTAGAAAAGCTTGCCCTAAAGCTACTTAGCTCAAATAAGCCTTGAATTGACTAAGATAAAAATTTTACTAAATAAATAAAATGTGTTTTTTGTAACAAGTTTTCGTAAAGACCGCCTTCAAGCACTAAAAGTTGATGCTATATTCAGTCTGTTAGCCTAGTGTTTTTACTGAAACTATCAGAAATTTACTGTTAAATTTATACAAACAACTTAGCTAAACCTAGTTTTAGGTTAAATAGCGATCGCTGCGGAATTTCAAGTACACAAACATTTTCCTCCGTATCTTTACGTATTAAATGTAAACCCTGGTAAATTGCTGCTCAAAGTGATTTATCAGGGTTTGCACCCAAAACGATTTTTAACTGTTGTAAGTAAAAAACAGCACAAGTAACAAAACCCTGCCAATCAGCTAGGAGTAGAAATAATCCATGAATAGATATACAAAAAGAAGACCTCCTAAAGGTACTTCAATCTTCGACTGGTTAAAAGTAAAGGTATCAAATTTACTCAAGAAAAGACTGAAGATTGTGGTGCTGTTTGCGATCGCCGCGATCGTGGGACAAAGTATGTCATCAACATTGCAAGCGCAAGAAGTTCCTACTGTAGACCCATCGCAGCCCTTAACATCCCTAAAAACTGTATCGATTCCCGAACCATCAAACCTGGCAGAATTTGTTAACGATAAAACCGCAGCTTTGGTACTGGGAAAGTCGCTATTTTGGGATATGCAAACCGGGAGCGATAACATTCAATCGTGCGCCAGTTGCCACTTTAGCGCCGGAGCAGATAACCGTTCCAAACATCAACTCAGTCCTGGGTTGCTACGAGTAAATGCTGATGGTAGTCCCAACCCAGACACTACATTTAATACTGGCGGACTAAATTACCAACTTAAAGCCAACGACTACCCCTTTCACAAACTTGCAGACATCAACAATCGTAAGTCACAAGTAATAGCTGATAGCAACGATGTTACAGGCTCCCAAGGAGTATTTGGCTTTTTGTTTTCCAACATTTTTCTCCGTAAAGCCCAAGAAGTAGGCGTTCCAGTAATAGATCCAGTATTCAACGTTGACAACACAAACTTACTCCGAGTCACCGCACGCAATTCGCCTAGTGCAATTAATGCTGTCTTTAACTTCCGTAACTTTTGGGATGGTAGAGCGCAAAATGATTTTAACGGTGTTAATCCTTTCGGCTCTAGGGATGTCAACGCTAAAGTTATTAAAGCCGAAGCTTTAGGAGACTTAAAAGAAGTAAAAATTAGTTTAGATAATGCAAGTCTTGCATCGCAAGCTGTAGGGCCACCTGTAAGTGAAGTTGAAATGTCTTACAAAGGTAAACCATTTAGTTTACTTGGTAAAAAAATGCTGCCTTTGATTCCTTTGAACAAGCAGAAAGTACACCTAGAAGACAGCGTACTAGGTACTTATAGCAAATTCCCTATGCCAGGGGTTAGATCGAAGTATAAAACCTTGGTGCAAGCTGCTTTTAAACCCCAGTGGTGGAATAGTGATCGCATAATTACTATTGATGCTAATGGTAAACCAACGTTTACTGGGCTAGTAGGAGCATCCGATCCTAATTCGGCTACGCAGTTTTCATTAATGGAGTACAACTTTCCCTTATTTTTTGGACTGGCGGTACAAATGTACGAATCAACGTTAGTTTCCAACGATGCACCGATTGACCAATACTTAGAGGGCAATTCTAATGCTTTAACTAGCCAACAAAAGCGAGGAAAAGAGCTATTTGTTGGTAAGGCTAAGTGTATTAACTGTCATGGGGGCGCAGAATTTACTAATGCTTCCGTCAAAAATGTTAAAAAAGAAAGACTAGAGCGCATGGTCATGGGCAACAATGAAGTTGCAGTTTATGACAACGGTTTTTACAACATCGGCGTAAGACCAACTAAAGAAGATTTAGGAGTAGGTGACAAAGATCCCTTTGGCAATCCTTTATCTGAGTCACGCCTAGCCCAACAAGGAAAGTTTAACGATCCTAACCTCGAACCGCCAGTAAGCCCTAACGAGCGTGTAGCGGCTGATGGAGCCTTTAAAACTCCAGGACTAAGAAATGTAGAACTTACAGCCCCTTACTTTCATAACGGCGGACAATTAACTCTACGTCAAGTAGTTGATTTTTATAATCGTGGTGGCGACTTCCACGAGCAGAATATTGACAATCTCGATCCAGATATTGAGAATTTAGGATTGAGTAATGAGGAAAAAGATGCCCTTGTTGCCTTTATGAAAGGATTAACTGACGAGCGCGTCCGCTACCAAAAAGCACCCTTCGATCATCCCCAATTGTTTGTTAGTAATGGGCATCCCGGTACAGGAACAGCTATTACTAAAGACAGCACTGGTAAAGCAACGGTAGAAATGCGAGAAATTCCCGCCGTTGGGCGTAATGGTGGTATACCGTTAACTAATTTCTTGGCAAGTAATTCGTAGAGTAGTTTTTTAAAACTGCTTTTAACTTCTTCGCCGTAAGTCCCGCGCTCTATCTGTACTCAGATGAGCGTCGGGATATAAGGCGGGCAATGACGATTACATCTATTCCCCCGTTTTGCAATAGCAAAACGGGGGAATAGATGGATGATTACGTTGCTAATTCTATGTTATAATTAATACAAGGTCGGTGACCTCTCAACTGTATGGAACATAAGGGCTAACTTCAAAGTAGTAGTTATATACTTGCCGTAGAAACATCAGAATTGATAAAGGAATACTTCTCGCTGGTATCTATAGAGTAAATCCATGAAGTGTTGTACATAGAAAAATCAAACCGCCTCAGGAAGTGGGGAGGCTGCCAGGTCAACTCAATGATGGGTTGTAGCAGTAAGTGCGTGGCGCAAGTCATAGCAAAACCTGTGGAGGGTAAGTAATATCAAGTCCGTTAAATGACTTATAGTTAAGCTCCAATTCTAGTCCACCAATGAAAACCAGTTAGTCCTTGAATCAAATCTTGCTGCTGAAGTAGAGATTGGCATCGGTGAAATAAAACCTCCTCTAAATCATCCAAGGTTTCAAAAG
>NZ_PVWN01000026.1 GCF_003003885.1 Chlorogloea sp. CCALA 695 | reverse complement strand
AACTCTAATCGGATATTTATAAAATGAGAATAGGTGATTTCAAAGCTTGCCATAGAAATATAAAAATCCTCAGCTAAGTATCTCCATAGTTAAAATTAGTTTAAAATCAGCAATTTTAGCTAAAACATTTTATAAAAAGTTTACCTAAGCTATTGAAAAGGCTTGATTAACTGATTTTAAGACAAGCTAAAACACCGTTAAATATAATACTTAAGAACAATCAACTATCTCTAAAGCACTCAATTTATTGCTAGTTTATTTAGGCAGATATTGCTTTGAAATTGTCTAACAATTACTGATTTTTGGTTGATTTATACAAGCGACACTATTCTCAATCGCAGATTAAAAGATATGCGATTCAAATGGTGTTTTCTTTACAAAAAATTAATCATTGTCGATAACTACCATTTTAAAGACAAAAAGACCTAAGACGGAAAGAAGAACTTTGCCGATTTTATTAAAAATTTTGACTTAAAAACTTGTAAATCAATTGTCAGCTAATCACAGAGTTACCTTTAGCTTCTTCAAATTCTAACAAATAAACATTTTTCAAATGATACATCTTAGCTGTTAGCTGGTAAGTAAAATGTGGGTAATGACAACAAGTATTTTGTGGACAAGTTTAGGAATACTACTCTTTCGGTTACAGTTTTTGCCATTAAGAGAAAATTTACCTCGGTTACTAGGTCGCAGTTTGTACTGGGTAGGAGTACCAATGCAAATTTTAGCGCTAGCTCGACGCTCAGATTTTTCTAAAGCTATGTGGTTGCCGCCAGTAATTACGCTAGAAGTACTGCTACTGGGTTTTGGTTTGGCGCTCTTGAGTCTGTATTTGCATAGCTTAGTTTCACATTCATTAAAAAACGATAACGCGTTAAGCCCGCACCAAGCTATTCCTTTAGCTGAGAGTATTAAGTGGGGAGGACTACCAGTTGTCAGGAAGTTATTTCCAAAACAGCGATCGGGCAAGGGCAGTTTTGTTTTGGCATCTATGCTGGGTAATACTGGTTTTATCGGACTTGCGATCGCACCAGCTTTTGTCGATCCAGCTTATTTAGGTTGGGTGGTACTTTACGGCGTTACTCACAACTTACTAGGAAGTTACGGCTTAGGAGTAGTCCTTGCCAGCTATTTTGGCAGACAAGCGCAGAAAAATCAGTGGTGGATGCAGTTGCGTGATGTGATGTGCGTTCCTTCACTTTGGGCTTTTGCAATTGGCTACTTGAGCCGTTATCTAGAGTTTCCCCCCTTAATGGAATGGGGAATCCAAACTTCTTTATTATTCGTAATTCCTGGGGCTTTTCTGTTGATAGGAATGCAATTAAGCAAACTCCAGGGAATTAAAAGTTTCCACGCTGCTGTAATTCCTGCTGTTTTAAAAATATTAGTGCTACCAGGACTAGCAGGAATAGTTTTGACTTATTTTGGCGTAACTGGAGATGCGCGCTTTGCTTTAGTTTTGATGTCAGGAATGCCTACTGCCTTCGCCAACTTAATTCTGGCTGAAGAGTACAACTTAGATCGGCAACTGGCAGCCAGTAGTATTGTCCTGTCTACACTTGCATTCCCATTAATGATTCCCTTGTGGCTCGTCTTATTTAAATAAAAGAGTTTTACGGTTTAAACGGTGCAAAATCGTAACCTGTGGCAGAATTCTTACCTGGTCGAATTTTAACTAAAGTACCTGATGCGTTGCGATCGCCTGTAGGCAGAAACTTGACTGTACCTGTTGCCCCATTGATAGAGAAGCCTGAATTAGACAATGCCTTTTGCAGTTGTTCGCGGCTATTACCAGATCTCAATCCAGCGATCACCGCTTGAGTCGCATCATAAGCCGTTGCCGTCCGCCAACTCCCTGCTCCCCCCCAAAACTTTTTTGCCTTGAGTGCAAAGGGATTTCCTGGAATTGCTGTCGGATGCCATGCTACCGCAAGTACCATACCATTGAGATCGACTTGTCCTTGCTTTAAAGTCTCGTAGGTATACATCGTATGACTACCGAGTAAAGGCAGCCGCCCTTTATTAGCTCGCGCTACATCTACACCTTGATTCAGCTTATCTACTGAAGGGGCTAACAACAAGCTATCTGCTCCATCACTAATCGCTTGCGATGAAACTTCTTGCGGATCGAAGTTTGGATCGGAAAAATCACAAGTTGTATTAGTTACTTTACCGCCCTTTTCAAATACAGCCGCAATAAACTCTTCTTTGAAAGACTTACTAGCTTCAGCTTTGGAATCGGCACAAATCGCAATATTAGCTTTGCGAGCCTCAATAACTGCATAATTTGCCAGCGTGCTAGCTAGAAATCTAGTATTCGGGGTAGTACGAAATATATGATTACCAATACCAGACAAGTTTCTGGCTACGCTAGTGGGAGAAATCATCACTAAGCCGCCCTGTTGATAAACAGGAGCAGCAGCAATTGAGGCATCGCTAGAATTGTGTCCAATGATAGCCAAAATACTTGCATCTTTAACTAACTCTGTAGCAATTTGGGTGGCGATCGCCTGATCGTTATCATCGTTAGCAATCTCCACCTGCAATAAATTCCCCCCAATGCCACCAGCATTATTTACCTCGTATTGGGCTTGAGCTACGCCTCTTAGTATTTCTCTAGATACATTTAAATTGCCGCCAATTGGCACGATTACTGCAATTTTTACAACATTACCTATTTGGGCTGCTTTAGCATTGCTTAAATAAATCCATCCTTCTGGATCGTTACGATTCATCTGTAAAGATGAGTTAAACTTATCGATTGCAGTGGCAACATCTTGTTTGGCAAAAGCTTGAACTCCAGCCTGTTTATCTGGACTATTATCGGCTGTAATTAAAACTTTATTAGCTAGACTAATCCGCCTCTGAATAGATTTATTACTACTATTAAAATTAAACAAGCTAGCAAGTGGTGATTGACCTTGATTTGATTGATTTGCGCGATCATTACGGTTATTTAACCAAAAAATCAAAGGGCCGATACCGATCAAACAAAAGACAAGGAAATAAATAGCAATAAATTTATTTATCTTTTTGCGTGGTATTGGTTGACTGGTATCCAACGTACTACTCTCAGGGCTAGAGGTAGTTTGATTATTCTTGTTTGAGAGCTTGGTCAATTTCGCTTACCTTGTATTGACAACCTTACACACTACCCCTATCTTATCTAGGATTCCAAGCGTATTTCTACGGATAACTAGCTCCGTATACAAATTTTCTCCTTAGAGGGCTTAAGCAAATTTACGTAGATTTAGAAGAGGGGGGCAAAAATAATTTTTACTCAGCTTCTTGAGAAACAAATTCCCAACTTACTTTACTAACTTTTGCTTTCAGCTTAAGTTTACTAACAAGTTCTTCTAAAAGTAAATCGTTGCGCCCTTCTGTCAAAATATTTGCCTTAATTTCTACCAAAGTGGGATTATTTATGTCTTTACTATCGATATTTTTGCTATAGAAAGCATCAAGAATCAAAACACCATCATGTACTGCTTGAGATAGCAAAGCCCGAACATCAGCTTCATCCTCTCGTTCGCAAACGATGCGGCAGCGATAGCGAGTTTCTGTTTTTGTTTGAGCGAGCGTTTCTCCATTTAGTTGTTGCACAAACTGAACTAGCGGTGTTAGTAGTAGATTTGCCGCGATTACGGCTAAAGCACCCACGTAAGCTTGAAATAAAAATCCCGCACCAATTAAGCTACCCACTGCCGCCGCACACCATAAAGTCGCAGCAGTATTTAAGCCGCGAACGCTAGAACCTTCTCGTAAAATTACACCTCCCCCCAGAAAGCCAACTCCAGAAACTACTTGGGCAGCTACCCTTGTGGGACTAGCATCGCCTACAACCATTCCCGACAACATGACAAACATTGACGAGCCAATAGATACCAAAACATTCGTTTTGAGAACTGACTTAGTTTGTCGCCATTGTCTTTCAATGCCAATTGCTGCACCCAAGATGAATGCAAGTATCAAGCGGATCGTAAAATCTATCCATGTCATTAGTTTAAAGTCCAACCTTGGCTAAGAGTATTATGGCAGTGGAACAAAGTCATAACCAGCACCAGAACGTTTACCAGGAAAAATTTGCACCAGTTGCACTGGGGTATTGCGATCGCCTGATGGTAAAAATCGTACATTTCGCCCCAGGAGGACTAAATTTTGGTGACAGCAAAGCTTGTTGGACTCCCACGCGAGTTGGATCTTGGGCGATCGCCGCAATCAAAGCTACGGTTGCATCATAAGCTAAAGCCGTGCGCCAACTGACATCGCCTACCCACAATTGCCGAGACTCGCGGACATCAGGATCGCTACCAATCGGTACAGAGGCGGCAATTGTGTAACTTGTAGCTGCGCCAATTCGGGCATTATTCAAATAAATTAAAGCTTCTGGATCGTTTTTCTGGTTTTGTAGAGATGTTTGCATAACAATTGCTTTACTATAGTCTCCTTGAGAAATTGCCTCGATACCCTCCTCTTTCGCTGGGCTTATTTCTGGTAGCAAACTTCTCTCGCCCAAACTAATCCGGTTTGATGTTGATTGGTTAGTGCTGGGGTTGGGGTAACAATCTTTCCATCTCTTGAAAAGTAATTGAAAACCCAAATTCCTACGCTTCCCAACCCTAATGTTATTAATAGAGCCAAGACCAGAACAACAGTTTCATTTTTGGGCTGAGACATAGGTGATTGGTAGTGCTATTCGATTACAATATCCGGGAAAGTAATTTATAAATTAAACGAAATATTGCTGTTAAAGCGATCGCAACTAATGCTCCAACTATCGCTAATATTAATACCGCTTGCACTGCTCCAATTCCTTGAAAGCTACTCACAGTTGCGTTTAAACCTGGCAAGAATAATACCAGCCCCAAAGTAATACCAGCAATAATTAATAAATCTACCTTTTCAATCCAGCGCCGCCACTGCACAAACATTAGCGCCCCTAGTAATACTAACCACGCTCCCGTACTAATTAAAGTTGTGCCTAAAAGACTCAATAGAGCGATCGCAATTAACCCCCCTTCAAACCCAGTAAAAGCGCCACTACCTAATAATTCCCAGGTTGAAAAAGAGGGACGCGACTGCTGCCT
This sequence comes from Chlorogloea sp. CCALA 695, assembly GCF_003003885.1. Classification (GTDB taxonomy): domain Bacteria; phylum Cyanobacteriota; class Cyanobacteriia; order Cyanobacteriales; family Chroococcidiopsidaceae; genus Aliterella. The sequence continues at coordinate 51,661 of NZ_PVWN01000026.1, read as the reverse complement.
AACAGGGGCAGGAGTGGGGGGAGGTGTAGCAATTGGTGCGGGGGTCGTAATAGGTGCTAATGGTTGGCTAGGGTTCGCTACAGGGTTAAGCGGTGGGGTAGTTATTGCCAGGGCTTCTATTGCTGCTTGAGCCGATGAAAAACGTTGATTTGGTGCAGCCTGGAGCATTTTATCTAATACATTTGCTAGCGTTGGGCTAATCGTTACTTCCTGTTGCCAACTCCATTGATTGCTGTAACTATCCAACAATTGGGTTGCTTCTTTACCCGTTAGCAACATCACACAAGTAACCGCTAAAGCATATAAATCGGTAGATGGGTAAACTTGTTTGCCAGACATCTGCTCTGGGGGTGCAAATCCCATTGAATAAATGCCCGTAGAAGCGCTATTTGTGGCGGTGCTGGCTACTTGCTTGACTGCGCCAAAATCTAACAAATATAAGCGCCCGTTTTTGTGACGCATGATATTTGAGGGTTTAATATCTCGATGAATTGAGCCGCTATTGTGGACAAATTCTAAGATTTTAAGAACTTCTAATAGTACCTCCATCACCTTAGCTTCGGAAAACTTGCCTTTTTCTTGCAATTCTTCTTCTAAGTTTTTGCCATCAATGAATTCTTGAACTAAATAAAAAAACTGCTCTTGTTTGGGAGGTTGGAGACTGGGAACTGTTAAATCGAAAAAAGCAAATAAATCGGGAATTTGGTTATTTTGACTGCCAATAAGTTCCAACACCTCCGCTTCGCGTTCAAATAGTTTTTGCGCCGTGTCTAATTGCTCTGTTGTTAGCTCCCCGGAAGGTTTAAATTGCTTAACTACACACTTACGAAAACCTGGAGTGTAGCGCGCGCGCGCCAAAAACGCCGCTCCAAATCCCCCTTTTCCTAACAATTTTGATGGTATGTATTGCTCCAACAAGAATAATGGCATCCCGCAAGTAGTACAATACTTTTGCTTTGTCGTCTTCAAAGTTGCCGGATCGTCTAAATCAGCAAAGTTATTTTGCGGATGGGGACAAGTCCAACGGGTGCAATAGACTTCCATAAATAGTTATTAGCTTGACGGTAGCAATAAGCAAGTTATTTGTTTATAACTTATGCAGATTAACTTTTAGCTAAATAGTGATTTGTTACGCTTGGGTAGAGATTGAGCGATCGCGCACATCTTCCTCAACTTCAGTAACTAAGGGCGGGACTTTTAAAACCTCCTGATTCCATCCTGGGGTGGCAAATTGCGGTAACACTTCTTTGCTAAACGCTTCCGCCGCTTTCGACCTGTAACGATTGGGATTAAAAATTAGCCACAGCGTCCGTTTAACTACTACTCCCTCAATGGGGGTGCAGTGCAGTACATCCATTTGCAACTCTTTGGCGATCGCGCTCAATGACACAAAAGCCGCTCCTAACCCCGACTGCACGGCGTTTTTAATTGCTTCAATAGAATTAAGTTCCATTTCTATTTTCAAGCGGCGGGTGTCAATTTCACAGCGAGTCAAGACTTGATCGATCACTTTACGAATTGTCGATTGCGAATCAAGAGCAATAAATTGTAACTTGTACAGATCGTCTCTTTGAATTGTGTCCAGTTTGGCAAAGGGATGAAACACAGGCAAAATTAGCGCCAATTCATCTTCAGCGTAGGGAATAACCTCTAAAGATTCTTGCAATTCTGCTGGTACTTCGCCGCCAATAATTGCTAAATCTACCTGCCCATTGGCAACGCTCCAGGCTGTGCGCCGGGTAGAATGGACGTGTAACTGAACGGCAACATCAGGGTACTTTTGTCTAAATAAGCCAATCATTTGCGGCAATAGATAAGTCCCGGTAGTTTGCGATGCGCCGACAATTAAAGTCCCGCCTTGAAGATTCTGCAAGTCTTCAATCGCGCGGCAAGTTTCTTGACACAAAGTTAAGATTTTTTCGCCATAACTAAGCAAAAGATGACCAGCTTCAGTTAACTGCGCCCGTCGCCCACCACGATCAAATAAAGGTACATCTAATTGCCTTTCTAAGTTTTGAACTTGAAGACTGACGGCGGGTTGAGAAACGTATAAACTATCGGCGGCACGCTTGAAGCTTCCTTCCGCCGCGATCGCTTTAAGAATGCGTAACTGATCTAAAGTGAAAGGAAGGTCAGACATACAGCTACCAAGATTAAAAAAAGCGGAAAATCTGCCTTGAAGGTTTCTTTTGACAGATTACAAGAAAAAAGCAATAAACCACTACCGTTGCTAAGGTTTAGACTTTGGTTAGCTACTCAGGTTAAGAGATTGCTCTAAAAACTGACACTAGCACAATGCTATTGACTTTAGTCTGCTATTGACAGCTTGGGTTGATAGTTCTGCGGAAACGGGCAAGAATAATCTTTTACTAGCTTATTACAAAGCCTGAACCAAAAATCGCTAATCATTATTTAACTGTCTTTGGCGTATTCCGCTAAAATATGCTGGATAAAAGAGGATAAATTAAATGTTTTTAGTTACAGGCGCAAGTGGAGATATAGGACAAAGAGTTGTACGCCTACTACGGCAAAAAGAAGCACCTGTGCGCTCTTTTGTCCGCCTAAATTCTCGCTACGGTGAACTAGAAAACCGAGGGAGTGAAATATTTATTGGTGACTTGATTGAGCCAAAAGATATTTCTAAAGCTTGTCTAGGAATAAAATATATTATCAGCGCTCATGGTAGCGGTGGCGATGCTTTAGCTTTAGACTATCGCGCCAATATTGAATTAATCGATCGCGCCGTAGAGTTTGGAGTAGAGCATTTTGTATTTATTTCCGTACTGGGAGCAGATCGCGGTTACGAAGACGCACCAGTATTTAAGGCAAAGCGCGCTGTAGAAAAATACTTACAATCTAGCGGCTTAAATTACACTATTTTGCGCCCCGCAGGTTTGAGTTCAAATTTATTACCTTTAGCAGAGAGATTTCAGCAAACAGGCATATATTTACTAATAGGAGACTCTAAAAGTCGCACTTCAATTGTTAGCACCGATGACTTAGCATGGATGGCGGTAGATTCGGTGAGTAATACCGCCGCTTGCAACCAAATCTTCGCCGTCGGTGGCCCAGAGATTTTACAAAGAGCAGATATACCCCAGATTTTTAGTCGCATTTATCAGCGCCAAGCAATTATTATTAACCCACCGTTGGCTGTAGTTGATGGTGTGCGCGCCGCCCTTGGTTTATTTAACACTGACGCGGAAAAGGCTTTTGGCACTTTTCGCACGTTGCTTAACAACGAGTTTTTCTGTACTCCGGCTGAAATTGAGCGTTTGGAACAAATATTTAAGCTCAAATTAGAAACTTTGGAGCTTTTTTTAAGGCGTGAACAATAATGTCGATTTTCCCCTAACTGGGATCGTCTTGGCCGGGGGTAAAAGTTCACGCATGGGGACAGATAAGGCTTTGCTACTTATTGACGAAGTACCGATGTTACGCCTAGTATGTGATCGCGCTCTTTCAATATGCGATCGCCTGCTTGTGGTCACACCTTGGCAAGAGCGCTATCAGCCCTTATTACTAGATAAATGTCAATTTATCCGCGAAGTGCAGCCTCAAGGAGCAGCTACCGCCCCCATACTCGGCTTTGCTCAAGGACTTGCTCAAGTTAATACCGATTGGGTACTACTACAAGCGGTAGATTTACCAGCGTTGCCAAAGGAAGTGTTGCAATCTTGGGTAACGCAACTAAATAATTGCAACGCGATCGCCCTTTTACCTCGCCATACCAAAGGTTGGGAGCCATTATGCGGTTTTTATCGCCGTGACTGTTTAAGCTCGCTGACAAGCTTCATTAACACTGGTGGGCGATCGTTTCAACACTGGCTCAAACCCCAATTCGTCCAAGTTCTAACTGTACCCGATGCTCAAATGCTTTTTAATTGCAATACCCCAGAGGATCTGGCAGCAATAAATAAAAGGCGTTGCTGAATTGGTAATTGGTAATTGGTAATGCAGTAGGAATGAGGAGGAGACAGAAGAATGGTCAAAAGGAGAAATCATCATATTTTCAGCAACGCCAAATAAAAAAGTAATTAAATGATTTTTATCGTAGCTTTCTTAGCTTTTTACGTCGCTTGGAATTTAGGGGCGAACGATGTAGCCAATTCGATGGGAACATCGGTAGGTTCTAAAGCGGTTACTCTGCGTCAAGCCTTGGTAATAGCCGGAGTATTAGAGTTTACAGGAGCCGTATTATTTGGGCAAGAAGTATCGCAAACCTTAGCCACCGAAATTGTTAACCCAGCTTTATTTACTGACGCACCGCAAGTATTACTCCTGGGGATGACTTCAGTTTTAATCGCCTGTGGCGCGTGGCTGCAAATTGCCACCAGTCGCGGCTTACCTGTAGCATCATCTCATGCTGTAGTTGGTGCGATCGCCGGGTTTAGTGTTTGCTCGGTAGGAATAAACGCGATCGCCTGGTCATCTATTGGTTTAATTACTTTAGGTTGGATAATTACACCAATACTTAGCGCCGTAATCGCCGCTTTACTGTACAAAACTATTAAATACTGGATTTTAGATCGAACTAACAAAATAACGCAGCTAGAGGAGTGGATTCCCTGGCTGAGTGTCGCTTTAGTAGGAGTATTTGGCGTAATTGTTTTCCCAACGATTACTAACACGCCCTTAATTGCTAATTTACCCATTCCTCGCCAAGATGTTGCTCTAGCAATTGGTGGATTTGCGGCTATAGGTATTACTTTCAATGCTTGGCGACAGTTAGCCGCCGATAACACCCCAAACGATGCTATGGTTGTCGAGCGCCAATTAGCCTTCTTTCAACTATTAAGTGCTTGCTTTGTCGCCTTCGCTCATGGTTCTAACGATGTCGGAAATGCGATCGCGCCATTAGCCGTAATTATTTATATCATCAATACTGGTAGCGTTCCCCAAGGTTTTTTAACTATTCCGTTGTGGATTTTGGTACTTGGCGGCGCAGGAATTGTAGCGGGTTTAGCGGTTTGGGGTGAAAAAGTTATTGCTACTATTGGCTCAAGTATTATTTCCTTGCAACCTAGCGGTGGTTTTTGTGCGGAACTTGCAACCGCGACAACAATTTTACTTGCTTCACGCTTGGGTTTACCCGTTTCTACTTCTCATGCTTTAGTGGGCGGCCTTGTGGGAATTGGCTTAGTACAGAACTATAAATCAATTCAATTTTCAACATTAAAAAATATTGCTAAAGCATGGATAGTTACTATCCCGATTAGCGCCGCCTTAAGTGCAGGTTTGTTTAGCTTGGCAAAGTGGTTATTTTTGTAGGGGTACTAAAAATTAATCATAAGTGGGAGACGCACCTTGCTAGCAGATAAAGTAAAATCTTAGCGGGGATCGATAGCTGGAGATAGTTCTACCAGCCGAACCTGGTTTTGCTTAACAATTGCCGTAATAATGGGGAGAGATCGACGGGCTGGGCCTTTTACAACGCGCCCTTGAGCATCGTACTGAGAGCCGTGACATGGGCAAACAAAGCGGTTTTCTGTAGATTGCCACGCTACTGTGCAGCCAAGATGCGTACAAATAGGTCTAATTGCATAAGGGGCAATTTGTTGTTTTTCGGTAATAACTAGGTAAGCGCGATCGCGGTTCGGTAATCCTTGGACTAAAACAGGCACATTTGGTTTAATTTGAGTGAGCAAAACATCAACTTGGATAGGTTTTTCTTGAGTATCTTGAGCTTGTACTCCTGGTAAATAGTCTTTGCAACGTGAATTGAGGGGAAACCTTGAGCAGAGATATTCTAAACTCAGTTCTCGACTTTTGGCAGAAGCTATAGAACCAAAGATCAGGCTACTAGATGCGCCTCCAGCAAGATAACGCAAAAAGCGGCGGCGCGATTGACTAATGCTTTGAGTACGGGGCAAATAAATCATAGAACAGAACCCTGTGTAACTGCTTTAATAGTAAAGCCACGATCGCATTGTAGTGAACTGCCCTAAACGTTGCGTTATTGTGGGAAATAATCAACCTTTGCAGTAGCGCGTTTTATGGCAACGTATCTAGTTACAGGAGCCAATCGTGGCATCGGCTACGAATATTGCCGTCAGCTTCAATCAAGAGGAGATAGTGCGATCGCAGTTTGTCGGCAGACAACAGTAGAATTGAAGGCGCTAGGAATCAGAGTAGAAGAAAACATCGATATAACTTCTGATGATTCTGTCGCCAACTTGCACAAGAAGCTAAGAGAAACCCAGATTGATGTCTTAATTAATAACGCGGCGATCGCCAAGAGCGTAACATTACAACATCTCGACTTTGACAGTATCCGAGAACAGTTTGAAGTCAATGCCCTAGGCGCGTTGCGGGTAACACAGGTATTACTTCCTCGCCTTAAAGTGGGTGGAAAGGTCGTAATGATGACAAGTCGCATGGGGTCAATAGCTGATAATACTTCTGGCAGTTCTTACGGCTATCGGATGTCTAAAGTTGCGCTATCTATGGCAGGTAAATCGCTCTCCCATGACCTCAAACCACGAGGTATTGCTGTGGCTATCCTGCATCCAGGCTTGGTACAGACTCGGATGACAAATTTTACAGCAAACGGCATCACGCCCGAAGTATCGGTACGAGGATTATTAGCGCGAATTGATGAGCTGACGCTAGAAAATACGGGTACTTTTTGGCACAGCAATGGAGAGGTGCTGCCTTGGTAATATGCTATCCCGGTAGGTAGTGAGTAAAGAACCCAAAATTTGTAGATGTTGTCCTACCTACAGCCAAATACTAATTTACGGGCGATTCCGGGTTTTGAGAATCAACTTATCGGAGTAAGTAATATTCTTTGCCTGTTGGCGATCGCCATAACCACTCAGTAGGTTCCTATCTCTGTAAGTTATCGTGGTATGTACTGTAATCTTTAACATCCCATTGCCTACCATAATACTTAACGCGATCGCCTGGACGCAATTCCTGAAGTCTAGTTCCAGTAGTAGTTAACATAATTATTGTCCAATTTGAACTACTGCTAATCCTTCAGAAAAGTCTGCACAAGCAGAAAACCTGCATTTTACAACTGCTTTTCCTATCTTATTAATATAACCACATTTATCTTTGACCTTCACTGCTGCTAGTCCTTCAGAAAAGCTGTTTGCTTCACTAAATATCGGTTTAATTACTAACCGACCTCTTTTATAGAAAAGTTTATCCTGCGGGGTTTTGTAGTAAATTTACAGAATATTCTGATTTTTAGCAATGACAGTTTTCACAGCATCTACAATTATTTCTGGCTGATCTACCCATACAAAATGACTGCTTTTACTTGCGTCAACTTGCAAACAATTGGTTGATAACTTACCTAACTTACGGTGCATTTTATCTCGCAATTGATTAGCACCTTGCAAAGGAATAAAAAGAGTCCAAAAAGACGGCTTAAAGAAAGAACTAGATTTAATACTTACTATAGGCATTGTCCCCAGATGCTTTGTTTTACTGACTTGACGCGAACTGGTGTCTAAATTTACGATCTCTCGACTCATCGTAATCCAGTGTTTAGGACGACAAAAGGAACGTTTCACTTTAGCCAGCGAATCAGGAGGACATTGGCGAAGCTGGGGCTTTATTAGTTCAAATACTCCGCATACTTTCAGCAATCTAACAATCCCAATTGTTGAGCCTATAGTTGACATCACAAAACCGGAAAGAAAAAAGAGAAGCAATGCTTGTAACACCATAGACATCTTAAGCATTCCCGTTTCATGTAGTCCATCAGTAAGCACAATACCGACAACTTTTTCGGGAAACAAATGAGCATAGAGTCGTACATTGTAGCTGCCATAAGAATCTCCTACAAAAATGTATGGTGGCTCAATTCTCGCTTTCGTCAGTAAGATGTCTAATTCCTTAACAATTTGATGGCTGGTGCGAGGATGAAGGCTATAGTCGCTCCAGCCATATCCCGCCCGGTCGTAAATACATACTTGTCCAAGGAGTGCTAATTTATCAATTAAGAAATAACCTTCTACTCCTCCTAAGCTAGTCTCTACAACGATTGTTGGTTTAGCTTCTCCCTTTACACATAGATGTAACCGATATCCACCCACATCAATCATTTGACCAGGCGGTGGTTGCTTGTCTTCTAGCATAAGTGCGATCGCCTGATAAAGTGTTGTCGCAACTAACAATAAAACTTGGATTAATAGCATTTTTTCTGCTTATTTTCGCAATATTATTGTTATTGATCGGTAACGTGCTTTTAGCGCCATGCACTGTGCCAGTTTAGTAAGTCAATACTGACATCAGTTTCTATAAAATTCTCGCCAAAAGCGCGATAGCGCAAGCGCAGCCCAAAGGGATCGCGCTTTTAGGGCTAAGGCTTTGATGTTTAGATTTCTACGGGCGTAATCGGCCGCACGTTTAATGATTCAATCGTGGGCTTATCCCCAGCTTTAATCCAAGCAATCTGTCCAATTCGCTGACTACGGGCGTATTCGCGGATAGTGTCGCTGTTTCTTCCTTCTAACTCCATCTCTACTTGCACATGATGATGAGAACTTCTCAACTTCTGGGCGTAACTAAAAGCAGCGAAATAAGCATCGGGGTTTTCGGGAACTACTAGCCAATTACTAGCGGGTGTAAACTTGGGTAACTGATTGCTATCGAGCAACACTTGCTGTAACTGCTCAATATTGAGAGCAAAGCCAATTCCTGGGGATGACTCACCTTGGGGATGATAAAGACCTAATAAGCGATCGTAGCGTCCCCCCTGCCCTAATACATGAGTTTGGTTGCGATCGCTAACAACTTCAAAAACAATCCCCGTGTAGTAGTCCAAAGTTTGCACCAAACTTAAGTCTAAAATTAACGGAAACTGACTATTAGCTCCTTCATAGCATTGATCGAGCAGAGATATTAAAGATTTAAGGTGATGAACTGCCTCGATCTGCGATTCGTCTAAGTCTAGACTAGCAACGCGCTCTAGAACATCAGCAGGTTTACCGCGCAAGTCTAGCAATAGTAGACTTCGGGCTTTCAAAGCATCGCTTAACGGCAAATTTTCTAAAGTTACTCGATCTAGAGAAGCGATCGCTTTTCTCACCGTAGCTTGCAATGAAACCGGAAAAGGAGATAATAAACTCCGAGCGATTCCTGCCTCTCCCAAAATCAACCGCCATCCACTAGCTAATCCTAATTCTTGCAAACACTCCGCCACCAGCAATAGTATTTCCGCATCCGCAAGTCCACCTCCACCGCCTAACAACTCTACCCCTGCTTGATAAAATTCTTGCACTCGATTGTGAGAACTGCCTTTAGTGCGGCGAAACACATTAGCTATGTAGTACAATCTCTGCCCATGAGTTACTCCCGCCATGCGAGTTACAGCCGCTCTAGCAATGGAGGCTGTAAGCTCAGGACGCAAGCCCAATTCCTCCTCTAAGCCTTGCAACTGAATCACCGAGCGACGTTCAATTGCTCCCCCTGCCATCAGCGTATCTAATCGCTCTAAAGTTGAAGTAATAATTTGGTGATAGCCGTAACGTTGAAATACTTGCTGCAACCGCTCCTCAATCCAGTGTTTTTGAGTAACATCTAGCGGTAATAAATCTCTTGCGCCCGTAGGTGGTTGATAGATCATTTGTTTTTCTTCCCACCAAACAAACCACCAAACAAACCACCTTTTGGTTTGTCTGCGCCTTCTCCCGCCTTGTTGGCTGGACTTGTTTGTCCTGCTATTTTTGGTACAGCTTCTGCTAATACTTGTTTGCTTCTTAATGCCATTGGTTCATTAGGATTTAATTGCAAAGCTTTATTGATATGAACTTTAGCCATTGTTAATTGATTTTGCTTTAAATAAACTATTCCTATTAAGCTATGAGCCATAGGATTATTAGGTTCTAATTTCAAAGCATCTTGTAATTCTACTCTAGCGTGAGGGAAGTTATTTTTTTCCATCAATTTTTCAGCGCGGCGTAAGTATTGTTCCACTAGAGTTGCTGGGGTTTGCTCCGGCGGTGATGACGTTTGTTTGGGTTGCTCCGGCGATTTTTGCGTGGTACTTGGAAATGGTTGCGATACTGAACTAAATGCTTTGTTTGATTGACGCATCAAATACACTAAATTTAGTTCGCTAATTTCAGCAATAACTGTTTTAACTCGATCGAAGTCTTCGTATTGATTGAGAGCAAGTTGCCGCAGTTTATTTTGATAAATCTGTTCTATATTGTTTGTTTTAGCTAATTCTTGAGATGATTCGTGCTGTAATGAAGGATTTTGGTCTTGCTTCACCCGTTTGCTAATATCTTTTAACAGCACAAGGTATTCTGCACGAGAATGTTCTGTTGTAAATTTTTCGTAAGCTGGATTAACGATTTTAGAAAATAAATCGTTGGCTTTTTGTTTTTCCTCAATCTCTTTAGCTGCCGTACTATCAGGATGTAAAAGACGAGCAATTTTTAAGTATCGTTGGCGAATATCCTTAAAATTTGCATCAATAGGAACTCCTAAAACTGCATGGCAATCGGTAAAATCAAATTTGAATAGCCCAATATCAATATTTAAAGACATAAAACGCTGTTCGCTTGCCTGCCATAAAAGTTTATTTACGGGCGTTATACTCCCCTCTTAGCTAAGTCAAAACGGTAACATCTATTCCTGGCTATTTAGAAATTATATTGCTTATAGCTGATAAAGAAGGGACTTTTATTAGTTCCTGACTTAAACTGTGGTGAATCAAGCCATTAGTAGCCAAAATTCGCCCAGACTCAATACTCAATAAACTTTCATCATAGGCTGTAACTTTGCCCCCGGCTTCTTGGAGTAGAATTACCCCGGCGCTAATATCCCAAGGGGCAATTCCCCGCTCCCAGTAACCATCTAAACGCCCACAAGCAACGTGCGCCAAGTCTAGCGCCGCCGAGCCACTGCGCCGCACTCCTTGGGTAATATGGGTAAGGTGACAAAATTCGGCGTAATTATTATCTATTGTTTCGTGGCGATCGTAGGCAAACCCTGACACTAAAAGGCTTTCACTTAATTGATTTGTAGTAGAAACCTGAATTGGGCGACGATTTTTTGTCGCCCCTAGTCCCTTAGCAGCACGGAATAGTTCTTGATGAAAGGGATCGAAAATAACACCAACTTCAGGTACTCCAGCAATTAGTAGCCCAATAGAAACGGCAAAAAAGGGGTATTGATGAGCGTAATTAGTTGTGCCATCAAGTGGATCTATTGCCCATAAATATTCACTTTCGGCTAATCCTAGTTTGCCCGATTCTTCTGCGAGAATTGCATGAGTAGGAAAGTGTCGCTGTAAAATTTCTAAAACGACAGCCTCCGAGGCTTTATCAGCTACGGTAACTAAGTCGCCTGGGCGACCTTTTTGAGTTGCCGTACCAATATTACCTAAATAACTTAGCAAAACTTCACCCGCAGCGATCGCGGCTTCGGTAGCTATTTCTAAAAAACCTGATAATTGTGCTGTCATAGTTAGCGATACTTGGCGCGGAACTCGGTGGGGGTCAAAGTCATTGGTTGCTTGGGGTTCCAGATTCCCTGTTCTTGAAGTCTAGCCCATTGTTGGGCGTGAACTAAGCGGGTATCATGTTTATGATTTGGCGATTTTACTGCAACTAATACTACTCCTTGTTTTACCAAATATTCGTTTACTAAAAAGTCGCTCCATACGTAAGCCAAAGATCGCCCAAATTCATCTTGTTTTTGGTCGTCAAGCTCTAAAATCACCTGTTTATCAACGATTAGCTGGGTTAAAAAAGCTTTGGCTGCTTGTCCGTGTGGCTGTTGTTGCAAGTCGGGCGCGTCAATGCCAATTAACCTAACTTGTATAGTTTTATCATTGCTGACTACTTCTATAGTTTGTCCGCTAATTACGCGCTTTACTTTGACTTTTAACCCTTGAGGCTGGGTTGTGGTTTGACACCCGTTGAGAAGTAATAGAATAAAAAGAAATTTATTCCTCATCTATTGGCAAGCCTACTTTGACTTTACCTCTACCGAAGTATTGCCCAAACTGTAATTCGTATACTTCATCTTCGTCTTGGGTTTCTACTTCTAAGTCAGAGCGGGCATAGCTTACACACAATAGAGCATAGCCTTGTTTGCGTAATTCGTGGGATAGTCCCATCGCTTCGGGCTGATAGATTTCCCCAGATACCACCCGCACAGCGCAGACGGTACAAGCGCCATTGCGACACAAGTAAGGCAATTTTACCCCTTGATTCTCGGCGTTTTGCAAAATGTAGCTAGTTTCTGGTACTTGGAGGGTGTGTACTTGGTTAGAAATGCGATCGCGTATCTTAACTGTGAAGTAACGAGTCATAATTAAAGCAAATATTTTCGGCTTTATTTAATTTAGCGTCTCATTGCGTGTACAATTAGAATTCGCGACATCTGGAGAGGTGGCCGAGTGGTTGAAGGCGCAGCACTGGAAATGCTGTGTAGGGTAACTTATCGAGGGTTCGAATCCCTCCCTCTCCGTTTTTAAAAGCCTAAAAATATTTATCAAGCGATCGCGCTAGGTATCTAATTTGCTACTTTCTGATACAACACCTAACTTTGCTTTTTTTAATCGATAAACATTCAAAGGACTATTACGAATGTCTGCTTCGGCTAAAAAAATCGCTTCATCTAAAAGTAAATTGAGAGCATCAAACTGACGACAAACTTCGCGCATTTTCTCAATAGAGCGTCTTCTTGTTTCTGGATCGGGAATTCTTGGTTGGTTCATGACACATTCCAATTTCTCTTTGTATCTTGGACGCTGGCTTTAGCCGCCGCATTGGTAGCTTCTGCTTGCTCAATGGAATTTTCTAACAATTTTAAGATAGCAGAAGTAGCTAATGGTTGCGACTCATATACTCTTAAAAGTAAAGTATGAAGTCGAGAGTAAGACGTTGTTGCCCTCTCTCTAACCGTTTGGAGTTGTTCGAGTTCAGGTATTGTTTCTTCATTTTCACCGAAGCGCTCAAAAATAACTACTTCTGTAGCGGTGGCTTCATCAATACGCTCTAATAATTGTCTTTGCAAATCAAAAATGATTTTTACTGTAGAGTCTTTTAGCTTTGCCATATTTTGTTTGTGGTTGTGCGATCGCTCCAAATAGCATATTGTGCTTGCAAGTAAGCAATTGAGAATTTTTACCTATACTTATATTTTTATAGAGAATAAGGGCTAATGTATGTCCTCAGTGCGTGCAACTAGCAAAAAAAATAATACTGCTCGGAATGTCGGCGACAGCTATCAGTCCTTATTTATCATGCTGGGCATTACTTTACTAATGTTTGGCGGTATTGGTAGCCGTTTAGCTTACTTGCAAATTGTTCGCGGTAGCCAGTATCGCCAACAAGCAGATAGCAACCGCATTCGCGTTATCCCCAAACAACCAGAACGGGGCAATATATTTGATCGCAATGGTAAAATTCTTGCTAGTAGTCGTCTTTCCCATGCAGTGTATGTATGGCCAATGGCTCCCAAAAATGTAGAATGGGCAGCAACAAAAGCTAAACTTGCTCAAATTCTCCATACTCCAGAAGCAGAGATTCAAAAACGCCTAGAAAAAGCTGGCTACAATTCCTCAACTTTGGTACGAGTAGCGCGGGATTTAACTCCTACTCAAATTACGGCTTTAGCTGAATTTCATAACCAGTTAAAAGACGTAGAAGTTTATATAGAAGCAGTAAGAGAGTACCCTAATGGTGAATTAGCTTCCCATGTCCTTGGTTATACCGGAGAAATGAGCGATCGCGAATTAGTAAAAAAACGCTCTCAAGGCTACCGTTTAGGTGATGTCGTCGGACAAATGGGTGTAGAAGCAGCCTTTGAACAGCAGCTACGAGGAGAATGGGGAGGACAACAGGTAGAAGTAGATGGAAAAGGCAGAATAGTCAAAATATTAGGCGCAAAAGCAGCTAAAACTGGACAAAATGTTTATTTAACTATAGATATAAACTTGCAAAAAGCCGCAGAGAAAGCTTTAGGACTTCGCCAAGGAGCAATTGTCGCTTTAGATCCCCGTAACGGCGCGGTCTTGGCTATGGTTAGCCGTCCAGCCTTCGATCCAAATATATTTACAAAACGCATCGCCCCGCAAGCGTGGAAAAGCTTACAGAGTAAAGATCATCCTTTTGTCAACCGCGCTTTGCGAGGCTTTCCCCCGGCTAGTACCTTCAAAATTATTACTACTACCGCCGGAATTGAATCGGGTAAATTTGCCCCTACTACCGTACTCCCAACCTATGCTTGTATGAACATCGGCGGTACTACCTTTTGCGACTGGAATCGCGCCGGATTTGGGCCGTTAGGATTTGCTGGCGCTTTGGCTTGGAGTAGCGATACATTCTTCTATCAAATTGGTAGAGGCGTTGGCGGGCCGACTTTAATTGATTGGACGCGCCGTTATGGTTTTGGTAAAAAAACAGGCATAGAATTAGTCGCCGAAGAAGCGCAGGGATTGGTTGCAGACGATAAATGGAAGCAAGCAAATCTTGACTTACCTTGGAGTGTGGGAGATACCGTTAATATGTCCATTGGTCAAGGGTTTTTGCAAGTGTCACCTTTGCAAACAGCGCGAATGTTTGCAGTACCCGCCAATGGCGGCTATCTAGTCCAACCCCACTTACTCAAAAACAACGAAACTGCAAAAACCTGGCGCAAGTCTTTAAACCTCAAACCAGACACCGTGCGAGTAATACGTCAAGGATTGCGCCAAGTAGTCGATAGCGGCACGGGAAAAGTATTAAATTCTCCCAATATTCCCCCAACTTCGGGCAAAAGTGGCACTGCCGAAGCTTTTGGACATAAATCTCATACTTGGTTTGGTGGCTACGCACCTAGTAGTAAGCCGGAAATTGTCGTTGTCGCCTTTGCAGAACATTCCGGCGGCGGTGGCGGCAAACTTTGCGCGCCGATGGTGCTTCAAGTGATGGAAGCTTATTTTAAGAAAAAGTAGGAGTATTTGGCAGGCTAATAAGGCTGTGATAACATAGTAAATTGCTGCATTATCAAAATAATTAGAGTTTTTATGGCACTGACACAACAGCGCAAACAAGAATTAATTACTGGCTATCAAGTCCACGAGACTGATACTGGCTCATCGGAAGTTCAAATTGCTATGCTAACTGACCGGATTACCCGTCTTAGCGAACACTTACGCGCCAATCAACAAGACCACTCATCACGCCGGGGATTGTTAAAAATAATTGGTCAACGCAAGCGGTTACTATCTTACGTGCAGAAGCAAAACCGCGAGAAGTATCAAGCTTTGATTGCGCGATTGGGAATTCGCGGTTAAGGATTAGTTATTATGGCTACCGAACCCGATGATCGCAAACCCTTACCTTATGAACCCAAAAAAACGCCCAAAGTCTCCCAATCGGCGGCTAACAAAAAACTAAAAAGTAACTATAAGCCCCAAAAAGCCCCAGTAAGTCCTAAGCCGCCATTTACTAAAGAAGAAATGGCAGTGCCGAAAGTAGTAAGCGATCGCATGGCGCGGCGGATGGTAGTATTTTGCGGCGTACCCACAGTTTTAGGCATGGTGACTTTAATTGGTGGCTATGTCGGTATTAATTACGGGATTAAGCCGCCAGGAGTGTTAGTGCTACTAACGAGTATGGGTTTTTTAGGTTTAAGCGTCTTGGGACTAACCTATGGGATTCTCTCTGCCTCCTGGGATGAAGAAAACGCTGGGAGCAAGTTAGGGATACAAGAATTCGTTGTAAATTGGGGTCGAATGCTCGCAGCTTGGAAATCGACACGACAGAAAAACATCTAGCAATTCTGATATTAAGGGCGATCGCCAACTTGAAATAATCAAATCAAGTTCGCGTTTGCTCCCTTTTTGCTAAAAATATTTCTAAAATTAAATAACTACCTTCAACCGAGGAATGTTCCATGATTGTAGTCATGAAAGCTGGTTCGCCAGAAGTTGAAATTACCCGCATTAGCGAAGAACTAAGTAGTAAAGGACTTACCGCCGAAAAAATTGTCGGCAAACATAAAGTAGTTCTAGGCTTAGTAGGAGAAACGGCTAGTCTCGATCCCTTGCAAATTCAAGAAGTGAGTCCTTGGATTGAGCAAGTTTTGCGCGTAGAACAACCATTTAAACGCGCCAGCTTAGAATTTAGACACGGACAAGCAAGCGAAGTAATAGTTAATACTCCTAACGGGGCAGTACATTTTGGGCAAAATCACCCAATTGTAACGATCGCTGGGCCCTGTTCGGTAGAAAATGAAGCAATGATTATCGAGACAGCCCAGCGCGTCCAAGCCGCCGGAGCGCAGTTTTTACGAGGTGGAGCCTACAAACCCAGAACATCGCCCTACGCCTTTCAGGGACACGGTGAGAGTGCTTTAGAACTACTCGCCGCCGCGCGCTCGGCAAGTGGATTAGGTATTATTACTGAAGTAATGGATACTGCCGAGCTTGATAAAATTGCCGCCGTCGCTGATATAGTGCAAGTCGGCGCTCGAAATATGCAAAACTTTTCTTTGCTCAAAAAAGTAGGGGCGCAACCAAAACCTGTATTTTTGAAGCGGGGAATGTCGGCAACTATTGAAGAATGGTTAATGGCTGCCGAGTATATTATGGCGGCAGGCAATCAAAACGTTATTCTCTGCGAACGGGGGATACGCACCTTTGACCGTCAGTATGCCCGTAATACCTTAGACTTATCAGTAATTCCAGTATTGCGAAGTCTTACCCACTTACCTATAGCCATCGACCCCAGCCACGGGACAGGTAGAGCCGAGTATGTCCCCGCTATGGCACTTGCTGCGATCGCGGCGGGGACGGATGCGTTAATGATTGAAGTTCACCCCAACCCCGCTAAAGCACTGTCTGACGGGCCGCAATCTTTGACACCCGATCGCTTTGACCGCTTGATGTCGGAACTAGCCGTAATTGGTAAAGCTGTAAATCGCTGGTCGCAACCTACCGCCCTAGCAAACTATTAAAATTATGTCTAAAGAATTTGTCATTGGCGAAAAAGTCCGAGTAATTACCCTTCCGCCTTACCTCAAAACCGCCGATCCGATGCCTATGTTGCGCCCTGCTGAGGTGGTGACCCTAGGAGAAGAAGGGATAGTAAGCGATCGCCGTCCGGCAAATTATTGGGCGGTACGTTTTAATCAGGGTACTTTTTTAATTGATAGTCAATACATTGAAGCGATTACTCGCATCACCGAACAAGTAGATTTAGGCTTGCAACCTCAAGACTTGTAGAATGGAAGCACAGATCAATTACTTCTGGTATACCTATAATGCGATCGCTCTTAGCGCTGCGCTTTACGCAATCGCGCCGCACAATCTTAACTCTGCTCCTTGCTAGTTGCTTAACCTTAATTACTTGGTTAAATGTACCAGCAGCCAACGCTATGGGGGGCAAACTTCCACCCATCAATCAACCTGCACCAGAATTTACCTTACCTATAAATATCGGCGATGGTGAAATATCTCTTGCTGAACTTCAAGGTAAATGGTTAGTAGTTTACTTTTATCCCAAAGACTTCACCGCCGGATGCACCATAGAAGCGCGGAGATTTCAACAAGACTTACCTAAGTACGTAGAAAAAAATACGCAAATTATTGGTATTAGTGCCGATTCCGTTGATTCTCATGCGGAATTTTGCGACTCTGAAGGTCTAAAATTCCCCTTATTAGCAGATACAACGGGAGGAGTAAGCAAAGCCTACGGATCGTGGATGGGATCTGTATCTGTACGTCATAGCTTTATTATCGATCCGCAAGGAATTTTGCGCGAAACCTTTGTTAAAGTAAATCCTACCGTTCATAGTACCGAAGTATTAGAGCGCCTAGAACAATTACAGGCGATTAGTTAAATATTGCAGATTCAAAAAATTTTCTCATCCTTAGCCTGAATCAGCCCGTATTACAACTACACCTTTAGGATTCACTACCAGGAAGCTAACCGCTTTATGGATATTTTGATTGTTGAAGATGAACCGGAAATAGCTAGATTAATCCAACTATCTTTAGAAAAAGAAGGATTTGTTTGCCACATTAGCCGGGATGGTTTAGCTGCATTGCGGGTAATTCAAGAGCAACAGCCAGATTTAATTATTCTTGACTTAATGCTACCTGGATTAGATGGGCTAGAATTATGTGCCAGAATTCGGCAAAAACCAGGAGCAAAAGATCCTTATATTTTGATGCTGACGGCTAAAGGTGAAGAAATAGATCGAGTTATTGGTTTATCTACGGGCGCGGATGATTATTTAGTCAAACCTTTTAGTCCCAGAGAATTAGTTGCCAGAGTTAGAGCGTTATTGCGCCGCAGTCTTCGCCAAGGAGGGCAAAATCAAGGATATAAGACGGGACATTTTATCATTGATCTAGATGGTCGCTCGGCTAGTCGCAAATTAACGGCGGGGGCGGGAGAAATTCTCGATTTGACAACTTTAGAATTTAACTTATTAACACTATTTGTCAGCAATCCGGGACGAGTTTGGAATCGTACTCAGTTAATAGATAAACTTTGGGGTAGTGATTTTTTTGGCGATGAAAGAGTCGTAGATACTCATGTTGCCCGATTGCGGAAAAAAATCGAGCCAGATTCTAGCAATCCAACTTTTATTAAAACTATTGTTGGCGTGGGTTATAAGTTTGAAGATTCGGCTAATTAATGGTCAACCTACCCCCAAAAAACTTTAACAAGTGAATTTGCGATCGCGTTTATTTTTTTCTCACTTACTTGTAATGCTTGTAGGCATTCTTAGCTTAGTAATTATTGGTAAAGTTTCTTCACCCCGCTTTTTTGTTTTGCGTTTAGAACAGTTAGAAGGTACAGGTTATCGCTTGCGTTACGCTCGTCCCCAACTAATTGAAGGATTTGAAAATGCTTGGTATCGCGGCACGCTTTGGTCTTTAGTTGTCAGCACAACAGCATCGGGAGCCTTAAGTTATTGGGTGTCGCGGCGCATTGTTCTTAGTTTGACCCAAATGGAACAAATCACCCGCCAAATCGCCGCCGGACAGCTAGATCGACGTTTGCCCAATAGTGACATTCCCGAACTTGATCGCCTTAGTGCTAGTTTTAACCACATGACCGCTAGTTTAGAAGGTGTAGAACAACGGCGGCGCGAACTTATTAGTGATTTAACCCATGAATTGCGAACCCCGCTAACAATTGTGCGGGGATATTTAGAAGAACTAGCCGAGGGAGGAATAGAGCCTTCGGCGGAAATTTATCTCAGGCTATCCACCGAAACCAAGCGTTTAGAGCGGTTAGTTAACGATTTACAAGAGCTTTCCAAAGCCGAAGCAGGCTATCTAGCAATTAATTTGCAGTCTCTCAATATCCGTCCCTTACTAGCCTCTTTAGTGCAAAGATTCGCCGACCAATTGCATGAAGAAAGCCCCATTTTGCTTTTAGACTGTCCGCCCCAATTGCCGCTAGTATGGGCAGATATAGACCGAACCGAGCAAATATTAGTTAATTTACTCGGTAATGCTTTGCTTTATACAATTTCTGGCTCGATTACGCTGTCTGCTTGGACAGAAACGGGTAAATTGTGGGTAGCGGTTACAGATACAGGAATTGGGATTGCTTCAGAACATTTACCCCATATATTCGAGCGCTTTTATCGGGCGGATAGATCGCGATCGCGTCATTCAGGCGGGACAGGAATCGGACTTGCTATATCTCGCCGTTTAGTGGAGTTGCAAGGCGGCGAAATCTCGGTAGAAAGTAAGTTTGGTAAAGGTAGTACGTTTAAGTTTTTCCTACCTGTAGCTTAATTACTGAACGCTCTGCGGTAGTGCGCCGGGACGTACCGCTAAATCCAGGGTTTGCCCGTTGCGGCGCAAGTCTAAGCGCAAGTTTCCACCAACAGATGTATCTTCTACAGCTTTTTGAATGCTCTCAGCGTCCGTTACCGCTTGACCATTAAGCTTTTGAATTACATCCCCAGCTTTTAAGCCAGAAGTGGCGGCGGGTGAATTGGGTAAAACGCGGACGACTAACACACCTCGATCTTCGGCAATTGTGAAGCCGCTATCAGAATTGCTGTTAAAATTTTGCTTGATTTCTGGCGTAAGGGCAACCATTTCAATTCCCAGATAAGGATGTTCGACCTTACCTTGAGCAATTAATTGATTGGCAATTTTTCCCGCCGTATTAATAGGAATAGCAAAACCTAATCCTTGCGTACCTTGAATAATTGCTGTATTCATCCCTATGACTTCACCACGCTGATTTAATAGCGGGCCTCCAGAGTTGCCGGGGTTAATTGCCGCATCGGTTTGAATAAATGCCACCCGCTTATCAGGAACACCTACAGCGCTGCTAGAACGACCTGTAGCACTGATAATTCCAGTGGTGACGGTGCTATCAAGTCCTAAAGGATTGCCAATGGCGATCGCCCATTCTCCAGGTTTTAACCCCTCAGAATTGCCTAGAGTCGCTGTAGGTAAGTTATCGGCTTGAATCTTAATTACAGCTACATCCGTTACCGGATCTGTGCCTAGCACCTTACCAGTAAAGCGCCGACCATCTTTTAAGATTACACTTACATTTGTCGCCCCATCAACTACGTGGGCATTAGTTAAAATCTGTCCATCTTTGCTAATAATAAAGCCCGATCCGGTTCCTCTTTCAACTCTACTTGCCGATCGCGGTAAATCATTGCCAAAGAAGCGGCGCAAGCGCGGATCGTTTGGTATGTTGCGCGTTACCGTGCGCGAAGCATTGATGCGGACAACCGCCGGGCCTACTTGCTCTACTACCGAGGTAACAAAGTTAGTATTAGTCGCACCGGGTAATTGAGACGCATTATTACTAATAGCTGGAGCCGCAATTGCTGGCGCGCTTTGGGTTTTGTCAGCTAAATAATTACCAGAAAAAGTTGCTCCCGCACCTAGGAGGATCAGCGATAAATAAGTAGCGCTTTTGCGCCAAGAAGCTGTTTTTTGATTGTTCATTTTGGGGGCCGTATTAAGTATTATATTTTGAGGCTGCCGACAGGATTTAGGTCTTTTTACTGGCATCTTCAAGAATTTAGGTGTACTGTCGCTTACTTTTATTAATCTATGCCCTTGATATGAAGTTGCTATGACAGTGCTGTTACGCGACAATGAATTTTTTTCAGAATACCTCGCACCGCTAGAAAAGCCTTGTTTTCTCAAACCACTACTTTAAGAGAGATTTACTCAAGCTACTTTACTCTCAATCGCTTTGAATAGACAATTTTTAGAATTAGCTGCAGCTAATTTTATTTTTGGCTCAACTTGACTGTAATCAATATCTATCAAGTTATATTCTGAGTCTTGGGTGTAGGATTGCGGTGAAAAAATTCGCTCCTCTAAGTCGTAATCTTTTAATAAATCACCAGTTTTATTTGATTTGTTCTCATTAAGAATTACTGTAAATTGCTTCTTGAAGAGCATTGAAAATATCGTTCCATGATATGTATTGGTAACAATATAAGCAGCTTTATTAAAATATCCTATCCACTTTTTAGGATCGGCTTCCACAATATTTATACTCGCTATTTTGTTAATTTGTCCAATCGAAATTATTATTAAGCCTCGTTTTGTAGCAATAGTTTTTATGAAGTCTTCTTCTAAGGTCGTAAAACCTTGTTGGTTGTACATTAATAGATACTCTTTTGTTACTTTGGGCAACACTGCGATCGCATCATAGTCGATCAAAAATGTAGGATCTACAACTTTCACTGCGGGAAGACTGCATTCTTCTTGCACTAATCGTAAGCTGTTAGAATCTCGCACTAAAATTTTATCAAAACTCTTGAGTAATTGAGCTATTGACTGTTGATGTTGTTTTAAACTATCTGTATCGCTAAAGCTGGCAGCATAACTCATTTTACGGCAACCAGTATTAGTATTTATGAAATCTAAAAAGAATGCCGATTTAAAGCCATAAGTTGCATCAATGCGCCATATTTGATCGCTACCACAAATGACCAAATCATAGTTTTGATAATGTTTTTTTAAGCTAGATTTTGTATAGGCTCTGTTTTTACTTAACGGTAGGTTATCCAGTAAAAATTTTCTCATATTTAAACATTTTCTTAAATTAACAAAAAGCTGAGTATTAATTTGAAGCTTTTTATTAATTGGCTGAAGTGGTCTAATAAAATAGTTTTTAAGCATTGAATAAGGCTGATAGTTAATAATCTCTACATCTTTCCATCCTTGCTGCTTGATTGCCGTTAGTAAAGCATAAGCCTGTAAAGCTGCTCCGTAATTGGTTGTGCAGTGATAGGTTAAAATTCCAATTTTCATTGTTTTTTGTATTAATAAGGGTTGCGGCTTAAGATATTACTAATAATCCTAAAATTCAACACATTTAGATTTTATTCAAAGTTGTTGAAGACTAAATTCTTGCTAATGGATGGAAATTTAATAAGTCAAAGCTGTACCTTTAAAGCTCCTCTCACTTACCGGGGTTGTTTCAAGTTTTTTGACGATATTGGTTTATAAAGTTTTGAAATATATCTTTACTACCACGAAGCAGTCATTAGAAGCCTAATTAGTTAGTCCTGTATACTTTAACACATAAACGATTGAATTCAAAGTTTCATTTTATACATTCTTTTAATTAGATAAGTATTAAAGAGACATCTGCTTCAACTGAAAAAGAGTGTAAAGAGACTGTTATATTAGCTGTTCTGGCTCCTCATAGTCATGTAGCATTTTTATCTCATCTCTAAATTAAAGCGAATAAAAAACTAATAAATTATTAAAAACAAAAAGACGTTTTAGGATTGCTCAACTAAAACGTCTCTATAAAAATGCGATCGCATTACTCAGAATTTGTAACTTAGTAACTGAATTGCCATATCTTTTTGAGGCAAGTTGCCAGCACTAATTGCCACCGTATCGCTATCAGCGCGACGCACAGCAACACCCTTCATTAATTCCAAAAACTGGTCTACCGCCACCAGGTCGCAACTACTACTATCCGCCGCTTGGGTTCTGTAATGAGTCGGAATCACCAACTTTGGATTAAGCTCTCGAATCGCTGCTTGAGCCTCCGTTGGATTGTAAGCTTTAACACCACCGCCAACGGGAATTAACAGCACATCAGGACGACCCATGAGAATTTTTTGTTCAATCGTAATCGGAGCCGCCGCACCACCCAAATGCAAGATATTAATTCCTGCTTGCTTCCAGCGCCAAGCTACATTATTGCCGAATCTTCTGCCATTAAAGCGATCATGAAAGGTATTAATTCCTTGAACTTGAATGTCATTATATCGATATACCCCAGGCTCGTAAATTAGCTGAGGCTTACCTGGCAGCCCTTCTATGGCTCCCTCATCCAACAACTGACTACTTACTAGCACTAAACCCGATTCCACTTTAGGAGCGCGGTATTTTGCCGTACAACCAAGCGTCCGAAATGGATTAACCAAAATTCGCGTTTTGCCACTACTAAACAAAAAGCAAGTATGACCCAACCATTTTACTGCTAACGATTCCCCTGTTTGCGCCGTCGCACTCAAATTTGTCAACAGCGTTGTTGCCAACCCCGCTCCTGCATAACCTAATACTTGTCGCCGTTTCATCAATTTCTCCTCACCCTCTGGACGACTGTAGTTGTGTCAAAAAATTTCGTAACAATTGCTTACCCAAAGTAGTTAGTACGCTTTCGGGGTGAAACTGTACGCCTTCAATATGGGGGTAATTGCGATGCCTAACTCCCATAATCGTGCCATCTTCCACCCACGCTGTAATTTCAAGCGCTTCCGGGCAAGTTTGCGGCTCAATGACTAAACTATGATATCGAGTTGCGGTCATAGGATTATCCAAACCGCGAAAAACGCCTACACCAGTATGAGTTACTTGGGAGGTTTTACCGTGCATTAATTCTGGAGCCGAGACTATTTGACCCCCAAAAACTTGCCCGATGCTTTGATGACCCAAACATACACCCAAAATAGGTACAGTTTGCCCTAGGGTGCGAATTATCTCTAAAGAAATCCCCGCATCTTCCGGGCGACCGGGGCCTGGAGAAATTACAATTCCCTTTGGCTGCAATCGGCGGATTTGCTCAAGGGAAATTTGGTCGTTGCGGTAAACTTGAATAACTGAAGCAACGGGAAACTCTGCCCCTAGTTCCCCTAAATACTGTACCAAGTTATAAGTAAAGCTATCGTAATTATCAATAACTATAATCAAAACTCAATTTTCTCCTAGTTTAGGTTTAGTAGCGCTGCAAAAATTAGCTTATCCCTTACGCCCAAAGACTTCGCATCAGCACCATCAATGGCGGCATAATTAAAACTCCTGCAACTAAAACCGCTACCAGCGCGGAAACTAAAACCGCCGCCGCCGCACAGTCTTTAGCTATTTTTGCTAAATCGTGGTAAGACTGCTTAACAGCCAAATCGACCACCGACTCTATCGCGGTATTGAGTAATTCCATCACTAACACTAAACCACTGGTTAGCCCAATTACTGCCATTTCAAGAAGTGGCAATTGTAAAAAAATTGCTAACCCCATGGCTAAAACACCTACTCCTACATGAATGCGAAAGTTACGCTGAGTTTGAAAGGCGTAAGTTATTCCACACCAAGCATATTTAAAACTAACAAATAAATTTGCAGCTACAAGCCAAGATAACTCGCGCGCTGGAGCAACCTTTTCTGGTCGGCTGGGCGTTGGTGTCGGAAGGTTTTGAGGCATAGACAGGAGACGACAGCAGAAAAAGTAGTTGTTAGGTTGATAGCTATAGCAGTTTTGATGGCGGTCACGGGCAAATTAGTTGTGTCGCAGTTACGACCCAATTTAGGGATTGTAGTCCCTTTCAATGGTTAGCCCGATCAGTTGCAACAAAACAGCTTGCTGCTCTAGCATCTGTAATAGGCTGGTTTCATCAGGATGATCCCAACCCAAAAGGTGCAGTAAACCGTGAGTTGCCAGCCAAGCTAATTCTGTTTGCAGTGGATGTCCCTGCTCAGTAGCTTGCCGATTCGCAGTATCTACTGAGATAACAATATCACCAAGGTATAGCGGCAGTTGCGATCGCATTTTTTCATTCATAGGAAAATCTGCTTCTAAAGCTGCAAAAGCCAAGACATCGGTAGGTTTATCTTGCTCGCGGTATTGATGATTAAGAACTCTAATTTCGGCATCATCCGTTAAGCGCAAACTAAGCTCGTAAGTATTTGCCGTCGGTAATTGAGATTTTAAGTCAGTAATCCAGCACTCAAACCACTTTTCCCAGAGAGTGATTGACTCTGATTGTGGGTGCAAAGATTCATCAATGCGGCTGTCTTGAACGTTTACTTCTACCTGACACGTTTTCCCCATTTCCTTAGTGTGTCAAGTAGGCAAGCCCTACCAGTACAGCTACTAAAGCAAACGCTGTCAAGGCAAAATGTTGTAAAGAAGTTCCCCCTTTCTGTACCATATTTCGCATGGCAAGCTTAACGTAACTTGGTTTTGCTACTGTTGGTTCGGGTTTTTCTGTGGTGGATGTGTTCATACTTAAGAATAAATTTTTAACAGATTACTTCATCAATTTAACGTGCATCCCCTGGTGCAAGTCTAGTTTAGTTATCAACTATTTGGTTTTGTTGGCGCAAATAAGCTTGAATAAATAAATCTATTTCCCCATTCATCACATCTGTAACTGCCGTTGTTTCTACATTGGTACGCAAATCTTTGACCATTTGGTACGGATGAAACACGTAATTACGAATTTGGTTTCCCCAGGCTGCTTCTACTATGTCGCCGCGAATTTCGGCAATTTCTTGGGCCCGTTGCTCCTCAGCGATAATTAGTAGCTTTGCTTTCAAAATAGCTAAGGCTTTTTCTTTATTCTGCAATTGACTTCGTTCTTGAGTACAACGCACTGCAACTCCCGTCGGAATGTGAACAATTCTCACGGCGGTTTCTACTTTGTTGACATTTTGCCCACCTTTACCACCAGCGCGAGTTGTCGTAATTTCTAAATCTTTCTCAGGAATATCTAGATGAACACTGTTGTCAATCAAAGGCATGATTTCTACCCCAGCAAAACTTGTTTGCCGCTTATCATTGGCATTAAAGGGCGAAATTCTGACTAAACGATGAGTACCTTTTTCCGAGCGCAAATACCCGTAAGCATAGCGTCCTGCAATCTCTATAGTCACAGACTTTAACCCCGCCTCCTCTCCCTGAGAAATTTCCTCTAAAGCCACCTTGTAGCCATGTTCCTCCGCCCAGCGAGTGTACATTCTTAGCAGCATTTGGGCCCAATCTTGGGCATCGGTTCCGCCTGCGCCAGCATTGATTGTCAAAACTGCGCCTTTTTCGTCATAAGTACCAGAGAGCAATTGTTGCAACTCCCATAGGTCAAGTTCGCGGCTAAGTTGACAGAGGTTCGTTTGAGCCTCATTTAGTAAAGAGTCATCGTTTTCTAGTTCTAATAGCTCTAAAACCGCCTTGGCATCCTCCAAACCTGCCTGCCATTGGTGGTATTGGCTGAGGCGATCTTTAACGCCGCCAAGCTCTTGCAACGTCTTTTGCGCTTCTTCTTGGTCTTCCCAAAATTCTGGCACTGAGGCTACTTGTTCTAAATCTTGAATTTTGGCGTTTAGTGCAGGGATGTCAAAGATAGTCCTGAGTTTTACCCAGGCGGCTAGACAATAAGGCAACTTCGCGCTTGATATCTGAAATGTCCATGCGATCGCGCTTTTATATACATATACTTGCATCTTCTATTTTAGCTATAGCTTGGTACGGAGATGATTTTTATCTAAACGCCATCAAAGTCTTCTCTCCATCAGCTTTAAGACTAATTGTATAAAGAGCAGCTAAAACTTATTTTTTACTACCTTATGTAGTCTTCAATCTCTTGAATTGAACGCCCCTTTCTTCGATTAAATTTAATCATTTATTCAATTCCTCAGAAAATATACGTAGAAATGCGCCTCTTGCCAGTAATGTCTTTAAGAAATTCAGTAAAACAACGATGGTTTGTTCTGGCTATTCTACGGACAATAATCTCAGCGATTTGAGGAACGTGCAACCGACGACTCCTCAATTATTACCTGGTAAGAAAGATTATTATTTAACGTAGGGTTTATATGGCGGTCACTCAATCTAGTATCAAGTCCAACAGCCTAGAATTACTATTTGCATATTATCAAAATCCCTCTATACAGCTTCGCAATAGATTAGTAAATTTACATACCGGATTAGTCCGCAAAATAGCTCATCATTTTAGCCATCAATGCACCGAACCCTACGAAGACTTAGAACAAATTGGTTATTTTGGTTTAATTCGGGCAATCGAGCGATTTAATCCTAAACAAGGCTATGCTTTTAGTTCTTTTGCCGTACCTTATATTCGCGGCGAAATCATGCATTTTTTACGTGATCGCTCTGGGCTTGTAAAAATTCCTCGACGGTGGCAAGAAGTTTACAATCAAGGGCAAAAAACTCGCAGAGAATTAACTGTAACTTTAGGTCGTTGTCCGACAGATATAGAACTTGCTCATCAACTTAATGTATCTATTCAAGAATGGTACGACAGTCAATTAGCGGCTCAAAATCGGAAGGCAATAAGTTTAGATAGTACCGTCGTTCAAAATATTGATTGTTCCCTAACATTGGGTGATATTTTACCAGATTTTCAAGCGACTACTAGCCAACAACAAGACGAAGAGCGGGAACAATTGCGAGGAGCCATGAGTCAATTGGAAGAAAATACTAGAACCGCCGTTGAATTGGTGTTTCTCAAAGAGCTATCGCGCAAAGAAACAGCTAAAAGAATTGGCATTAGTCCAATGACCGTGACTCGATACTTGCAAAGAGGAAAAGAGCAATTAATCGGCTTACTACAACCTCAAATGCTGCAAACAGGCGCTTAGAAACTTTCTGCAACTTTTAAATAAACCAGCAACTATAAAAATATTCTTATGAAAGCTTTAGCAAATAACTTAGATTCAAACCTTTCAAAACTGATGACTGTAGACAAAATACATATTACTAACTTTAGCCATAAATGGGCGGAGCCTAAAAAGATTGCCAAGGCAGAAAAAAGCAGCAGCCGTCAAAGTATTAAAAATAATAATACAAATTCTTTGCTGCTAACAATGCTGGACTTGGTATTTGAAGAAACTTCAGAATTTCCCTTAAACAACTCGCAATTTTATAATAATGGATTAGAAATATTATTAAAACAGTGGGATAGCAATAACGAGACAGAAAGAAGTGATATATACAAAAAAATATCTTTACAAAGTAAGCAAGACTTACTAAGTTATATCGCGCTGAAAACTTTTAGCAATGGCGATTACTTTTTTACTCAGCAAATTGTAGAGGAATATATTAGCGATTACATTACTAATTTGCCCAACGCCACAACTAATTACCAAGAATTGCAACTTAATAGCAAAGCCGTACTAAAATCAATAGAAGTGCAGCATGGAGTAGTTGTACAGCAATCAAAAGGTATTTATTCCTTTTCTGATTTGGCGCTACAAGAGTATTTTACTGCTAGAGAAATTCTCAATAGTTCTACACCCCAACTCCTAGAAAAATCCCTACAAAACTTAGTAGAGCATTTAACCGAAAATCGCTGGAAAGAAGTATTTTTATTGTTGGCTGGAATGCTGAGAAATGGAGATTATTTGCTCAAGTTAATCAAAAACAGAGCTAATGCGATAGTTGCCAAAGACGAAATTTTATTGCATTTTCTTAATTGGAATATGCAAAAATCTGTGGAAATAAAATCCCCCTACAAGTCCTCAGCTTTTCGCGCTTTATCTTTAGAGTTCATTCTTAACATTGACTTTGACTTTGCTTTAACGTTGGATAACGATTTTGCTGGCGATACTGGGTTAAACACTGCTCATATACACAGCTACACTCAAGAACTAAAAAATTGTCAGTTTAGCAAGGCTCAAAAGCAAGTATTGAAGCAATATTATTATGCCAATAAGCTATTGGTAGAGTGTCTCAATCATGCACGTTACGTCAGCCGTACAGTACGCGAAGAAATAACAGAAAATGTATTGATTCCTTTCTAACGCGATCGCAAATCTGCCATAGCACCCTTAGTTACCGATGCGATCGCGCTATCAGTAGCTTTTGGTAAATGGTAATACTTCCCGCCAGATGTTGTCGCCAATTCCTTCGCAAACCCTGTAGAAATAAACTTATTTTCGGTATCAATTACCAATAACTGCATCCCCAAAGCCCGAATCCTTGCTGCAATGTTGAGTAACTCGGCTTTGATATCGGGTTTTTCGCCTTCGGGGATGGTTTCGCCCAAACTGCGCGATAAAGAAATATTCCCACGTCCATCGGTAATTGCGACAATGACTACCTGCCCAATATCGCCGCTCATTTGGGCATTAGTGCCGACTCTCACCGCCTGAGTTAAGCCGTGAGCTAGGGGGGAGCCACCACCGCAAGGCATTCGTTCTAGCCGCTTTTTGGCGGCGGAAATTGAACGAGTGGGGGGTAATAAAACTTCTGCTTGTTCGCCGCGAAAGGGAATCAAAGATATTTGATCGCGGTTTTCGTAGGCTTCGGTTAACAGGCGTAATACTGCACCCTTGGCTGATTGCATCCGATTTAATGCCATAGAGCCAGAAGCATCGACGACAAAGACAATTAACGCTCCAGCTTTACGGACTAAACGTTTGACGCGTACATCGGATTGTTCAACTATTACCCGCTTATCTGGTTGACGTTCACGGCGGGTTTTTTGGTAGGGTGCAGCCGCTCTAAGGGTTGCATCTACAGCAATGCGGCGCACCGCACCTTTAGGCAACATTGGTTTAATATAACGTCCGCGATCGTCAGAATAAATTACACTCCGAGCGCCAGATTTGCCCCGTTTTTGTGCCATTTGAGCAAAGTACAATACGCTGGGATCTAAAATTACCCCCTCTGCGTCAAAAACAAATTCTTCAGGAATACTAGGCTGTTCTTCTTCTTTTTGGGGTTCGTCAGGTTCTTCTTGTTCTTCTTGCTCGTCTTGCTCCTCTTGCTCTTGCTGCGATTCTTCTTGATTTTGGGGAGGTGGTGGCGGTGGCGGTGGTGAGTCCTCTGGGGGCGTTTGAATAATTGTAGCTCTAGGAACGATCGCAAGTTCCACTCCTCGGCGCAAATCTTCCGCATTCACCCGATCTCGTCCATCTATCGCCGCCGCCGCTTTAGCTACTTTAGCCGCAAATAATTCGGCTCTATGTCCTTGTACCCCAGCGCGGATCGCTTCATCAACTAGATAAATAATTTGTTCTTGGCTGATAGTGACATCTTTAAGCCATTCTCGCGCCAAAATAATTTGAGTTTTGAGATTGTCTAAGTCTTCGTCGTACTGTTTTAGAAACTCTTGAGGAGAGGCGGAGTATTGAATAACTTGGTCTACAGCTTGGACTCTTTGATCTAAACCCAAAATGGCATCGGCGCTTAAAGTAATTGCAATGCGATCAAGTAAATGTTCTCTTAAATTACCTTCTTCGGGATTGTAAGTAGCTACAAATAAAGGTTTACAGGGATGATCGAAACTAATACCTTCTCGTTCGATAAAGTTGCGCCCTTCGCTTAAAACCGTCAATAACTGATTGCTAATTTGGTCATCTAATAAATTAATTTCGTCTACATACAAAACTCCCCGGTGGGCTTGAGCGAGTAAACCCGGCTGAAATACTGATTCTCCAGATTTTACCGACTGCTCTACATCTACCGAGCCAAGCAACCGATCTTCGGTAATACCGAGGGGAATTTGCACGAAAGGAGCCGGAATTACTCTTGTATCAAGGTTATCGATTTCTGCTTCTTCGTTGAATATGCTACCTGTAATTACTTCAATCGGTGGCAATAAATCATGCAGCGCCCGCGCCATAACCGATTTAGCCGTACCACGCCTACCAGCAATCGCAATTCCCCCCAATCCTGGATCTACAGCTACTAGCAATAAAGCTAATTTTATGGCTTCTTGACCCACTACAGCCGTGAGGGGAAAAGTAGAAATTGAAAGAGAGGGCATGGTTTTTACGGTTAGTTGCTCTTGATCAGCATATCAAATTTAACTACCTCACCAAAGACACAGCTAAAATATAGACACAAAGCATTTTTTTCCAGCCTCTTTTACTTTTATGTCTCTACCAATAGTCGCAATTATCGGCCGTCCCAATGTGGGCAAATCTACAATAGTAAATCGTCTGGCAGGGACGAACGCGGCTATTGTGTACGATGAACCAGGAATTACCCGCGATCGCACTTATTTAAATGCCTTCTGGGGCGATCGCGATTTTGTTGTCGTCGATACAGGCGGGTTAGTCTTTGACGACGATACCGAATTTTTACCAATGATCCGCGAACAAGCCGCCCTAGCCCTTACTGAAGCAAGTGCTGCCCTGATGATCGTAGACGGTCAAGCGGGGATTTGCGCCGCCGATGAAGAAATTGCCCAATGGTTGCGCCAACAAAGCGTCCCGGTTGTTCTAGCGGTCAATAAATGCGAATCTGCCGAACTTGGTTTAACCCAAGCGGCGCAGTTTTGGGAACTAGGCTTAGGCGAACCTTTCCCCATGTCAGGGATTCATGGCAATGGTACAGGAGAATTATTAGACGCGGTAATTGCCCACTTACCCCATAGTGACCAGCTTCCAGACGTAGAGGAAACAAAAATAGCGATCGTTGGGCGACCAAATGTGGGCAAATCTAGCTTACTGAACGCTTTTGTTGGCGAAAATAGAGCGATCGTTAGTCCGATTTCTGGCACAACCCGCGATGCGATCGATACTGTAATTGAAAGGGATGGCAAAACCTACCGTTTAATCGACACCGCAGGCATTCGGCGCAAAAAAAATGTGGAATATGGGGCAGAATTTTTTGGCATCAATCGCGCGTTTAAAGCTATCCGTCGCGCCGATGTGGTTTTGCTGGTACTTGATGCTGAAGACGGCGTTACGGAGCAAGATCAAAAATTAGTAGCCCGGATTGAAGAAGAAGGCAGAGCTTGCGTCGTAGTAATTAATAAATGGGATGCTGTAGAAAAAGATTCTTACACAATTTACGACCACGAAAAAACCCTTAAAGAGCGGCTGTATTTTATTGAATGGGCAGAAATGATTTTTGTCAGTGCCAAAACTGGGCAGCGAGTTGAAAAAATCCTCGAATTAGCAGATATCGCCGCCACTGCCCACAAACGCCGCGTCACAACTTCGGTAATTAATGAAGTGCTAGAAGAAGCCTTGCGCTGGCATTCACCACCCACCAGCCGCCAAGGTCGTCAAGGGAAAATTTATTACGGTACTCAAGTAAGTACACAGCCCCCGGCGATCGCATTATTTGTTAATGAAGCTTCCCGCTTTCATGAAAACTACAAGCGTTACATTGAAAGGCAATTTCGTCAGCAACTAGGGTTTATTGGTACTCCGATTAGGTTGTTTTGGCGCAGCAAAAAAGTTCGTGATGTAGAAGATACTGGCAGTTCAGCTAATCGTGCTACTCGCGTTAAAAGCTACTAGCAATAAGGCAATGGGGAAATTTTGATAATTTTTCCCCGATGTCAATTAGATTAGATTACGGCGCTACAAATTGCACTAATGGATTTACTGCGAAATCTTCCCCTAGGGCTATATCTAGAACAACCGATTACTTGGCTGCATAAACTCGATCCGCGAGTAAAGCTATTTTGGCTCTTAAGTTTTTTAGCTGCACCTATTTTAGCTACTGCACCTTGGCGGATTGCTTTGGTAGTCATGCTAATTGCTATTACTCTGACGGCAAAAATTCCGCTTCGAGCCTGGCGGCAACAAATGGGGTTTCTGTTGATACTCGCTGGCATGGTATTTCTGTTAGGTGCTTTTGTCCCAGACTCTTTTAATGTCAAGTACCAACCCCGCTTGCCACCAGTAGATCAAAGCATTGCCAAGGTTTCAGACTACCAATACATCCTATTCCAAATTGAGCGATTTACTATTACTAGGCGATCGCTCGATTTAGCAATTCGGGTTAGTACACTGATGTTTAACGTAATTTACAGCAGCAATCTTTACTTACTAACCACCGCTCCAGAAGAAATTACCGCCGGAATTGAAAGCTTAATGCGTCCTTTGCGCCGTTTTAAAATTCCGGTTACAGAAATTGCTTTGACACTAACCTTATCTTTGCGGTTTATTCCTTTGGTGTTAGAAGAAGTCCAAAACTTAATTCGCTCCGTCAATACCCGCGCCATCAATTGGCAAAAGCTTGGTGTTAAGGGAGGAATTAGAGTATGGATGCTAGTCGCCGAGCGATTATTAGAAAATTTGTTATTAAGAGCCGACCAAATGGCTAATGCGATGACAGTTCGGGGTTTTACTAGCCCGAATCTTCATCGCGTCCAATGGCAGCAGTTAAAGTTAAAAACAATTGATGGTATTGCGATCGCATTTTTGGTTATATTTTGGATTGCGCGATTATTTCCCTTCCCAGCAATGAGCTAAAAAAGCTAACTTCCAATTACAGACGGCTTTTTGAATTTACCAATTAGCGATCGCAATCTTGCATAGCTCTCTTCACCTAACCATTGTTTTGCCCAACTTAGTAAAGTTAAACGCTTGTAGTTATCGCTCTTTCGTAACTCCGGTGAGTAAGTCAATGCCTTCTGGCGGTGAGTATTTACTGCTTTATAATCTTTTTGTAGCAGCAGTTTCCAAGCGATTGCCAAATACGCACGCCCAACTGCGCGATTTTTTAAGTGTTGCATCTGGGGAGGCGCAGCCAGAAATGTTTTATCAATTACTTTCAATCGGTGGGATAGGTGTTTTTCTAGGTTGTTAGATTTGCTTTTAAGATGCTGGCGGTAGGAAACTAAAGGCTCTTTAATCAAAGCAAAAGAATACTTTGCCGCCAAACGAATCCACATATCCCAGTCTTCCGCAGAAAGCAAATTGCAGTCAAATACACCAACTTCTTCAAAACTACTGCGGCGGATCATCGGGACGCTACCACACAAAATTAGATTTTCCTCTATTATTTGGTTCCAGACATTGCCCTCGGCTTCTGGCACACGCACAACAACTAAATCATTGCCTTGCTCATCTATGTTCTTGATCCAAGTATTTACTAAACCTACAGCAGGATCTGCGTCTAAACACTGCACTTGTTTTTCTAGTTTTGTTGGCTCCCACAGATCATCACTGTCTAAAAATGCTATGTATTTTCCACTAGCAAGAGCAATACCTTTATTTCGAGCTACCGCCACCCCTTGGTTAGTTTGCACTACTATTTTTATTCTTGGCTCTACCAGATTACCAAGCCATTTAGCGGTTGTATCCGTACTCCCATCATCAATAATTATAATTTCAAAATCAGTGAATGTTTGATTGAGGACACTTTCTAATGTTTTTGGTAAGTAAGTTATAGTATTGTAGGTTGGAATAATTACTGTTACAGTTGGCATAGGGTTTTTTTCTTCAATCGTTGATTTGATAGAAAGTTGGGTATTGCTCGTTTATTGCTAAATTTAAACACTCAACTTTTGCACTTAGTGTTTAACAGAATAAACATCTTTGCTTGTTTTGTAGAAACTTTAATAATTTTAGTTTGAGAAAGCTTAACTTTTAAAATTTTTCCTGCTTAAATTATTTGGTGGTTTTAGGCATCAGCTACTTCTTATTTGCCCCAAGCACTGCTTTTACTGATAAAAATTTGTCTTAATCTATACAGTTAGCATTGATAATGCTATTAAATAACTTTATTCTATTACATAAGAACGTAATGTATTATCAATCAACTCAATCTTTACAAAATCCTCATAAAACCCTAAAGTTAGATAAAGAATTGAGCAAAAGCTAAAAAAATGGGGAGGGTAAGCCTAATACAAACTAGAATATAAAATTTTGAATTTACTATCAAAAAAATAGCAATATCAGAATTGAAAGAGTTCATAAACCAGTAAAAAAACTTTTTAAAATCAATAATTACTATGAGAGTCGCTTTTATTGTTGCTAATTTTCCAGTTACGTCAGAGACCTTTATATTAAATCAAATTGTAGGATTGATTGAACGGGGAATTACCGTTGACATTTATGCAATTGAAGAAAATGTAAAAGTAGACACAACTAAAGTTCATCCAGATATAGAAAAATACAACCTGCTCGAACGCACTTACTACGTGCCTGAAATCCCCAAAAATTTTTTATTTCGGTTACTTAAAGGCATAGCTTTGTCCGCTAGTTTCTATCAAGCTCCTTTAGTTTTGTTGCGGAGTCTCAATACTTTTAAATATGGCACTCAAGCAACCTCCTTACGATTGTTGTACCGAAGCAAATATTTAGTAAACAAGGCACCCTACGACATTATTCACTGTCAGTTTGGGACTATTGGACTACCGATAATGCAACTACAAGAACTTGGTGCGATTAAGGGGAAATTGGTTGTCTCCTTTCGTGGTTATGATATTAGTTCAGTTATCAGACAAAGGGGTGAACAGGTTTATAACAAACTATTCAAAACCGGGGATTTTTTTCTGACAAACTGTAACTACTTCAAAAATCGACTGCTCAAACTTGGTTGTAATGAAGACAAGCTAGTTGTATTGGGGTCGGGTATAGATTGCAGTAAATTTGTTTATATTCCTCGCACTTTACCCGCAGACGGCTTAATACGCATTGCCACCACTGGTCGCTTAGTAGAAAAGAAAGGTATTGAATATTGTATTCGTGCAGTGGCGAGGCTGGTTAAAAACAACAAAAACATTGAATATAACATTATGGGTGATGGCCCTTTAAAAGAACAATTGCAGCAATTAATAAACGATTTAGGAGTAAGCGACCAAATAAAACTCTTAGGTCAAAAACGCCAGCAAGAAGTTGTTAAAATTCTCAGTGAATCTTCTATTTTCATAGCTACAAGTATAACAGCAGCTAACGGCGATCAAGATGCTCCAGTAAATACATTAAAAGAAGCAATGGCAATGGGAATGCCAGTTATTGGCACTTTACATGGTGGTATTCCTGAACTTGTTGAAAATGGCGTTTCTGGCTTTTTAGTTCCAGAAAAAGATGTAGATGCTTTAACAGAGAAATTGTCTTGGCTAGTTGAACATTCCCTAACTTGGGTAAGTATGGGTGAAGCTGGTCGTGCCTATGTAGAAAAACACTATGACACCAATCAGCTTAATGATCGCTTAGTAGAGATTTATCACCAAGTTCTGACAGAAAAGGCTAGTAAAATTGAGGAATAAATTATAAACAACTTGCAATTTCTAAGATGACTTAACTAATATAAGTTTATTGAGGAAAACTTGAAAAGCCAGATTTGTTGTAACAATTGCTACTCATTCACCAAAGTAATTTCGGTTAAATTCATCAGGAGAGAGCAATGGATAATTCGCTAGTGTCAGATCCTCAAGTTACAGTTGTTGTTTCGCCCAGAGAACGTTTTAACTATACTTCTCAATCCCTTGAGAGTATCTACAAGCATACAGAGTTTCCTTTTGAACTCATTTATATAGATGGTGGTTCGCCAGCAAATATCAAAAGCTATTTGCAACAAGCAGCGCATGAAAAAGGCTTTGAATTAATTAGAACAGATTACTACCTTTCACCCAATCAAGCACGTAATATTGGTCTAGCTAAGGTAAAGAGTAAGTACGTCGTTTTTGTAGACAACGACGTAGAGGTGACACCAGGTTGGTTGACAAAACTGGTAGAGTGTGCAGAAAAAACAGACGCTACAGTAATTAGCCCATTAATTTGCCAAGGTTCACCCGTTCATGAAATAGTTCACTGTGCTGGTGGAGAATCGGGCGTACTATTAGAAAATAAAGACGGTAACGTCAGACGGCGGATTTTAGAGAAAATTTACAAACAAGGTCGGCGGGTTGTAGATGTACGCGACGGGCTAAAACGCGGGGAAACAGGGCTTGCAGAGTTCCATTGTATGTTAGTCCGTACAAGTATATTTGATAAAATCGGTCAGCTAGATGAAGGTATGCTTAATACCAAAGAACACGTAGATTTCTGCATGACAGTAGTAGAAGCCGGTGGAACGGTTTACTTAGAACCAGATTCCCTAGTTACTTACGTACCAGGACCTCCCCTAGAGTTGTCCGACATGACCTTTTATATGTTGCGTTGGAGCGATGCTTGGGAACTAGCTAGTTTGCAGAACTTGCGTACCAAGTGGGATCTCACCGAAGATGAGTATTTCA
Organism: Chlorogloea sp. CCALA 695; assembly: GCF_003003885.1. GTDB lineage: Bacteria > Cyanobacteriota > Cyanobacteriia > Cyanobacteriales > Chroococcidiopsidaceae > Aliterella. The sequence continues at coordinate 14,569 of NZ_PVWN01000026.1, read as the reverse complement.
AAAATAAGTATAATCGCTTGGGATGGCGACGACACATGACGCTGATTGAACCTTGGATCGTACGTCTTTCCTTTAGCAAAAACAATTCTTTATGGAAAAGAATTATTCGTAAAACCTTTGTCATCGCCGACAAAGTTGTTAATAAATACATTACTAACCATTACGACCAAAACAAGCCTAAGCAGCAGCCAGCACAGATTGTGACCCAAACGCGAGAGTATGTTAAGACTACAACAACATCATCCCAGCGTTAAAGGCTAAGGCAGCTGATAAAAACTTCACTTTTTCAATACATCAAAAAGGCTTGAGCTATACAGTTTTAACGCTATATAGTTCAAGCCTTTTTCAGATAATTTTTGTGAACTTGCAAAAGTTGAGTGTTATTTAGAAAATTGTGTAAGCTTGATCGTTAACTAAGTGCCGAGCGCTGAAGCTAGGAGTAACGATTGTGAATACAACTAACACCAACAACGTAGCAAGAGATAAGTTGAACTCAACAAGTTTATTTTCTAACTAAGTGACAAATTACGTTAAGTACCGTCCAAGCTATCCCGCTACCGCAATTGAAACTATTTTAAGAGGGCTTACCTAGCCCTCCTCGCTAACAGCAGCAGATATTGGTGCAGGGACAGGTATCGCCTCGCGTCTTTTCGCTGAACGTGGGTTAAGAGTTGTTGCTATTGAACCCAACTCCTCAATGAGAGAGGCTGCGGAACCTCATCCTTTAGGAGAATGTCGTGATGCCACTGCTGAACAAACTAAGTTATCCGAGGAATCCGTAGATTTAGTAACTTGCTTTCAGGCTTTTCATTGGTTCCAGTCGATGCCAACTCTAAGAAAGTTTCATCGCATTTTGAAACCATCAGGGCGATTAGCTTTAATTTGGAACGAATGGGTTGCTGAAAACGACTTTTTCACAGAATTTAATCGCGTTATCTTTAAAGCCTTACCGAATCATGCTCCAAGGGGAAAGCAAAGCGGCGCAATGAATCCGTTGTGGTCGAGTCCAGATTTTATGCGCATCCGTCGCCACAAATTTATGCACAGACACGAGCTAGATTTGCCTGGACTTATAGGTTACGCCCAAAGTAAATCTTTTGTCCCCCAAGAAGGAGCCGCACAGCAAGAACTCCTCTCAAATTTGCAGGACTTACACGCTCAATGACCAAATGATCGCGGCATAATTAGCTTACTTTACTGTACTACTGTTTATCTTGCCGAACCCCACACTTCCAAACTCAACTTACCGATGATTTTGCCACCTTGGTTTCTTGGCAAGTGGCGAAAATTGAATAAGAAAGTAATTGACTTGCTTTAAGTTAAATAGAAAAATATTTTGCTAGTAATCCGTGTAGAATCAAAGCTTAAAAGTCACCGCTCTAGTCTATTAGCTAAGGCAATGAGTAAAAGCTGTTTTTAGGCAGATTTAGCAAAATTTAAGTTTTTAGCTGGCTTTTAGTGAAAAATAAATGCAACAAAGTTGGTACTGGAAATCGCTACCATTAGAGAATCGCACAGGCGCGGAGGTTTTTGCAGCTTTATTTGGCAAGGCAAAGATTGCCACACTATTAGAAAGCCCACTACCCATAAAAGGCGATCGCACTCCCTTAGCTAGATATTCTATCTGTGCCGGATCTCCTCGTCTAGTTGATGGATGTCTGCACTGGACACCACCAATTGGCAAGATTTTTCCGTTTTTAGAACAACTGCTAACACAAGCATCCGGCGAAAAAACCCTCAATTACTGCCCCAACGAGCTACCATTTACCGGGGGGTGGCTGGGGTGGCTAGGGTATGATGCAGCTTGGGAAATTGAGAAATTGCCTTGGAAAAGAGCAGATAACTTACCGTTTCCCGTTGCCTTTTGGTATCAACCAGAAAGTTTCGCCGTATTGGATCATTTGCAGCAGTTGCTCTGGTTAGCCGCCGCAGATATTAGTCAATTAGACACGCTTACAAACCAACTGAAATTAGCTCCTACGCCCCCGTTACCCTTTATTGCTCGTACTTCCCCAGTTCGTTTCTTAACCGCTCAAAGTGACTACGAAGCCGCCGTTAGACAAGCTAAAAAATATATTCAAGCGGGAGATATTTTTCAGACAAATTTATCGGTACGATTTAGCACTCAAACGAGTAGCGATAGTTGGGAAATTTACCGCACCTTACAGCAAGTTAATCCTTCCCCATTTGCAAGCTTCTGGCGATCGCCTTGGGGAGATGTGATTAGTTGCTCTCCCGAACGACTGGTACAACTATATAATGGCATTGCTCAAACTAGACCAATTGCCGGAACGCGATCGCGCGGAGCGACGATTGCAGAAGATAATAGACTAGCTCAAGAGCTAATTGCTAGTGCCAAAGAAAAGTCTGAACATATTATGCTTTTAGACCTCGAACGCAATGACTTAGGGCGCGTGTGTCAATGGGGATCGGTACAGGTAGATGAATTACTCACCATAGAACGCTACAGCCATGTTATGCACCTAGTAAGCAACGTCAGGGGAGTTTTGCCGCCTGAGGTTTCCCCTATTGAGCTAATTCGGGCAATGTTTCCTGGCGGCACGATTTCTGGTTGTCCTAAAGTTCGATGTATGGAAATTATCGAAGAATTAGAACCTGTGCGGCGCAGCTTATTTTATGGCTCCTGCGGCTATTTAGATTGGCGAGGCAACTTGGACTTAAATATTTTGATCCGCACCTTACTCGTAACTCCAAGCAGCAACTCAAGCGCTGTATGGGGTCAAGTAGGAGCCGGAATTGTCGCTGATAGTGATCCCGAAACTGAATGGCATGAATCTTTGCAAAAAGCCCAAGCCCAAATTGTAGCTTTGCGTGTCTAAATATAAGTATTCCCCATTTACCTTTTGCACCCAAACCAAGCTATCATCGGCATAATCTGCCTAATCCTTGGGAAAGTTGGTGCTACCTGCCTCAATATTTGATGAATACAGAAAACTATCTAAATCATCCCACCTTTGGTTTACTTTCTAGAGTTTGCGTACTCGAACAACACCAAGAGCTATTTACAACTCTCTACGCCCAACGCTTGTTTTTTTTAGTCACCCACGAATCTCCCGGTGGGGGAATGAAATTTGAATCGGTCAGCCGCTCCCAGGCACGTTTATCCTTAGAAACTCGTTTGCGTCTGCTACGCCGTAGCGGACAATATCAAGAGTACGAGCAATTGCAAAAAATTCTGCAAAGCACTTTTCAATCATGACTATTGCCGAAAGAGTTACCCAAATTCGCCAAAATTTACCCGATACCGTTAAGCTAATTGCTGTTAGCAAACAAGTACCTGTAGAAGCAATGCGCCTTGCTTACGCTGCGGGAATTAGAGATTTTGGCGAAAGTCGAGTCCAAGAAGCTCACTCAAAGCAGTTGCAACTTGTAGATTTGACAGATATTACTTGGCACTTTATCGGGAGATTGCAAAGTAATAAAGCTAAAAAAGCAATAGAGTTGTTTCAGTGGATTCACTCAGTAGACAGTTTAAAATTAGCACAGCAATTAGATAAATTAGCAGCAGAAAATCCGCGCCAACTACAAGTTTGTTTGCAAGTAAAAATTGAGAGCGATCCGCAAAAAACTGGCTGGACTGTACCTCAGCTTTGGGCAGATTTACCCGATTTAGCTTGCTGTAAAAACTTGCTTATTGGTGGGTTAATGACAATTCCACCTGTAGGATTAGATGAAAGTCAAGTAAAAAGCGTGTTTGACCGCACTTCGGCTCTGCTTACAGAGATTAAATCTAAAAATTGGCTAAATTTGCCGCAACCGCAGTTATCGATGGGAATGTCAGAGGACTACAAAAGTGCGATCGCATCTGGCGCAACAATGATCCGTCTAGGACGGATTTTGTTCGGAGAACGCTTGCAGTAGTACAAAAAGTTTTATCGGATATAAGGTTGCGTTAATTACTTACATAGGGTATTAATTTTATAAATTCAAAAAGTGTTGTTAAGAGAATTTATCAACAAAGAATTTATTGCGTTTATTTAGGCTAGTCCTAGAGTCTTTGGTAAAATTTGCTGTGGTAATTTAACTAAAGGTGTAAATCGTCAGGAGGAAGGCAAACAGTGAGTATTTTTGGAAAATTAAAAGAATTTGTGGGTTTAAATGACCCGATTGAGTACGAATATGACGAGTATGAAGATAATGGAAACGGGGATAACTACCGCAACACCTACCAACAAGAGCAAGCTCAATCTATGCCTGAAGAAGGCAACGGTCGCCGCCGGATGCGCGAGCGAATTTCTGTAGCCCCAGATAGCACAGAATCGGGTACACCACTAAATAATGTGATTGGTATGCCAGGAACAAACAATAGCACTTCCGAAGTAATAGTCATGGAACCGCGCACGTTTGAAGAAATGCCCCAGGCAATTCAAGCACTGCTTGATCGCAAATCGGTAGTTCTCAATCTCACCATGTTAGACCCCGATCAAGCCCAAAGAGCAGTAGACTTTGTTGCTGGCGGAACTTACGCTATCAACGGTCATCAAGAGCGTGTAGGAGAAAGTATATTTTTATTTACTCCTATCTGCGTTCAAGTTACAACTCAATCGGGTATTGTAACCGAGTCCGCCCAAGCTCAAGCTCAAGTCCGCACCGGACGAGTTACAGCGCCAACGGCGTCTTGGACACCAGAATCTACTCGGATAGCTCAATCTAGCTAATAAAGGAAACAAGAATTTTCCTATTTTGGGTTTAAAGCCTGTCAAAAACAGGTAAAATTAGCAACTGCTCGTAAAAGGATGATTTCGTTGCTCGAAGGCAAGCTTGGTATAATTGGTGGCGGGGTAATGGGCGAAGCGCTGCTATCCCGCTTAATCGTTAGGGAAATTTATCAACCTTTAGAGATCGTTGTCAGCGAAGTAAAGGAGACACGCCGCGATTATTTAGCGCAAACCTATGGCGTACAAGTAACCGCCGACAACCAAGATTTAGCGCGCTGTAGGGCGATTATACTGGCAATTAAGCCCCAGATATTTCCCGAAGTTGCCAAGGTATTAAACCAAGCTTTAACGACAAGCGAATCAAAGCCGTTAATAATTTCGATTTTGGCAGGGGTAAAGTTAAGTCAATTAGAATCAGCTTTTGATCTACCAGTAGTTAGAGCTATGCCCAACACTCCGGCTACAGTGGGTGCAGGTATTACAGCCCTTTCTATGGGTTCTCAAGTGCTTGAAAGCGATCGCCAAATCGCTAGAAAAATATTTGAGTCGGTAGGGGAAGTGGTAGAAGTTCCCGAAACCTTAATGGATGCGGTGACAGGATTATCGGGATCAGGCCCGGCTTACGTAGCAATGATTGTTGAGGCTTTAGCCGATGGGGGCGTAAAATCGGGCTTACCAAGAGAAATTGCTATGCAACTAGCCCTAGCAACCATTAAAGGCACTGTAGAGCTATTGCAAACTACAAAAATGCACCCCGCCCTCCTCAAAGATCGCGTTACAAGTCCGGGGGGAACAACCATTGCTGGAGTAGCCCAGTTAGAAAAGGGTGGGCTGCGTTCGGCGTTGATTCAAGCGGTACAAGCAGCAAGTGCGCGCAGTCTTGAATTAGGTAAATAACCCCTACCAAAAAATTTAATTAATTAAATTGGCTTACAATCGTAGGAATATCGACAAGTTGGCAATGCCTTCTGTGCCTAATAAATTTATTGCTCGCCTAATTAAAAGTGGTTTCCCAAGCATTTCCCGAATTGGATTTAAAAAATATATTTCCGTTTGAATTAGATGAATTTCAAAATAGCGCGATCGCGGCTTTAAATGAGAATAAGTCGGTAGTAGTATGTGCGCCTACTGGTTCAGGCAAAACATTAATTGGCGAGTACGCTATTTATCGCGCTCTAGCTAGGGGGCGACGAGTATTTTACACGACACCTTTAAAAGCGCTATCTAACCAAAAACTGCGCGATTTTCGGAGAACTTTCGGGGCAGATAAAGTAGGATTACTAACGGGAGATGTTTCGATTAACCGAGAAGCCCCAATTTTGGTAATGACTACCGAAATCTTCCGCAATATGCTCTACGGTACGCCTATCGGTGAAGTTGGCACATCGATGCAGGGTGTAGAGGCGGTAGTTTTAGATGAATGTCATTACATGAACGATCGCCAACGGGGGACAGTTTGGGAAGAATCAATTATTTACTGTCCTAGAGAAATTCAATTAGTCGCCCTTTCTGCTACCGTTGCCAACAGCGACCAACTTACCGATTGGATTAATACAGTTCACGGGCCAACTCAACTAATTTATTCAGATTTTCGCCCTGTACCTTTAGAGTTTAAGTTTTGCAATGTTAAAGGGCTATTTCCCTTGCTTGAAGGTGGCAAAATTAATCCCCGCCTCCGACCAAAACGCGGTAGCATAGACGCTCAAAAGGCAAAAGATGCCAGACGTAATGGAGCAAGACCCGAAGCTCCCAGCATAATTTATCTGCTTAATCAGCTAAGTTCAAGAGATATGCTGCCAGCAATTTACTTTATCTTCAGCCGCAGAAATTGCGATAAAGCTGTAGAAGATTTGGGAACGCTGACGTTAGTAAACCCCTCAGAAGCAGCCGAATTGAAGTGGCAAATTGATGAATTTTTACAGCGCAACCCCGACGCGGGAAGGACTGGACAAGTTGAGCAATTGTATCGCGGGATTGCCGCCCATCATGCGGGAATATTGCCAGCATGGAAAGGATTAGTTGAAGAATTATTCCAGCAAGGGTTAATTAAAGTTGTATTTGCAACAGAAACTCTAGCGGCGGGAATAAATATGCCTGCCCGAACTACCGTAATTTCTAGTTTATCAAAACGTACTGATCGCGGGCATCGATTGTTAAATGCTTCTGAGTTCCTGCAAATGGCAGGTAGGGCAGGTCGTAGGGGTATGGATAAGCGCGGCTACGTTGTTACCGCTCAAACCCCCTTTGAAGGGGCAAAAGAAGCCGCTTACCTAGCAACAGCGAAAGCCGACCCATTAGTTAGTCAGTTTACCCCCACCTATGGCATGGTGTTGAACTTACTGCAAACTCATACCTTAGAACAAGCAAAAGAGCTTGTAGAACGTAGTTTTGGGCAGTATATCGCCAATTTGTACCTAAAACCTCAATACGAAGCGATCGCCCTGGTGCAGGCTCAACTAGCCCAAGTACAAGAGCAGCTTGCCTCTGTAGATCCGATCCAATTGCAAAACTACGAAAAATTGCGGCAACGGCTTAAAGTTGAAACCCAGTTATTAAAAACTCTCCAAGCACAAGCCGCCGATGACAGGGTAGAGCAACTAAGTCTAACTCTGAGCTTTGCCATGACAGGTACTCTCCTGAGCCTCAAGGGAAAAAATGTCGTCACTTCTGTACCTATAACCGCCGTTTTAGTTGCCAAAACCCCCGGAGCGGGACAACTGCCCTACTTAGTATGTTTGGGGGCAAATAATCGTTGGTATGTGGTGACAACAAGCGACGTGGTAGATTTACACGCTGAATTGCCACCATTAGAAATTTCTAGCGATCTTTTGCCTCCGGTAGAAATGCTGATCAGACCCGGACAATCACGCCGAGGAAACCAAGAATCTCAGGCAGTTGCGGCTTTAATTCCTAACTCGGCGGCGATTATTCACATTGCGCCCGAAGTCTTGGCTCAACAACAGCGAACTATAGCAGTGACGGCGCAAATTGAAGCCCATCCTTTGCATGAAGCAGGCAATCCGGCAACACTTTTCAAGCGTCGCAACAAAGCAATAGAACTTGAAGCCGAGCTTGCTAACCGTCAAGCAGAATTAGAAAAGACTTCTCAGCGTCACTGGGAAGAATTTTTACATCTAATCGAAATTTTGCAACGATTTGGTTGTTTGCAAGACTTAGTACCTACTGATTTAGGACAAGTTGCGGCGGCAATTCGCGGGGACAATGAATTATGGATTGCTCTAGCTTTAGCAAGTGGTGAGTTTGACGAATTAGATCCCCAATGTTTGGCGGCGGCGATCGCTGCCATAGTCACAGAAACCCCTCGCCCTGATACCTGGGTACGTTACACGTTGTCTGTTTCTGTAGAAGAAGCCCTTGCGCTCTTGCGTTCTACACGGCGAAATTTGTTTCAAATGCAACGCCGTTATAACATCGCTTTACCAATTTGGTTAGAGTACGATTTAGTTGCTTTACTAGAAAATTGGGCGCTGGGGGTAGATTGGGTTGAACTATGCAGCCACACAAGTTTAGATGAGGGGGATGTTGTCCGGCTGTTACGTCGCACCTTAGACTTATTATCGCAAATACCCTATGTTCCCCATTTGTCAGCTTCTTTACAACGCAATGCTTATCGTGCAGTGCAGTTAATCGATCGTTTTCCCGTAAATGAAACTGCCCAGTAAAGCAGCATTAACTACAACGATCTTTGACTTAATTGAGCCAAATGTATCTTTAGATACGGAATTACTACTATTGATACTGATGCAATGAGATTGCACTGCACTCTACGTATAGATGTAAAAGGTTAAGATAAATGGTAAAGAAAATACCAATCATAGTAGCGATCGCATTAATATTGCTAGGCTCTAGTTTAATTTCTCCAGCATTAGCGGCGACTACTGAGGAGATGATAGCGGCGGCGCAAACGTCGGCGGATACAGGGTTTATGTTGATGTGTTCCGCTTTGGTTTTATTGATGACACCAGGGTTGGCATTTTTCTATGGTGGGTTTGTCCGCGATCGCAATATTTTAAATACTTTGATGATGAGCTTCTTGCTCATGGGCATAGTTGGAGTTACCTGGGTTCTCTGGGGTTACAGCCTTGCTTTTGCCCCGGGGACAGCTTTTATTGGTGGTTTGCAATGGCTGGGCTTGAATGGTGTCAGCGCTACGATGGCAGTCACCGATTATCTCAAAGGCTCCGCGCCAGAGGAATTAGTTTCGTATTCCGCAACTATTCCGCACCAAACATTCATGATCTACCAGGCAATGTTTGCAATTATTACTCCAGCGCTAATTTCTGGAGCAATTGTTGAGCGAGTTAGCTTCCGGGCTTACGCGTTATTTGTGCTAATTTGGTCAACTTTTATATATTGTCCTTTAGCTCACATGGTCTGGGCAAAAGGTGGCTTTTTAGGCTTGGCTGGTGGCATTGGCGCTCTCGATTTTGCGGGGGGTACGGTAGTACACATTAGTTCGGGGATTTCGGCTCTAGTAGCGGCTATTGTGATTGGCCCACGCAAAACCTATCCAAGTCAGTTAGCATCTCCTCACAATGTACCTTTTATCTTGCTAGGTGCGGGTTTACTATGGTTTGGTTGGTTTGGCTTTAATGCTGGTAGTGCTTTTGCTTCCGGTAGCTTGGCTACCGTTGCTTTTGTTACCACTAATACGGCGGCGGCGGCGGCGGCATTAACTTGGCTAATTTTAGAAAAAGTTTTACGCGGCAAACCTACAGCCGTAGGGGTAGCGACAGGTGCGGTGGCTGGTTTAGTTGGGATTACACCTGCCGCCGGATTTGTTACACCTCTAGCTGCGATATTAATTGGTAGTATTACGGCGGTATGCTGCTTTTTTGCTATTAGTGTCAAGCATAAATTCCAAATTGATGACGCATTAGATACCTTTCCCGTGCATGGTGTGGGCGGTACGGTAGGAGCAATTTTAACCGGGATTTTTGCCACCGTTGAAGTCAATGAATTTGGTAAAGATGGGTTACTGCGCGGTAATTTCAATCAACTTGGAATTCAATTAGCAGCGATCGCTGTTGCCTATATTTTTGCTGGCGTGGGTACGTTTGTAATTCTCAAAGTCCTTGATGCTACCGTTGGTTTGCGTCTTTCTGCCGAGGAAGAATACCAAGGTATGGATATCCACGAACACGGCGAAGAAGGTTATGGAGAAGAATTTGCTAGTGGAATAAGTATCAAGCAAAAGTCTTAGCCTCTAACTTTATAAAGCTCTAAATAAACTTTGCTTTCTTGAGTTTACCTTTGACCTATTCGCAACTAATTCTCAAGTTTGGATCATTTGCTTGGTCTACTAGGACTTAAAATTTAAGTCCTTTCACAAAAACTGCCCCTAAACTTGTCATTTTCATTTTAGGGACAGTTTCGATCTTATTTAGCTTTTAGCGATGATTAATATAATTTACCAGATAAATCTGGCGATCCCTTTTTCCTGTCCCCACGATCAGCTTCACTAAACCCAGTATTCTCCGCCTCTTTGAGAAATCCACTGTAAGCTTCCATCCCGTGTTCGCTGATATCCAAACCTTGAATTTCATCTTCCGCAGTCACGCGAATACCCAAAGTAGCCTTGAGTGCCACCCAGAAGATTGTACTCAGAAGAACAGTAATGCCACCTACCGAGATAATACCAACAACTTGCGACCAAACTTGTTGAAAACCACCACCTAATAGCAAGCCCCTGATTGGTCCTAAACCTTCTCCATATAGATTCAAAGCGCCCGCAGGGCCTTCGGCAAATAGACCTACTGCCAGAGTTCCCCAAATGCCACAAACTAAGTGAACGGAAGTTGCACCTACAGGGTCGTCAATTTTAATTCTGTCAAAGAAGGTGACAGCAAAGACGACTATTACTCCAGAAACCGCACCAATTACCGCAGCCCAAGGTAAGCTAACAAAAGCACAACTTGCGGTAATTCCGACCAAGCCTGCTAGTATGCCATTGATAATCATCGACAAATCCGGCTTGCCAAGATACAACCAAGCGGTAATTGTCGCTGCAATCCCACCGAAAGATCCCGCTAAGTTCGTTGTTAAAGCAATATGGGCAATGCTCGGGTTTACTGACATTGTTGAACCAGGATTAAAACCAAACCATCCTAGCCACAAGATCAAAGCGCCCAAGGTGGCAATGCTCATATTGTGTCCTGGCATTGCTACCGACTCTCCATTCTGATACCTGCCTAGGCGGGGCCCTAAAAAGGCTGCACCCATCAAAGCTGCCCAACCACCAACGGCGTGAACTACCGTAGATCCGGCAAAGTCCCAAAAGCCAGCTTTTGCTAGCCAGCCACCACCCCAAATCCAATGGCCTGTAATTGGGTAGGCAATACCGACAAGTAAAAGGCTAAAGACTAAAAAGCTAAAAAATTTAATGCGTTCGGCAACAGCGCCAGAAACGATTGTTGCGGCAGTTCCAGCAAACACCAACTGAAATAAAAATTTTGCCCCTAGAGGTACGCCTGTCCAATTTAGAGCGCTAAAAACACCTTGATAGGCATCTCCAGTAGCGGGGCTGTTGTCGGCTCCACTTAAGAACCATCCATTAGTACCAAAAAATGGATTGCCATCACCAAACATTAAGCCAAAGCCAATCGCCCAGAATGCTACGGTAGATAGCGCAAATACGATCAAGTTTTTCGCTAAAACGTTAACGGCATTTTTCTGACGGCAGAACCCAGTTTCTAGCATACAGAAACCAGCATTCATAAAAAATACCAAAAAGGCAGCGATAGACACCCATAGTGTGTCTATCCCTACCCTCAAGCTTTGCAAGTCTTGCGTTACCTTGTCAGTATTTGCAGGCGCTCCGTCTTGGGCAACTGCTGCGTAACCCCATACCAGCACAATCAAGATTGCTAGAGGAATGCAGGCTTGCCAACTAGGAGTTAGTTGTTTAATTGCCCGCTCTAACTGAGCCAAAATCGGGATATTTTTGTTAAAGCGTGAGCTTGAATGCCCATATAGCCGCCTTTTCGTGTTTTTCCGCTTGTGCTTGTGTGTGAGTTTTACCTTCATCCGTCCTGGCAATCCTTAAATTAGTAAATACTTAATAATCTGGTGAAATCTTAACTTTTAACAACATCAAGCTTTAGCGTCCGGACAAGTTACTCAAGAGCCATAGGAAAGCCTGAAGTAACTTGTTCTACTCCTAAAACTAAATACGTTGTCAATACCTCTTAAGAAGTTCATTTTGTATCACTATAAGCACTAATTCTGTATAAAGAAATACAAATACTTGGAGGTTGTTTTTACTTAATAGAGGTAATTGATAAATTTATACTTGGATTGAATAACCCATTTTTGCTTCAGTTATTGGCAAATAACCAGCTAGTTACACTTACTCTCTTGCGAATAAATAAAAATCTCTCTGAAAATGTACGGTTTTTTAGCTATGTAGCCTGTAATAGTCTAAGTATGGACAAATCAGCTATTGCCTGAATAACTTGCTTCAGGCAATTTATTTACTTACCTTCGCTACTGGGATTAAAAGGTAAGTTTTGGTTAATCTCCTCAATCTCTTGCTGTTCCATAGCATTTACTTCTTTAATATAAGGAAGTAATATTTGTGTCAATCGACGATTATAAAAGCGGTGCATACTATGATTAGGACTTGCCGGAAAGCCGCGCCGCTTCTTATGTCTGCCCCCTGCACCGGGGTCAAAAGTTTGAATTTTTTGCTTGATTGCCCACTCAATCGGTGTGTAGTAACAAGCATCAAAGTGTAAGCAATCAATATCTTGAAAACTACCCCAGTAGCGCCCGTAGAGGCGATCGCCTTTAGTCAAACAAAAAGACATTCCCATCGGTTGACGCTTATCCAACTGGTTGTAAGCCGCGACAAATACCACCCGATGCCGATAATTGGTGTATAACTGCTCAAAAAAGCGCTTAGTTAAATACTTACTTCCCCACCCGCCAAATTTGTCGCAAGTATCGGCGTAAAAACTATACATAAGCGGAAACAATGATTTAGGAATCTCATCCCCTGTCAATACTTGCAACTGCAAACTTTGCTTTTCTACAGCTTTGCGTTCTCGCTTGATATTGCGGCGCTGATTGGCGTTAAACATTGTCAAATAATCGTCAAAGTTTTGAAAATCCTGATTTTGCCAAATCGAGCTATGGTGCAGCCAAGCAGTAAACCCATGACGTTCTAATACAGGTTTCCACTCTGGATCGACGTAGAGAAAATGACAGCCGGAAATGTTTTGGCGATCGCAAAAATAATCAATCGCCCTTACCATTAACCCAGTCATCTCATCTTCATCTTCTCCCGGCGCAATCAAAAATCGATAACCTTCGGCAGGTGTAAAAGGTGACATTCCTAAGAGTTTTGGATAATAATCAACCCCAATTCGCCTTGATACTTCTGCCCATTGCTGGTCAAAAATAAACTCACCGTAACTATGACCTTTAAGATATAGCGGTGCGGCAGCAATTAATTGGCGATCGCGCCAAATAGTTAAATGATTCGGCAACCAGCCAGCTTGAGGTATGGCACTCCCAGAGCTTTCTAAGTTATTCAACCATTCCCACTCCAAAAAAGGTGTTTTGAGGGGCATAGCGAGGGCATCCCACGCCGCTTGTGGGACTTCGGCAATCTTATTAATCCAAGCAACGTTATAACTAGGCTGAATCGATTTCACTTTAGACATTTTTAGTAGTTTAATGAAAAGCCGAACCATTGCGCGTAGTTCGGCACTGTCAGTTTGGCAAGGAAGCCTTTTAATTAATTGTTACTTGTAAATAACTCTTTTACTAATTCAGCAAACAGCCAATCGGTAGCGCGACTGGCGATGCGACTGCGGACAAGTCTTATCGGGCGCAAAGCGTCCTTTTCAGCGTCGAATATCTCCCCCAGAGCTTCGCCAATATCACTTTTTGTGCGTCTCTTTCTTGGCTCAATGCGAGTAAAAACCCACTACCAAAGTGCCATCTTAATTAAGGAAGATCCAGCCTTTTTACTTTTTTTCTTGTCGCCGCTATCTTCACGCGATGGCGCTACCCCTAGTGCCTTTTGAAATCGCCTACGGGACAGGTGGCGTTTAGTTGGTTTCCCCGATTCTCGACCAATAGCAACTCTAACTTCTGGCTTTCCATCTGCGTCAAAGTAGTTTTCTAACGGGTAAATTTGGCTCAAAATCAGGGCTTCGGTGCGTTCGCCAAAGCCAAACTGGGCAAAGACTTTACGGTATTTTAAAAAGCGCAGGTCTTTCATTAAATTACGCATCAGAACTTCAAGAGCGCGTTCCCTTCTTTGGAGAACGCAAATGGCTTTAGCGCTGTGGATTACTTCGCTTTCCAGACCTAAGCCTGAACTATTAATCAGCTTTTTATCGTACCTTTGGCTCTTTCGTTCCCCGGCTAACCAGCCCCAAAATAGCGGCGCATTTAGGCTCGTCATTGCAACTTCGGGAAACTGCCATGCCAGGTCTTGACGCATCCGATTAATGATCGGCGACTGCACCCGGTTGAGGTGCTGGAGGCGCAGAACAATATCCCGAATTTGGGAGACGATCGGGTCGCGGATACGAACGAAACGGCGATCGCTCTGATTGTGTTCCATATAGTAACAAGCTAGGGCTAAAGCGTCGGCGGAGTCGTCTTTATCTGGTAAGTCTAGATTTACCCGGTAGGCGTGTAATTGTTTGTGACCTACTAGGGGGATTTCTACTCCAGCTTCGGCTAGTTTAGTTACCCAGAACTTGGAGTAATTAACCCCGGTTGGCTCTACAACAGCGACATCAGGAGAGAGTGATAGTAACGCTTTTATACCACTGCTATAGCCCTACAAATTCACGTTAAGACGTAAAATAAGAAAAGAAGAAATACAAACAACATTTATGCCCGCCCCTTAC
>NZ_PVWN01000108.1 GCF_003003885.1 Chlorogloea sp. CCALA 695 | reverse complement strand
CCCCAGCATACCTTTGGTCTGCCGCCGCGACTTGTTAAAGAGTATGCACTCCAGTTACTTAATGCGTTGTATTTGACATACGGTCATGGCAGGCGTTCTGGATTTGAAAGATTTGCACGTAACGAGCAACACTCAATTTCCCAATGCCCTGTGCGTCCTTGTTCTTTCCACGCGGCGCATCTCAATCTCTGTTAAACACGCAATTAATGAATTATCAGCAGCTTGAACTACCACTCTGGTCGCAATTACATCAGAGCCGCCTCGCTCCTGAATCCGTCGATTTAGAGGCAATATTAGATCAAGCGGAACAAGAAATCGCTCAGTTACCCGAAGCTATGCAGATGCAAGCGGCAGGAGAGGCAATTCTCCAACTAGCACAATTGCAACTATTACGGTCAGAGGTACTAATTGATAACTGGGAAAATGCCTACCGCGATCCCCACGTTAAGAGAGACTTCTTTGATGATATCGTGCGCCAGACGATGGCTGTGGACTTGAGCGACTTGATTACGCCACTATCACCTCGTAAACGCCGAGCAAATACAACCCCAAAGGCGCAAGATTCTGTAGTAAGTGTAGTAGATAAGTCTGCTGTGCTGGCAATGATCGAGCAATTAGACGCTCTTTCTCTTCTTGACAATGAATTACCCTTATCCCACGAAGAACACAAACAACTTGCTTTAGACTTTGCTCATGATGAAGATATTTTTGCTTGGTGTCAGGCGATCGCCCTCTGGATTAATCAGCACCAGGGTGAAAAAGTCTCCCTTCGGCAACTACAGCAAGCGCTGGGTATGCCTCTGGTAGAAGTTTGGCTAGGGCTGCTGCATTCTCCTACGCCTTATCAGTGGGATGGTCAGGGCGAGTTTTACAGGGAGGCGCAAAATCTTTGGATTAGCAGTTAAGCCTATCGTTCCTCGATAACATGAACTAAGGCAATATTCCAGATCGCAACCCTCCTTAGATAGAGTATAAATTCGTTGGCGTATGCCAATCTATGTCCTAGGAAACAACAATTGCTTATTAATAAGTTTTAGGGCTGCTCTACCAGTATTCATCGAGCGAAAATTTCAGTGCATGGTTGACCGCAAAAATGCGACCGCTTTTTATTTTGTTCATTTAGCTAAACTAAACATGAAATCAAACAATATTGGTCAACTCAGTTTAACGGTAACGGCAGTATGCCTAGTAGGATTTACTACATCTTTACCTGCTAATGCGGCAACCTTCTATAACGTTCTTGACCTTAGTATTGCCGGAAGCCCTGCTTCTGCTACAGGTATCAATGACTTAGGTCAAGTTATTGGTAGAACGGAATTACCTACTCGAGGAGGTAGGTATTCATTTCGCACCGCTCCTAATAGTCCAATTAATCTAGCAACAGATATTGTTTTACGTGGTACGGATGACGGTGTTCCTGGGAGTGACAGTGTTCCTAGTGATATTAATAACTCAGGTCAAGTTGTAGCAAGCGTATTTGCGGCAGGCTTTATTACTTCACCTAATGGATCAACATTAGAAGCAGGTGGTTTTCCTTTTTCTAGACCTGCTGCTATCAATGACTTAGGGCAAGTAACTGGCGAGAATTTTGGGGTCCCTGGTGCTCTTGTGGTCGCCACGTCTGGTAGTGGAGGTCCGATTGTTGAGTTGGGAACTCTTGGTGGAAGTAGCAGTTCTGGTAGGGGTATCAATAATTTAGGTCAGGTTGTCGGTAGCTCAACTACAGCTAATGGTGAAACTCATGCCTTTCGTACCGCACCTAATAGCATAATCAACCCAGCAACCGACGACTTAGGTACTTTGGGCGGAGCTTCAAGTAATGCTCTTGATATCAACGATTTAGGTCAAGTTGTTGGTTTCTCAACTACAGCTAATGGCGAAACTCATGCCTTTCTTACGGATACAAATAGTGCCATAGATGCTACCGACGATTTGGGAACCCTTGGTGGCGGCTTTAGTATCGCTTACAGCATCAACGAGTTGGGTTTAGTAGTTGGTGATTCAGAACTAGCTGATGGCAGCGATCGCGCTTTCCTCTACGATGGTACTGAGCTGTTCGATCTCAACACACTGATAACGGGGGATATTGACTTGGTATTGACGAGTGCTAGAGGGATCAACGAGAACGGACAAATTGCGGCTACAGGCTTTTTTGCTGATACTCAAACTATCGGTGCTGTTCTGTTAACACCAGTCCCCGAACCAGCATCTATGTTAGGTTTACTAGCTTTTGGTGCTGGTGCTGGCTTTTTGCGGACTAGAGCCGCTAAACAGAAAGTGAAAGCGTAAGCCGACATGGGCTGAAACTGGATACAACTTGACTAGAACCTAGAGAACTGACAAGCCCCTCTAGGTTTATCCTTCGAGCTTTAGTGATTTTGTTGGCAAGTCTTGCCCTTAACTGCAAATGCTGCTCGAATTATTTAGCTCAAGTGCTATTGAACTGTGGTAGCAAGCGATCACTAACTGGATGCAACACCACTAGGAGCATAAAGCTTCTCTATGGCAACTACAGCAAGCTCTAGGTATGCCCTTGGTAGAGGTTTGGCGCTTGGCGGCTGCTGCATTCCCCTACCCCTGATCAGTGGGAAGGTCAGGGGAGTTTTACCTTGAGGCACTAGATTTTTCGATTGGCAATTAACGAAATTTTTTGTTTACTTATCTTCTATCTTACAATTAAGTAAGGGTTTAAAGTAAGGATTTACTACGATGAAAAGCGCGACTATTACTACTAAGGGGCAAATAACTATCCCTAAAGAAATTCGAGACTACTTGAAGTTAGAAATTGGCAGCAAAATTGGCTTTGTGATCGATGAAAATGGCACGGTCAAGGTAGTTCCTCTCAATCTACCAGTTACATCATTATCTGGAATGCTACGCCGTCTGGGTCTTTTTGCCGCAACTATTGAAGATATGGAATCGGCGATCACCCAGGGTGCAAGTGATTGGACTTGATACTAATTTGCTTGTGCGCTATGTGACTGCTGATGATTTAGAACAGTGGCAACTAGCCGCCGAGTTAATTGAAGCAGAGGGGCAATTAT
This sequence comes from Chlorogloea sp. CCALA 695, assembly GCF_003003885.1. Taxonomy (GTDB): domain Bacteria; phylum Cyanobacteriota; class Cyanobacteriia; order Cyanobacteriales; family Chroococcidiopsidaceae; genus Aliterella. The sequence continues at coordinate 4,009 of NZ_PVWN01000108.1, read as the reverse complement.
GCTTTCTGTCCAATATTGTTCTTTGTGAGTTGGTTTGGGTACTTCGAGGTCAGCTCTACCAATTTACTCGCCCACAAATTGCTGAGGTTCTAGAAGCCATGCTTGCTACTCCTGTAATGGAGTTTGAGAATCGTTCCTCCGTATATCAAGCTTTGCAACGTATGAAATTGGTAAAGCTGATTTTTCTGATTACTCGATTGGCGCAATTGCTCAACAAGCTGAGTGTTCTACTACTTATTCTTTTGACCGTAAGCTAATCGGTGAAAAAGGCTTCCAGTATCCACGCATTTCCGACAATACAATAGATAGCGCGATTAGGTAAAAGTTGATTCCTTTATGACCAAGCTTCCCCCACGCAAGCTCCCCTCTACAGACCGCCGCGATCGCGAATTCCTATACCTCCATGAAGTCGATGCCCTGATTACTGCAAGCCGCCAAACCCGCGCCCCCATACGCAACCAAGCTTTAGTCATGCTCCTGTTTTGCCAAGCGCTGCAACCATCGGAAATCTGCTGGCTGCGCTGGTGCGACCTCAATTCCACCGCCAATAGTCTACTGGTGATTCGCAATCAGTTCCAAATCCCTCCGCATCCGACCGCAAGTTGTGGTCAACCAACAGCCTTTGTGTCCTGCGGAAATTGAGATTTTGCAGGAATTAGTACAACTTAGTAAAACTGATTGGATTTTAGAGAGCGAACGGCAACAACGCCTAAGCAATCGCTCTTTGCACCATATCGTTTACCAAGCTGGCGTTGTAGCTGGTTTGCCAATTCCTGTTCATCCTTATATGCTCCGCCGTTCTGGGCTATATTACCGCGCCGCTTTGTTGCTACAAACTGCCAGTCTGTCTTTGCACGAGTGCTGCCTGCTGTGGAATTATTACGCTACCTCCTCTGCCGTGCCTGCTTCTGCACAAATTGACTACCAAGCGATTAACCGCAAGCGTGAGGAGACTTTTTTGCTTACTTTTAACCAAGTCAAAGCTTTTTCTGGTATTAGTGCGGATGAAAATATTATCGACTATCTTTTGGGTGCTTATTTATTATTCCCTCGCTTGCAAGAAATTCCCAAGGGCTACTGGCTGACCCCCTCCCACTGGCGTTTGAAAACTTTGCCGAAAACATCTAGGACTGCTTTTGCTAGGATTCGATAAGGGATTTCTGAGCTTAAGTATTCGGATATTGACGAGGAATCGATAACCGCTCCACCGCCAATTGCTTTACGTCTTCACCCCGACGGTCGTACTTAGCAGTGGTTGCTGGACTAGAATGACCAGCTAATTTCTGGACTGTGACAATATCAATCCCAGCGTCTAGCAGGTCAGAGCAGAATGTCCTTCTCAAATCATGAGGACTAAAAGACTCTAATTGAGTTAGCTTTGCCCGATGCTGCAACATCCGCCAAATTGCGTCGGAGTGCAACCGTCCCAAATGCAAATGACCTCCCCGACGAATTCGACAAAACAATGGTCCCGGTTCATCCCCTCGCACCTCAAGCCATCTCCAAGCATAGGACCGAGCCTCGGTGGGGAGATAAACTCTGCGACTTTTCCCACGCTTGCCTTTGCGAACCAAAATTTCTCCAGTATTCAGGTTTAAGTCTTTTAGCTCCAGATTAACCAATTCCGACCGCCGCAAACCCGTCCCTAGTAGCATGACAACGATCGCTGCATCTCGAATATCAATGGGACTAGACGAACAACAAGTAGCTAATAATGCGGCAATTTCTGACCGAGCAAGAGAACGTCCCCTCGGCTCCCAGTCGGCGGGGATGTTGGGAAAATCCACGGCTTTATTGTAATCTGTAGCGGTCATTAAATTTAGTCGATAAGCTTCTAACAGGACTCGACGCAAAGCCGAAAGCATTTTGTTAGCTGTCACGGCCGCGAAGGATTGGATGAGAATAACTCTAATTGCTGCGGTGTGGTGGTAACGCAACTTTGACCAGTCTATGGTATGAGCATCGCACTCGTTATTAGTGAGCAAAGCCGCAATCCGATTGAGGGAATAACGGATAGTTCGCTGACTGCCGAATCCCAACCCAGAGATATATACTGCTGCCGGATGCCGAGTTAAAGGCAACGGGTAAGCAAGCTTCAAGTTCTCTGGGTGGCAATCGTCAAGGAGCGACAGAGGCATGATAACTCGTCTAAGATGTGTTTCTCACGAGTTATTTTCCCATAAAGTAATGCCATATTTTTCTCCAAGTTAGGAGGTAATTACAGGTGTACGAAATGGCTGGCTCAGAAACCAAAGAAAACTATGAGTAGGAATACTATTGAGAAAAAGTAATAAAGTAATTTAGAAGTAATTTGTTTCTATTGCAACTTTTAGGAGCAAATCGGGAAAGCTACAACAAAAGCGCGTAGATATAAATACCATTAACTTTTTTCAAATCCGCTAGAACAACAATTTATATGCTGAAAATTTTTAACCTCCGTAAAGCTGCTATTTCTATCGCCCTAACTTCAGCATCAAGCGTCCTCTTAGCTAGTAGTGCTTGGGCGCAACCGACTACTCCCGGCTATGGTAAAACCTTGCAGGATAAGACCGTATGTTCGTTCATTACTGGTAATAATGTTAATGTCCGTAGTGGTCCCGGCAATCATTATAAAGTTATAACCAAACTTAATCGCGGTGATGGTGTCAGAGCAACACATCGAAAAGGAAATTGGGTAGCGATTTCTGCTAGAGTTTACGGCTACTCTCCCAATGAAACCTATAAACCCCTCAAGGGTTGGGTATCAAATGCTTACATTAACGGCTGTTCGGAAGATCAATTTGAGCGATGGCGTTAATTAATCTTCAGCAAAATAACACAGAGCATTTGCAACCTAATATCTACTTAGTAGTCACATTAGGCTTCAGAAACTCCTCGGAATGATTAATTGACAAGGTTGCTCCGAGCGAGTAATTTTTAGGCATGAGAATGAATGGAGATAGAAAGATTGTTCACGTCGATCTTGATGCGTTTTATGCTTCAGTCGAGCAAAGAGACAACCCTTGCTATCGAGGTAAACCACTTGTGGTAGGTGGATTGCCTCAAGAGCGCGGTGTAGTGGTTGCTGCCAGCTACGGGGCTAGGAAGTTCGGTATCCATTCCGCTATGCCCTCTTACCTTGCCCTGCAAAAATGTCCTACTCTGGTCTTCGCCCCACCTCGCTTTGAGGTCTACCGCAGCATTAGTACCCAGATTCATGCTATCTTCAAGCGCTACACGGATCTGGTAGAACCTGTAGCCTTAGATGAGGCATACCTTGATGTCACCCAAAACAAACTAGGACTGCCTTACGCTACGACCATTGCCAAACAAATCAAAGCAGCTATCCTCTCAGAGACTAACTTAACGGCAAGTGCCGGAGTTTCGGTAAATAAGTTCCTAGCAAAAATGGCATCGGGCATGAATAAGCCTAATGGACTAACGGTGATTCTACCCGAACACGCCGCAGATTTTGTCGCCGCCCTGCCCATTGAGAAGTTTCACGGGATTGGACAAGTCACTGCTACCAAAATGCACAATTTGGGAATTCATACTGGAGCAAACCTTAAGCAATACAGCCAAGCTGATTTAGTGCGTCACTTCGGTAAGGTGGGACATTTTTACTACCTGATCGCTAAAGCAGAGGATAACCGGATAGTCGAGCCTAACCGACGAACGCAAATCAATTGGTGCAGAAACTTCCTTCACCAAGGACTTGAACGACCTACAAGTAATGCTGCTGGAATTAAAAACTATCGCCCAAACTGTCCAGCATCGCTTACAAAGCTATCAAGCTCTGGGACGCACCATCACCTTAAAAGTCAAGTTTACTGACATTCAGCAAATCACGCCCAGTAAAACTGTAGTTGCTGCTGTTGGTAAGACGGAAGCAATTAGCCAAGTAGCCAAGGAACTGTTAGCAGCAATTTCTTTAGAGGGGCGCAGCGTTCGGTTAAGTAGTTAGACAAAATTAATTACATAGTTTTCGCCAAATTCTCTCAGCACTTTTTCGATGTATTTGACCAAGCTC
>NZ_PVWN01000025.1 GCF_003003885.1 Chlorogloea sp. CCALA 695 | reverse complement strand
AGCCAGATGAGGCGAAAGCTTCACGTCTGGATCTAACAGAGAGGTGCGGAGCATAATAGCCCCCATCGACTCTAACCGAAAAGCGAGTTTTAGAAATAGAAGCAATTTTTGGCAACCCTTTATTGATGGTGCTTAACGCGGGTATGCAGTTACCGAGAATTGCTACACTTTACCAACAACTAAAGTTTCTTGATGCTAAAAATCGTACCAGGAACAAAGAATAAAATATTATGGACGCAATACAAGCACTAAGAGGTACGCGGGATATACTGCCCGGAGAGATAGAATACTGGCAAAAAATAGAAGAATGCGCCCGAAATATCCTCAATAGAGCTAATTATCAAGAAATTCGCACCCCAATTTTTGAGCAAACGGAGTTATTTAAACGCTCAATTGGCGAAGCGACAGATGTTGTCGGCAAAGAGATGTACTCTTTTAATAGCCGAGGCGATGATTATTCAATTACTTTACGCCCCGAAGGTACGGCGGGAGTAGTACGCGCTTATATTCAAAACAGCCTCCACGCTCAAGGAGGAGTACAGCGTCTATGGTACACTGGGGCAATGTTTCGCTACGAACGCCCTCAAGCTGGCAGACAAAGACAGTTTCACCAATTAGGGTTAGAAGTGTTGGGTAGTGCAGACCCTAGAGCCGATGTCGAAGTAATTGCGATCGCTACCGACATTTTACAGACTTTGGGTTTAAAAAATCTCCACTTAGATATCAATTCTGTAGGTAATGTTGAAGATAGACAGCACTATCGCCAAGCTTTGGTTGAATACTTCACTCCTTACAAAGATGAATTAGACGCAGATTCAAAGGAGCGTTTAACTCGCAATCCCTTACGCATTCTCGATAGCAAAGACAAGCGCACCCAAGAAATTGCTCAAGCAGCGCCAAGTATTTTGAAATATTTGGGTGCGTATTCTCAGCAACACTTTGAGCAAGTACAGCAGTTATTGACAAGTTTAGATATCGCTTACAAAGTAAATCCGCGCTTGGTGAGGGGTTTAGATTACTATACACACACCGCTTTTGAAATTATCTCCGACGATTTAGGGGCGCAAGCAACAGTGTGTGGCGGCGGTCGGTATGATGGATTAGTGAGCCAGCTAGGGGGCGTAGAAACTCCAGCAGTAGGTTGGGCGATTGGTTTAGAACGTTTAACTATCTTGCTGCAACAACTGCAACCATTACCCGCACCAGTAATAGATTTTTATGTAGTTTCTAAAGGCGATGAAGCCGAAGCCCAAGCCCTTAAAATCGCTCAAAAGCTTCGTCAACAAGGGTTTAGTGTAGAGTTAGATTTAAGTGGGAGCGGGTTTAAAAAGCAATTTGCCAGGGCAGATCGTAGTGGTGCGATCGCGTGTTTAATTATAGGGGAAGAAGAAGCTGCAACTTCCAGTGTCAAATTAAAGTGGATGGCATCAAAAGAACAAACTGCAACCTCTCAAACAGATTTACTAGCTACTACAAACGACTTACGCCAACAAATCGACAGCCATAAAACTTAAGCAGTAGTGTACAAAGATTTAAAAGTTTCTCTGATGGTAGCCAATACTAAAGATTCCTATCTCCTCCCTATTCTCGAAAGAGTTTTAATTTATCAAAGGAGTTTTAAATATTCTCCCCCCTTTTCCAAGGGGAGTCAAAAAGCGGTGTAGCTATGCTTCCCGCTTTGTTGACGTGGGTTGGGGGGGATCTCTTATATAAATACAATTTTTCCTCTTTCTTCCAACTGCCAATGTATTTGTTCTAAAATAGCTGATACTTTGGCAGGTTTGGCGAGTATAAAACTTGAATAATTTTCCTGATAACCGTCACAATCAAATAGATTTTGAAGTTCTTGATATTTTGAAAAATGAATTTTTATATCTTCTTTTGGTACTAACCAATAATTATTATCTTCGCCATCAATAGTTAAGTAATCATAACTAACTGCTTTTTTTAAGATAACTTGTTTGTCATTAATAGACGGAGAAACTTTAGCAACAATATAGGTACTTAATACATTTATATTATTATTATAAAGATCGACAAGCTCCTCATATAAAGAGTTTACAAACCTCAGTACCCCCCGCTCCTCAAGTTTCCATTCTCGCTCATTGGGTAGCAGAGACACTTTAGCAGGCTTATCTAAGCGATAATTGTCAAACTCTAATTCGTATTCATCGCATTCAAATAACAACTTAACTGTTTCGTACCTGTATTGATCTATTTTCAAATTAGCTTTTGGTAGCAACCAATAGTTTATATCTGTATCAGGAATTAAACAATAATTGCCATTTCCAATATTTGCAAGTATGATTGGCTCATTTTTATTAGTGCTTATTATACTTTCTGGTTTAACTGAAACTTTTACCGCACTGCTTAATAATGAAGTTGGTTCACTATTATAAATTTCAATTATTTCTTGCTCTTGCAAAACAACTGTACTAATACTACTAATCTCGTCAAAACTATCTTGATTTATTTCTGGTAACTTACGCTGTGAATACTTTTTCTTGCCAGCACCTTTTTGATTTAAGTGATAAGTTAAGTCTTCAACTAAATCATGTTGTTTTTGCAACTGAGAATATAAGTCAAGAATAGTATAACGTTGATTTTCTAGCAGATACTCAACTTCCCTAATCTTTCTATTTTTTCGAGAAAGCTTAAAAACTCGTACATATAATCCTATACATAATATTAGTAGTAACCAGCTAAACCAGGTCATAGTTATAAAAAGTTTTTATTAAATAAAGTTAATTATACCTAGTTCTTCAACTATCCATTTTTGCTCCTCTGTAGCTAAAGAAATTAATTTAGCAGGTTTTAGGAGCTTGAAGCTTGAATAATCTGGCTGATAATCGTAACACTCAAACAAAGCTTGAATATCTTGATATCTGTACTCGCTAATTCTCATGTTGTTTTTGAAAAATAACCAGCAAGTTTTATCTGTATTATCATATACAACCCAACAATTAGATTTAGTTGCTTTTTCTAAAACTATTTGTTGGCTAACTCCTGCACGTTTTCTATTAATACTATTGACCGTCTCTAATACCTTAATAGCATTTTTTTCTAAAAGCTTTGGGTTATTGTTATAAATATCTAATAACTCCCCATAGACTAAAGGTTGCAGAGGTAGATTAGTTAAATATTTCTCGCAACCAATGGTTATGTTTCCTCCATCGTTTTTGTTTTGAGTTTTCAAAGGATTAATAAACTTCAATACTCCCCTTTTCTCTAGTTTCCATTCGGAGCTATTAGCAAGTATTGACACCTGAGCAGGTTTAGTTAGTTCAAAACTATGATACTCTGGTTCATAATCCTTACAATCAAACAATAACTTAACTGTTTCATACCTGTATTGATCGATTCTTAATTTAGCTTTTGGTAGCAGCCAGTAGTTGATATCTACATCATAAATAATCCAATAATTACCATTACCGATACTCGCTAATATAATTGAATCGCTATTATTTGCTGTAATGCTTTTTTGATTAACCGCAACTTTCACAGCTTGATTAACTAAAAAATTTGGAGATTCATTGTAAAGTTCAACTAATTCTTGTTCCTTGAATGACATGGTACAACGATTATTGTATTCGTATATTTTCTTACCTATATAGTTAACGGTTTTAAGCTTCTACAGAAAACTCAAGTATACCTGGTTCTTCAAGTTGCCATGTTTGTTCGTCACTAGAAAGAGGAATTACTTTAGCAGGTTTTACTAGCTTAAAGGTAGAGTATTCTGACTGATAACCATGACATTCAAATAACGCTTTAGTAGTTTCGTATCTAAATTGATCGATTCTCAGCTTACTTTTTGGTAATAACCAGCAATCTACACCTACCTCATCACGTATAACCCAATAATTAGAATTAGTTGCTTTTTCTAAAACTATTTTTTGACTACTATCAGAGTGTCGTCTAGCAATACTGTCTTTATCTTCGGAAACTTTAATTGCTTTTTGTTCTAATAGTTTTGGATTATCTCTATAAATATTTACTAATTCAATATAGGCTAGGTTTTCTAATGGTTGAGTATTAGTAGATTGAGATAAGCCATTAACTTGATTGAAAGGATTAAAATCAGGCTCTTGATTGCGAGATTGGTTTGACAAATATGTATGGTTAGAAGAAATGCTTGATTGCTGGTTACTTTGAGTAACTTTTAACTTACCTTCAAGTTCGCTTATTCGTTCAGAATGACGCTCAATCATTGCTTCTAAATAAATATTAGTATCATATTCTGAGGTGCTACGACTGCTTGTTTCTAGCGATTTATTAGATTGTAAGCTTATCTGAGAACTGGAAAGCTTGCGATAGTTTTCTTTAATCAAGTTAATTTCTTCAGTATGTTTTTTATCATCATCTTGAATTCTATTAATGAATTTTTTGCTATTAAGAATTGTTAATGCGATCGCACCTCCACTAGCTACTAATGCAAGTATAGAAATTATTAGAGGAAACGGAGACTCCTTATCAGGAGAACTTTTATCCTGATTAGCGCTGCTTGACGATGTAGGAGATGCAGTTACAGTTACTTTAACGGTAGGGCTAGGACTTGAAGATGAAGTTTGAGCCACAGCATGATTAGAACCAGCTAATAAAACCAGCACTACCAATAAAGCCCAATAATATTTAATTAAACTCTGTTTTTCCATTTTTCAGCCCACCGTTTACCTAATACACTTAACAACGCTTTTAATGCCAAAATAAAGGGCGGTTCGAGCCGAATATCGTCTGTATTACCCCGTATTTTGAGCAAAGATGCAGTCAGTTCTTTATCAACATCGCTCCACAACTTTTGATTTTCCAACCTATCTTGCTCAACCGAGTATTCTCTTAAGATTTTGTATGTTTCTAAAGGCTTAATACCTTCAATCTGTAACACTCTTAAAGCAGCATGAAAAGCGTAGAGAAACTTGGGTAATTGCTTTAATTCGTCCGGTATAGAAAAGCTTTCAATTTTGGTTTCTATAGCAAAACTATCTAATTCATTGGCTTTTATACTCAAACGAGAATCCCAGTCTATAGGTTCGCCATTAATCCTACATACTTCGCCAGCAATTAAAACCAAATCGTCTTTTTTTGTTAATCCTGTGAGCTTACTATCACTCAATACTAATCCACAAGCTACTTCATCTTTAGGCGCAAAACTTAACAAAGTATCTTCATGGGTATCATCAAACTTTGAAGCTGAACTCATAATTATACTAAATAATTCGTTAGCTTCAGAGTTGCGATTAAATTGTCCTCCTTCTGCTAACCAATGCAAGAAACGAGAGCCATTTCCACCTAAATAAACTGGAGTAATTTTATTTTTGTTATATTTCCCTTCTGTATGCAAAACTCGCAGTAATATACCCACGTAATAATATAATCCTGCGGTTCCTATTGCTGTTAGTTGGATGAGTTCTTGAAACTCTTTATCTTCTGCAACCAAATCTCGCTGATGATTGAGCCAATAGTCGCCTTTCTGACGCAGCAAAACATCTAACTTAGCGGAAAATTTTGCACCTCTTAAGTTTTGCCATTGAGATATATCAACATCAAAATGGCGTTTGAGAAATTTAGGGTTTATCTCTAAAAATTGAGAAAACAAATCTTTTCCGGCTAGTTGAACTGAGCATTGATGAACGAGATTGTTTTCTTCCCAAATCGAAATGTCTGAACTTCCCCCACCCATATCTATACAGGTGCTATTAACTAAGTTAAATCCTTCTTTATCAGCAAAATACTGAGCAACAGCTAAACTTTCAGTTCGATAAAAGTAGTCATCATCGGCATTTGGACAGCTTTGCTCAATTCCGGTTCTTGCTTGAATTTCTTTAGTTATATCTTGCCAAGTTCTGATATATCTATTTTTATCGCTTTTAGAAAAAGCTGAAGGAAAAGATAAAGACCATTGAATTTTTTTAACGTCATTTTTCGCAGCTACGGCGGTAATTTGTAACGCTAAATTTTTAAGAAATAAACGATTAAAGTTTAGGTTTTCTGTTGACCATTTTAAATAAGTTTTGATTCCTTCTTCGTCAGGTTTAAACGAATCACTATCTTTAGGAATGTATATTCTACCGTCTAAAACTTGTCTAGTTTGCTCATCACTTTTTCTTGAGCTTTTTTTAGTTGTCAAAACGCTAGATAAAGGAAAAGGTGGCTCAGTGGGGATAAAATAATTAATCATTACGCGATCGCGCGCATCAGCATCGCTCTCTGTTACCATTAGGTGCAGTGACTCTAAACTAAATCGCGTAACGACATTATCGCGGTTGACATAGACATTGGTAAAAGACGTACCAAAATCAACCCCAACCGTCCAGTCACTAGCATGAGTTTTGCCTACTTGCTGGGGAGTTTTGAGCAGCATTAACCCTAATTGATTTCTCAAGCTGTTATGACAGCTAATGTAAGCCGGAAACTCTGTTAATCGAGCAATTTGATAAATCCCTCTCCCATCATTAAAAGGGTGCGGTTCCGCCGCATCTGGTAGCTGAACTTGAAAGGTATCATCCCCGTATTCTCCATCATAATAAAAAGCATAATATTCTTGCCAATTATCAGCTTTAAAGTTGGGCCATAACTCTAATACAGGGACTTCTGATAATACATTGTCTTCGCTAATTGGATACTCACGTACTAAACGATAATTTTGTGTAGATTTACCCTCATTTAATCCATAAAGCGGTAAATCTAAAACTATCCGTACTCCGGTATTACCATTAATAGATTCAATGCTAATCTTTCTAACTAAATCTTCTGGTGTAAAGTATTCTAACAGGATGGGGTTAATAGGAATTAATGGTGTAATGCGTTGTCCATTGTAACTAAGTAATTGACAACCAACCGGAAGCAAACAGCCAGGTAAAGCATTCTCTTGAGCAATAAAATAAAAGTCTGGCATTAACAACTTTTCAGATTCTATCCAACGTACATCCCAAATAAGTTGTTTGTTGCGTAAAGCTTCTAAGTTTAAGCTAGTTAAATTAGTTGTGTCGTGTATCCAAATATTTTGTGGTGGCTGATTCCACTTTTTATCAACATTTAGGTCAATAATTAGTAACTCTCTAACATTCTGCTTTTGCAAGCTAGGAATCAAACGGACGCTAGAGGGTTTTGGTTGGGCTTTAAGCGGTGTATTTAAAGCTTTTAGTACGCCTCTATTAAGCTCATCTCCAAAAAACTGCGGATTAATACTAAAGGCAGATTTTAAGGTTTCTTCTGGTACGTCTGTTAGGATAGAAATATTGTTTTGTAAACTACTTTGAAATTCTATTATTAGTCCGGCAATTGTATTTAAAGGACTGCGATTACCGCCATGATTATATAATTCTCTCCGTAGCCTCTCTAACCACAAACTTAATTGATTTTTTTCATCAGCATTGAGAAAATTTACGGGGGAACCTAACTTACCATTATTCCACCAAGGTAATCCCGTCCAGTCACCTTCTTCTGAAGGACAAATTAATGTACTAGGCGATGTCATTCCTACAGCTTTTCCTTGCCATAAAAATACATAAATATCTTGCCAAGGATGCTTACCATCAAGGCTATATAAAGAGTTTACAGGTGACGGTAGAAGCTCTACTAAAGAACGAGCAAAATCGTCAATTTGATTTAATTTACCTAATTCCAATAACTTAGTTTTAATATCGTATCCCCGCACTTCTGCTAAGGCTAAAGCCGCTAACATTCCTTGCCATTGTTCGACCATTTGGCGGCGAATTGGATAGTCATTAATGTGTAACGCCATTTCCATTGAAAGGGGACGCGCCCACATATTAGGAATAGAACTTACACTTTTAATATCTTCTCCGCCTGCACTAAAATCTAAGCTTTTAGCAACGTTTTGAAACTCTACAGATTGTCTAATGTCCCATTGTCCAGGCGAAGTGGATTTTAAATCAGTATTCGATTTTAATTTTGGCAGCAAAAAAGTAGAGTTTTCTTCGATTCGGTCACTATTCATTAGTAGTTTAATTTAAGGTTTACACTGTAAATAAAGGGATTTCGCTAATCCAACAGTACCCGCTTGTCCCAAAGTTTTGGCATCTAACTTTTCTTTTAATACTTGAATTGTATCTTGCGATCGCTTATCTTTGTCTCTACTATCTTCAAATACAAGCCCCGCAAAGTTTTCAGCGCTGATTTTACCTTCTCCTCCCGTAAACATTTCCGGTCTAAATAGCTCGATATTATCTCCTGAAAAATGCAACTTATTCAACCAGCGCAAATAACTATTACACCATTTTTTAATTGTTTCAATAGCTTGTTGTTCAGTAGCATCATTAAATTCTGGCAAACTCTGCATCTCTCTACTGCCAATTATTCCAAATAAACCTTGTACGGGGCGGAAAAAACTAGAAAACCAAGGAGCTTGTTTCTGAAATCCCTTAACACCTACCTTGCTTGCATAAGCAAGTTCTGGAACAAGATTTGCCATCCAAGCAAAAGCAAACCGAGTTGTATTTACTAGCTTTTGCTTTACTTCTTCACTATCTGGTAAATCTTTCCAAGTAATCCGTCCGGGAGAATTACGCCCCATTAATATTACTTTACCTGATTCACCACTATCGGCATCTAGCAAAAAGTGTTTTGCGGCTAAAGCTGCATACAATTCAATAAAATGCGGCTCATTACATTGGCTATTTTTACCAATGCTAAATTTTACATTACTAGGGTTTTGATTCCCTAGCATATAAACAGCATCAAAGGTACTTTGCGCTTCATTTACATAGTAACGCAGGGCAGATTCAGTATTAAGTAAAAATTGGTCAGCACGGGCATAAATTCCATTATCATCTTGCTCATTTGGCACTAAAAAAGCAAAATAAGGTAACATCAATAGTCCGCCAATTTTTAATCTGTCCCGTCCTTCTAACCTACTCAATTTATTTACCAATAACCGCCCAATTGTCGGAAATCCAGAAGCTCCCGTACCCCCAAAAATTGAGCCACATAAAAATATATGTACCGATTTTCCCGTCCCCAAATCAGCGCGAATCAATTTAATTAATGTTGTCCAAGGTTCTTGTTCCGTTTCATCAAAATTGACTTGACTAATAATTGCCGAACCAATCGCAGGTCTACCTCTAAACCCTACATCTAAGGGAGTTTCGCGTTCGTCTTTTGTGTATAAAACATCAAATAAATGACCTAAAGATGGATGACTATTTTTATAACTGTTGTAATTTAAAAAGCTACCTAAAGTTTTATTTGTACTATTACTAAATGGCGACCAAAAACCTAATAATTCAATAGGCGTTTGCATCCAAGGAATTTGAGCATTGTTTTTTGTTAATTCGTAACCCTCTTGATAAGTTTTGATGGTTTCGCTAGTACGAGATAAGTTACCATTAGACTCATCCGCATCCACAAATACAACTTTAATCGGTTCTTCTGTAAACAACCCGGCGGCGGCGCACTGAGTGATTGCTTCAACGCATCTTGCACCCGTTCCACCAATTGCAATAATATAAAGTGTCATTACCTTAAACCAAATAAGTTACGCAGAAAAAAGGCTCCAGGGACAACAAACATCAATGAGCGTGGAGAACTTATTGCTGTGGAAAACCAATATAAAAATAAGATATCAAAGACAAAAAATCCGGTTACAGATAGTAGGGCATCATTACTCTGATTAAAAAAGTAGATTGCTGCACAAATACTGATTATTGGCAACAGTAAAAATACCCACCAAAGTATTGCCATTGAGGAGGTTTCTTTAGCACTTTGAACTTTTGCTTTTGCTGCTATTACATACCAGAGAATTACGGCAATAATCGAAACTGAAAATACTGTAACTGCGCCAATAATATAATTATCTCCAACCCAAGCTTCTGGCTCTACATCGTTTAAAGGGATAATGCCATTTTGATACAGCCAAGGCTGCAATAAAAACATAATTGCTGCACCAATTAAACTGACAATAACAATTCTAATAACATCCCATATCCACGCTTCCATTTTCTCTCCCAAACTATAGGTACGGTCAAGACATCTGTTAAAATTTAGTATTCTATGCTACGGTAGCGATTGTCTAAATACTTAGTAGAAAAATCTTAAGTTTAAAGTATATTTTTAACATCTTACGGTACAAATTAACATGATTAAACTCAGATGGCTAGTTGCGATCGCAGCCAGCTTGTTGATGACTTCTTGTAAACCTAAAACTGTCATTCCTACTTGCGTACCCTTAAATAACCAAACCTCACCAATTGACCAAAAATCTGACTCAGTAACCACCCTAATTCAAATTGATGGTACGCCGTCAATGCAGGGATTTACAAAAAACTTTACAAATAGTCGTTACGCACAAACATTAGACTTGCTCGATAGAGCTTCTACAACTACTTGGAAAACCTCGATAGTTCAATATTTCCGCTTTGGTATAGCCAAGCAACAAATCGATAGACAGGCTTACTTACAAGCAAAACTACCAGAATTTTATCAGGGAGAAAATCCGGTATTTAGAGTAAGTCAAATTGAATCAGCTATTACCCCTGCTGCTAAAGATCGAATTTCTATTATAGTTACGGACTTATATCAAAAAAACTCAGATACTAATTTAGTTCTAAAAAAGCTGAAAGAAGATTATTTACAAAAAGGTTACGCTGTCGGAATTTTAGCTATTAGAAGCGAATTTGATGGCATAATTTACGATGTAGGCATTAAAAATACTCAATTTTCCTACAGCACTCAAGGCAAAAAAATAGAGCAATTTAGACCTTTCTACGTGCTTGTACTAGGTAACTACGGTAATATTTCTAATTATTTTGATGAAATCAAAAAAACGAGCGCTAATTTAATTAAATATGAGCAATTTACAATCTTTTATCCGCAAATCGTCCGTCAAGCCTCTACTTTTCAAGCAGATAACCTCCCAGACCTACCGCAGGGAATCCGGCGCTTAAAAACTATTAATGACGGTAAAGTGCTAGTAAAAGTAGACGAACAACCAATTGAAATTATTAATATAAATAAAAATACTGACGATAATTATAGTATAAGTTATCAAGCGCCCTACAATCCCTTACCTTATACATTACCTATTGAAACTGCGGCAGTTGCTATTAGTTCGGTTGCTCAATCTTTTAACCCTACAACCAAAAGCTTTCAACCATTAAATAGCTCAAAAGCACTGCAACTAAACAACTGGAGAACAGACAACAATAACATCCGTTTTTATACTCAAATTAATTCTAATAATCTCGATCCAGGCGTTTATTTATTTACTGTAGATGTCTTTCCCCAAGACTTAAAAACTTGGGGATGGTGGGAAAAATGGAACTCCAACGAATCAAGTTTTGATGGCGCAAAAACTAATAATTTATTACCCTTTTTCCAAGGTTTAAAATCTATCACTACAGAGTTGATGACTGTAAACAAATCTAGTATTGGTCGATTTTGCTATGCGATTAAGAAAAATTGAGTACATTATCTTAAAATGACTTCTACTTTTAGATAGATAAATGTTGGCAGTCAGGGAAGATAATTAACTACTTTGTTAAAAATCTTGATAAATTGGGTAATTGATGACAATTTGCAGTACAGTCAAGTTCAATAATTGTTTTATCGATATTGGAGATTTAACGGATGTTATTTTCAGCTTCTTACTTACCATCGCTTTTAGTTCCCTTAACTTGCTTAGTTTTTCCGGCTATAGGTTTAGTATTTATGTTCTTGTATGTTGAGCGCGAAGATACAGTAAATGATTAGGTAGCTAGGAATATTAAAAAACCGCCAATGTTTAAAAAGGCGGTTTTTTAATCTAAGTAGTTAGTTAACGTCTAACTTGTTAATTACAAAGATGAACCCATGTGAGTATAAGAACCATAAAAGAAGGTTCCTACAACTACAATTACACCTAGTCCGGCAATAGTAGCTACTACCCATAAAGGAATTTTACCGCTTGCGTTCATAATTTTATCCTCTGTTAATAACTAAACCGTAGCCTGATTTTTAGTTAAAGAAATAACTAGAAAACAGGATACCAAGCACGAAAACAAGTAATAAGCCTAAAAACAGCGAAGTGCGGTTTAGTTCAACAGGTTGCCTATTAGGATTAGGTAATCTATCTGGCATTAGTTTCTCCTATCGTTGAATAAATTGCATAGCAGCGATCGCACCCAAGAAAAATACTGACGGTACAGCAAGAGTGTGAACGGCTATCCAGCGAACTGTAAAAATTGGGTATTGAATTGGTTGATTAGCGTTTGTCATGTTAAATTACTTACCGATAAATTTGTCGATTTGTTGTTTAGCTTGGTAGCGATCGCGCACGATGGGCAATTCTTGCCGTCCTTGCGTATAATATTCGTTTGGTCTAGGCGTACCAAAAGCATCGTAAGCTAGACCTGTTTGGATGAACAACCAGCCAGCAATAAACAATGCTGGAATGGTGATACTGTGAATCACCCAGTAACGAACGCTAGTAATGATGTCCCCAAATGGACGCTCTCCGGTAACTCCTGACATTCAAGTTTCTCCTTTTCAACAAATATTGCTGGGTATTACTTCCCTAAATAATAAAGTAATACCTCTACATTAAAAGCTAATTTTTTCTAGCCTGATACAACTATTATCCTACGAAACTCACCTCAAAACCTAGGAGTTACGGTATCTTTTTTTTATAGGAATATATACCTATAGAATTAAATTTTAAGCTGCCGCTTCAACCACGGGTTGATACTTCAGCAAAACCCCACGCTGACCAATAATAAATCCTTGGTCGGGTTTGACAAAAACTATTTTGTACAAATTAGACGGTACATTTTCAATTTCGCGGTCTTTAAGCCAAGTTTTGCCACCATCAAAACTACAAAGCAAATTACCGCTACCCCCAGAAAGCCAGATTTCCTCCGGTGTCCGATAAGCTAAGTCAATTAATCCCCAGCTAGTAGAAAATTCTGGATATTGAGCTTTATCCCATTCATCTAGAGTATTTGGCTGACTAAACTGAATCTGACCGCCCCTTGCTAACATCCACAACCGCCCATCTTTGCCAAAACCCATATTTTGAACGCGCCGGGAGCTATTGCGGTTGTGACCTTGCCAAGCCTCTTGACCGGGTTCCCAAGTAGAGTAAAAGTTGCCTTTTGCTGAGACTGCTAGATATTTGCCATCATCGGATCTATCAATATTCCGCAATACACCAACTGCTTCTTGTACCATTGCTTTCCAATTTTTGCCGCCATCGGTTGTCCGATAGATAGCGCCGACATCGGTAGTCATTTCTGCGGAATTTGCGCCCAAAGCAATAACTGTATCGGGCTTTCCGGGTAACTTTTCGCTTAAAGGAATCCGCGACCACGATTCGCCTTTATCGGTGGTGTGAAGCAGTATAGAAGGCTCTCCAGCAATCCAGCCTTCGTCGCCATCAAAACTTACAGAAGTAAATAGGTTATTTTTTTCGTCCAAGTCTAAGCTAACTTGTTGCCAAGAGTCGCCGCCGTCGTGGGTTTCTAAAATTGTGGACTTGCTACCAACGAGCCAGCCGTGTAGGGAGTCGTTTGTAAAAGTGATATCTTGAAAATTAGCTTCCGAGGGTACGTTAAGCACTTGCCAGGGGTTGCGATCGAGAGTTGCTACACTACTACAACCGATACACAGTATGACAACTGCTAAAAGTACAACAACTCGTCGTCCAAAAGAGAAAAGTGAAAGCATTAGGATTTGTCAGGTTTATTGAAAAATTAATTGCAGTGTGCGATCGCCTATATCTAAGTAAAATAGTCACTTTACTTCATAATTGCGTAGTTATTGTAACCCGTATAAACTGAGAAAAAATAATACGCCCAAAGCCAAGCCGCCAAAAATCAGTAAGTTTTTTTGTGCTGGCGTTAGTTTATTTACACCCAACCCAAAGCTAAGATTTTCTGTGAAACCTGACGCTGTACCAGAAGGGCCAATATTCTCAAACTGAGAAGTTCTCACCCCACACACCGGACATCGCCAAGATTGGGGTAGTTCCGTAAAAGGAGTCCCCGGATCGATAGGGTGCTTGCTGTCTCCCTTATCAGGTTCGTAAACGTAGCCACAGGCACGGCATTCGTAGCGGTCTAGCACTATTTCAACAGCAGGGTCGCTCATGGCTTAAATGGTAAATTGTAGACCAGTTTCTTAAATCTCTGTTAAAAATTATGACATAGGGCGCAGCTTTTCCCATAAATCAATTAATAATTTTGCGGCTAAGTCTATAAGTTTGGTGGATAGGCGATCGCCCAAATCCCCTGTTAAAAAGGGAGGAAAATATTAAAATCCCCTTCTCTCTGTCTTTGGCAAAGATTATCTTTTTCTATAGTCACCACAATCTAACTAAATACTGGTTTTTGCGGCAGTGGTGACAATTAGCTCGATATACTGGTACAAGTAAGTAACAAAAATATTTACAAAATAGAGCGGTAATTATAAGTGTTTGTCCTCAGTGGTTATGAATATTTACTAGGCTTCATCCTAGTCTGTAGCCTGGTTCCCGCCCTAGCTCTCTCCGCGTCCAAACTGCTCCGCCCCAGTGGTAGCAGTCCAGAAAGACGTACTACTTATGAGTCGGGGATGGAACCCTTTGGCGGCGCTTGGATTCAGTTCAACATCCGCTACTATATGTTTGCGCTGGTTTTCGTCGTTTTTGACGTAGAAACAGTGTTTCTTTATCCTTGGGCTGTGGCTTTTAGCCGCCTAGGACTTTTGGCATTTGTAGAAGCTTTGATTTTTATTGCAATTCTGGTAATTGCCCTGGTTTATGCTTGGCGTAAAGGAGCTTTAGAATGGTCTTGAATATTAATAAGACACCGAATACTAATGAGCAGCAAGAGCGAATTATTAACCCCATTGATCGCTCGGCCGTTACTCAAGAACTCTCAGAAAATGTCATTCTCACAACGGTAGATGACCTGTACAATTGGTCAAAACTTTCGAGCTTATGGCCCTTGCTATTTGGGACAGCCTGTTGCTTTATTGAATTTGCGGCACTAATCGGTTCGCGGTTTGATTTTGACCGTTTTGGTTTAATTCCGCGTTCAAGCCCCCGGCAAGCCGATCTAATCATTACTGCGGGAACGATCACCATGAAGATGGCTCCCCAATTGGTAAGGCTTTACGAGCAAATGCCCGATCCTAAATATGTGATTGCTATGGGTGCTTGCACAATTACTGGGGGAATGTTTAGCGTCGATTCACCTACAGCAGTTAGAGGGGTAGATAAGCTAATTCCTGTAGATGTTTATTTACCTGGTTGTCCGCCTCGCCCGGAAGCAATTATTGATGCAATTATCAAATTGCGGAAAAAAATTAGTAATAATTCCATTCAAGAGCGCGGTCAAATTCAGCAAATTCACCGCTATTACAGCACTACCCACAATATGAAAATAGTGGATTCAGTCTTGACAGGTAAGTATTTGCAGTCAGAAACCCGCACTAATGCACCTAAAGAATTGACTGAAGGAATGGGAATGCCTGTAGCACCAGCTTTACAGCAAATAGAGAAGGAGCAGGCGTAAAAGTGGCTGAGGAATCAATACCTGAACAAACTCAAGAGATCACGCCCGAAGCATCGCAGTTAGTAGAAGCTGGGAAAACATCTCAGTGGTTAACCAAAAATGGTTTTGCTCATGAAGCGATAGAGCGCGATCGCAGTGGGACAGAAATTATTAAAGTTGACCGTGAATACTTGCTCCCCTTGGCTACGGCGCTTTATGCTTACGGATTTAACTATTTACAATTCCAGTGCGGCTACGATTTAGGTGCTGGGCAAGATTTGGTTAGCGTCTATCATTTAATTAAAGTTAGTGACAATGCCGATCGCCCGGAAGAAGTGCGCGTTAAAGTGTTTTTACCGCGAACAGATCCTAAAGTGCCTTCTGTATACTGGATTTGGAAAACTGCCGATTTTCAAGAGCGCGAAACCTTTGATATGTTAGGGATTGTCTACGAAGGACACCCGAATTTAAAGCGGATTTTGATGCCGGAAGATTGGGTTGGTTGGCCCTTGCGGAAAGATTACATTTCCCCCGACTTCTACGAGTTGCAGGATGCTTTTTAACGCTCTAAGGAGGTTCTCCCAGCCCACGTCAATAAAGCGGTCAGGTTAAGCTACACCGCTTTTTAACTCCCCTTTAAAAGGGGAGAATATTTAAAAATTTGAGATAAACGCCAAGCCCGTTACTGGGCGGTTGCGCGATCGCGGCTTTACCAATCTCGAATTACAAATTGGTATTGAGTTTGAACCATTTTAACTATGAATCCTTGGTTCAAAATGGGGCGTTGCTAGGATTTCGCTCTCAAAAACGGCTAATTCTTCCCTTCTCTGGCTGACAATTTTACTATCAAAATAGGTGTCGGCTAACAGCCAGTAGATACCGTAATGACGTGCCTCTGATGCCATTAAACTGCGATAAAATTGAGCAAGTTCCGGCTGTGGCAAATATTCGGCTAATAACCCCAATCGCTCGTGACTACGGGCTTCTATTAAACCAGAAACTAATAACGAGTCTAATAAGCGATCGCTTTCTTGATGGCGAATTTGGGTTTTTAACTTAGCAGCGTAGGGCGGTGAAGAAAGATTACCTAAAGGAATACCTCGTTTTTCTAGCCATTGGTTGACTTGATCAAAGTGTTCTAACTCCTCACGGGCGATTGCTGTCAGTTTGCGGACGAGTAGCGTATGGGAGGGATAGCGAAACATCAAGTTTATTGCTACACCCGCCGCCTTGCGTTCGCAGTGAGAATGATCGAGCAATATTTCGTCTAGGTTAGCGATCGCTTGAGCTACCCATTCTTCGCGCGTCGGCTGCTTTAAAACGTTAATTGTAGCTGTTACTTGAGATACATTTGTTGTCATAAATATTAATGATTGTATATCAAATTATTAAGACGGAATTACAATTAAAGGTAGTGGTAGATGATTTATTTAATTATTTCTCGAAATTGAAGCTAAACAGGCTGTAGTAAAGATATTCAGTTATTTTAAAAACTAAGGATCGAATTGTAATGCAAGAAACAAGTAATCGTCGCATCGTCATTGGGGATGTACACGGTCACTATAACGGGTTAATGGGTTTATTGGAAGCGATCGCCCCTGGTAAAGAAGATGAAATTTATTTTATTGGAGACTTAATCGATCGGGGGCCGCAAAGCTCAAAAGTAGTAGAGTTTGTCAAACAAAACGCTACTGGTTGTATATTGGGCAATCATGAGCAGATGCTAATAGATGTTGTAAGCGGTGGTGCTATGGCGGCTCAGGTACAACAATCATGGCTTTATAGTGGTGGGTACGCAACTATTACCAGCTATCCAGATTCGACCATTCCCGAAGAACATTTAGAATGGATGAAAAAATTGCCTATTTACTTAGATTTAGGCGATGTTTTATTAGTTCATGCAGGGGTTGATCCCCGAATACCTTTCGAAGCCCAAACTTCCGAGCAGCTTTGCTGGATACGAGATGAATTTCACAGCATGGAAGCACCTTACTTTAGCGATAAGTTAATTGTGATTGGTCATACGATTACTTTTACCTTACCTGGTGTTACGCCGGGCAAACTTGCTCAAGGACAAGGTTGGATTGATATTGATACCGGAGCTTATCACCCTAAAAGTGGTTGGTTGACGGGATTTGATATTACAAACAATCAAGTATACCAATTCAACGTTCATCAGCAGCGCAGCCGGATTTTGCCGTTGAATGAAGCAGTAACAAGTATTGAGCCAACTAAAATTAAGCGCCGTTAAGAGGATACGCGCGCGGTGGGCTTACGGCAATGCTTAGGCAGTTGTCAGGACGATCGCCAAAACTTTATTTTAATTACCGTAGTACCTCGGAGCCTTTCGCCTCTAACTGGTAACGATAATAGAACGGGAACAATTAATATTTATATAAATGTATCGGCATTGGCATCAACTGCGACCGCGACAACAAAAGCCAACTCCATTGATTGCTTTGGGCATTGTGTTTCTGTGTTTATATCTTTCTAATTACATTAATTCGCTACAAGCAAATACAGTACAAGTTGATTCTGTATCAAATATCAGTGATACAGAACGGCATTTTCGGAGAGAGAAATTCTTCCCGAAAGATGCCTCATCAACTCAATCGATTAATTCTTTAGAGCAATCGGTCTACGAACAAATAAACGAGCATCGTGAATCTAAAGGCTTATCGCCGCTTGTTTTAGATGGCTGGCTCAGTCAGCAGGCACGAGAACACAGTGAAGCTATGGCTAAAGGTGATATTTCTTTTGATCGTGAAATTTTAGATCAGCTTAATCAAAAGATTATTAAGACAGGCCCTTATCAAAGCGCTGGTACTGCTATTGGTATGACCCTAGGCTACGCTAACCCCGCTCAAGCAAACGTCAATAATTGGTTACAGGATGTTTATGGCGATAATTCGACAACTATTGATAGTGAGTACGAACTAACAGGAGTGGGCGTGGCAATGAATCTAAAGGGAGAGTATTACTTTACTCAAATCTTCTTACTTCGTTAAGCAAAGTTGATACAGAATTTAATTCCTACTTCGCCTGATCACAGTCGTCTATTAGCCTGATTAATCTTTGCTGCTATATCTACGTCGTGCCTAAAACGTGCCTAATTTTCTGGGTACATTAGGGTACATCTAGGTACATTTACGACTATTAACAACCCCGGCAATGCTTGATAAACCAGGGTTTTGGGGCAATTGTTGGTATAGTAAAACAAGGCGACACCCGGATTTGAACCGGGGGATAAAGGTTTTGCAGACCTCTGCCTTACCACTTGGCTATGTCGCCGCTCTTCAATAAGTGCGATCGCTATATTAACAGATTATGCTCCCAAATTACGATGGCTCCCCTACTGGACGAATAATAGCGGGAGTAGTTGTTTCTTTTGCTTGAAAAATTGCCTTTAAAGCTTGGTCTAAGGTTTCTGCCATCACAATCCGGTTTTCGTAAGCAACAACAACTCTAACTAAAGTTGGTAAGCTGTTTTGCTCGGCCTCTAAATAAATTGGCTCTACGTATAGCAAAGATTGCTTAATGGGGACAATCAACAAATTGCCTTGAATAGCTCTAGAGCCTTGGCGGTTCCATAGGGAAATTTGCTGCGAAATTACTGGATCTTGATTGATTCGCGCTTCAATTTGCTCAGTTCCATAAACTAATTGCTGTTTGGGAAACTCGTAAAGTAACAACTTACCGTAGTTTTCGCCGTCGGAACGCGCTGCTAACCAAGCAATTAAGTTGGTGCGTTGTTTGGGAGTATAGGGCAGTAGTAAAATAAATTCTTCAAAAGGTGCATCAGGTAAGCTAGTAATTAAGTAATAAGGCTCTACTAATTTGGTTTTATTCCCATAAACTTCATTAGGTATCTGCCACTGATCTTCTCGATTGTAGAAAACTTGCGCGTCGGTCATGTGGTAAGTCATTAACCGCTCCGATTGAATATTAAAGAAGTCTACTGGGTAGCGTAAATGGCTACGGAGCGTTGCAGGCATAGCGCTAAGAGGCTTGAATAATCCTGGAAATAGCTGCTGCCAAGTAGTAATAATTGGATCTTTTGGATCGGCAATATAAAAGTCAACGGAGCCATGATAAGCATCAATCACAACTTTAACGGAGTTGCGAATGTAATTAATTCCTTGACTGCCTCGATCTGAATAAGGATAGCGATCGCTTGTGGTATAAGCATCAACTACCCAGTACAAATAATTGTCCTCTTGCTTTATTTTGGTATCTGCTACTACTAAATAAGGATCGCCATCGTATTGTAAAAAAGGAGCAATTTCTCGAATCCGTTGATTAATATTGCGCCTAAATAATACTTTGGTGTCAGGCAAAAAGTTTCGCGTTAGTAACATTTGCCAATCGTTTAAGTATCTAGCAAATAAACTTTTACGCCAAAAGGAACCGATATTAATTCCCCCTCTACCATCGTAAGTGTTGTAAACATTGTCGTTGCCACTGGGATAGTCTAATTCTTTAACTTTAGTCCCTGTCATCACGTAAGTATTAGCTATCTCTCCGTAATAAATCCGGGGTTGTCCGATGGGAATACTGGCGCTAATAGCGGGGCTAGAAGTGTCTAGAGCGGTAGCGCCTCCTATATCCTTAATAAAGTAATCAGGCAACCCACTAGGGGCTACAGTGTTTACGGGGCTGAGGGTAAAGCCATAGCCGTGAGTGTAAATTAGACGCTTGTTAACCCAGGTTTTGGCTTGTTGCGGTACGGCGCTATAATCTAATTCTCGTGCAGCAATAAAAGTCTGTCGTTTTTGGGAAGCTGTGGAATCAGATTGCAGGGTATAGCGATCAATATCTGCGTCAGGAAACTTATAGTACAGGCGGATTTGTTGTAACTGGCGATTACTATCTAATAAGGGCTTGCGATCCCATAGGCGGATATTATTAATAGTAAGCTCGTTAGCTTGAATATCTGCGTAAGTTAGGGTGTCTTGAGGATTGAAGGAGCGAATTTCAATGTTTTCTAAGTCGAAAGCTTGTCTAGTTAAAGCTATACTCCGCTCTATATAGGGGCGCTCTCTAGCGAGTTCGTTGGGTTGAACGATTAAGCGCTGTACTACTGTCGGCAGGATTAAATCAGTAGCGATCGCAATTGTGGCATAAAGTCCTAATATATAAGCTATAAAACTTGACTTTTTGGCAATAGCACCTGTCAATAACAATATTGCGATCGCTATCCCCATTATACTTAGCAGTGTATAACCTCGCAGTTGAATTGCAATGTCTGTATAGCTTGCGCCGTAAGCAACTCCCCGCGTTGAATACAATAATTCGTAGCGACTTAGCCAATAGCTAAAGGCAACTATCAACAACAAACTGCTACCCAAAATGAATAAATGTTGTCGCTGCTGGCGAGAAAATCCGCGAAACCTTCCTTGACTCAAACTATCGGACGATAGTAAATAAGTAATAGCTACAGCAATTAAACCGTATAAACCTAATCCTACTAACCAAAATTCTCCCAGTCTCCAAATTGGCAGAGTAAATATATAAAAGCTGATATCTTTGTTAAATAAAGGTTCAATACTGTTAAAAGCTGTAGGATGCAGATATTGCAGTAGGTTCGCCCAGTGTGCAGATAGAACTAAACCCATAATCGCACTGAGTAATAGCGCGATTACTTTTAACAATAATTGGGGATATATTAGCAGTGCGAGCATACTGCTTAATAACAAACCAATTGTCAAGCTTTGCTTACTTAGTTGCTGGCACATTTGCCAGACTGATTCTAGAGTAAATAAGGGTGGAATCGGCGGCGAGATATTCGGTAAGCTAAAGTTAATCGGCTGCCAGTAACTCCAAGCAACTTTGCTGTAGTGAAATAATAATAAAGCTACAAGTAAGTTTAATCCCAGTATTCCCGGTAATAGCCAGTTTAATTTAATAGTGGGGGAGTTCTTTACTCCTACCAACACCTGCGATTGTTGAGAATATTTTAGTCGCTGGGCGATTTGTAAATTTCCGACTAAGTAAAGCGCCGTTATACTACTTGCGGTTATCCATACTAAAGCTTGCGCCATTAGCCGTGACTGCAACACTTGTAAGTAGCCAACTTCTTGAAACCAAAGAAATTCTGCCCCTATTTGTGCCAGTATTCCCCATAGTAACCATAACCCTGTCAATAGGCTGGTTATTTGCAAGCCCCGTTTCCAAACCACAGATTTTTTATATTGGCTTAAGCCTGAGTTACACTTTATATCGTAATAATTTTATGATTATTTAATTAACTATTTTGCTGCGCTCGAATATAAAAGTAATATTTTGACGGTTAGAATTAAGTTAAATTTATATTTAGTTCTTTAATTTTCAACTCCAGCGTGTTTAATTATACAAAAGCTCCAAGGCAAGTTATTGATTTAGGGAGATGTATAAAATTGGAAATAAAGTAAATTTAGTAGGGTGACTTGCAAAGCTCCAATATTTTTTAACCTCCACTGAATGGAGGGTTAAAAATAGGTAATTTAATATTATATAGGTAGGTATTAAGCATTTAAAGGTAATTAATATGGATAGCGATAAAATTATTGAACAATATTTAGCAGATAAGAATAATGATGTTGCTCAGACAACCCAGAGCGATCTAAAAGTAGAAAATGTAAAAACTCTAGGGAGAGTTACATCAGATTCTATTATGTTAGGGGGAATTGTTTGTTTTGTTATATGTTGGGCAGCCATCTTTTTGATGCTGTCAAAGAGAGTTAGACTTGCGCGCAAGGCAATTGCTGTTAACATTAAAACTTTAGAGCAAATACCCTGTAAAAACTGTAATTTTTACTCTAACGATCCTCATCTTAAATGTGCAGTAAATCCTTCTAGCGTGATGACAGAAAAAGCAGTAAATTGTTCGGACTACTGTGCTAAGGAGAATAAATTGTTTTGATTAAAATAGCTAAATAATAAAGAGCATTTAATTATTTTAAGCAGCTTAAAAATGAGATGAATATATCTTACTTCTTACCGACGATAAGACCTTAGTACAATTAAAAAGTTTCGGAAATCGAAATTTCTAGGATCGATTCTTTTACCCGAACGATCTACAGCTTTATGGGTAGTAATTCGAGCTTCAGAGACGCTACTTTGAGCAATTAACCAAGCGAGAGAATTGTACTGCACTTGGGTATAACCACTATGACTTTTACTGTTGTTTCGACCGTCTGGCGGTGTTTCAAAAGCAACGTGATAAGCAAAATTATTAACTGAGGGAGGAAACTGTAAATGCGTCTTAACAGTTTCAATGCCATTTTCACCCCTAAACACAGAATTTCCTGCACCAAAAGCGCGAAACTCTCGCGGTACTATATAAATAACTGTTCCATCTAACTTAATTAAAGTGTGATAGCTAACTTGAGCATTTTCATTAGTATGAGGAGTTTGAAAATTATTTATAGCGCTAGTAGCAGAATTAACAGTTTCATGAATGACTATAATAGGTTGATTATTTACTGGTCTACCATTCACATCTTGAGAATAACGCTGTCCGTAGTTGTTAGGATGCGCCCGGCTAACCTCGTATTTAGGTTGATAACTTGCTACAAATTCAACCTTATTGATTTGGTTATTTGGTATAGTATTAGTAATTTTTTGTGGGGGGATAATTGGACTTGTAATATTATTAGGTATAGCTGGCATTGATGTAACGTCTAAGTTGTCTTGGGGCTTAGTTTGCCCAATAATTACCACAATAATTAAAGCTGCAAGCTGGGGAAGAATTAATAATCCTCTAATGATCCAAACATTGCCCCTCATATTCTTATTTTTTAAATACAATAAGCATTATTATAATGTGTTCTATATTTGATTTGAGATTTGCCCAGCGCGGACGGTAAGAACTTGAGAAGATTTTAACCACTGAGCATCAAAAGAACCGAGATGTGTAGTAGTGATTAGAGTTTGAAATCTGTCTTGGATAGCATCAAGTAGTTGATTTTGACGGTTTAAATCTAATTCCGCTAAAACATCATCAAGTAATAATAAAGGCGGTTCTCCAACTACTTCTTCAATCAATTTTAATTCTGCAAGTTTAAGTGCTAGAACTAATGTACGTTGCTGACCTTGAGAACCATAAGACCTAGCGGGAGTTTGATTAATAATTAGCTCAATTTCGTCGCGGTGAGGGCCAACTAAAGTAGTCCCTTGATGCTGTTCAGCGACTTCTCTAGTAGCAATTTTGGCTAAAAAAGCTTGCTGTACTTGCTCTGGTTCATTTTGTTCTAAAGATATATTTGGCGCGTATTGGATTGCTAAAATTTCTGTACTGCCACTAATGCTAGAGTGCCAAGCTTGGGCAATTGGTGCTAGTCTTTCTACAGCACGCGATCGCCTTCTCGTAACTCTAGAACCTGCAACCGCTAGTTGTACATTCCAAAGTGCTAATTCTTGTTCGTGGCTTTTAATGCCCAATTCTTGAATTCTCTTTAAAAAAGCATTGCGCTGTCGTAATACTTGGTTGTATTGCTGCAAAATGTAAGCATAAATAGGTTCTAGCTGAATTAATAAAGTATCTAGCCAATGACGGCGTTGTTCTGGGCCACCGCGTACTAAATCTAAATCTAAGCTAGAAAACTGTACGGCATTTAGTACCCCCAAAAAATCTAACTGACGGCGCAGAGTTTCGCTATTTTTGGCAACGCTACGGCGACCGTTGCGCCGTAAGGTTATAGATAAATCATTGGTGCTATTTTGGCGCTCAATAGTGGCGGAAATTTGTCCAACAGGTTCAGATTCTCTAACTAAATCACGATCGCGGCTGTTACGATGCGATCGCAAGGTGGCTAATAATTCCACAGCCTCAAGTAAATTCGACTTTCCTTGAGCGTTATCGCCAACTAAGATTGTTTTCGGGGCGAGAAAGTCGATTTTTTGATCTTTGTAATTGCGAAACTGGCGAATTTGTAAGGTTTTGAGATACATAGTATAGGGGGCGCACCTATGCGCCCTAAGAGCAGAATTTAGTTAAAAATTCCTCTTATCCTCCTTTTTTAACCAAACGTACAAATAATTTTTCGCCTTCAATCCAGACAAACATTAAAGCACTAAAGCCGAAACAAATAGCTAGTTCAAAAGGAGACAGGTAGTAAGTACCAAAAAATTGTTGTAAGGGTGGAACGTAAACTAGCAATAGCTGTAAGAAAGTTGTCACCACGACAGCACCAAGCAAAAAGGGATTAGATAGAGGATTTAGCTCGATAGTTAGCTGAGTATTGGAACGAATAGCGATCGCATGACCCATTTGAGCAATACACAAGGTAGTAAATACCATTGTTTTCCAAGTGTTGGGATCGCGGGGATAACCAGGGGCATTGGTATAGTTGTAAGCCCAGATCATCAGGGCGATCGTAATGATCGCAAAGACAATTCCAATTCTTACCATATAAGAACCTAATCCCCGCGCAAATATACTCTCGCGCGGATTAAAGGGAGGACGATTCATAACATTTGGTTCGGCGGGTTCTACCGCTAAAGCCAAAGCTGGTACGCCATCAGTAACTAAGTTCATCCACAAAATTTGTAAGGGAGTTAAGGGAATCCCACTTAGTCCTAAAATTGGGGCGGCGGCGATTGTAATTACTTCTCCGATATTACTACCCAAAATGTACTTAATAAAGCGGCGAATATTGGTGTAAACAACCCTTCCTTCTTCCGTTGCGGCGACAATCGTAGCAAAGTTGTCATCTAGCAAAACCATGTCACTAGCTTCTTTGCTCACATCTGTACCTGTGATGCCCATAGCGATACCAATATCGGCTTGTTTGAGTGCAGGTGCATCATTGACTCCATCCCCCGTCATAGCTACGAATCTACCCCGCTTTTGTAAGGCTTGGACGATCCGCAACTTGTGTTCGGGGGAAACTCTAGCGTAAATGCTAACTAAATCTACTTGTTGTTCTAGCTCCTCTTGGCTCATCCGCTCTAATTCTTGCCCAATTAAAACGCGATCGCTCGCTTGAGCAATTCCTAAGTCCGCCGCGATCGCTCTTGCTGTAAGTTGGTGATCTCCAGTAATCATAATCGGGCGGATTCCAGCTACACGACACTTGGCTACAGCATCTCGTACTTCTGGGCGCGGTGCGTCAAGCATTCCCACTAATCCCAGCCACACTAAACCCAACTCTGAGGTTTCTTGAGAGTTGTCTGGGGGTACATTTGTAAGCGGTTTGTAAGCAAAACCCAGTACGCGCAAGCCATTACCTGCCATTTGGTCGTTTTGAGTGAGGATTTGCGCTCTTTGCTCTTGGGTAACGGGGACAATGCGATCTCCTGTATGGATGCGATCGCATCTTTCTAAGGTTAATTCCGGGGAACCTTTCGTAAACATTACATAGCTTTGTGCCTCTAGCAAACCATTTTGCAATGCTTGGTTGCTAACTTCAGGCTCTACCGTACAAATAACGCTCATCCGTTTACGTTCAGAGGAAAAGGGAAATTCAGCGACGCGCGGTAAACGAGCTTGCCATTGATCTCTTTCTACTCCAGCTTTACCCGCCAAAGATAGTAAAGCGCCTTCAGTAGGATCGCCGATGATAATCCATTGTCCTTGGTCTTGTTGTAAATTTGAATCGTTACAAAGGGCGCAAGCAACTAATAATGCTTGTAATTCTGGGTATTCTTGACTATTAGCTTTAGTTCCATCTATTTGAAATTCTCCATTTGGTTCGTAACCTTCGCCTGTAACTTTAAACGCGCGGTGATTTGTATAAGCATTTTGCACCACCATTTTATTTTGCGTTAACGTGCCAGTTTTATCTGAGCAAATAGTTGTAACGCTACCGAGAGTTTCTACGGCGGGGAGTTTGCGAATTAATGCCTTGCGTTTTACCATGCGTTGGGTTCCCAAGGCAAGAGTTACTGTAATTACGGCAGGTAAGCCTTCGGGAACTACCGCTACAGCCATACTTAAAGATACTTCCAACAGTTCTTCAAAAGCACCCCCTCGGAGGACACCAATTCCTACGACTAAAGCAACTAAACCTAAAGCGCCAGAAACTAAAACATTGCCTAGTTGCTCCATTCTTTTTTGCAATGGCGTAGGTTCGCTTTCCACCGACTGTAATAGCGCTGCAATGCGTCCCAGTTCGGTTTGCATTCCCGTACCCGTAACGATCGCTTTGGCGCGTCCTTGGACGATTTCTGTGCCTTGAAATACTAAGTTAATGCGATCGCCCAAAGCTGTATCTTTTGGTAAATGCAACTCGGCTTGCTTTTCTACCGCGTGAGCTTCTCCAGTTAATGCTGATTCTCTCACTTGTAAGTTAGATTCTTCTATCAACCGTCCGTCGGCGGCTAACTGTACTCCTGCTTCAAGGAGCATTACATCTCCTGGGACTAATTCTTTGGCGGCGACTTCGCTAAGTTTGCCATCGCGCAACACTCTTACTAAAGGCGAGGAAAGACGTTTGAGGGCGGCTAAGGCTTTTTCGGCGCGACTTTCTTGGAGGTAGCCCAAAATGCCGTTGAGGATCACAATTAAAGAAATTGCGATCGCATCTTTGGGAAAACTACCGCTTCTGAGATCCAAAATTGCCGATACGACTGCTACAGCTATCAGCATTAACAACATGATGTTTTTGAACTGATCGACCAAAATTACAAAAGGGCTGCGTCCGGCGGTTTCCTGTAGCTCGTTTAGCCCGTATCGCGCTTGGCGTTGCTGTACTTCAGTGGAGCTTAAACCGGAGGTGCGATCGCTCTCCAGCACTTGTAAGGTTTTGTCAATTTCTAGGTTGTGCCAGACGGCGGCTTCTTTAGGCAGAGAATTTGCAGACATGGGGGTAGCTTTTAGAAAAATACTTACTAAGAATCTTGACCTATTCCCCCCGATAAATCGACGGGATTCTCAAAAATTGAGCTTATAAATTATAACTATTAGCTCAATTGCTCATTCTTGCAGTTTTTAGGCTAACCAAACCCAAGTTCACCGCTTACAGTTTAAAGTAGCGAAATTTGTTTACGATTGGTATCAGATTTTTAGTTTTATTTAGTATGAATCCTGTTGACTCGATTTCCCGTAGCCATGACTCGTCAAAACAACAACGGAGAACAATTAGACCAATTGGTGCTGCCGCCATTGCTGGCATTACTTTTTTAGGCGATCAACTCCTGGCGATTGACACAGTAAAGGGGCATTTATTACAAATAGATCCTGTCACTGACAATACAACTATTCTTAATACTCGCCAGGCTACAGATTTTATTGATGTAACGGGTTTGTGTTTATGGGATGACACTTTATGGTTTAGCCAAGGTGGCACTGTTTACTTCTGTCCTAGGGGAGAATTTCACCTTAAATCTTTTGTAACTTTGCCTTATCAAGCTGATGGTGTTGCTGTTTGGGAATCAACGGTTTATGTGACTTCTCAAAAATCTGGCTACATTCTCATTTATGATCGCAATACAAGGCGACAAATTACTAAGTTTTATGCTCCGGGGGTAGGTATTCAAAATATTACTATTCGTGGCGAAGAAATTTGGATTAGCGATAGCACCGAACAAACTGTATACTGTCTCGACCGGGCAACGGGAGCAATTAAGTTTAGCGTTTTGACTCCTTTTGAACGTCCTACAGGTTTAGCTTTTCATACTAATTCTGAAACTAATTTATCTACTCTATACGTAGCTTACGCCGGGGAGGAAGTTTATATTCGGGATAATCCCAACGCTGACCCCTCCCACGAATTAACTTACCGCGATCGCACTTTTATTCATCCCCTCGATTATCAATACAATTCCCAGGGACACTTTGCCCTTTCTAATGGCTATTTAATCGAAATGTCTTATGTCGAAGAACTAGCACCTTTAGAAGAAGTAGATATAGAGCAGGTAGAATGGCGTATTGCTTTACCATCATCTAGCGATCGCCAAAAAGTTAGAAGTGTTGAAAGTGTTGGTATACCTTTTATTACTGAAGAAGTAAGCGGACAAAAAGTAGCAGTATTTAAGTTTGATAGTATTAAGCCCGGCGAACGACATATATTTGGTTGGAAAGCATTAATCGAAGTGCGCTCTATTAAGTATCGTTTTACGCCTAAAGATTTGGAGAAAATTCCCGAATTAGACGAGGAGTTGCGCGATCGTTATTTGGTAGATGATGATGATTTAGCAATGGATACTCCTATTGTTACTCGTGCGGCTCGTGAAGCTATTGGCACAGAAACAAATTTGTTGCGGAAAATGTACAATATCCGCAATTACGTTTACGACCAACTTTCCTACGGAATTAAACCTCACATTGATAGCCCAGATATCGCCTTAGAAAGGGGTGTTGGTTCCTGCGGCGAGTACGTGGGTGTTTTGCTTGCTTTATCGCGCTTAAATGGCATCGCTTGCCGCACTATTGGGCGTTATAAATGTCCCCCCTTCCCTGAACAAAAAAACATTCCTTTGCAACCGGATTTTAATCATGTCTGGTTAGAATTTTACGTGCCGGGAATTGGTTGGTTACCGATGGAATCTAACCCCGATGATATCTCCGACACTGGCCCTTATCCATCACGGTTTTTTATGGGTTTGGCTTGGTATCATATTGAAATTGGTAAAGGGATTACTTTTGAAACTTTTACATCTTCCGGTGTCAAGTTAGAAGACGTTTCAATTGGAGACTTGGCGATCAACCATATTCGATTTACAATTCTCGAAGAATTACCGGGTTTTTGATAAGTTTAAAGCGTTACGTCCCTTAGCCTCAAGGCAAGCTAAGGTAACGATTGTGTGTTACGATATCAACCGCTAAGTCCGAGACAGTTGAAGGCGTAGCTTGATTAAAAATCAAATAGCAAGGACTTCGCCCTGCCTTGTTTTATTTACATTTCGGCTAAACAAAGCTCATAATTAATAAAGTTACGTACTAGAAGGAGTAAGAATGACCCAAGTTGTATTAGGCGAAAATGAAGGCATAGATTCAGCATTACGTCGGTTTAAACGGCAAGTTTCCAAAGCAGGGATTTTAGCGGATGTGAAATATCATCGGCATTTTGAAACACCGCTTGAGAAGCGCAAGCGCAAATTAGTTGCAGCTAGACGCAAGCGTCGTTTTAGATAAAAGTATTCTTGAATTGTTAATAAAGCGGATGGGGAAGCAGAAACCCTATCCGCTTTATTGTTAGTTACTTTTTACCAAAATACTCCGGTTGTTGTAGCGATTCATTGCTTGTTCTACTCCTTGCTTTAAAGAGAGTTCTACGCAATCAACTACTAAGCTAAGAATTTCCGTAACCATAACAGATTCTTGGGCGTTAAATTGTCCCAGCACGTAAGAGATAGTATTAGCATCGTCTCCCGCTACAGAGTTTTGGGGTTTACCGATGCCTATACGCAGCCTGGGGAAGTTTTGATTGCCAAGGTGAGAAATAGCACTTTTCATGCCGTTGTGACCCCCTGCGGAGCCTGATAAGCGCAAGCGTAGTTTTCCCAGGGGCAAATCCATGTCATCATAAATTATTAATACCGATGTTGGCGGCAACTTAAACCAATCAGTCACGGCGCGAATTGATTGCCCGGAACGATTCATATAAGTAAGCGGTTTAAGCACGCGAATTTTGGTTAATTGCTTTTGTCCTTCGCCAAATTCTCCTTGATATTTGCGATTTTCCGATAGGTTAATTTGCCAAGCACGAGAAATCGCATCTATTGCCGCAAAGCCGATATTGTGACGAGTGCGATCGTATTTTGGTTCGGGATTACCTAAGCCAACAATTAATTGGGGAATTACTATTTGGGAAGCTGGGGCCTCAGTCATTGGGTATTTTTTAACTTTTAGTTAGCTTCGGAAGTAATAACTTGACTTTCTGGCTCTTGTATGGGTGAAGTTTGAGCTATATTTTCGGCTTCGCTAGGTGCGGGAGTTATTTGTTTTGGTTCAATTTCGGCGGTGGTTTTGACGGCAGTTTCTATTTGCTCTGCTTCGCGTTTAAATTCATCTTCAAATTCTTTGGAAGCGTCTTGAAAGCTACGAATTGCTTTACCCATACTTTTACCGATTTCTGGCAACTTTTTCGGCCCAAAAATCAGCAGCGCTACCACCATAATTAAAGCCATTTCTGGTAAACCAATGCCAAATACATTCATATCCAATTCCTACAACTTCTTTACCGATCTTAGCTTAGGTACAGTAGCTCCTTGGGTAGCATCTCAATAAAAAACCCGGACAAGCCGGGAAAAACACTACCTAAATAAAAATGAAAATACTACTATTTAGTTGCCTAAAGTTGACCAATCTGGGGTTATGTCTACTCGTTCAATCAGTAGCGATGAGTTGTAAATTTGCAGAATAATCAGCAAAAAGACAAAAAATAGCAACATGAAGACAGCCATAACGGGTGTTGTTCCCCAACCGCGAGCAACTTTACCGTATTCAGAGTTTAAGGGTCTGAGGATTTCTCCTAACCAAGTCCGTTGTGCCATAGCTTACCCGTTTAATAAATTCTAGAAGCTTTTTTTAATGTTCTGTAATATTCTATAGGAATAGCACTCATTATTAAAATTAGCTCATGGAACCCGCAACAGTTCTTAGCATTTCTGTCTTTGCGATCGTTATTGCCATAACTGGCGTATCGATCTATACTTCTTTCGGGCCTCCTTCTAAGGAATTAAGCGATCCTTTTGAAGACCACGAAGATTAAATTTCTACTTTTTTGAGGTTAAAGCCCCAATTACATGGTGTTTGGTAAGAGTTTAAGACTAAACACTAGGTAATTTTTGGGTGGTGTAGCTTTTAAGACAAAGATTAGGTTTCAATCAGTGCGAAGCTCTGCGAGCTTGTGGCTCTATCGCACTTCCCCCTTAAAACTACAAAATTAGTTATTTTCCAAGGCATAGTATCAAAGTTTGTTTGAGTAGGACGCTCTAAAATATCTACCTGTTGAGTTACTTCTAATCCTAAATTGCTTTGCAACGATACTTTTTCTGCTACTAATCCATGACATTCATAGCAGCGCAAAATCCACTCTTGCGGGTTGTCTTCCGATTGTTTGAAGGCAGTTATAACTAGATTATCGGCGGATAAATTTAGAAAACTCCCAACTTCTGGTAGAGTTCCAGGTTTAGAACTAGAAGTTGCTGGTAGTTGAATTACTTGAAAGGGGACATTTAATTCGTAGCCGTGCCGGACGGTCTGGGCAGTTTGCCAATTGCCAGAGTGAGGATAAATAGCATAGGTAAATTCGTGGTGTCCTTGATCGGCTTCGGGGTCTGGCCAACTAGCACTTCTCAACAAAGTTAGATTTAGTTGATTAGGTTTGCTGTCGTAGCCGTATTTGCAATCATTGAGCAAACTTACACCGTAGTCATCAGTGCTTAAATCTGCCCAGCGCAAAGCCGGGACTTCCCACTTAGCTTTTTGCGTTGGTGTTGTGGGTTTAGTTGGTCTAGAAATAGTCCCAAAAGGAATTTCAAAAGTAGCGCTATCGGTTTCAAAGTTGAAAGGAAAAGCAGCTTTTACTAATACTTCCCTTTCTTTAAAGTCTACGGTGGTAGCTATTTTTAGGATGGGTGAATCTTTCTGTAAGATGTAATCGCAGGAAAATTCAGATTTGCCTAATTGTCTTACTACTCGTAAACAAGTTTGAATTGCGCCTTTTTCTATCCATTGAATAGATTTTAGTTGCGATGATTCTAGGGGATATTGCTTGTAGTTTGGATCTATATTCCAAGCATCCCAATATTGACCACTATCTTTATATGCTTGTAGTTGATTTCCTCCACTTTTATTGAGGATTTCTCTATTATTGTTTTTATCGAAAACATTACTTAAATTACCACTATTACTATCGACAATTACCCGGAGTAATTCATTCTCTAAAACCCAATCTTTTGGCTCTAAACTATTAATTTGACTAGGGGGTCGGTTTTCTGGTAATATGAAAATGCTATTATGGCTTATAGTATTGCCTGTAGGTACTAAATCCCGGTTTTTTAACGAGTTTGCAAGAGTTTCAGCCGTTGCAGGACTCAGCCAAAACAAAGAATAACCAATGCTCTCTACTTTTTTTGCCAAAAATACTAAAGTTGTTTCGCTGGTAAGCTGGGTAAGTAATTTATCGCCAGAATGGTTGTATACGTCCCATTTGCGCCCTGAGGTGGGTAAGGAAATCGTCACAACTTGGGAAGAAACCCAGTTAAGGGGATTGAAAACAATAATTGGGATACTGTGCGGTTGGGGTGGAGAGGGGAGAGTGATGAGAGATGCGATCGCATTTAAAGACTTTTGCACCAACTCTGTAGTAACTGCCTCCACTTCTTGCCAATCTGCGTTGGCATCTACATACACTTGGGGAATAGATGAGCCGGGTAAAATATCGTGGAATTGGTTAATCAGTGTCTTTTTCCAAGCAGCTTCTATCTCCGCTTTGGGGTAGGTCAGATTAGCGCTAATAGTTGCCAAGGAAGCAAACAACTCGGCTTGATATAGCAAAGCTTCACATCGGCGATTAAACTTCTTTTGGTCGGCGTGAGTAGTGTAACAGCCGCGATGAAATTCTAGATATAGTTCGTCGTCCCAGACGGGGAATGTAGAAGCTTGTTGGATGTCTTGTAAATATTTTTCAGTAGTGGTGAACTTTGGAGTCGGAAATAAAGGTGACGATTCCCAACGTTTGGCTAATTCCAACATATCGCGGGTAGGGCCACCCCCATGATCGCCAACTCCCGGCAACCACATAGATAATGGTAAATTAGTTTGCTTTTCATGGTTGTAGCTAAAAGCTGTCATCTTGACAGGATCTATACCTTCACCAATGGGCGCAGACATGAGACTAAATAATTCTGTACCATCAGGCGATCGCCACCAAAACACATCATAAGGAAATTGGGTGGTATCGTTCCAACGCAGTTTTTGAGTAACAAAGTATTCAATTCCACCACTAGCAAGAATTTGAGGTAGTGTTGCACAAAAACCAAAAGTATCTGGCAACCAAGCAACGGTAGAAATTTTGCCGAATTTTTCTAATACATAACGCTGCCCATACAGTAATTGACGTACAATCGATTCGCCATCAATTAAATTAAGTTCGGGTTCTACCCACAAGCCGCCGATAACTTCCCAACTCCCGGCGGTTACTTGCTTTTGAATAGCTGCAAATAAGTCTGGACAATGTTGTTCTATATAGCTATAAATTGCTGGGGTGGAATGACAAAAGGTTAATTGGGGATATTCTGCTTGCAATTGTAAAACTGATGTAAAAGTCCGCTTCGCAACTTCCCAAGTTTCGCTAATCGCCCACAGCCAAGCCAAGTCTAAGTGAGCATGACCAACTAAATAAATCTGTCGCTGTTTGATTTGAGGGCTAAAATTTTGCATTCTAGAGCGCAGTTGTAAAAGACTCTGCTCAAACTTGGCTTTATCTGGTAATGCTGACCAGTCAACAGAAGCATCGATTTGTATAGGTGAATCGCTGCCAATAGTTGTTAAATACTGCTGTAAAATTGCTAATTCATCGGCAACAAAACCAGGTTCGGGGATTTCCTGGTTATTTGATTGATAAATAAGTTGACTTTTTACTAATGCGCCGTTGTCGTGGCTGGGACTTACTAGACGCAGAGCAACAATTATTTCTTGATTTGGTATCACTTGGGGACTAAGTAAAATTCTCGTTGAGCAATCGAATAAATCTCCCTCTTGGATAAGTTCGCCGTTGACAAAAATTTGGGATTTCTCCGCCCACCAAGTCAAAGCAAGTCTTAGAGATAAGCCTGTTAGAGGATAGTTTTGCAGAGTGTCGGGAACTACTATTTTTTGAACTAACCACAATACTTTTTGTCC
This sequence comes from Chlorogloea sp. CCALA 695, assembly GCF_003003885.1. Classification (GTDB taxonomy): domain Bacteria; phylum Cyanobacteriota; class Cyanobacteriia; order Cyanobacteriales; family Chroococcidiopsidaceae; genus Aliterella. The sequence continues at coordinate 23,962 of NZ_PVWN01000025.1, read as the reverse complement.
GCTAGACCAAGAAATATGACCTTTTTCGTTTAATTTTTTTACCGACCAATTATTGCAATTCCAGGGCGCTAAATTACCTAAAACTTCGGTGAGGGAAATGTCTGCTTGATATACTTGCCAGTGAGGGATAATGTCTAAAAGACTTTGCGATCGCAAACGGGCGATCGTATCGGACAATAAGTTGCTCTCTTGGGGAGTTAAATAGTACATATTTTCGATAAGATTGGGACATATATTAAACCATTGAAGATGCAAAGGTTTTTTTGCGCTTCTCTACTACGCTAATAATCTTATGGCTTCTGCTGCTTCTAACCGTTATCAAAGCAGGCTTTTTAGTTTTATTCATAATCAATCGCGTTTTTTGACAAATCGCCTCAGTAGTGCATGGAAATCTTTGCAAGCTGTTACAAGTTGGATAGCGCCGATTGTATTTTATCCATCCCTGCCCCAATCTGCTGCAAAACAAAACTTACCTCAGTTACCAAACACACCAAAAACGGTTGATACACCTATTAAACAAGTCCTGCTTTTAGTTGGGGATTTACCTTCACAGGAGGAGATTGTAACTACAGCACCATCTAAAAATTTATTCGGATTTTTATGGAATAAGTTTTTTCCTAAAGTCAATACAAAATTATCTACTACTGCCAATTCTTCCCAATTATTAGAACCTACAGAACAGGAGAGTTCTAATTTTTTAGTCCAAAATCGTCCTATCCAGGGAATAGCCAGCTTAATATCAAACCGTTTATTAGTCTTAGTTTCCCCTACTAATGAAATTTTAGATATTTTAACTAGCCATCAGCAGCAAGTATTGCAAGCACGAATTATTAGCGAAGTTACTTGTTGGCGCTTACAAAGGTTACTGCCATCAAAAGGCGAAAGACTCCCCGCTCGTCAAAATTGGTTATTAGCGCCAGTTAACAGCATAGTTAGTTGGGTGCAAAGAGATAAAAAGCAAGGAAAATTAAGTGTTTTTCCCAATGGTGCGATCGCATCCTTAGATCGCAATCTCGCCAAATTTGAAACAGATTTAGCGCCTATAGCTAGTATTACAAAGGCTTTTCAGATTCAGGGATTGATTTGGGCGGCTATAGATTACTTTTTTAAACGCGATTGCGCGGAGCGCAGCGCCAGAGGCGATCGCATTCCTAAGTTACCTGAATTTACAACAAATAACTTAGAAGATCCTTGGTTAGAAATGAGCGATTTATTTGGGACTGAAGACTTAGCAAAACAATCTTTAGTTTTAGAAAAACCTGCAAATTCAACGTCTCACTTACCACAAAATAAAAATGTAACTCAATCTGATCAAAAATTAAACAAGTATGCTTTAAACAGTTTGCTTAGGCGCTGGCGACAACCAACTCAAAAAAACTCCGCTTCTGTAACTGTAAAAACTCCTCAAATTACCAAGATAACTAAAGCTCAACCTAACTCATTAAGCCCCAATCTTCAGATTTCTCAAAAACTAAAAGCAGTTGCGACAAATTCCCATTCATTCAACTTAAGTAATAGCGTCACTGCTAAATCTTCCGAGCGCTTAGAACCTAAGCCAGATTGGATTGAAACACCTGCGATCGCAATGGGCTATGTCAAGCATCCTTTAGAACAATTATTAGAATGGCTAGACCTTGGTATGTTGTGGTTAGAAAATACATTAGTAAAATTTTGGCATTGGTTACAGCAACGTTAAATAATTGCCATTAAAAAAGTACAGGCGCAATTGCCTGTACTTCAAAAAATTAGCTGGATTTAGAGGATTCTATAGAGCTTTCGCGGGAAAATTCTCTGTACCAGTACCGCCATTACGACCAACAGCAGGAATTTCTAACATAGTAACTGTAGCTCTACCTGTACCGTCATTAGTGACAGACTTAGTATTTCCAGGATGTCCGTTAGTAATAAACAACTGTGGGTGATCGAAAGGTGCTTTTTCTAAACGAACGCGCTCATCAGTTAGCGATTTTAAGAAAGCTACTAAAGCGTTTTGTTCATCTTCACTTAAACCAAGGTTTTCAATATCAGGATCGAGATCGTCGATATTTTGCTTGTGGAAGTCTCCACCTCGGTTGTAAAATTCAACAACTTGTTTGAGAGTCAACTGTCCGCCATTGTGAAAATAAGGAGCAGTTAATTCAATGTTACGCAAGCCAGAAGTTTTAAAAGAGCCATCAACAGCAACTCTTTCTGTTGAACTAATTGGAGGACTCAAATTTGGATCTGTAAACTTACCTTGTTGCGCCATCCGCGAATCAGAAAGAGGATTACCAAAAGGATCTTTTCCGCCTACACCTAAGTCTTCTAAAGTAGGTCTAACTCCAATGTTGTAGAAGCCATTATCGTAAACAGCCTCGCCACCATTACCCATAGTCATCCGTTCTAAACGCTCTTTTTGCACGTTTCTGACTGAAGCATTCGTAAACTCTGGCCCACCATGACAGTTAATGCACTTAGCCTTACCTTCAAAAAGCTCTTTTCCTTGCTTTTGTTGAGTAGTTAAAGCGTTACTATTACCATCAAAATACTGGTCAATAGGTGCATTATCTGAAACTAACGTAGCTTCATACAACTGAATTGCCAACCCCATAAATAACGAGAAGTTGTAATCCGTTAGAGTGAACTGATTGGTGTTCAATGCGCCTTGAGGCTGCTTAAAAGCTCGGTAACCGTCTGCACCGATTTCAATAATTTGCTTCGAGTCCCACCACTGGGGTTGAAAAGCATCTTGAACCATCTTCTCGTAGGTTTTTAACTTCAAGCCTGGTTTTGGTGCTTGGCTGTACTTACCCAGTACGCTGTCTTGTGGGTGGACTACTTGCTTACCTAGTGGTGTTAGAGATTTTAGTTTTTTACCAATCTCTCTAGGGAGCTTTTTCGTCTTAACGCTGTTAAATTTTTGACCGACATCTGGAAATATTCGACCAGTAGCAGATTCTTCCACATCACTTAATGGTGGCCCTACGGCTTGAGAAGCTGCAGAAGCATTTTTGAGGCTAATTTTGACTTTCTCTAGCGCTGACTGCTTCGTTGCTGCTTTGAGAAGGTAAGCATTAGGATCTCTAGAACCAAAAGGATTCACGCCATTAAAATCATTTTGAGCGCGTCCATCCCAGAAATTGCGGAAGTTAAATATCGCGTTGATAGAACTTGGGGTATTGCGCTCTGTAACTCGACGAGTGTTAATATCATTAATTTTGAATACTGGATCTGGTGTTAAGGTCATATTGTCTACGGCACTACCAGGAGTAATGTCATTAAACTTATTGAGGTCTACACCTTGAGAACCAGCAACATCATTAGTATCGGCTAAAACTGTGGATTTGCGATCGCCTGGATCTGATAGTTTGTGGAAAGGAAAATCACTAGGCTTGAGGATATAATTCAGTCCACCGAGATTGACCTTTTCATCTGGATTTGGACTGCCATCAGCATTTACTCGCAATAATCCTGGGCTAAGTTGATTTTTTGCTCTTGTATCTGTCCCTGCATGAAAGTGACAACTGGCGCAAGATTGCAACCCATCGCTACCAACTTGCATATCCCAAAATAAAGATTTTCCTAGCTCAATTGCGGCGGTTTTGTTTTTAACAAATTCTCCCAAATTGCTAGGTTCAGGAATGGCTACACTTTTTAACGAACCTAAAGGTTGAGAAGGTGGCGATACTTGTGCTGATACTGTATGTCCGGCTAAAATTGCCATCGTTACCAGTGCGGCTATAGTTACGCTACTTTTTAGGCTTTTTGAAGCTTTAGTAATTAGCGCTAAAAATCTATTTGGTATAAGTACAATACTGCGTAAAATTTTACGCAATTTTAATACTGTTTTAGCACTTGCTTTTTTTAAATCTGACTCTGGCAAGTTATCAATTCCCCTGGATTTATTACTAATTTACTGCACGTTAAAATTTAGCAAGAACTTTCTAACGTCTTGCTATCAGAGAGGGCGATATATTGTTTATTTCCTCACTATTTACTTAGTCAAACATCTATAAGTGGTTGTTTAACCTCAAACTTGGTTATGACTAATAACCCAAAAGCTTTTTTTCTGACTTTTCCCAACTTCAGTTTAGATCAAAACTTTAGTAAAGATTGTCATTTTTGATTGTGAGCGATCGCACTACATTTTATCACCTTATTCTAAAGGTAGATGAAAGTATTTTATTAATAGCTATATAGCCATAGCTAAGGATGCTCTTATTGTTACACTTGCAAACATCTTAAATGTCTAACAAATGTCTAGGATATGTAAACTTTATGTCTAAGATACGTCCAAAGTAAAATCTATGTCTTAAGTAGTAGCAATGCTCAATTGATTATTGGCTGAATATCTTTTATGAAAATAGCGAGATAGTATGGCAACGATGGTTATCATTCCAATAATCCAAGTCCAACACTCTACTGAAGATTACAGATTAAAAGTGAGTAACAAAGCCTTTTTAATCAAACTCAACCAAAAAGGCGAAGCTCTGCGAGCTTGTGGCTCTATCGCACTCAGGCATTGAGATGTACCCTATAATCTTTTGAATGCTGGACAACACGACCAATAATTGTAGCTTGCGAATATCCCAAAGCTTGTAACTGTGTAACGCAAGCGTTTGCGTTCTTACTATCAATTGCTGCTAATAAGCCACCAGAAGTTTGCGGATCGAATAGTATTGGATAATTTAAGCAGTCGCAAACTTTTTCTATATTGTCGATGTAACGCGAAAATTGGAGATTTTCAGGATGCAAAGAACTAAATATTCCCCTTTGTGTTGTTTCTCTAGCTCCCTCTAATATTGGGATAGCATCAATGTTTAATTCTACACTAACGTTAGAAGCTTTCACCATTTCTATTAAGTGTCCAAGTAATCCAAAACCTGTAATATCTGTACAAGCTGTAACTCCGTATTCCATTAAACAAGTAGCCGCCCCTTGATTTGACAATAGCATCGACTCAATCGCGCCATCAATCCATTGATTTTTTGCGAGAAAACGCATATCTGCGGCAAATAATGTTCCTGTACCTAATGGTTTAGTTAATATTAATAATTGCTCTGGTTGCATCCCAGATTTTTTAAGCAATTGGTGCGGACTTGCTAACCCATTACAAGATAAACCAAAACCTAATTCTAAGCCTGCGGTAGTGTGTCCGCCAATTAAAGGAATTTGGGCTTGATTTAAGACTTTGAGAGCGCCAGATAATATTTGATAAAGAGTTTCTTCAACAATAGATTCAGTCGCATAAGGGATAGATGCGATCGCAAGTACGCTTTGGGGAGTTGCACCCATCGCAAAAATATCGCTCAAACAATGATTGGCGCTAATTTGTCCAAAAATAAACGGGTCATTTACTAAGGCGCGAAAATAGTCAATAGTATGTACCATTAATTTATTTTCAGGTACTTTTACTACCGCAGCATCATCGGGAGCATCTAAACCAATAATAATATCTAGAGTGTTTTCAATTCTTTCTAATCGTTGCAATACACGCTCTAAAACCGTACTACCCACTTTAGAACCGCAACCCGCACAACGCATCTCTACTATAGGTTCAGACATTGATGGTAATTTGTGAAAACGATCCATAAACTGACGATCAATTTTGTCTTTCCAATTCCATAGCAAACCAGATGCACCTAAGCCAAAATTGCCCCAAGAAGCGATCACCTTTCCATCTCCCGTTCCAACTAAACTTAAATAGGTTTTTTGCGGCTTGTAGGGCTGTAAACGCCCCGCTAACAAAGTTTTTTGTAAGTTATTAAACAAAGGTTTTCCTTGTCTAACGGCAAATACGCCAGCTTTAGGACGCGGATAATTAATCATTGTGGCAATATCTCCCGCCGCAAAGATAAAAGGATGAGAAACCGCCTGTAAATAATCGTTTACTTGCACAAACCCTTGGGAATCGGTAGCAATTCCGCTTTCCTTAATCCAGCTAGGTGCAGAGGCTTGAGTTACCCAAAAAATGCGATCGCATTCTACTTTAAGTCCCGACTCGCAACTAATTTTATTTGGTTGTACGTCGATAACAGTTTCTTGCAGATGTAAATTAATTCCCTTTTCTATCAAAATTGCTTGCAAATGGCGACGCACCCAACCGCCATAGTGAGGCATAATTTCCGCCTCCCGATGAAACAAGTGGATTGCTACATTAGTGCTTAATCGTTGCAAATTTCCTTGCATTGCTAAAGCTAATTCCACACCCCCCGCACCACCGCCAACAATCCCCAAACTAATAGGTTTAGACGTACTGCTAACTTCTTCAATTATTTGCTGCCATTGAGTTAAAAGCTTGGCTACAGGTTTGGCTGCGATCGCATACTTATCCGCACCTGGTACATTTACACTGGCGGGAGTGCTGCCAATGTCTATAGATAATAGGTCAAAACTTACAGGCGGACGATGGGCGCAGAGAATTTGTTTGTTGACCAAATCCAATCCCACAACAGTATCAATATATAGTTGCGCTTGGGCAAATTGAGCCAAACTCCGCAAATTTATATGACATTCTTCATAAGTGTAAAATCCGGCAATATGACCGGGTAACATTCCTGAATAAGGTGTATCTGATGACTCGGTAATTAACGTTATTCTCACCCCTTCTAGAGGCTTCATAGCCCACATTCTCAGCGCGATCGCATGACTGTGACCGCCACCAATTAACACCAAATCTTTAGTAATCGGAGCGCTTGTTTGCTGCATAAAAGTTAAAAGGTTGATTTTTGCGACTTATTCTATCTTGCTGTTTTTCCCGCCAGAAGTATTGAGCCTAATTTCCTCCTTTAGTGACACGCATAGATTTCCCAAATAAGCAAAAATATTGAGATATATTAATTAGAGTGCGAAGTTTTTTATAAAATAACGGGTAGGCGATCGCGTGACTGAAACTGTAAATATCGCTGAAAGTCAAAAAACTATTCCAAAAAGGGAACAAATAGAAGAATTTGAGCAAGAGGTAGAAATAGACCTTATTCCCACCCCACAACCACCTCAGAGTTCTAGAGGTTGGCTAGTACCGTTATTAGTAGGTACAGGGCTAGGGATTGGTTTAACAGGGTTAGGGATGACTATTATGAATCGTCCCACGACTAAACCCGCAGTTACGCCCCAAAGTGTGAATTTAGCGCCGTCAATGAGCGTAACTATTGCATCGGCGGAGCTTACCCCCGTCGCCCGTACTCTTAGCGTTACAGGTACAGTCAACGCACGCGACTTAATCCCAGTTTTGCCTCAAGCTACAGGTTTACAAATTAAACAGATTTTGGTAGATGAAGGAGATTCTGTAAAAAGCGGACAAACTCTAGCAGTTTTAGATAGTTCTGTACTGCAAACTCAAATCTCTCAAGCAAAAGCCGAAGTAGAATCCAATCGAGCCGTAGTTAGGCAAAGACAAGCCTCTTTGGCTCAATCTCGTGCTACTTTAGCCGAAGCTAACAGCAATTATCAACGTTATAAAGGACTAGCTGACGCTGGCGCAATTAGTCGTCAAGAATTAGAAACCCGTTCAACTACCGCTACAACTGCACGAGAAGCGATTAGTGTCGCCCAGGCAAATATTGCCAGCGCCGAAGCCGATGTTCGCATTAGTATTGCCCGTGTCCAACAACAACAAACCCAACTAGATCAAACTATAGTCCGCGCTCCCGCTAGTGGGGTAATTGCTGAACAAACAGCCCAAGTTGGCGATGTAGCTAATAGTACGCAAAAAATATTTTCAATTATTCAAAATGGCTCTTTAGAATTGCAGGCAAAGGTACCCGCAACTAACTTAAATCAAGTAAAAATTAACTCTCCAGTAGTAGTTACAAGCGACGCAGATTCGCGTCTGCGCTTGCAAGGTAATGTTAGGGAAATAGCGCCCCTTGTAGATCCCCAAAGCCGCGAAGCTACAGTCAGAATAGATTTGCCAGCAACAGTATTGCGTCCGGGAATGTTCGCAAGTGGAGCAATTACGATCGCCAATGTCCCAGGAATAGCTATACCCGCTAAAGCTGTTTTACCTCAAAGTGACGGCAGTGGGATCGCCTTTGTGCTAACTGATGGGGATATAGTACGAAGTCAAAAAATCACTGTAGGGGAAGTAATTGGCAAAAACAATGTCGAAATAGTTAACGGATTAAAAATAGGTGATCGCGTTGTAGTTGCGGGGGCTGGCTATCTCAAAGATGGCGACAAAGTCCAGGTAGTACAAGGGAAATAACGATGGATTTTAACCTTTCTGCTTGGTCAATTCGTCGCCCCGTACCGACAATAGTTTTATTTTTATTTCTCACAATTATTGGTTGGTTTTCCTTTACAAGTTTAGGAATTGATATCAATCCAAATATTGATGTTCCTGCCGTTTCCATCACCGTTAGCCAACCAGGGGCGGGCCCCACAGAATTAGAATTTCAAGTAACCAAGCCCATAGAAGACGCGGTAGCGGGTTTAGGCAACATTGATAATACAATTTCTACCGTCAACGATGGCGTTTCCACGACAATTATTAACTTTGATTTGGGGACAGATAGCGATCGCGCTACTAATGATGTCCGCAACGCTGTAGCCCAAATTCGCCAAAATTTACCCCAAGACATTAACGAGCCGATTATTCAAAGGTTAGAATTTTCTGGCGGCCCAATTATGACTTATGCCGTAGTGTCTGAGCGACAATCGGTAGAGCAATTAAGCAATTTAGTAGACGAAACAATTAGCCGCGCCCTTTTATCAGTTAAAGGCGTTGCCGAAATCCGCCGCGATGGTGGTGTAGATAGAGAAATTAGAATAAATATCGATCCTGATCGCTTGCAAGCATTGGGAATTACAGCAACGGGAGTAAACGATCAACTCCGCGCCTTTAACGTCAATTTACCCGGTGGAAGAACCGAAGTAGGCGGTAGCGAACAAAGTATTCGCACTCTCGGTAGCGCCGCTACAGTTAAAGAATTGCAAAACTATCAAATAGTGCTACCCAATGGTAGCTTTGTTCCTTTAGCTAGTTTAGGGGAAGTTGAAGACAGTTTTGGCGAACAAAGGACAGCAGCTTATCTCAATAATCAGCCCGTAGTTGCTTTTTCGGTACTGCGTAGCACAGGTACAACCTTAGTATCGGTAGAAGAAGGAGTTATTAAAGCTGTAGAAAAGCTGCAAAAAACCCTCGCTGGGGATGTAAAACTAGAATTAATTTTTACGCGCGGTGATTTTGTCCGCGAATCTTACGAAAGCACCATTGACGACTTGATCCAAGCTTCTGCTCTAGCCGTCCTGACAATTTTAGTATTTTTGCGCGATTGGCGGGCAACTTTAATTACAGCGATCGCACTTCCTCTATCTATTCTGCCGACTTTTGCTGTCCAACAAGCATTGGGCTACACCCTCAACAACATGACTTTGCTGGCGTTGGCGTTGGCGGTGGGCAACTTGGTAGACGATACCGTTGTTGAAGTCGAAAATATGGAAAGGCATATCGCTATGGGCAAAACTCCCCGTCAAGCGGCTTTTGACTCGGCGGCGGAAGTTGGGTTAGCGGTATTAGCCAGCGCTGCAACGATTATTGCAGTATTTTTGCCTGTGGCTTTTATGGGCGGTATTCCTGGGCAATTTTTTCAACCTTTTGGCGTAACAGTTGCAGTTTCAACGATTTTTTCAACCTTAGTAGCGCGGACTATTACCCCGATGTTAGGGGCTACTTGGTTTAAAGCCAAAACAACTAAGCAAATTCAAAAAGATGAAACCCGTAATAGCAGGCGGCGATTTCAACCTTATAGACAGTTACTAGGTTGGGCTTTAAGTCATCGGTTGACAACTATCTTAATTGCGATCGCTTTTTTCATTGGTAGTTTAGCCCTAATTCCACTCATTCCCCAAGGATTTGTCGATAACGGTGACTTAGGTATCTCTACAGTTACGCTTGAATTGCCTCCCGGCTCAACTCTAGCAGACACAAGCAAAGTAGCCGCCCAAGCTACAGATATTCTCCGCGCTAATCCCGCCGTTAAAAATATATTAACTACTCAAAAAATAGATTCGGCAACGCTGAGTGTTAACCTTAAACCCAAAACGGAAAGAGAATTATCTCAAGTAGAATACGAGCAACAAATGCGTCCCCAACTGCAAAAAATTCCTGGGGCGAGAATTAGTTTTCAAAGCCAAGGATCGGCGGGGAGTTCAAAAGATTTAACTATTGTCCTCAAAAGCGAAAATCCGCAAGCTTTAACACAAGTAGCTAATGATTTAGAAAAGCAAATGCGAACCGTACCAGGATTAGTAGAAGTTGCTTCTACTGCAAGCTTAGTTAAACCCGAAATTTTGATTATTCCCAATCCTGAAAAAGCTGCTGATTTGGGGGTTACAGTTCAATCAATTGCTCAAACAGCATCCTTAGCTACTATTGGCGATAATGAAGCGAACTTAGCTAAATTTAATCTAAGCGATCGCCAAATTCCCATCCGCGTTCAAATTGCAGAATTTGCCAGGGAAGATATTAATACTTTAAAAAATCTGCGCGTACCTGGTGGAAACAATACTTTAGTTCCTTTAACCGCCGTAGCAGAGATCCGTTATGGTAGTGGCCCAGCGCAAATTGATCGCTACGATAGATCCCGTCAAATCTCTGTAGAAGCGAACTTACAAGGTATTGCTCTAGGCGATGGGGTGAAAGCAGTAGACAAGTTACCAGCTTTAAATCGCTTGCCTCCTGACGTTGTGCGCCAAAGTGCGGGAGATGCGGAAATTATGCAAGAAATCTTTGGGCGTTTTGGCGGCGCTTTAGCCTTGGCGATTATGTGTATATATGCCATTTTGGTACTGTTATACAATAACTTCCTGCACCCGCTTACAATTATGGTGGCACTACCTTTATCTTTGGGTGGGGCGCTATTAGGTTTATTGATTGCCCAAAAAGCCCTTGGACTTTACGCCCTAATTGGGATTGTTTTATTAATGGGAATTGTGACCAAAAACTCAATTTTGTTAGTAGATTACACCCTCATGAACTTAGAAGAAGGTAAAACCCAGCGTCAAGCACTAATAGAAGCTGGGTTATCGCGCCTCCGACCAATTTTGATGACTTCCCTCGCCACTGTAGCCGGAACTATCCCCCTAGCTTTGGGATTGGGGGCGGGGGCTGAAGTTCGCAGTCCGATGGGCATTGCGATTATGGGCGGTTTTACAACTTCTACACTGCTAACTTTGGTAGTAGTACCAGTCCTATTTACTTATGTAGATAGTTTCCAATCCTGGCTACTTAAAAAGTTTAAGCATGGCTGGCGCAAAAAATCAAAAGTAAAGCAAGTTGTAGAATAACTGACGCTAAATAGTGGTATAATATTAGTCAGTTTTGCGGGTATAGTTCAGTGGTAGAACGTCAGCTTCCCATGCTGAATGTCGTCGGTTCGAGTCCGATTACCCGCTTTTAACGTTTTGCAGTTACTATCCAAATTGATGCGATCGCGCTGATGTAACTTTCTACTAGCTGACGATTAAGAAAAATTAAACAGCAGTTTCTCCCCCTATACCAAAATTGTCAGATTTCAGTAATGAGGTGAAATGCAGAACATTAACACAAGTGAACCTCCCTTACCTAAAACTACTGATCCAATCATTGAGTTAAAAGGCATCAGTAAAAAGTTTGGAGAAAGTGTAATTTTAGATGATGTCGATCTAAAACTTTACCGAGGAGAAGCCTTAGCAATTATCGGCCCTTCGGGTACGGGTAAATCAACGATTTTACGGATTATAGCAGGGTTACTAGCGCCAGATGCGGGAGAAATCTATGTAGAAGGAAACTTAAGATCGGGATTAATAGAAGATGGTAACGATCCCATTGGTATTGGCATGGTATTTCAACAAGCCGCCCTATTTGACTCGCTGACGGTAGAGGAAAACGTGGGATTTTCGTTGTTTCAGCATTCCCGCCTCAAAAAGTCGCACATCAAAGAACTGGTCAAGCAAAAACTAGAAATGGTAGGCTTAGGAGACGCTGGTAGCCGTTACCCAGCCGAGTTATCGGGAGGAATGCGTAAACGTGTCAGTTTTGCACGGGCGATTATGTCAAACCCTAATAATCCCAAAGATGCCTCAGAGGTGTTACTGTACGATGAACCTACCGCCGGACTAGATCCGATTGCCTCTACAGTAATTGAAGACTTGATCCGTCAGTTGCAGTGCGTCCACGGAGTTTGTAGCACCTATGCGATCGTTACTCACCAAGATAGTACAATTCGCCGCACTGCCGATCGCATCATCTTTTTATATCAGGGTAAAGTGCAATGGGAGGGAACCCAAAACGATACTCAAACTACCGATCATCCGTTGATTAAGCAATTTATGAGCGGTAGTGTAGAAGGGCCCATTCATATTATTGGGTGAAGCAGCCTTTTACCCCGGTCGGACAAAGCAAGCAAAATGCTAATAGGTAGGAGAATAGTTTAATGCGATCGCGCACAGTTCGAGAAGGCTCTGTTGGTTTATTAATTCTCCTAGGATTAGCAATATTAGGCGGATCGATTCTTTGGCTGCGGGGAGTACAACTAAATCAACGCACCTATAAAGCCATTGTCTCTTTTAGCAATGTCGGCGGCATCCAAAACGGGGCAGTCGTGCGCTATCGTGGGGTAAATATAGGTAGTGTCGCGGCAATTAAACCAGGCGCAAACGGCGTAGAAGTTGAAATAGAAATTAGTCCTGCCGATATTATTATTCCCCGCAATGCTGTAATTGAAGCTAATCAATCGGGTTTAATTAGCGAGGTTAGTATTGATATTACTCCCCAAGGTCAGTTACCGCCGCAATTAGTTGTTGCTAAACCTCTAGATGAAAATTGCGATCGTAATTTAATTATTTGTAACGGCTCTAAGCTCCAAGGTAAAATTGGCGTTAGTCTAGATGCGCTGATTCGTTCTTCTACCAATTTTGCCAGTATCTACGGCAATGAAAAACTATACACAAACCTTAATACAGCCGTAAATAATGCTGCCGTTGCGGCGGCGGGAGTAACCCAACTTACCCGCGAACTTGAAGGATTATCAAAGTCTACTCGCCAGCAATTAGGAACATTCTCTACGGCGGCAACTTCAGTACAGCAAGCCGCCAATGAGATTAGCGCTTCTAGCAGTAAAACTATCACTCAATTTGGCACTACTGCCGACAGGCTAAATACTACAACTGCTAATGTCAATCGCTTAGTAAATAATGTCGATAATTTAGTGACCACGAATCGCTCGACTTTAGTTACTACCCTAAATAATCTCAATCAGGCAAGCGAACAGTTGCAAGGAACCTTTAGCGGATTATCCCCAACTCTAAATCGCTTTAACCAAGGGCAACTAATCCAAAACTTAGAAACCCTATCGGCTAACGCTGCGGAAGCTTCGGTAAACCTCCGCAATGCTTCTAACGCGCTAAACGACCCTAGTAATATATTGTTATTGCAGCAAACTTTAGACTCGGCACGGGTAACTTTTGCTAATGCCCAAAAAATTACTTCCGATTTAGACGAACTAACGGGAGATCCTAAGTTTCGCCAAAACGTCCGCCAAATCGTTGATGGTTTGAGTGGTTTGGTATCTTCCACACAACAATTAGAACAGCAAGTACAAGTAGCTGAAAGTTTAGATGGCACATCACTAGAGCATAGTTTAAAACAGCAAGTACAAGTAGCTGAAAGTTTAGATGATACATCAATAGAGCAAAGTTTAAATATGACTGCTAATAGTTATCCTATTTCTGTCATGCCCTTTGATAAAGCAGAGTTTTTCGAGCTACGAAAAACTCTAAAACCTATCTTACCTTTAGTGGAGCAGGAAGACAGAAAGGAAGCGCCATAAAAATTGTTTCCCTGTTTGGATTGGCGGGGAAAGAAGTTAGATATCCTCCCATCCCAAAACTCAAATAATGCCCCAACCAGGAGGAGGTAGAGGTATTTGCTCATCCATTCTTGATTGCGATACGCGCTGCATACTTGCAGAAAGCCAGATAAACATCTCTTGAAAGTTTAAACCGACTAACTTTAAAGGACTACGGGTAACAATTTGCGAAAGGCGAGTTATATTTGCTCCTTCTACACCGACAGCAAAGAAAGCTACACGCTTATTATCTTCATCTTCTTTAATGCGTTGTGCGGCTTGTTCTATGAGACTATCGGGTTCACCTTGAGGTTCGCCATCAGTAATTAAAAATACCCAAGGGCGATAATAAGCTACCCCGTTGGCGCTGTACTGGGCTTTGCGACTAGCTACCATATCTAGACCTTTATGAATAGCCGAACCCATGACTGTCAAGCCTTGGGCTTTGAGGGTTGGTGGGTCAAATTGGTCGGCGGTAATAAAATCTTGGACGATATTTACATCGCTATTAAAGGTAATAATTGCTACTTCAACTCGCTTTTTGGCTAAGTTGTCGCGGTTTAGTTCTTCCTTAAAGGTTTTCAATCCCTCATTTAAGGCGTTAATTGCCTCTCCTTGCATTGAACCAGAAGTATCTAGTAACAATACGCACGGACAACGGGGTTCTGGGTTTTCAGCAAATTCAACCGCATCCTCAAGTCTTAAAAAATCAGGCATAGTAAGAGCAATTATAGGACTAGAATTTCTAGTTTACTGGACGAGTAGAATCCTCGCATCTGCTTTACAGATTCATCGCCGAAATTGCGGCTTTTTGGCTAACTTGTTCGTAGGCATTACTTAAATAGGCGATCGCAGCTTCTGAGACTGTAGCATCAAAGTTAGAGTTTCCTGTCCCATCTATCGATAGCGGTATGGGCCCTAATATATCTAATATTGATTCGCTGCTGACGGGGGGTGCAATTACAACTAAATTAGGATCTAAAGGGCGGTCATAGCGCCAAAATTGAGCAATAGTTAGGGTAGGAGAACGATTAGGAGCGCAATTGCTGTTAATTTCGGGAGTTTCTTCAATATTGCTATGACTGCGTAGCTGGCGCAAAGAGGCGATAATTTTGTCTTTAGAACTACCGCGCAGTTGAAATAAGACAAAGGGATCTTCGCTAAAGCGATCGCCCAATTGATAATATACTGCGCCTATATGCTTGCAAGGGTTAGCTTTATCAGGACAAGAACACTTGCTACGAATATCGCTCAAACTAAACGGAAATAGCGATACGCCGTTACTTGTAAATACTTCTTCAATATTTTGGGGCATTTCTCCCGCTAACAATTTGGCGGCAAAAAATGCTCGATGGGACATTGTTTCAATCACAAAACCCCACTGTTCTTCTGTAAAAGACTCTAAAGACAAAGAAACTTGATAAGGTTCTACTTCTGTTCCTTGGACTTCGGCTGTCACTTTAGCGCCCTGAAACTTGATGCTAAGGACGTTTCCTTGTCTTGAGTAGTTTCTCGCCCGTTCTAGACGCTTTTTGAAGCGGTAGGAGTCTAATAAATCTAACCAGCGTTGCGCCCACCATTCACGGCTTGTAAGCGCGTTGTAAGTTGTCATTTTTTCAGGAGTAATGTGATGGATCGCTCTTTATTATGACAATAAGGCGATCGCATAGCCTATAGTTTTGAACTTGATTTAGCTTTAGACCTAGTTGTTGTAGTCTTTTTAGTAGTAGTTGTAGACTTAGCTTTAGTAGTGCGGGTACTGGCAGGTTTTTTAGTCGCCAATAACTCTAAAGCCATAGCTAAGGTGGTTGTTTCAACAGTTTGACCTTCAGCTAAACCGACATTAACTTTGCCGTGCTTGATATACGCACCATAGGGGCCATCGTAGATATTTACAGGTTCATTGTCCACCGGATGAGAACCCAACTCTTTTAAAGCTTGCTTAGACTTGTTTCGCCCAGCTTTTTTTGGTTCTGACAAAATCTCTAAAGCTCGTTCTAAAGAAATTGTAAATACATCATCAGTACCTTTAAGACTGCGGTAGTCTTTCTCATCCTTGCTTTGATTATGGACAATAAAAGGCCCAAACTTGCCGAGTCCTGCTTGGATTTTACCATTAGTAGCCGGATGAACCCCCAAAGCGCGAGGTAAAGCTAATTGATTAACAGCTATTTCTAAAGTCACATTTTCAGGAGTCACACCCGCAGGTAATGAAGCAGTTTTAGGTTTTTTGTTTTCCTCGGAAGGTTCGCCCAACTGCAAGTAATAGCCATTGCTGCCAATTTTAAGATAAATTGTTTCTCCCGTATCGGGATGCTGACCAACTTTATTTGGCCCTTTTAACAGCGCTTCCACTTGTTCGGAACTGATATCGCCGGGAGTCAAGTTTGGTGGTATTGAAGCTGTAACTGTTCCATTCCCGTTATTTGATTCAACGTAGGGGCCAAACTTACCAATGCGGACTTTGACTTCTAAATCGTCTAACTGTACAGTTGTAGCTTTAGTTCGGTCAATTTGGCTTTCTCTTTCTTTAACTAAAGTTTCTAATCCTTTGTCTCCAGAATAAAATTGGCGCAAGTAAGGCAACCATTTAACTTCTCCCGTTGCGATATCATCTAAAGTTTGCTCCATTTTTGACGTAAAGCTAGTATTTACAAAATCGGGGAAGTGTTCTTCTAATAAGGCGCTGACAGCAAAAGCGGTAAAAGTGGGAATTAAAGCATTATTTGTCAACTGGGCGTAACCGCGATCGATAATTGTGCCAATAATACTTGCATAGGTGCTAGGTCGCCCAATGCCTTCACTTTCTAGAGTTTTGACTAATGAAGCTTCGGTATAACGAGCGGGGGGTTGGGTTTCGTGACCTACCGCGTCTAGTTTAGTACAATCTGGAGAGTCGCCTACCTTCAAAGCTGGTAAGATTACTTCTTGATTTTCTAACGCCGCATTGGGGTCATCAGAACCTTCTACATAGGCGCGGAGAAACCCAGGGAAATCAATTCGTTTGCCACTCGAACGAAAACCAGCATCTTCTACTTTAGTTTGCACAGATACTTGGGTTTGTCTCGCATCAGCCATTTGACTTGCTACTGTCCGCTTCCAAATCAAATCGTATAAAGACGCTTCTCTACCGCTTAAACCTGTTTCTTGAGGAGTGCGAAAAGTATTACCCGCCGGACGGATGGCTTCATGGGCTTCTTGAGCGCCTTTGCTTTTGGTTGTATACTGCCGAGGGGCGGGGCTAAGATACTCTTTACCATAGAGTTTTTCTACACTACTACGGGACGCGGCGATCGCTTCGGCGGATAAATGCACCGAATCTGTCCTCATATAGGTAATGTACCCTTGCTCGTACAAACTTTGCGCCGTCCGCATTGTATCCCGTGCTGATAATCGCAGTTTGCGGTTAGATTCTTGTTGCAATGTAGACGTAGTAAAGGGTGGGGCTGGTTTGCGGGTGACAGGACGCTCCTCTAACCCGGTTACTTGCCAAGGCTTACCTTTTAGACGTTTTTGGAGATTTCGCGCCTCTGTTTCGCTAAGTAGCGTTACTTTGCGCCCAGCGATAATTTGCCCTGTTGCTTCATCAAAATCACTACCTGTGGCTACTTTCGTGCCTGCAAGAGTTGTTAATACGGCACTAAAAGGGGTTTTTTCTCTTTCTAAAGTTGCCTTCAAATCCCAATAACTACCTTGGCGAAAAGCGCGGCGTTGACGTTCTCGAATTACTAGCAACAATACTGCTACCGATTGTACTCGTCCGGCAGACAGTCCCCAAGCTATTTTTTTCCACAGCAAGGGCGATAAAGTGTAGCCTACCAAACGATCTAAAATTCGTCTAGTTTCTTGAGCGCGGACTACTTGCTCGTCAATATTGCGGCAATTTTTTAAGGCTTTTTTAATTGCTTCGGAGGTAATTTCATGAAACACCATCCGTTTGATGGGTACTTTTGGCTTTAATATTTGCAATAAATGCCAACTTATGCTCTCCCCTTCTCGGTCTTCATCAGTGGCAAGTATCAATTCATCGGCAGTTTTGAGTGCCTCTTTTAGTTGAGTAACAATTTTTTTCTTATCTTTGGGGATGATGTACAGAGGTTCAAAATCCGCTTCTACATTCACCCCCAAATTAGCCCATTTTTCCGACTTTACTGCCGCCGGAATATCACTAGCCGATTGGGGCAAATCACGCACGTGTCCCATCGAAGCTTCCACGCGGTAGCCTGCGGGTAAATAATTGCGAATAGTACGGGCTTTAGTCGGAGATTCAACAATAACGAGGGTTGGCATGGGAACTTTTTGAGCAAGTAGCAACGAGGCTAATAAGTCCAAGGATTAAAGAATTTCCCTCCTGTTGTCAAGAGAGAGAATTTTTTAAGCGGATAATATTTATTTAAAGTAAGTTATTTCAATCTTTAACCTATATTTACAGTTAGTGCCTACAACTAGGGGTAGAGAATGGGCGTGCAATTGCTGCCAGCTATGCTTTTTAGGAGTTTTGTAAATGGTGTCAAAATTCCTTGCAGACTTGGTAAGGGTTTAAGGTTTTTTAGATTGCTAAAGGTAAAATCGCTAAGTTTGAGGATAAACATTGCAGAAATAAATCAACAAAATGTCCCTAATCCGTTGGAGAGACAATACAATAAACACGGTTAGTTTTTATGCCTGATAACGGCAGCCTATACAAAGTATGGATTTTGCCACGCTTGCAGCCCAGTTGAACGCTGGGACAATTTTACCTGAAGGGATAATTATTGCTACCCTTCTGGTGGTTTTAGTCGGTGACTTAATTGGGGGGCGCAGTGCTGCGCGTTGGATTCCCTACGGAGCGATCGCCGGATTATTAAGTGCGATCGCAGCTTTATACTGGCAATGGGATAATCCCAACCCCATCGGCTTTTTGGGTGCATTCAATAGCGATGACTTAAGTATTGTCTTTCGCGGGATTATTGTTTTATCTACCGCCGTCACAATTTTGATGTCAATTAGCTACATTGAGCAATCGGGTACGGCGTTAGCTGAATTTATTACAATTATGCTGAGTGCGACTTTGGGGGGAATGTTCCTTTCTGGGGCGAACGAACTTGTAATGATTTTCATCTCCCTAGAAACTCTGAGTATCTCATCGTACTTGATGGCAGGTTACACTAAGCGCGATCCGCGATCAAATGAAGCCGCGTTGAAATATTTGCTAATTGGCGCTTCGAGTACCGCAGTATTTTTGTACGGAGTCTCTTTACTGTACGGGCTTTCCGGCGGAGAAACCCAGTTAGATATTATTGCGGCTAATATTCCCAACATCAACGGCGAACAATCTTTAGGATTGCTAATTGCTTTAGTATTTGTAATTGCCGGAATTGGCTTTAAAATATCTGCTGCACCTTTCCACCAATGGACACCAGACGTTTATGAAGGCGCACCAACTCCAGTTATTGCTTTTTTATCGGTAGGTTCAAAAACTGCGGGTTTTGCTTTAGCAATTCGGCTTTTGACAACAGCTTTTCCGCTAATTACCGCCGAGTGGCAATTTGTATTTACCGCCCTTGCTGTACTTAGTATGGTTTTGGGTAATGTTGTCGCCCTAGCTCAAACTAGCATGAAACGAATGCTGGCTTATTCTTCCATTGCTCAAGCTGGCTTTGTGATGATTGGCTTGATTGCAGGGACGGAAGCTGGTTATTCTAGTATGGTATTTTACTTAATAATTTACCTATTTATGAATTTGGGCGGATTCTGCTGCGTGATTCTCTTTTCTTTACGCACGGGAACTGACCAAATTAGCGAATACTCTGGTTTATACCAAAAAGATCCGCTTTTGACTTTGGGTTTAAGTATTTGCTTGCTGTCGTTGGGTGGGATTCCGCCTTTGGCTGGTTTTTTTGGGAAAATTTACCTATTCTGGGCAGGTTGGCAAGCTGGGCAATATTGGTTAGTTTTGCTAGGTCTTGTAACTACGGTAATTTCGATTTACTATTACATCCGCGTAGTTAGGATGATGGTAGTCAAAGAACCTCAAGAAATGTCGGAATCGGTGAAGAATTATCCCGAAATTCGCTGGGATTTGCCCGGAATGCGCCCAATACAAGTATGTTTAATCTTGACTTTGGTAGCGACTTCTTTAGCGGGGATTTTGTCTAATCCGTTGTTTACTTTGGCTAATAATTCTGTTGCCAATACGCCAATATTGCAACCTTCGATTGTTAGCACTTTGAAAACGGCAGCTAATTTAAAGGAAGTTGTCAGCGAGTAAAGATCCCCCCTAACCCACGTCAACAAAGAGGGAAAAGTTTTGAAGTCTTCCTTTTTAAGAAGTGAGTTACCTAACTAGCTACTAATTTAAAGACAATTGTTTAGGGGCGTACTTGAGTAGTGCGCCCTTCGTTTATGGAATATAGGTAATTTGATGAATCAATCGATAGCTGCGATCGCACTTACTCCGAATGCTACCAAAACTTTACAGCCTTTATGTCATACTATCGGCGCGCAGCTTTGGGTTCCCGAATCTTTCGCCAATATTGCCGCAGCGAAAATATATAAGGGAGATTTAAAAACTCATGTAGCTACTTTGTGGGAAACACAGCAAGCATTAGTATTTTGTTTAGCAACGGGGGCTGTCGTCAGGTTAATTGCTCCTTTATTGCAGCATAAATCAACCGATCCGGCGGTGATAGTAGTAGATGAAGCGGGTAAATTTGTAATTAGCCTATGTAGCGGACATCAAGGCGGTGCTGATAAATTAACAACATTAATTGCTCAATTAATCGGTGCAACCCCAGTATTAACAGGAGTTTCCTCGTCTTTGGGGCTTCCTGCTATAGATATGTTAGGAGTTCCCTTTGGTTGGCGACGTGGTGGCGGCGATTGGACGGGTGTAAGTGCGGTGGTAGCGCGGGGTGAATCAGTACAAGTGATTCAAGAAGCAGGTTCTACCTTGTGGCAAAAAGCTTATAGTTTTAACGATTCCCCATCGCCCCAAGCCCAAATATATATTACTGCTCGAACTGTTGAACCTGTATTAAATCCGTATATACAGTGGCATCCGCGAGTTTTGTGGGTGGGGATTGGCTGCGAACGTGGAACGCCTACTGAAACGATCGCAAAGGCTATTACAAAGGTATTTTTAGAGTATGAGTTAGCAGAAAGTGCGATCGCCGGGATTGCAACTATCGACATAAAAGCTGATGAAGTGGGATTACTTGAACTATGCCAAGAACGGGATTTACCTTTAATTACCTTTAGTAAAGAGGTTTTAAGCGCTGTTACTGTTCCAAACCCTTCGCAAGTCGTTAAATCGGAAGTTGGAACCCCCAGCGTTGCCGAAGCCGCCGCTTTGAGTGCTTCTGGTAGTCAAACCCTATTAGTTACTAAACAGATTTTTAAATCTATGGGTGCGGTAACAATTGCGATCGCACTTTCAGCACAAGAATATACTGGGCGTACAGGTAAACTATTGCTAGTTGGTACGGGGCCAGGACAATTAGACCAAATTACCCCCGCAGCGCAAATTGCGATCGCATCTGCTGATGTAGTTATTGGTTATTCGTTGTATATAGATTTAATTGCCCCCTTACTGCAAAAAGAGCAAATTATTGAAGCAATGCCCATTACCCAGGAACGCCAACGCGCCGAACGAGCTATAGAGCTTGCAAATTGGGGTTTAACGGTGGCTGTAGTATCTTCCGGCGATAGCGGTATTTATGGGATGGCGGGGATAGTAATGGAACAATTGCAAGCAGCTAACTGGGATGGAAAAACCCCCAGCGTCCAGCTATTTCCGGGAATTAGTGCTTTACAAGCTGCTGCTTCTCGCGTGGGAACGCCTTTAATGCACGATTTTTGTGCTATTAGCTTAAGCGACTTACTTACACCTTGGGAAACCATCGAAAAACGGCTTACCGCCGCCGCCCAAGCCGATTTTATTACAGCTTTGTACAATCCTAAGTCGCAAACTCGCACCCAACAATTAGCGAGCGCAACAGCCATTTTCTTACAATACCGCGATCCAAGTACCCCTGTTGCGATCGTTCGTTCTGCCTATCGCCCCGATGAGCAAATTACTCTAACTACTTTAGATAAATTACTCGATACATCTGTTGATATGTTGACTACAGTATTAATTGG
Source organism: Chlorogloea sp. CCALA 695 (assembly GCF_003003885.1). GTDB lineage: Bacteria > Cyanobacteriota > Cyanobacteriia > Cyanobacteriales > Chroococcidiopsidaceae > Aliterella. Next base: position 2,033 of record NZ_PVWN01000025.1, on the reverse strand, counting down.
CAACCAAACTACTCGCACTCACAATAATTGGATGATTACCCCACGCGGTTATCTTGGTTTTGGCGATGCAAAGGCTTTAAATATCAGCTAAACACGATCGCTACAAGTAGCTTTTTCAAGTTTTTGGCGAATCGCGGCTTGGACTTTTTCATCAAAATCAGGATCGCTAAGATGAGCAATAACTATCAGGGGACGCTCATTGATTCTATCTAAGTATGCTTGTAAAGCAGCGCGATCGCCACGATGAGTAAGAAAATATTGCTTCAACTCAGCCTTAGACATTGCATCATAATTAGCTCGGCTCATCCGCAAACCCCCATGGGGTAAGATTTGAAACTCAATTTCTGCGTTATATCCAGCCAATGTATAAACGTTACGAGTCGGATTATCAACACAAATGAGATGTATGGGCTGAAGGATGATGTATATCAGTTAATAGCCGACGGGATATAAAGTCTCTAATTGGGCAGCAGTAAGCACTCTGATAACCTACTAACCATTTTAACAGGCAATGTGGCAATCGCTACGTAACTACTCGTCGGTTGATGGCAAGCTCCGAACGACTTAGTTATAGACTTCTTGTGCAGTAATTGGCACGGTAAACCGCTCTGGAGCGGAAATATTTATCTGAGTGCTAATCTAAGTTTTTATTGCTACTACTTCTCAATTGTACAAAATTACTTTATTAGTTTAGTCACATTTAACCTCTATATATTTACAAATATTTGCAATAAGATGTGTCTGCATTTTTTAATAGATTATACTTATTTACGTCTAAAGATAGATGTCAATTCGTTTATCAGCTCAAAAAAATAATAATTTGTTTAAATGAAAACAAATTAGCTTTTTATTACAATTGAGTCTAAAACCTCAAAAGTCTTGCTATGCAATAGTTCTACTTACTATGTTCTAAAAACTTAGCTCAATTTTCCAGCGTAACTTTAAATTTATTCTTGGTTGCCTACTTTTAAAAATGCAAATAGTTTGCAATAATCACTTTTGACCGTGATAAGTATTATTTGCAATAAACTCTGAGTCTACTAGCCTAAGTAGTGCCAAGACTATTCAATAAGTACCGATTGACTACGGCTAATGAAGGACAGTTAAGTTTGGGGTTTAAAAGTGGAGCTACAGAAGTTACTTCAGATGCTATTGGTTTCAGGTTTAGCTGGGGTATTGGCGATCGATTCCGCCCTTGCTCAGGAGGTAAAAACAAAGCGAGTACAGGGACAAGATCGACAAAAAGTAATCGCAACTCCTACTCAGTTAGCACAAACACCAGCAGTAGTAAAAATTACTGGAGTTAAAATCAACCCTACCGAGCTTGGAATTGAGCTAATATTGCAGTCTCCCAACAGCGAAAAATTGGAAGTTGTCGAGGGGAGTGAGGGAAATAGTTTTATTGCCGATATCAAAAACGCTCAATTGCGCTTACCCTCTGGGACGGTATTCAATCAAGACAAACCTGTTAGGGGAATTGCTGGCGTAAGCATTACTAACTCTGATGCTAATACTATCCGCGTCACAGTAAACGGAGAAAATGCCGCACCACAAATTGAGTTATTTGACGGCGAGGAGGGTTTAATTTTTGGCATTGTGCCAACGGCAAGTACAGCGCAAACACCGCCGTCACAGCCTTCTGCAACACCCTCGGCAGAACCAAGTACAGGATTAGAGGAAGCACAAACACTGCCGTCACAACCCTCTACAACACCCCCGGAGGAACCAGAGGAAATACCGGAAATTCTGGTTACGGGGAGACAAGAAGACGGCTACAATATTCCTGAAGCAACCACAGTCACTAGAACAGATACGCCAATCCGCGATATTCCTCAATCTATTCAGGTAGTACCGCGACAGGTTTTAGAAGATCGCCAGGTGACTCGGTTAGAAGAAGCGTTGCGAAATGTTAGCGGCGTATTTTCGGGAAACAACTTCGGCGGTACTATCGATAACTTCAATATTCGAGGTTTTGCAGATTCAACGACCTTGAGAGATGGATTCAAAGACAGCTTTACAGAAAGCGGACTAAT
>NZ_PVWN01000003.1 GCF_003003885.1 Chlorogloea sp. CCALA 695 | reverse complement strand
CTTTTGAAACCTTGGATGATTTAGAGGAGGTTTTATTTCACCGATGCCAATCTCTACTTCAGCAGCAAGATTTGATTTAAGGACTAACTGGTTTTCATTGGTGGACTAGAATTGGAGCTTAACTATAAGTCATTTAACGGACTTGATATGAAACTCAGTATGCAGAATAACCTCACTTGATTGCAGTAACATCACTGAATCTGCTCTAATTGGTTCTACATTGACTTCAGTGGGATTGATGGTAGTAAGAGTAATTGATTCGCCCAATAACCAAGCGGCAAAATCGGCGGAATACTGCTCAATGAGGAACTTTGAGATGTTGTCAATCACTGGTAGAGCAGAGAAGTTTTACAACTTTATCTTAAATTGGCTTCGGGGAATTGGGCGATCGCATCAAAGCTGAAAAATCTAGGCTAACTTTCCATAAGATTTACTTATAAAACGCAAAAGTTTTTCAAAAGCCTACGAATAGCTAATTACAGCCGTTTTCCTACAAAATTAAGATATAAGCAAACCCAACTTATGTAAACAGTAATTTTACTAGGAAATTTACAGCTATGAGCTTCATTGATTGTTTATTTCTCACCTTGGCAAACGCTGTAATCTGCATTGCTCTACCCAAAGCAATCTCTGTATTTAACCTCCGCAAGAACAGAAGTAGTATCTAACCTTTTTGCCGCCGCCACAAAGCCCGGACTAACTTAATCTCATCATAGGTATAGCTTTCCCCCAGATGCTCGTAGATACTCTTGAGGGAATCTGCACCAACAGTTTTTATCGCTTTGATAATAAATTGCTGACGCACAGGAATTACTAATTGATCTAAGTCTACAGGCTGATTCATTTCGATCAGTTCAGCTAAGTGACTTGCAATTGTACTTGTGCTTAAACTGCGCTCAGTGGCTATTTCTGCGGTGTCTAGTCCTTGGCGATGCAGTTTAAGAGTCAATAATTGACTATCTGATGGGAAAGATGCTATCGCACTTCTCACCTCTACCTTAACTGACTGCTGAGTATAAGAGGCGATCTCTGCAACAAAATACTGTCCATACTGAGCTAACTTACTACTTCCGACTCCAGAAATTTTACTAAATTCCTCTAAAGTTTGCGGCTGCAATTGAGCCATTGTTTTCAAGCTAGAATCAGCAAATACTATATAAGGCGCTACTCCTTGTTCGTCGGCTAGTTTCTTGCGTAAGCTGCGTAACTTTTGATATAGCATCTCTATATCCGCAGCTTTCGGCGTTTCTTTGTTATCAACTACAGGGTTTGGTGCAGTAGTAATAGCAATTAAAACTGTTTTTTTTCGCCGCATTACTTCCCAACTAAGAGCATTTAGCCGCAAAACAGAGTAACCATCATTCGTTTGCCCTAATAAACCTTGATGTAACAAACTTCGCCCCAAAAGCCGCCAATCATCGGCAGTTCTATCTTTACCGATGCCATAAGTAGTCAATTTATCGTGATTGTACTGTAAGACTTTTTGACCTTTTGAGCCGCGCAACACATCAATAATGTGACTCATGCCAAATCTTTCTTGACAACGCGCCACACAAGAAAGAAATTTCATCGCTTCAACTGTCCAATCTTCTTCGGGTTTGGGGTTACAGCAATTATCGCAGTTGCCACAATTACCCCCAAAACTTTCGCCAAAATACCCTAGTTGAATTGTGCGACGGCATACTGTACCTTGAGCGTAGTCTATAATTTGCCGCAGTTGTTGTTTAGCAATGCGTTGTTCTTGAACATCAGTTTTTTGCTCAATCAAATACTCAACAGTTTTGACATCGCCATAACCAAAAAAGATTGTACACCGCGCCGCGCCGCCATCTCTCCCTGCTCTACCCGATTCTTGGTAATAGCTTTCGATATTGCGAGGTAAGTCATAATGAATTACAAACTTGACATCTGACTTATTAATTCCCATCCCAAAGGCAACTGTTGCAACCATTAAACGGGCATCATCTCGAATAAACCGCGTTTGATTAGATTCTCTCTCTCCATCGCTTAAGCCAGCATGATAAGGCAAAGCAGAAATGCCATCTTGTTGCAATTTCATTGTAATATCATCTACTTTGCGGCGGCTGAGACAGTAGATAATCCCCGCACCTTCAGTTTTGGTTACTAATTGTTTTAATTGGTTGTAAGCTTGCTTTTGCTTGGGTTGTACGTCGTAGTAAAGATTGGGGCGATTGAAACTTGCAACGTGAATTATTGGTTTTGTTAGATTGAGTTGTTGAATAATATCAGTACGAACGCGATCGGTAGCTGTAGCCGTAAGAGCTATAGTAGGAACGGTTGGGTAACGTTGGCGCAAAGAGCGTAATTGACGGTAATCCGGGCGAAAATCATGCCCCCATTCTGAAACACAATGCGCCTCATCAATGGCAAAACTGGCAATCCCAATTTGATGCTGTACTAAATCTATAAACGGTAAAAAGCGATCGCTTAATAACCTTTCGGGGGCAACATAAAGCAGTTTTACTTTACCACTAAGGATTGCTTCTTCGCGCGACTTTACTTGGTAGGAAGTTAGCGTACTATTGAGAAACGTTGCCTCAATCCCGTTATTTTTCAACGACTGCACTTGATCTTGCATTAGGGCAATTAGCGGCGATACCACTACTGTTAAGCCTTTTCTAAGCAACGCAGGCAACTGAAAGCATAAAGATTTACCGCCACCAGTGGGCATTACCACTAGCAAATCTTGATTATTTAGCGCTTGTTCAATAATCTGCTGTTGACCTAAGCGAAAGCTAGTGTAACCAAAATATTTTTTTAAGGCAGATTCTAAAGACTGTAACTGAGGCATATTAGCCGAACTTTGCAAGGATTATAAATATATTTTCGCATTGACAAGTGGGAATCCGATCTTGTAGCAAAGGGGGTAGGGAGGTTAGGTTTATTTATGTACACTTACCTAAATTACCTCAAAATCATGCCGAAAGCAGTTTGGAATGGTACAGTTTTAGCCGAGAGCGATCGCACAGAAGTTGTAGAAGGAAACCATTACTTTCCGATTGACTCCATCAACAAGGAATATTTCAAGGAAAGCAGCACCCACACAAGTTGTCCTTGGAAAGGACAGGCTAGTTACTATAGCGTAGAAGTAGACGGGCAAGTAAACAAAGATGCTGCCTGGTACTATCCCAGCACCAAGGAAAAAGCCAAGAATATTGAAGGTTATGTAGCTTTCTGGAAAGGCGTAAAAGTCGAATCGTAGTATTAGGGGGCGTTATGCCCCTATTTAAAGATAGGCTGAAAGTACGATCGCATAAAAAATATGGAGAATAATTTTAAAATCAATATGAAAACCATCAAACAATTTACAGCTATCATTGAACGCGAAGGCAACGGATATGTTGCTTTATGTCCTGAATTAGATATTGCCAGTCAAGGCGATACCGTTGAGCAAGCAAAAAGTAACTTAGCTGAAGCTTTAGAATTATTTTTTGAATGTGCCAATCCAGTGGAAATACAAAACCGTACCAAAGCTGAGGTTTTATTACTAGGCTAGAGGTAGCGGTTGGGTAGCTTAAAGATTTTGTCAGCGCGGGAAGTTTGCCAAATACTAGAAGAACAAGGAAAGTAGCCGATTAGTATACTTGTACTAGCAAGGCGCGCAAAAGAATTCAAACCCCTGAAATAAGAACAAACTTTATCTAAAAATTATCCTAGTATCTGTTCTACAGCAATAATAACATCGGCGAAGGCTTGTACAAATATTTCACCTTGCTGAAACTTTTGAATATTCTGATAACTATTATCTGTAGGTTCTCTGAATATTTCTACGACTTGCTCGTTTACATCTACTAGCCATACTTCTATAATTCCACTACTCGCATACAACGGAATTTTGACAGCGAGATCGCTTTCAATAGTAGTATCGGCAACCTCTACTAATAGCAATATATCCTGGGGCTGAGGATGTCCGGCGGCGTAAAAGTCATCGCGGGGCTTAAGTAAAGCCACATCAGGCTGAGGTTCAGACAGGTTGCTTAATTCTACGGGATCTTGTACGGCAACTATAGCGCGATCGCCCAATACTTGCGAAAAAAGCCTATTTAATCGCTTGACACAACTAGCATGACGAATACCAACGGGTGACATTTTGACAATTTCTCCTTGGATTAGTTCAACGCGCTCGTCGTCGCTTAGAATACCTGCAACTACCATCTGGTGATAATCTTGGGTAGTAAATTGTCGTTTTAATAGTTGAGTGACCATAAATCTCCTCTTGTTAAATGTAATATTTGTAGCAATTTGTTTAAATGTTTGCTACAATCGTTAAGCCAAATAGGCGGATGTGGCGGAATTGGCAGACGCGCTAGATTTAGGTTCTAGTACCGCAAGGTGTGAAGGTTCAAGTCCTTTCATCCGCATTAATTAAGTTGTAGCTGCTTTTGCTGTCTATTTTTGAATGGAAATAGGCAACCTTTGCGATCGTTTGATAATTATCAACAAAAACAATACTTCCAAGGCTGGCGAGAAAAGAGACAATAATAAATTATAAATATTCTCGTCTAAAGCGCCGAAAACTGGGAGTCAGTTAATAGTGGTATTACAAGTAGAAAAAAACACCTACGAAGCTAAAGTTCAAGAAATCGCCAAGCAACTCCTAGCTGCTACGCGGGAGAATCGCTCGTTTTTAACCTCGTTGCGCGATCAAATGCGTTGGGATGATAAATTACTAGCCTGGACGATGAGCAATCCAGGTTTACGGGTGCAGTTGTTTCGCTTCATTGACTGCTTACCTGCTTTGCACAATAAGCCAGAAATAGCCGCCCATATGCAAGAGTATTTGCAAGATGATTCGGTAGAACTTCCTTCCGCGCTTAAGGGATTGCTCAATTTTGCCGCTCCTGACTCAATCCCTGGACAAGTAGCCGCGACAACGGTTTCGACGGCGGTAGAAACTCTAGCGCATAAATATATTGCTGGCGACAGCATGAAAGAAGCGCTGAAAACTATTGAGCGTTTACGCAAAAATAAAATGGCGTTTACCCTCGATTTGCTAGGAGAAGCCGTAATTACGGAAACTGAGGCGCAATTTTATTTAGATCGCTATCTTGATTTGATGACGCAATTGGTAGAAGCTTCTAAAAAGTGGACGCAGATCCCTAGTATTGATAGCGCTGATGGCGAAATCTTGCCGCAAGTTCAAGTATCTGTAAAGCTTACAGCCTTTTATTCTCAGTTCGATCCGTTAGATGCGGCGGGTAGTGAAGAAATAGTTTGCGATCGCATTCGCATATTACTACGCCGCGCCAAGGAATTAGGGGCAAGCGTCCATTTTGATATGGAACAATACGCCTATAAAGACTTAACTCTATCGATATTGAAAAAGCTGTTGATGGAAGATGAGTTTCGCAATCGTACTGATGTCGGGATGACAATTCAAGCTTACCTGCGTGATAGCGAACAAGATACCAAAGATTTGATTGCTTGGGCTACTCGGCGCGGTTATCCTTTAACAATTCGGCTAGTTAAGGGCGCGTATTGGGATCAAGAGACAATCAAATCAATGCAGAAAGACTGGAAACAGCCAGTTTACAATGATAAAGCGGCAACAGATGCCAATTTTGAAACCATTACTCAGTTGTTGCTAGAAAATCACGAGTATGTGTATTCAGCCATTGGTAGTCATAACGTGCGGAGTCAAGCATTAGCAATTGCGATCGCTGAAACCCTAAAAATTCCCCGCCGTCGCTTTGAAATGCAAGTATTGTATGGCATGGGCGACAAATTAGCCTCAGCTTTAGTAGCTAGAGGGCATCGAGTGCGCGTTTATTGTCCTTACGGCGACCTATTGCCGGGAATGGCGTACTTAATCCGGCGTTTGCTTGAAAACACTGCTAATAGCTCGTTTTTGCGTCAAAGCATGGAAGAACGCCCGGTAGAGGAGCTTTTAGCGCCCCCAGTTGTAGATAATCTCACTACTCCTAAACACACTTTAGGCTTTGCAAATGCAGCAGATACGGACTATGCAGACATGGAATTAAGAGAAGCAGCGAGTAGAGCATTTATTAACGTCCGTCAACAACTAGGTAAGCATTATTTACCGCTAATTAACGGCGAATATCAACAGACAGAACAAACCGTTGATTCCGTTAATCCTTCCAACTACAGTGAAGTTATTGGTAAAGTTGGGCTAATTTCTGTAGAACAAGCAACGATCGCTATGGCGGCGGCAAAAGCAGCCTTTCCCGCGTGGCGCAAGACACCTGTAAAAGAACGGGCGGCGATATTGCGTACTGCTGGCGATTTGATGGAGCAAAGACGCGCAGAGTTGTCTGCTTGGATAGTTTTAGAAGTAGGTAAGCCTGTAAAAGAAGCCGATGGGGAAGTCTCCGAAGCAATCGACTTTTGCAACTATTACGCTGACGAAATGGAAAGATTAGACGCAGGTTTTAGCTATGATATCGCTGGAGAAACAAACCGTTATATCTATCAACCGCGCGGAATTGCTGTAGTTATTTCGCCTTGGAATTTCCCATTAGCGATCGCAGCAGGGATGACAGTAGCGGCGCTAGTGGCAGGAAATTGTACGTTGCTTAAGCCTGCGGAGACATCTTGTGTAATTGCGGCTAAATTTGCTGAAATCTTGGTAGAAGCAGGGATTCCTAAAGGTGTATTTCAATATGTGCCAGGAGTAGGATCGCTTGTTGGGGCGTATTTCGTCAAGCATCCTGATGTCCATTTAATTGCCTTTACAGGTTCTCAAGAGGTCGGCTGTCGAATCTACGCCGATGCAGCCGTTGTACAGCCAGGACAAAAGCATCTCAAGCGCGTAATTGCCGAAATGGGCGGGAAAAATGGCTTAATTGTTGATGAAAGCGCCGATCTCGATCAAGCTGTCGTTGGCGTTGTCCAATCTGCTTTTGGTTATAGCGGACAAAAGTGTTCTGCTTGTTCGCGGGTAATAGTTTTAGCGCCAATTTACGATGAATTTGTAAAGCGTTTAGTTGAAGCTACGCGCAGCCTCAACATTGGTTTATCCGAATTGCCTAGTACCCAAGTAGGCCCGGTAATTGATGCCAATGCTAGAGACAAAATTAAAGAGTACATCGCTAAAGGCAAGCAATCAGCCGAACTTGTCTTAGAAATGCCCGTTTCTGATAGTGGTTATTTTGTCAGTCCGACAATTTTTAGTCAAGTTGCGCCGCAGAGCGCGATCGCTCAAGAAGAAATTTTTGGGCCAGTAATTGCCGTAATAAAAGTAAAAAACTTTACCGAAGCGATTTCTGTTGCCAATGGTACAAATTTCGCCCTTACTGGCGGACTTTACTCTCGTACTCCTTCCCACATTCAACAAGCGCAAGCAGAGTTTGAAGTCGGAAACTTGTACATTAATCGCACAATTACGGGAGCTATTGTTGCTAGACAACCCTTTGGCGGTTTCAAAATGTCTGGTGTAGGGTCAAAAGCCGGAGGCCCTGATTACCTACTCCAATTTTTAGAACCGCGCACCATTACCGAGAACATTCAGCGCCAAGGTTTCGCACCCATCGAAGGCGTGGAATAGATACGAATTTTGATGTAGAGACGTTGCAATGCAACGTCTCTACATTATTCTCCCACCTTTTAAAAATCAAACTATATATACTTTTTCAGCAACAATTCTAGCTTTTGCTTAGTTTCTTGAGGAACTTTATCCAACGGAGTCAAAATTGCATATTTTAAAGCTGAATGCGCTTCCGAAGGCGGCGGATTTTCGCTTAAACGCTTAACAGTTTCTTGAATTACTTTTTGAGCGTTCGTTGCATTGCGCTGTAAATTAGCAATTACCATTTCTACTGTTACGCTGTCGTGGTCTGGATACCAACAATCGTAATCTGTCACCAAAGCTAAAGTAGCATAAGCCATTTCTGCTTCTCTAGCCAATTTTGCCTCTGGTAAATTGGTCATGCCAATAACTGTAGCGTCCCAACTACGGTAAAGATGAGACTCAGCTTTAGTCGAAAATGCTGGCCCCTCCATACATATATAAGTACCGCCACGATGCAAAGTCACGTCCGTTAAATTGAGAGACGCGATCGCCTCTCTCAAAACTTTGGCTAATTGCGAACAAACGGGGTCAGCAAAAGCAATATGGGCAACGATCCCTTCACCGAAAAAGGTTGAAACTCGATCTTTTGTCCGGTCAATAAATTGATCTGGGACTACCATATCTAGCGGTTTTGCTTCAGCTTTCAACGAACCAACGGCGGAAGCAGAAATTATATACTCTACTCCCAACTGCTTCATTGCATAAATATTCGCCTGATAAGGCACTTCTGACGGTAGCAGCGTATGATTGCGCCCATGACGCGCTAGAAATGCCACAGAAGTTTCTGCCAAAGTCCCCACAATTAAAGCATCCGAAGGCGAACCAAACGGGGTAGAAATTTTTACCTCTTTGACATCTTTGAGAGCTTCCATTTTGTAAAGTCCGCTACCGCCAATGATGCCAATTTTTGTTTCAGCCATCTTGCCTTTCCTCTATTTCGCTGCAATGTCCAGCTATTTTACTGGAAAAGGAAGCTCCCTTTTTAGTTATTTCAAATATTGCTAATCTTCTGTTAGTTAGTAAGTTAAAATGTCAAGCTAACTATGTAAAACTTAATATCTTTATGGCAATAAAAAACCGTTCAAACTTTGTTTTTCAATAAGTTTACAAACGGTTTTAGGTAATATTTAATCAGTCAAAGGAGGTTTCTAAATTACGCCTGTACCTTTACCACGGTGATCGCCGTCCATTGTTAGTTCGCCTTCTTTATCGTGATTGACTTCGGCTAATTCTTCGATGCGATCAGCTTTTTCTTGTGCTTCTTCTTGCTGGCGATCGCCGGGTTCATCATAATACATCTCTGGTTCAACAGCGTAATTATTTGCTAAACCTTCTTGATCTACCGTTGCACCACCAGTAGTATCAAGGCTTTTGTCGGCGGCTTGTTCGTGAGCAGTTTCTCGATAATCGCCACCTTCTCTATCCATCCGTGCGGCTACTTCCGCAGGAACAATGCCTCTATCGGCGGTAGAAGTAGCCATTTCATCATTTATAGTAGTTTTTTCCTTTGAAGAAGCTTCGTTATTCATGAATCTTGCCTTAAAAAAGGTTGATATATTATGTTTGATTACATTACAACTATTTCTAATTAAATGTATCTACCCTCAGTCTTAACTATTATTTTTAGCTAATAAATTATTAATAATTAGACAAGAACCTATAAATTTCTTTACTCTCTCCCTAATAGCCAAAAGCCACTATAAGTCATGCCCGAATTGTCAGGTTGTATTAATAAAAAATGCAATCTTTTTGTTAATTGTTGACGAGTTGCGTAAGTAACCGCCGCAGAAATTACTTCTTTGTCTGTAAAGGTATTGACAATATAGCGATCTCTTAAACCTGCTTCTAATACCAATCCACTAGGATCGCCAGGAATATAGTTAAGCGCCACCGGATTAACACTTTGCAACCACCGTGCTAGTTGCATTGATTTTTTACCGCCATCAATTACAACGCCAGGAATAGCAACAGTAGAAGCTAATCCTAGGTTGAGCGGTAATAAAAATTCTGGCATCTCTTTGACAGGAATGAGACGCTGGGAAAAGCCTTCTACAATGTCTCCAGCGCTAAGACTTGCAAAACGCCACTGCTGACCCCATAAGTTGGCTGGTAACGGTGTGGGTGGCGGTTTATCGAGGGCTAAAGGGTTATATTCGCCGTTGTTAGCGGGATAGGAACGTTCTTGCAACCACTGTTTTAAGGCAAAAGTCCGGCGAGTTGCTTCTACGGCAATTCCCAAGTTTCCGGCGGCTAATTGGATTAAGTTTAACGATTGCGGACGAAATACTTGAATTAAATCCGGTTTTTGGTCTTTGATTGCTATTTGTAATTGCTCAGTTAACCACTTGGCGGTTGCTTGAGACTGAGGACAAAAAGCAACATAAGTAAATGAGCGATCGCCATCGCATAGCAATAATTCCCACAATACTTCCCCTGCTTCGTTTTGCAGAGGACGACGATAAAAGTCAGCTTGCCAAATTTTCATGCCTTGATTACTTACTAGCAAAGTTACTCAGGCGTTGGGGGGGCCAAAAACGAACAACAGCTTTGCCAATCATGCGATCGCGGTTTAAAAATCCCCAAACGTGACCATCGTAGCTTTTATTGCGATTATCTCCCAAAACTAAGTAAGATTTTTTTGGGACAATTTGTGGCCCCCAGTTGTAGTTTGGTTGAGCAGCAATATAATTTTCTTGCAAGGGTTGATTATTAACGTATACTTGCCCACCTTTGACCTCGATTTGCTCTCCTGGTAAGCCAATAACTCTTTTGATAAAAGGATCGTTTGACTTTTCTTTTTCTACAACTGCTTGAGGTGGGGTAAATACCACTACGTCTCCTCGGTGAGGGCTGATAAAGTTGTAGCTGATTTTATCTACTATTAAGCGATCGTTGACTTCTAAAGTTGGTTCCATTGAAACTGAAGGAATCAAATAGCATTGAGCGGCGGCTATTTTTACCCCAAAAGCTAAAGCTAAAGTCAACCCAATAGTTTTTACACCTTCTTGTACAGGGTTCTCAGACTTGCTTAATTGAAAACTTTGTAAATTTATTGACTTAGCAAATGATTTCACGATGCGTCTCAGTATTATCACTAGATTCTATTCTAAAACTTATATCGTTTAATCTATCAATGTGCGTAATTATACGGAAAATATGCTAAAGTCGGTATTCTGTGACTAATGTAAGATTAACCCATTCTCCCCGGTTATTGTAGGTACGAATCAGCCTTTGACGCTCATTAGGCGACTTCATCCATCCAACTTCAAGAAAAAAACCAGTTGCCGATTTTAGTTGCACGGGGCAGGTAGCAGAAGCGCTATCAGGGAGCAGCAAGACTTGATATCCGGTATCAAAACTAATAATCGAACCTGCAACCGTAGCACTGGATGTAATAGTGCGTTCGGGAATCGTTAAATGCTGTAATAGTTTACTTTCCCCTACCCGTTCGATTTTGAGCAGCGTAGAGTAAGTATCGGGCGATCGCCAATCGGGGTATAAAGTTATAGCTTCCCCTTGCCACGTCCCGATTAAATCATTTACTGTTAGTGGTGGTTTTCCTAATTCTGTAGCATCAGCAAGTTTTTCTCGAATTAAAGTTAATCTTTCTAACTGACCGCTTTTATCAAATAATTGAACTAAACGCAGACGGCGGCTTTGATGTATTAATCCTAACTCTGCGCCAAATTCGGTAAAAGGGGCAAGTTGAATTGAACCTGTAGAAAAAGCCCCATCCTCAAAAAATAAAATTCCCCGTCCTAAGGAACTCGAACTATAGTCAAAAGTTTTTTCTTCTGGAGGTGAATTTAGCGGTAAGCGGCGGACGATTTGATGAATTGTTTGATTATCGTTCAAACCTGTAAAAGAAACTACCGTTGGTGTGTCTTCTAGCAACTCACCTTGAGGAGACAAGCGCGTAAAGGAACCATGCCATTCGCCTAGATTTTCTAAGAAACATTGCCATTGAGATTTCATAATACTGGTGTTAGCGGTACTTCCACCATAAAACAAGTTTGATTGTGATCGCTATGGGCGACAACAATAGTTCCCCCGATCCGGCTAAGTATTTGCTTCACTAGAGCAAGTCCTAAGCCTGTCCCGCCACGCTTCCAAGGGTCGCTATTAGGAATGCGGTAAAAACGCTCAAATACTTTCTGGCGTTCGCTATTGGCAATTTCTACCCCAAAATTTAAGACGCTTATTTGCATCACTTCTTGGCAATTGACAGCTTTAACTACAATTTTTTCGCCGGGAGGAGTATATTTGCAAGCATTATCTAATAATTCTGTAAAAACACGCTCTAAAGAAGCAGAGTCGCCAATCAAATTTGGTACTGTTTCTGCCACTTCTATAGTTAACTGCTGTTGTTGATTTTTGAGTCTCTGGCTAAAAGGTTCGGCAATTTCTGATAGCCAGGTTTGCAAATTGATTGATGTCAATAATAAAGGTTGTATCCCTGCATACATTTGTTGCAAATCTAACAAGTCATCGATTAAATTCAATTCTCGTTCGCACTCATTTTGTAATATTTGATAATAACGGGCAACTTTGTTTTGTTCGTTGGGGGGTTTTCTAATTTCGGCAAACAACTCTTGAGAACGATTTAAAGATATTCCTAGCATTTGAATAGCCATTTTCATATTAGATAGAGGCGTGCGGAGTTCGTGGGAAACCGTGCTTAAAAAGTCATCTTTGAGATTATTTAGTTTTTCTAATTCCTGTACTTGGACTTGGGATGCTTGATACAATCTTGCTTGTCTCATAGCGATCGCGCATTGATTAGCCACTTGTTGCAACAACCGAATTTCTAAGTCGCTAAAAGCTTTATCTCGTTGCTTAAATAACCATAAATCGCCCAAAGCCCCGCGATCATCAAAAATTGGGCAAGCCAGCATTGCCACTTTACCTTTCCAACCTGGTACTAATTGGCAAAATTGAAAATACTGACCTTGCAATAATTGGTTGTACCCGTCTTGAAAATCTGTCATTTTAATGACTTTTCCCTGACAGGTGGGTAAAGACGTGGTGTATTCGTAGCTAATTGTTGCTGTTGCTTCGGAGATATTGTACAAAGCACTATCGCAACCATCAACATTTAGAGCTACAGCGAGTTCCCATACCGCTACTTGCAAAATGTGGTTTTCGTCTAAACTATCGCGCACATCGTCGCTAATACGTTTGAGAATTGCCTCGTAGTCGAGAGATTGTTGTAATTCTTTGGTACGCTCTTTAACTTGATTTTCTAAGTTAGTATTTAGCTCAACAACTTGCTGGTATAGCTCCGATTGCTGAATTGCTATAGATAATTGAGTAGCCAATTGCTTGAGCAAGTCTATTTCTAGTTTCTGCCATTGGCGCGGCCCTGAGCATTGATGAATAGCAAGCAAACCCCAAAACTTACCTCCATAGAGCAAAGGCACTGTTAGACTAGCTTTAACTTGCACTTGCTGCAAAAATTGGTTGATGACAGTGGCGCTTTTTTGCTGTTCAATATCATTAAGTACGCGGATATTGCCTCGACTATATTCTCCTAAACGTTCCCCAAACAAAGGTGTAGCAATTTTTATATCTAACAGTGAGGTGTAACTTGGTTGAGTTGATTCGGCGACTACGGTAGTTATTTCAGTTTTGGGTTCAACTTGATAAACCAATACGCGATCGCAATTGAGAAACTGGCGAACTTCGGTGACAGTAATATTAAGAATTTCCTCTAGATTTAGGGATGCGCTAATTCTCAAACTAATCGCACTCATCAATCTTTCGCGCTCGGTTTGCTGACCTAATTCTGCAATTAGGTGTTGTCTTTGCGCTATTTCTTGTAATAAAGCTTCGTTAGCTTGACTTTCCACTATTTGCGATCCAACTTGCTGTTTTAAATAATTAGGGCGGCTCTACTTGTAAAAAAAATCTAGGTAGAGTGTTGTCCAAGGATAACTTATATTTTTTGCTCTGTCTGGGCGATTGCGCATTTGTTACCAGACATTTATTACAACACATCTATTTTCTGACAATTTGCACTTTTAAGTAAGTTAGGGCGGCACTACCCAACTTCATAATTTTAGCAAGCCTGACATACATTAGGTGCGATGCTCTGCGAGCGCGCTTGCGCTATCGCCAACATAATTGAGCATAGCCGTTTAACCTTTGCGTACCTGTAAAAATAGTCGGAGTTTGCCAACAATTGTTAAGATAAAAACTAATATAGTCTTGGTAAAGACGAGTTATAGGTATTTCATGGCTTCTATAGTTGCAGTTGAAAAGCACAAGTTAACTAATCCTCCCTTAGAACTTTGCTATTTGGGCGATCGGGCTTTACGGCAAAACAATAAACGGGTGGCGAAAGTAGACGCAGAAATTCGTCAATTAGCACGGGAAATGCTTCAAACAATGTACAGTGCCGATGGGATTGGTTTAGCCGCGCCCCAAGTAGCCGTACAAAAACAGCTAATCGTCATCGACTGCGATCCAGAGAATCCCGCTAATCCACCCTTAATACTAATTAATCCGATGATCGCGCGCCTCAGCCCAGAGTTATGCGTAGCTTCGGAAGGTTGTTTGAGCATCCCCAATGTGTATATGGATGTAACGCGCCCTCAAATGGTAGAAATAGCCTACAAAGACGAACATGGTCGTCCGCAAACCTTAACAGCGACAGAATTACTATCGCGCTGCATTCAGCACGAAATCGATCACCTTAATGGCATACTATTTGTAGATCGCGTTCAAAATAGCATCCAATTAACTCAAGAATTAACTAAACAAGGCTTTTCGGCAAAAGCTGTAAAACCCATCCCTCAAGGTAAATCGTCATGAATGCAATGACCCCCAAAAGCGGTTTATTTTTAGGTGGTTGTTGTATAAGTGCGATCGCTTCAGTAGGTTCAATTTTTGAACTAGCTTCTGGTACTCCTGATTTAGGCAGCTTGAATACAAGTATTATTTTAGCCCTGAGTGTTCCTTTAACAGTGTTCTGTTTCTTTGCTGCTGTCCGCGATGCCAATAAGCAGTAGCAGTTGCCTTGATTACGTTTAATAAATTCGCGCTTTAGTTGTATGCTGTTGCTACTTGCAGCATGGCAAAGATGAAAGAGCAATTTGGTGAGGGGTATTATTTACAGCAATTGCCGACCACCGCAGGGATCGCCAATGCTGCGCCACCCGTTTCTCGCCGCTACTTACTTTCCCCAGACCAAGAGATTGCGATCGGACGCGATCCTAGCTGCCAAATTGTGCTTGATAGCTCCTATGGTGTAGTGTCCCGCCGCCATGTCGCCATCCGTCCCTTAACAACGAATAGTTGGCTCCTTTGCGACCTCAATAGCGTCAATGGCACGTATATCAATGGAGAATCGCTATTAGGATGCCGAAAGTTACTTGTAGGCGATCGCTTTATTCTTGGTAACAACGGGCCAGAGTTTAGCTTTCAATTTTTCCAAGCCCCGCCACCGCCAGGTAGCCTAACTCCAAACTCGCAAACCGATCCCGGAGTCAGTTTTACTCAGTTATTTCCGATCTTTTCCACCGGACGAGATTTAACTAAAAAAGGTTATTTAATCCCAGGTATATTTACTGTCGTATTTGTAATATTAATGTTTGCCACTGTAGGACAACCAGAGACAGCATTTTTTAATCAAATGCTTGTAGCTATCTATTTAGCTGGAATTGCCTACTATTTTGTTTATCAACTTTGTGGCAAACATAAACCTTGGTGGGTATTGTTTAGCATGGCAATAGCTACCGGATTAATCTTACTAAGTCCGATATTACCCCTATTTATTTTAATTTTCCGTAATATTCTCCCCGGACGCTTACCCCTACTTGAGGAAGCAATTGGTTTTCCTCAATTGTTGCTAAGAATGTTCTTCGGCGCTGGGTTGATGGAAGAATTACTGAAAGCTTTGCCGATAATAGCTGCTTATTTGATCGGTCAGAAGCTTCGCACTCCTTGGCGAGAGCGCATCGGTGTTTGGGAGCCTTTAGACGGCATTTTGTTAGGTACAGCTTCGGCGGTGGGCTTTACACTAATCGAAACTCTCGGTCAATACGTCCCAGAAATTAGCCGCAATGTAGGCTGGCAATCGGGAGAGGGGATTGGTCAATTGGTAGGATTGCAGTTATTAATTCCCCGAATTATTGGCTCTGTAGCCGGACACATGGCTTATAGTGGCTATTTGGGTTATTTCATTGGTTTAAGCGTATTAAAGCCGCGCAAACGCTGGCAAATTTTAGCGGTGGGATACTTCACGGCGGCGGCTCTTCATGCGTTATGGAATGCTACAGGTCTACTTAGCGGCTTATTCTTAGCGCTGGTGGGGATATTGTCTTACGCTTTTTTGATGGCGGCGATTCTCAAAGCTAGGACTTTATCGCCAACGCGGAGTCAAAATTTTGCTACTGGTTTTATTGGTAGCAAGTATGATTAATCTAACTCTCTGCGACCTTCTAAAGCTCTAGCTAAAGTGATTTCGTCTGCATACTCTAATTCGCCACCCACAGGTAGCCCAAAAGCAATTCTCGTAACTTTTGTAAAAGGCTTAAGCAATTGTCCTACATACAAAGTTGTTGTTTCGCCTTCTACGCTAGGACTAATAGCTAAGATAATTTCTTTAGGCTGCTCTTGACTAACTCTCCGCACCAGGGGTTGAATGTTTAGTTGCTCTGTACCAATACCTTCCATAGGCGAAAGCACTCCCCCTAATACATGATATTTGCCGTTATACTCTCTAGTTTTTTCCAGAGCAATTACGTCACGAGCATCGGCAACCACACAAATTGTATTATTATCGCGGTTAGAGTTACGGCAGATTTCGCAAGTCGGCTGGGCAGATAAATTAAAGCAAACTGAACATAAGCCAATTTGTTGTTTAGCTTCAACTAAGGCTTGAGCTAAAGCTTGTACCTCAGCTTCGGGGCGTTTAAGTATATGTAGCGCTAGGCGTTGAGCGGTTTTAGGCCCCACTCCTGGTAAGCGTTGTAGTTGCTCTATTAATCGAGCTAAAGGGCGTGCGTAAACCGTTGTCTTATCTCCAAAACGTTCTATATCTATAATGACACTCTGAAGTGAAGGAAGTGCGATCGCATATTAAAAACAAATAAAAAGCGCCCTCCATGATGGAGAGCGCTTTAAATATATTAGCTATGTCGGGTTAAAAATTAACCGTTGATCGCTGGAGCAGTTAGAGCAACTGGTGTCGCTTCACCCGCAGCCAAGTCTAGAGGGAAGTTGTGAGCATTGCGCTCGTGCATTACTTCCATTCCTAAGTTAGCGCGGTTGAGTACGTCTGCCCAAGTGCCGATTACTTGTCCTTGAGAGTCAATTACTGACTGGTTGAAGTTGAATCCGTTGAGGTTGAATGCCATGGTGCTGATGCCCAAGGATGTAAACCAGATGCCAATTACTGGCCATGCTGCTAGGAAGAAGTGCAAGCTGCGGCTGTTGTTGAATGATGCGTATTGGAAGATCAACCGTCCGAAGTAGCCGTGGGCTGCAACGATGTTGTAGGTTTCTTCTTCTTGTCCGAATTTGTATCCGTAGTTTTGGCTTTCGGTTTCTGTTGTTTCACGAACTAGGCTTGATGTTACCAAGCTGCCGTGCATGGCGCTGAATAATGAACCGCCGAATACTCCGGCTACTCCTAACTGGTGGAAGGGGTGCATCAAGATGTTGTGTTCCGCTTGGAATACTAACATGAAGTTGAATGTTCCACTGATTCCTAAAGGCATCCCGTCGGAAAATGATCCTTGTCCGATTGGGTAGATTAAAAATACTGCTGTTGCTGCGGCTACTGGTGCGGAATAAGCTACTGCAATCCAGGGGCGCATTCCGAGTCTGTATGATAGTTCCCACTCACGTCCCATGTAGCAGAATATTCCGATTAAGAAGTGGAATACTACTAATTGGTAAGGGCCGCCGTTGTACAACCATTCGTCCAATGATGCTGCTTCCCATATTGGGTAGAAGTGCAAGCCGATGGCGTTCGAGGATGGTACTACTGCACCGGTGATGATGTTGTTTCCGTAGATTAATGAACCTGCTACTGGCTCGCGGATGCCGTCGATGTCTACTGGTGGTGCGGCGATGAAGGCGATGATGAAGCAGGTTGTTGCTGCTAGTAGTGTGGGGATCATCAATACTCCGAACCAGCCTACGTATAGACGGTTTTCGGTGGATGTTACCCAGCTACAGAATCTTTCCCATACGCTGGCGCTTTCGCGTCTTTGTAATGTTGTTGTCATTTCTTTATGATTGCTTGATTTTTGGATAATCAGAAGTTTTTTGCTTCCTTGTATTCAATCTACCTCCTCTATTTAGTTTTGTAAAGGTATTTTAATTTGGCTAAGGTTATGAGAGTAATCAGTTTTGCTTATAGTTCAACCGGGGGGCCAAGTCATTTGTCTGCCGCCCAAAATGTGTAAGTGAATGTGGGAAACGGTTTGACCGCCATCATTGCCAGTATTAATGACCAAGCGGTAGCCATTAGTAAGCCCAGCATTGAGAGCAACTTGTTGAGCCGTCACTAATAAATGACTCATTAAGTCTTGATCGCCAGATGTAACATCAGCTAAAGATTTAATTGGCTGCTTGGGGATAACTAAGATATGGACGGGGGCTTGAGGATGGACATCTTTAAAGGCGATCGCCAATTCATCTTCGTAAACAATATCTGCGGGTATTTCCCGACGAATAATTTTACTAAAAATTGTCTCTGTAGTTTCACTCATGCAGATTCACAGGTATTTCTGCTACAGATTCTAAATGGTTATGGTAATGAAATAAATGTTAGCAAGAGTATGGAGTGCGGCAATTGTTGGGATTGATGCCGTCAAAGTAGGTGTAGAGGTTGATATACAGTGACTAATTATTTGTCGTCGGTGACACATTAGTGTCATTATTACTATTTAATTGTCGTCGAGACAAATTAATGTCTTTTAAGTGTCAGTGACGGATTAATGTCATTAACTTACAGAGACTGTAGCGATGATGTCAACGTATCACTCTTTAACTTTAAACGAACTTTGCTCAAGGTTGTGTTGCAAAAAATTCTTAGTCGTAATAGTCCTCAGTTATTGGTAGCTACATTCCACGTATATTATCTGGATAAATAAGCAAACACCAAATGTAGAATTTGACTGTCAACTATTACAAATTGCAGAGAAACATTTTGAACTCATGTTGCTTTCTTTTCGGCATATTCTTTTCCATTGCCATCCCTTTTAGTTTAAGACTTACCTGTTCCTTGACCTGCTGTTCGTTCTGCACACTAACGAAAGTTTGCAGCCTTTAAAGCTATTATCGAGGGATATTTTGAGTTTGGCTTCAATCCATACTCTTGCTCTTTCAACCCACCTAGTACCTGGAGGCTTGTTTGACATCCAGGCTCCACTGTTTGCTTGCGAAATTATTACTTTCAACCCGCCTAGTACCTGGAGGGTTGTTGTGACTTGCGGGGTGATTCCTTTATTTCCAGTAGAAACAACTTTCAACCCGCCTAGTACCTGGAGGGTTGTTGTGACTCTAGTGTCACCTCTGGGGCATACCAGCTTTTCCTTTCAACCCGCCTAGTACCTGGAGGGTTGTTGTGACGTATCCCTTAATAACTTAGAATAAGTAGATTTAACTTTCAACCCGCCTAGTACCTGGAGGGTTGTTGTGACTTTTTTATATAAAAATACTAATATTTACTGTCGCTTTCAACCCGCCTGAGTACCTGGAGGGTTGTTGTGACACCACCAAGCTTAAAATACTGTGGGGCAATGTTTCTAGATGTCACAAGCGCGAATGTCCCTCAATTTACTATCTGAGCCTCAGCCTTAAGAATCACTTTTTGATAAAAAAACGATAAAAGCCAGACTGGACAAGCTATTTGGAACTTGCGCGGGTATCTGAGAAATTTTGCCTCAAATTTAGTTCTTCAAAGGAAGAATTGGGGAGGGTTCCCCCTTGATCGGGGGTGATTCAGTAGCCACTACAGCAGTACATCCGCGCCCTTATTGCTGGGAGCGCACCTATCCTGTCATAAAGACAGCAGCATCAGGGTGAGTAGCTACTAGGGTCAGAAAGCAAGACTATATTGCTACAGCCAAACTAACCCTCATTTAACACAGTTCAGAGGCTGTAAACAGCATGAACTGCGGCGCTATTAAATATTCTATTATCAAGGTTCGGATATCTGTCAACTTTGCCTAGCTAGGCGCAGCTTGTAAGCAGAGAGTGCTAATTCTTGTGCTTTGTCTTGGGGACTACCACGAACAGGTTGTTTACCTTCTTCAATCACAATTCCCATCTGAGTAGCTTTACTTTGAATGTTTTGAAGTAATCTGCCATAGCTCCATTGATGGACGTTTACTCGATATTGCTTGGCATAATTTTTTTGAATTTCTTTGGAACCAGGACATTTTGCCTCGGCTATGGCTTGAATTTCACATTGAATAATCTCTCGCATATCACCCAGCTTAGGCAATACTATACTGCCTGCAAAATAGCTTTGTGCGATCGCTACAATTTCTTTAGCCAATAATCTGTCTACATACTGCCCTAACTCAGAAGCTCCAAGTTGGTTGGGAGAGAAGCTTTTTTGGGCTTTGTGGCGTTCGTGGGATAAAGATTGCTGTTGTCGTCTTTGGCGATTTAGAAGCTCGTAATTTTCATTAAGTAGTTGTCTGGTACTCCGGCAAGCCAAGACTTTGTTGGTGAGCGCATCTACTACCGCTACTGTGGCAGGTTTCTCTAGTCCTAAGCTTACTCCAACCAAAATGTTTGATTGACCTTGGTAAACAGGTTTATTGGGACGCTCAAAGGAATTATTTATTCGAGTAAGTGTTGATTGTTTACGCTGAACAAAAGCTTGCTGAGTGACACTCAGGTCTGTCTTCTCCTTCATCTTTGTAATAAA
Source organism: Chlorogloea sp. CCALA 695 (assembly GCF_003003885.1). Lineage (GTDB taxonomy): Bacteria > Cyanobacteriota > Cyanobacteriia > Cyanobacteriales > Chroococcidiopsidaceae > Aliterella. The sequence goes on along the minus strand of NZ_PVWN01000003.1, from coordinate 161,916 downwards.
TTTAGTAATCTCATTTGTTTTTTCCTGGCGCACTTGTTCTGTGCCTTCAGTAGTCCACAGGCGAGTATCAACACAGCAGTAGAGAGTTAAGTGGTGAAGTTCCCAAGGTTCGCCTTTACCTTTGCCTTCAAGCCAAGCTAAACGACCATTTCTAAGGGTAAACAAGCCACTAGAATGCTGATTTTTGCTTTTACGTTTAGTCTGTTGGTCTTCTAAGAAGCGTTTAAACCAATGCAGTTGACGACTATCGCAGTACACTTCAAAAGTTAAATCGCTCAAGCCATTGAAGTGGACACATAGCCGACCTTTTTCATTTGTTGACCAAACAAGGTCTTCGTTTGTTTCAAAGACCAGGGGAAAGGGGAGGAGACTCGATCTGGTTAATAAAATATCTTGCCAGCGTTTGGCTTCAGCATTGTCTTCTGGAACAGTAGTTGTAGCAGTAAAGAGTGTTTCCAACCATTTGGCATTAGCCAAATCTCGACCTTTAGGAATTCGACTTGTTAGCTTTTCTGTCAGCCTTTGAATTTGGATTTCTAGCTTACGACGGCGTTTAGCAAATTGTTCCGGATCTTCTTTGTCCTTCAGTTTACAGCCATTTTTCAGCAGATAGCTGATGGCGCTACGACGGAGTCTGTCTTCGGTATTTTGGTAAGCATCAAATAATTTATGAGATAATCCCCGGTCAGAATTTGAAGTAGATGATTTTTTTGATTTCTTAGTCTTTCTTCTTTCAATTAAAGGAGCATTAGCGTCAGATTCTGGCGTAGTCATTGCCAAAATATCAGCAGCTTTGGTACGAATCTCCTCTAAGCTACAAAAGCTAGTTTCTACTAATTCAGCATCACTGTTGAGCATTTCTAGCCAGCGTATTTTGCCATCTAGCTGCTGCTGTAAACGTTTATGGATTGCTAACCAAGATTTGTAGATGTAATCGACAACATGAATTGCTGATGTATACAAACGACTGGGCTGACCTACAAAGCGAAGATCCGTTTTCAGGGGATGGCAAAGTTGGCTAACAACAGTTGATGGCAGTTTGCCATTTTTCCGCCATTTCTCAAAGTCTGGATGTTTATTAAGCTGTTGAAGTATTTCGTTAATTAGGGGTGTATTTAATTGTGCCATCAACTTCCAAAGTTGTTGACGAGTGGATGTACTGGCAATTAAGCGGCATTGAACGGTACTTTGACTCATGAAAATACAATATCACAAAAACACATAATGTTGTTTAAAAATTTAGTGTGTTTCAGGAAATGCTTCTATAGGATGGTTTTATGGAAGAAAAGTTCTATACCAGCACAGAAGCAGCAAAAATTACTAATTGCTCTCGGCGACAGTTACAGTATTGGCGTGAGAAGGGAATTATTGTACCTACGGTCAACACGACTGGTAAGGGTCGTAATGTTTACTATTCCAAGGCTGACTTATTGGCACTGGCAGTGATGGAACAATTGCTGTCAATCGGTTTAAATTTTGAGGTTTGCCATGCAGCTTTAGAGACATTACGTGAGGAAGAACCTTGGTTATTCGAGCCGTCTGTTACCCAAAAACAGATGAAGCGACTGATGTTTTTAGCCAGGCGATCGCAGGGACAACTTTTGCGAATAGCAGAGTTTGACAAGCAAGTAGCGCTAGAAGCACTTTGTCAGGGGCAAACTGTGATTCCTCTTTGGTGCGATCACGTGCATCAACAATTAAGGGATAATCTCCAAAGTTATGTTAAATAAGTGTTAATACTGTAATCCTGATACTAATTTCAACTTGTACGTGGGTATTTAGCCCAGATGCAAACTGTCTTATAATTCAATTCCTTGCTTAAAAAAAATATTTTATGATCAAGCCAGCTTGCAATCCAGGGTCGAGGGTTCGTTATAGAGCTAATATTAAATTATCTAAAGAACAAGATCAGGAACTTAATAGCTCTTTGTCTCCAGTAAAGCAAGATATTGCTCTACATGGTGCGCTCACAGCCTCCAGAAATGATGTACGTGTAGTTGAGCTTTTTGCTGGAGCAGGCGGAATGGGGGTTGGATTTCTGATGGCTGGGGACAAAAAAAAATGCTTCAGAATTATAAAATCTGCCGAAATTAATCCGATATATTTAAGAAGTCTCGAAACTAATTATAAACATTTTTATAATCACTCAACTAAAAGCATCCAAGACAGTATTCCTAACAACTTTATCCCTATCGATTTAACCAAAAAACACGATTGCCAACTGGTATATGAAAGCGTTAAAAGAGCAGATGGTGTCGATCTTGTTATTGGTGGAACACCTTGCCAAGGTTTTTCACAATCCAATCGAAGTAATTGGAATGCTAAGAATACTTATAATCAACTCGTTGAATACTTTATCGAATGTTCCTTAGAACTAGCACCGAAAGCAATTCTTTTGGAAAATGTACAGGGTATTTTATGGACACCTCGTTCTAACAAAGGCAAAAATAAGCACAAATTAACGGTAGTTGATTATATTGCCAGAAAATTTGCGGATGCTGGGTATATTCTTTTCCCCGCAGTTTTAGATGCTGCTTGGTATGGAGTTCCACAACACCGGAATAGATTTTTTTTATTGGCATTGCACCAAAGTTTAGGTTATAAAGTTGATAGTTTTGGTGAATGGGGCGCATTTCCCTTACCTACACATGGAGCAATAGGTAGATACAACTATGTGACAGTCAAAGAAGCAATTGCCAGTCTACCTGTGGTTGAGAATGGTGAAAGCCGAGTTGTTCAAGAGTACGACGAACCTACACAGGAACAATTAAACTCGAATCCGTTTTTGCAACAAATGCGCCAAATGGCAAGCCTAGATACTATTGAAGGTCACATTGTTTCAAAACAGGCGGATTATGTAATTGATAGGTATAGACACATTCCGGCGGGTGGAAACTGGAAGAATATTCGACACATGATGACTAATTATTCTGACATAGAAAATACCCATAGCAATATCTACAGACGGTTAAGATGGGATGAACCTTCAATCACAATTGGTAATTATCGTAAAAGCATGATAATTCATCCAGAGCAAAATAGAGGATTATCATTACGGGAAGCCAGTCGTCTACAGTCTCTTCCTGATTGGTTTACTTTTTGTGGCACTACTGATAATTCTAAAGGTCTGGGTTTAGCGCACAAGCAACAGCAGTTAGCTAATACTGTTAGTTTTCTTTTAACACTAGCGATAGCGCGATACATACTAAAGCTATAGCTTTTATTTACTAAATTTCTAATAACTTAATGAGGTATAATATGGCACAGATAAATACTTTAGAAGGAGATAATATTAGTAATCTCAAAGAGTATCTACATGATGAAGAAAATATTTCATATGCTGATTTTGAGTTAATACTTAAGACGGCAATTGAAGTATTAGAAAGATGTTTAGAGCCTGCAAAAATTGGTTCTGTGAAAGGATTAATTTATGGACATATCCAAAGCGGGAAAACATCCGTTATTCTGACAACGATGGCATTAGCCGCAGATAACGGCTTTAATAATTTCGTAGTTATGACATCAAATCTAAATGATATCTATGAGCAGACGCTTGAAAGAATCAAAGGAGCATTAGATAGTTTTCAAGTTTTTGGTAAGACAGAAATTAAACAAAATTCAAGAGCTACTCCTGGTTTACTACTAGCTTTAGTTTGTCCTAAACATCCAACCCATTTGCGAGGTGCTTTAAATATTGTTCGGATATCAAACTGGCAAGCTCAATCAGTTATCATTATTGACGATGAGGCAGATCAAGCTAGTTTAGATACTAATATTAATGATCTAAACAAACCTACAAGCGCAGTAAATCGAGCAATTGTTGATTTAAGAACTTATCTTAATTCTCATACATACTTGCAAACTACCGCTACTCCTCAATCATTATTATTACAAGATAGTCAAAGTGCTTTTAGACCAAATTTTGTAGTTGTTACTATACCTGGTACAGGTTACGTTGGTGGTAACTATTTTTTTGGTGACAGTAACTTTAGTAATTCAAATCATATTCGCTTAGTACCTGACATTGAGCTTGGTAGGTTGCAGACTAGCAATCGTATTCCTGATACTGTGATACAGTCAATGTTGGTATTTTTTCTAGGGGCAGCAATTTTAAGGATACAGGAAAATCGAAAAAACTATACATATCTGCTGCATACTAGCTTTAGACAGGAACAGCATCATTTAGCAGCAGAATTAGTTGATAAATTTAAGCAGGAATTGATGAACCAGCTTAGACAAAATCCTAATGACCCAATAATAGGTGTATCTTCTGCGCTCAGAACACAATTACAAAATGCTTACGATGATTTACAACAAACTTTTGTAAATGTTCCACCATTTCATGATGTTTTAGTAGAAACAGCAAGACGAATAACCTCTACAGAAATTATAGAAATTAACTCTGATAGTGGTGAAGGAATTAAACCTACTCCAGCAAGAAAACATACCCTTTACATAGGTGGTACAAAGATAGGGCGGGGTGTGACTGTCAAGGATCTTCTAGTTACTTACTATGGTAGAGATGCTCAACAACCTCAGATGGATACAGTTTTACAGCACGCAAGAATGTATGGATACCGTCAAAATGAACTACCAGCAACTCGTATTTATTTACCAGTTCATTTAGCTCAAAGATTTGTAGATATTCATGTCAGTGATAATTTAGTTAGAGAGCAGTGTCAGGCAACTAATTTACCTATTCAGGTGATTCCTTTGGTAGCGAAAGGAATAAAACCGACTCGCCGTAATGTATTAAATGAAAATACGGTTAATTTGGTAACTTATCAAGGAGGAAAGCAGTATTTTCCATCCCTACCAATATCTGAACCTAATACTTTGAGTAACCAAACTCAGGAACTTGATAATCTTCTGTCTATAGCTAAGTATCCTAGTCTGAAACAGCCATATAACGCAACAATTGATGAGATGTTAGAGATTCTTAAGTTTCACTATGCAACGCCTGAATCAAGTGGTGCTTGGAATGATGATTTGATCAGGCAAGCTGTTTTTACTCTGCGAGATAATCCCAGATATCAAAACACAGGTATATTATTAATTATTAACAGAGACTCAAATTTAAAGAAAAGCGCTAGTAGGAACTATACCCAACTTGGTAGCGTTATGCCTGGTGATGCAGGGAACATACCTTATGGTGTTGACCCCAATTATCCTACTTTGTTGATGACTAGATTAAGAGGTAACGTTGATGCTCAAGGTGGTTGGGATGGAGTACCTTTCTGGGTTCCAGTTATCAGATTTCCAGATGGTAACTATGCCTTTTCTCTGAATGACAGTTGAACTGGCTTTCTTTAATTAGCTTAGAGCGCTAACTTTTGACAACTTACCATATTACCAAACGGCAACCGACAGCGATTGCAGCATCCATCCTCCCATAAAGCTGGAATTTTGAATCTAGCCTCGCACTTGGGACACTTAGACAGTAAACGCAAATTGTGGCGATCGCATTTCCCCGTCTCCTTAAACTGCCACGCAATCCGGTGACAAGGTATTTCTGCATAACAACCACCACATAACCTAACGGGTTCATGCTGCATACCCACCCCAGCAGGTGGCAGCATCTCGGCTAACGTCTTGGCATCCACTTCTACAACAGATGCGATCGCACTCAATTCTTGCTGACTAGGGCGAGGGTTAAAATGAAATCTTTCCCAACGTGCCACTACAGCACCAATTTCTGCTAAATTACCCAGCCCAGCAGGGGACAAATGGTTAGCACGTCTAAATCGACCTAAAAAATGGCTTAGGCTTTCCCCTAGATATGGTTCTACAATGAAAAGCCAAGGTTTAATATCTGGTGCTGTCATTACTTATACTCCTGAGCAACTGCCTGTAAAACAGCCTTATCAATCTTTTTAAACCCCTTGGATAACGACCGAATCGCTGCGTCCCTGAGAATTTCATCTAGCCGACCAATGTAACCTCCAGTTGCCGATGTGAGAATTCGTAACATATCCTTGCTAGTTAAATTAGAAGATAAAGGCAGCTTTAAAACCCTCTCTTCCCAAGCTTGCACTGTATCTTGGAATTCTTTCCCCGATAACTTACCAAAGCGATGGCAAGCCCGAAAACGGTTATAAACTTGTTCATCCCGCTTGATCACTGCCTCCAAGCGGTCTGTTCCTACTAATACTACAGCAATGCCTAACTTGTCATAAATATCTCGCACCTCAGCAAACGTTTCAGGCTTAAGACGATCTGCTTCATCAATAATCAACATTTCTACCCCACACCCCTTGAGTACCTCCATCGCTCTACCACGAAAATCTGAAACAGTCCCGTTGGTTGCACGAAACTTAAGGTACTCAATCATCTCCTTAAATAAATCCTTAGAGCCACATTTTTGTGGAGGCTGAATATAAACAACAGGTACGATCGGGGGTCTACCAACTTCTTGCTGTGGTTTTTGTCTATACCTATAGGCATCACAGGCAACAGTCTTGCCAGTTCTTGATTCCCCAACTACTCGACAGGATTGTCTGGATTTGCGCTTTCCATCTAGCCAATCGTGGAGAGTTTTTACTTGATGTAATGGAACAATACTCTTTCCCTTGAGACGAGTAATTTCAATTTGTAACCACTCATCATCTGGTTTCACTCCACCCAATTGATTGGCGAAGTCTTGAGCTTCTATCATTGTCTAAAACCCATATTCTTCACGAAGTTGGTCATAGTCCCACACCTCAAGTTCTTCGCAAGTGAATTTAATTTCAGCCGTTGACTCCAAATCATCCGGTTCAACTATTTGAAAAGACAAAAACTCTGTTTTACTTTCATTGATCGGAGTAGGTCGTAAAACAGCTTGCTCCAACTTTTGCCGATCCTTACGGCTTTTCTTACTGGTCACAAAAGCATCACGTTCAAGAACTTCTTGCAATAATGATTGATTACTGATAGTTTTACCTGCGGCGCGAAGTCTGCGGCTTGCTACCTCAGCCTCATCTAATGACAGTTTCTCTGTCTCCAAACCTTGAGTATGAGCGCGAGTGAGAAATACTTCCTGATTTTTCTCTTGACGATAAATCAGAATCGTTGTAATATCTCTAGGGTTAAACCTTAAGTTCACAGTTTCCCCTGCATAACCTTCCAGATATTCCCCTCGATACATCAAGTTCTGAAACTGCAAGTAACCACCTCTTTGCACAGTACGCCGTGACTGCCTCATTAAACAGATATCCAACTCTCGTTCTGATATTGATACTGGCACTGTAGGCAATCCTGCTTCCCAACGCCCAAATCTAGTTTGATCGCCCATACGAGCATCAATACTTTGGTTGTAACGATTCACTATGTAACCCACAAGTAGCTGTTCCAGTTCTCTCAGAGTTAGTCTTGCATCCTTCTCTGCATCCTTTGGGCGTTCTTGTACATTAGAACCTGTATAGCCAGGAAGTGTTGAAAATAGCTGGTCATTTAATGTTTTGAAGGGACGTTCGACTACTCCACCTTCAGAAGGGCGATCGCGTAAATGACAAACAAAACCTAATTGCGTTGCAATCTGACTCAAGTGGTTAGAGCGAAAATCTTTACCGCCATCAGTGTAAAAATGTTCTGGCTTACCATCGGTTCCCCACTCGCAATGTAACTTGTATTCTGCACCGTACAATTTGGGCAAAATAGCATGACGCAATCCTAATGCCACAATCTCAGAGCTAGGTGCATCAAAGCCTAAATTAATACCCATAATGCAGCGTGAATAAGTATCGATTACTGTTGTTAACCAAGGACGGCTTAGGAGTTCACCATGTTGATCTACCAGTAATACATCTACACGGGTGTGGTCGCATTGCCAAACATGGTTGCTGTAATCAACGGATAAATCTTTTCCTTCACGAGTTTTAACTGAAAGTGTTGTCCCTCTCCAACCAGGGCTGCGGATACTCTTAGTTTTTTCTTGTTTTTCTAAGATGGGTGCTAATACTCGTAATACAGTTTTGTAATTAGGCGGCTTAACGTCCTCTAGCGCATGGGCTTTAGCCTGGACTCTAAGAGCAACTTGTTTGGGGGTCATGCGTTTACTACCCTAATTACCCTCCCGATAGGTTTTGAGGATGAAGGTTTCCCAAAACTCACCAATTCGATGTTTTCCTTTATCAGCCCTGCCAGTTTGAGTGAGTCCAGCTACGCCATCCTGCTCCCACTTTTTGACTAGCCTTTGCACAGTTCGCACCGATACACCTAGTTTTCCAGCCGCCTCCTGCAACTTCTGCCCATAGGTAGTGCGATCGCACAGTTCGATCAAACTTTTTAAGACTTCTAGCTTAAGTTGAGCTTCCTCCGAGAGATTTGTCACAATTACATTAGTTTCAGAGGGTGTGTTATCTGCTATTGGTATGTCTTTCCCAGGGATTTCTAGGGTATGAACAGTCAAATCAAAACTTTCCTCTCTGCTCATAAAAGCAAACTTTATAAACACATAATGTTATCTTAACTGTTTGAAAAGCGACAGTCAATTTGTCATTATGAAAATATACAAAACTTTTCCCCAATTCTTAAAGCGACAGTTAACTTGTCAAGATCATAGAAAATGACATTTATTATGTCACTACTAATGAATTGACCATATGATATTAAATAGCTACAATGTCTGCTGTATAAGGCTTTATCAGATGACAACAATTTGTCCCAACGACAAACAATTAGTCACTGTACAGTTGATGTATCAGGCGGTTTACCAGCAATAGTGCTTGTAGGTTTGCCCGATACCGCCGTCCAAGAATCCCGCGAAAGGGTAAAAGCCGCGCTGAAAAATGCTGGTTATGCTTTTCCTCTGCGAAAAATCATTATTAACTTAACTCCGGCGGACTTACGCAAAGAGGGGCCGAGCTTTGACTTACCAATTAGTGTAGGCATTATGGCAGCTTCCGAGCAGGTGAGCGCTCAGTTATTGGGAGATCATTTATTTTTAGGCGAAGTTTCCCTTGATGGGACATTGCGATCGGTGGCGGGAGTTTTACCTATTGCGGCGGCGGCAAAAAAACTAGGGATTACTAGCTTAGTTGTACCTTTTGACAATGCCCAAGAAGCGGCGGTAGTTGCCGGATTAAATGTATATGGTTTCAAATATTTAGCAGAAGTAGCAACTTTTTTAAATCAACCAGAGCGTTATGAGCCAGTAAAGCTAGATGAAACAATCTTAGTAACGTCGCTAGTAAATAGTGCAGATTTAAAAGATGTCAAAGGACAAGTTCATGCTCGTAGAGCCTTAGAGATAGCGGCGGCGGGAGGGCATAATTTAATTTTTGTGGGGCCGCCGGGGAGTGGAAAAACTATGCTTGCTAGGCGTTTACCGGGCATTTTGCCACCTTTGAGTTTTGAGGAGTCTTTAGAAGTTACTCAAGTTCATTCTGTCGCTGGGTTATTAAAAAATCGTGGATTGTTGGTACGCGATCGCCCCTTTCGCAGTCCGCACCATTCCGCCTCTGGCCCAGCGCTAGTTGGCGGCGGTAGTTTTCCGCGTCCTGGAGAGATATCTTTAGCCCACCGGGGTATACTTTTTTTGGATGAGCTTACAGAATTTAAGCGCGATGTATTAGAATTTCTCCGCCAGCCTTTAGAAGACGGCTATGTAACAGTGTCACGTACTCGCCAATCGGTGATGTTTCCAGCACAGTTTACTTTAATTGCCAGCACAAACCCTTGTCCCTGCGGCTATTTTGGCGACACTATTCAAGCTTGCAGTTGTTCACCTAGGCAAAGAGAACAATATTGGGCAAAACTTTCTGGGCCGTTGATGGACAGAATCGATTTGCAAGTTGCGGTTAATCGATTAAAGCCTGAAGAAATTACCGCTCAACCTAGGGGAGAAGCCTCCGAACCTGTCCGTATCCGCGTCAAGCAAGCCCGCGACATGGCTTACAATCGTTTTAAGGCAGAAAAAAACCTACTTTGCAATGCCGCGATGCAAAGCCGCCATTTACAGCAGTGGTGTCAGCTTGATGATTCTAGCCGCAATTTATTAGAAGTAGCGATTCGTAAACTCGGTCTATCAGCTAGAGCAAGCGATCGCATCCTTAAAGTAGCAAGAACTATTGCCGACTTAGCCGGGGAAGAAAATTTACTTACAAGCCACGTTGCGGAGGCTGTGCAGTACCGAACTATCGACCGAATGCAATAAGTGTGAGTTTTCAAAAACAGTTTTTTAACCCTTTCAAGTTACTGTTAACAATTAGCGATCGCTAATTGTTAACAATTCCGACATCTAGATCAAGACCTGACAAACTAGCCTTTCAATACTTTCTTGAGGTCATGTAGACGATGTGTCACAATAAAGCATATCTATTACAACATCAATGCAAAACATACAGCTATCTTTGTTTTCTAAAATCAAAGAAGACATCATTAAGAAGCAAAAGAAAGCAAAGTTGGGTCGTTACGAACGCATTAAACGCGAATTAGATGCAAATAACTACGACACATCCAAAATATTTGTAGACGTTGCATCGCCTGTTAATCCAATGATTAACTATACATTTGTCGATCTTTTCTGTGGTGCAGGAGGCATGACCCAAGGCTTACTAACAGCAGGATTTAAACCAGTAGCGAGTGTAGAAGTTAACCCAGTTGCTTCAGAAACTTATACAAGAAACTTTCAAGAATGCCATCATTTTTGTGGTGACATAGAAACCTTCAATCCCAAAAATTGGCAGGGCGATCTTCTTTCTACTGAAGTCCATCTTGTGGTAGGAGGCCCGCCGTGTCAAGGTTTCTCTGTTGCCGGAAAACGCAATCCAGAGGACAATCGCAATCGTTTATTTCAAGAATTTATCCGCATTGTTGCAGAAATTCGACCTTGGTATGTTGTCATGGAAAATGTACCGGGGATTTTGACTATTAAAAATGGCGCTGTCAAAAAAGCCATTTGTGACGCTTTTGCAGCCATTGGTTATCCCCATATTTCTATTGCCATTCTTGAATCTGCGGATTATGGATTACCACAAATTCGCCCCAGAGCAATTTTTATTGCTAACAGATTTGGAAAAAGCAACCCATACCCGAAAGCTCAATTAGCGATGGAAAACTACAAACCTATTGAGTCAGCTATTTTTGATCTTCCAGCCTATACTCCTATTCCTGAAATAAACCATCAGTGGACTCGACATTCACAAGAATACATGGAACGACTGGCAAAAGTTCCTCCAGGCGGTTCATTGTACGAAACCTATGTTGATGCTTTTAAACGCCAGTATCCAGGCAAACCTAGCATGACTATTAAGGAAAATCACGGCGGTACTCACATCCATCCGTACCTTAACCGCGTAATTTCTGCCCGTGAAATGGCTCGATTTCAAACATTTCCCGATAGTTTTATTTTTGCGGGTTCAATGAAAAAGGCAATGTGGCAAATTGGTAATGCTGTACCTCCCCGGCTAGCCGAGTGTATAGGTTATGCGCTCATACCTAATTTGAATGCGATCGCATCTTCAACTCAAGTTGTTGTCAATCATTGTGAGGAGAAGATAGTTTTTGATTAAGAGCGTTGCGCCAAGCGGCAAAATCATACCAACCACATCCTACACAACCCGCTTCAGCTTCCGCACCTTTTTTGTGGCTCGAAGACCATTTTTCGCCGCCTTCGTACCAAAACTTGATGTTAAAGGGCGTACCTCTATTGTCTGTTTTAATGCAGCGTTCGCAACTTCTTGATTTTAAAAGATTATGATTGCCAGACGCATCTTTTTTCAATAACTGAAACTTTTTTTTTATTTCATTCTCACTCATAGAACTAAGGTGTGGTGGTTCACTTTCTCTCCATCGCTCCATTGGAAACCGATGATCGGCGCTTTGTTCCCCCGCGTTGTAAACCTTGGATTCCGCCACCACCAGCATACTGACCTGAAGCTATTTGTTTTCCCTCACATTGCCGACAATGCCATTTTTGATCGGATAGAAGATTAAAGACTTTATATTGGCTTGAGTCTGCTTTTAGTTGCGATTTAATCGTTTCTGCTAAAGTTCCCTTACTCACTTTATCTTTTCCACTTCTATCTCTAAATTGTCCAGAAGATTTGCAACAGTAATACCTAATCCACTAGCAAGGCTGGTAAGAGCCGTTAAAGAAGGGTTGCGTAAGCCTCGTTCTACTCCAGAAATGTATGTTCGATCTAAGTTAGCGCGTAGCCCTAGTTCTTCTTGAGAAATTTTCAATGCTACTCGGCGCTGCTTAACAAGTTGACCCAAGGCAGCAAGAATCTTTTTTTTTGCTCCATTCATCTGCTGATTGTGAAAGTTTAATGACTATCAGTCTACGGACGATGTGTCACATAGCAAACTAGAAGAAACTGCCACGGAAACAGCAGTAGGTTGAGTAAAGCTGTAAAATACAACAGTTGTATTCTGTGGCGGACGAGTGATTGAGCGTTATACATTGCCCCAAATGGGCGAACTTTGGACAGAAACCTACAAACTTAAAACTTGGTTGCAAGTAGAAATAGCTGTTTGTGAAGCTCAGGCGGAGTTAGGTTATATTCCTAGCCAAGCCGTAGAGGAAATTAAGGAAAAGGCAAATTTTGACCCCAAGCGCGTCTTAGAAATTGAAACTGAAGTCCGCCACGATATGATTGCCTTTTTAACTAATGTCAACGAATATGTAGGCGATGCGGGACGTTACATACACTTGGGTTTGACGAGTTCCGATATTTTAGATACGGCTTTGGCGTTGCAATTAGTAGCTAGTTTAGACTTGTTGCTAATAGAACTGGAAGAATTAATTGCAGCAATTAGAGGGCAAGCTAAACAACATCGTTATACGATCATGATTGGGAGGTCGCATGGAATTCACGCAGAACCAATTACCTTTGGCTTTAAACTAGCTGGCTGGTTGGCGGAAGTATTGCGAAGTCAAGAGCGTTTAGTTAATCTGCGTCAAAATATCGCCGTCGGTAAAATTTCTGGGGCGGTAGGAACTTATGCTAATGTTGAACCAAAAATTGAAGCGATCGCTTGTCAAAAGTTAGGTTTACAGCCAGATACTGCTTCTACTCAGGTAATTTCGCGCGATCGCCATGCCGACTACGTGCAACAATTAGCATTACTGGGATCTTCTCTAGAACGATTTGCTGTAGAAATTCGTAACCTGCAACGAACTGATGTTTTAGAAGTTGAAGAATTTTTTGCTAAAGGTCAAAAAGGCTCCTCAGCTATGCCTCATAAGCGCAACCCCATCCGTTCGGAGCGCTTGACGGGACTGGCACGAATTTTGCGCGGTAATGCGGTTGCAGCCTTAGAAAACGTCGCTTTATGGCACGAGCGAGATATTTCTCATAGTGCGGTAGAAAGAGTCATTTTCCCAGACACTTGCATTTTGACGCATTTTATGATTCGTGAGGCTACAGATTTAATTAAAAATTTGTTGGTTTATCCTGAAAACATGGAACGTAATATGAATTGTTACGGGGGTGTAGTGTTCAGTCAACGGGTATTGCTAACTTTGGTGGACAAAGGTATGAGTCGAGAGGATGCTTATACAGTGGTACAATCTTGCGCTCATCAAGCTTGGAATCAACCCCAAGGGAACTTTCAAGACTTAATTAGCAAAGATTCTCGTGTAATGGATGTTCTATCAGAGGCAGAAATTAAAAGTTGTTTCGATCCTAAGCATCATCTAAAGCACTTAGACGAAATTTATCAAAGACTAAGTATTTAGAAAGAAACCAAACATCTAAAATCTCGTCTAAATATTAACTGAGTCGAGAGCGCTGACTTTATTTCTCTATGGTTGAAATTTTAACGGCGCTTTCTGCTTCGGCGGCGGTGGGAATCAGAATTGCCTTACCTTTACTTAGCCTCGAACTGTTGCGGGGCGAGGCTTTGTGGTCCGCGATCCCATTTATAGCTGCTATCAATCCATCAATTAGGTTAGCTGTTCTTTGCACATTGTCTTTGCTTGAACTATTGATTTCAAAACACTTGCTTGGTCAACGTTTGCTGCAATTTATTATGCTAGTAAGTAGCCCAATTGCTGGAGCAATTGCTGCAACTTCTAATGCGATCGCCTTGCCAATTTGGCTAACTGGGATAGTGGGCGGTTTGTTTGCCTTTGTACTCCAAAGCGTTCAGACTGCTTGGTTTTATCGACAACCGAGGCTAAAAGTAGGGTTTGTCTTTGCTCAAGACATAGTAGCTATTTTGTTAACATTCTTAGCAGTTAAACTACCTCAATTGGGCGGGATTATCGCCCTAAGTTTATTGTGGTGGGCGATTCGGAGTTATCAATCTTCAGCCAAATGGTACAGCAAAAACAAATCGGGCGATCGCGCGAATTAATTTATCTACAAAATTCCCACAAAATGCAGCAGTCCGCGACCAGTTATTAACTCGAAAACTAATGCAATAAAGCCCAGCATCGCAATCCGACCGTTCCAAACTTCCGCCGATGTTGTCATCCCCAATTGCCAACGCTCTTGAGGATACATTTTTAGATTTTTCTTAATTTGTTTGACTTGAGACAACTTCAAATCGGGACTATTAACCGCTTCTATCACCAAATCTGCCAAAGATTGAATAAATAAAGGGTGCGTATTTAAAGCCGGGACGCGCCGGAAGTTGTGAATCCCGGCTTTTTCTGCTACTTCGCGGTACTCAATATCAATTTCTTGTAGCGTCTCAATGTGTTCGGAGACAAAGCTAATCGGTACTACAACCAAATCTTTTACACCTTTTGCGCCTAATTCATTAAGAGCATCTTCCGTATAAGGCTGGAGCCATTCTACAGGGCCAACTCTGCTTTGGTAAGCTAAAGTATGAGGATTCGGTCGCCTCAAAGTCTGCATAATTAAGCTTGTACATTCTTCAATTTCTTGCTGATAAGGATCGCCAGCTTCCTCAACGTAGCTGCGAGGAACACCGTGAGCGCTGAAGAATATATGCGCATTGTCAGGGTCAGAAAACTTTTCTAACTCTCCAGCAATCAAATCAGCCATCGCTTGAAGATAGTTAGGTTGCTTGTACCAAGAAGGAATAACTGTGTATTCAATCTGGGCAAGTTTTGGATCTTCTCGCCAAATTCTTTCTAATAAGCGAAAGCTAGAACCACTGGTACTAATAGAAAATTGAGGATATAAAGGTAAGATAACTAATTTATCAATTTGGTCGCGTTTAATCCGGGCGATCGCTTCTTCGGTAAAAGGATGCCAATAACGCATTCCTACATAAGTATAAGCCTCGTTTCCCAATTCATTTAATCGGTGCTTGAGAGCTTGCGCTTGTTCTTCAGTAATCCGTCGCAAAGGAGAACCGCCGCCAATTTGCCTGTAATTGGCTTGAGATGTAGTTGTGCGCCGAGTGGAAATAAACCAAGCTAAGGGTTTTTGTAACCACGTAAAGGGGAGGCGAATAATCTCCGGGTCAGCAAATAAGTTAAACAGAAAGGGGCCCACATCTTCTAGTTGATCTGGCCCACCAAGATTAAGTAGCAATACCCCAATACGACCCATAACAGTTACAATGCCCTAACTTTTCATCTTTGTTACCAATTTTAACAATATATCTCTAAAATCATCACCTTCGACAGGTACAACTATTTTCCGAGTTTAGAGCCTAATTGCTGCTAAGTTTAGTTTTAACGCCGGATTTTTTTAGAACGATTGGGGTGATTTTGCATTAATTCCTGTGCTGCGTTGTTAGTGTTGTAGTCGTCTTGAATTGTCGAAAAATTCTCAAACCAGCCACGCCGCCAGAAGAAAACCACCATACCACCACCAATTATTGCCATTAAGGCTAGACAACCTGGATAACCCAAGTACCAATTTAATTCTGGCATATTCCAGGGCGATTTTTCGGTATTGAAATTCATGCCATAAATTCCGGCAATAAAAGTTAAGGGAATAAATATTGAGGAAATTACTGTTAGCAGCTTCATAATTTCGTTCATTTTATTACCAACGGCAGATAAATACACATCCATCAAGCCTGAAGTCAACTCGCGGTAGGTTTCTACCATATCCATAACTTGAACTGCGTGATCATAACAGTCGCGCAGATAAACGCGCACATGGTCGCTAATTAGGTCGCTATCATCTCGAATTAAAGCATTAATAGCGTCTCGCTGTGGCCAGATTGCCCGACGCAACGATAATAATTCTCGGCGGAGGCGATAAATTTTTTCTAGAGTCTTTCGGGTAGGATTTGCTACTACTTCTTCTTCTAATTCCTCAATTAGCTCGCCATAAGCTTCTAATACTGGGAAAAAACCATCGATGATCGCATCAATGAGTGTAT
The DNA here is from genome assembly GCF_003003885.1 of Chlorogloea sp. CCALA 695. Taxonomy (GTDB): domain Bacteria; phylum Cyanobacteriota; class Cyanobacteriia; order Cyanobacteriales; family Chroococcidiopsidaceae; genus Aliterella. The sequence continues at coordinate 145,680 of NZ_PVWN01000003.1, read as the reverse complement.
AAGCTAAGTAATCGGGTCCATGCTTACGGAGTATACCCTTATCCTTGCAAATGCGCGATCGCACTTGGTTAAAGCAATCGTACTGTGCTTCTTCTTGCACTGTCAGTAAATAATGTTTTCCCAAAACAAAGCTTACTTGTTCTTGATGAAAGCCAGCAGTATTAGTTAAAGGCAATACCATTTGAGTAATAATCACCAATTGATCGTCGTAATCTTCTACTTTTGGGCGTTGAGGTACATTAACAATATCTTCCAAAACCAGTGGATGCAGAGCGAATATTGTTCCAATCCTTTGCAAAATATCTTCACTACCCAAACCTTGGACATCTACCCACGAAACCGATTCACTGTCAAGGTACGGAATCAAGTCTTCTGGCAAAGCTATTTGCTCGTGAATATAGTTTATCTCTTCGTAATCGATTAACTCAATTTGTGATGGTGACGCATCGGCAGCAATATTTAAAGTTCCAGGTATACTACCGGGTTGCTCGTTAAAATAATCTTTACGAGGTTTTTTGAGAGTATTAGCAAGGCGCGAACGGATTTTTGTCATATTGCCCATATTTACTTAGATAACCTTTTTTTCAGCTTATTGAGTGTACTTTGGGCAAATAACTTAGTAGTTTGAATTCTTGTCAAGCTTTTAATATCAGCGCTGTAAGAATTTTTGCCGTCAAAAAAGTTATTGATATCTTGGAGAATTACTTGTAGCCGTTGAGTAATATTTTCTACTCGATACTCATTTAAGATATATTCTGGCAAATTAAATTCTAAAGGACTTTCTATTACTTTTAATATACGTTGCACATCGTAGTGTTGGGAGTACCCAGCAATTTTGTAGCAATTAAAACCCGGATCTAAATAATCAGACAATCCATGATTAATACTCGAAAAAACCTGACATCCACACGCCATTGCTTCCAATGGTTGCAGTCCGAAGCCTTCGCTAACTCCTTGCAATGCCCAATATTCGGCAGAATCGTAAAGATAAACTTTGGCGCGATTAAATAACTTTGCCAAATCTTCCACGTAGGAATCAACTACATAGACATTACACTTTTTTTGCAACGTTGGTATTAATTGTTGCATCAAATACTCCGAAGACTTGCGTTTTTGCACCAAAACATCAATATCGCGTTCGAGGGAAAAATTGCTAAATTCTGCACTAATTTGATTAGGTAAGTAATAAATCAGCGAGTTTGGTGACTTTTGCCCCCAATAACCCATAGTATTGCGGCTAACAGTAATAATCGGCATATTTGCAGGCAAATTAAACTTATAACCTGCGCTGTGGGCATGATAGACGACATTGTACGACTTTAACTTGGCAACAAGTTTAGCAATATCAAAGCCCCAACTAATTACAAAAATTCCCTGGTCTAAGTCTTTATTTTGCAGGACTTCATCAATAAATAAAGTATCTTTTTCTCGTTGACGATAAGTCACAACTTCGGAGTTACAAACTTGTTTAGCCAGGTTAAAGGTTTTTAACTCCGCCCACAAACCACCACAGGCAAATTTAGCACCCAAACCAGGGACTAAAAAGTATAGTGTCCTCATTACTTCATTCCTCTACACAAAATTGCCTTTCTAGGCGTTAATAGTAGCGAAATATGAGAACAGATCGCCATTGGAGAGTTACTAATTAGTTCTTACCGTTCCGGTTTAGAATAGAACAAAATTATATTTGTTGATTTAACCTTAATCTATGACTGTTCGCGTCCGCATTGCTCCAAGTCCTACCGGAAACCTACACATTGGCACGGCGAGAACTGCTGTATTTAATTGGTTATACGCCCGTAATCAGGGCGGTACGTTTATTTTGCGAATTGAAGATACAGATGTCGAGCGATCACGTGATGAATATACCCAAAATATATTTGATGGCTTGCAATGGCTAGGACTAACTTGGGATGAAGGGCCTTTTTACCAGTCAAAGCGCTTAGAAATGTACAAAGAAGGGGTTAAAACCCTACTAGATAAAGGATTGGCTTACTACTGCTATACCAGTGAAGCAGAATTAGGAGAAATGCGGGAACAGCAAAAAGCTAGAAACGAAGCACCCCGCTATGACAATCGCCATCGTAACTTAACTACCGAGCAACAAGCGGCTTTTGTCGCCCAAGGTCGTCACCCGGTAATACGTTTCAAAATAGAAGACAATCGCGAAATTGTTTGGAATGACATGGTACGCGGACAAATGAGTTGGCGCGGTAGCGATTTGGGGGGCGATATGGTGATTGCTCGTGCTGCCGAAAATGAGATTGGGCAAGCTTTGTACAACTTTGCAGTGGTTATTGATGACATTGATATGCAAATTAGTCATGTGATTCGGGGAGAGGATCATATTGCTAATACGGCTAAACAAATATTGTTGTACGAAGCAATGGATGCAACAATTCCCCAATTTGCTCACACACCTTTGATTTTGAACATAGAAGGCAAAAAGCTGTCTAAGCGCGATGGTGTCACTTCAATTTTTGACTTCAAAGAAATGGGCTTTGTCCCCGAAGCATTGGTAAACTACATGACATTGCTCGGTTGGTCGCCTCCAGATTCGACTCAAGAAATATTTGATCTAGCAACCGCCGCGCAGCAATTTGGGTTTGAGCGAGTTAATAAAGCTGGGGCAAAATTTGACTGGGACAAACTAGATTGGCTCAATAGTCAATACTTGCATAGTATGCCTGTAAGCAAGCTGACAGACTTGTTGATTCCTTACTGGCAAAAAGCTGGGTACGAATTTGATCCAACAGGCGATCGCCCTTGGCTTGAACAAGTTACAAGTTTAATTGGTGCTAGTCTAACTCGCCTCCCCGATGCTGTAGACATGACTAAGCTATTTTTTCTTAAATCGCTGGAATATAGCTCGGAAGCGGCTAGTGCCTTGCAGCAAGAGGGAGCCAGTAACGTTTTACAAGGTATCCTTGATGCTTTGAATAACACCTCAGAATTTGATGAAGCAGCCATCCAAGAAATTATTAAACAAGTTGTCAAAGAGAAAAATGTCAAAAAAGGCTTAGTAATGCGGAGTTTGAGAGCCGCCTTAACAAAAGCTATGCACGGGCCAGATTTAATGCAATCTTGGTTAATTCTGCATCAGCTTGGACAAGACAAGTCAAGGTTGCAACAGGCGATGGAATTAAAGTAATGGTTTGTGATTTTGAGCGATCGCCTGCTCTATTTCTGTTTCTATGTTATTTGGCAAAGGGCGTTTAAAAAAGCTTGAACTACCAACCCCAAGTTCCGGCTCCGCCCTTGAATGGGCCGATAATATCGCTTGTAACCCAACCACCGTAAAAATCGCCGGGTTGGGGCTGCACTTTCTCGCCGTCAACATAGCAAGCATCCATTAAGTGCGGATAAAAAGCTACATAATCTTTGATGTCTGCAAATTCTGTTGTAGGCGCTGGATAATACCAAGCGGCATTTTGTTCTTGTTTTTCGCCAGCTAATACGGTGTAGTAGGCGGCTCTACCTTTCCACTCGCACCAACTAGAATGAGGCATTAATACTAAATGCTCGATTAATATATCGCAGGGCGGAATGTAATAAACAGGTGGATGACTTGTTTCGAGTACCCGCTTTGCCTGATGGGTATCGGCGATCGCAATATCGTTAAATATAATTTGAATGTGCTTATTTGTATCTTCTAAGCGCGGGGGGCGTGGGTAATCCCATACGGATTCTTGACCAGGCTGGGGTTCAATACGTTGTCGATTAAACATTTTTAGTTGAGCCAGAGTAAGTTAATTTCTACTCAAATTTAACTTACTCTGGCAAATTAAATAGCGGACTAACGGAAACTACCAGGTTTTAGCTGGCGTTGGGTTTTTGCTGGTACGCCGTTATTTAGCATTGCACCCGTTCCGCCATCAGCGCGATCTAAAAATGGTCGCAGATTGATAGCATTACTCTGTTGGCTATTATTTGAGCCGCCTAAAATCGCTCTCCCTCTATTTATTAGTTGGTCTACTTGAGAGTTTCCTCGTCCGGCGGAGTAGGTATAAACTCCTTGAGTTTGCTGTCCGCTATCGGCTACAGTCAAATTTTCAAAAACGCGATCGCGGGTAGTTAAAGGATCTTGTCCGGGGGGTACAGTTAAAACAATCCGACAAGTGGGAACTTGCTCGGTAGTTACGCAAACGGTATTGTAGCCATTTTCGACACTGGTAGTTAGTTCAATTAAGCCGTCTGGTCTATACTGCTCTAATCTTCTAGCAATTTCGTTGCAACGTTTTTGAGGACTCCACCCACCGCCTAAAGCTGAAGGAGTTGCCCAAGCAAAAGATTGATTGGGTTGGCTTTCGGGGAAGTACATCACGGTGTATTGACCGCTAGTAGACTCGCAAGCAAAACGAGTATTGCGATCGTAAATAGGGTTTGTGCCGCTATTAGAGCCGCTATTAGAGCCACCGTTGGAGCCAGTATCGACCACTACATCGGCGGGGGTTTGAGCATTAGCTATTAGGCTATTTTGTCCGAGCATCAAAGCCGCGCCGACAACTAAACTCAAACTTTTTACTGGAAACTTAAACTTGTTTGGTGACATAAAACCCCTGTTGATTTCGTTAAACGACTCTTTTTTTTAGTTTTGCAACCATTCCTAATCTATGACGTTTTTTTCGTCAACGTGTTTCTGTTTGACTAAAAGTTTTTTGACTTTTGCTTTAATCGCGGCGTGCACCCTTACTTTTGCTAAACTGAGCGCGTAAATTGCCTATTATAGATATTTGGGTTGCCAATCTAGTAAAAAGCCGGAACTAAGGCAATATTTTGAGTCAAAAATATACATGGCAACGAGCTATTGCGCCGATTTACGCCATTCTTGTCCGAGGCGGATGGCTTCATCAAAGGTAGGATCGTTTTCAAAGCTACCAGCAACTTTTAGCCACCAAGGATCTTTTTTCTCAACAATTACAGAAAGCATCTGTTTCATTTGTGCTAGTTCTGTTTCTAAAGTTGCAACTCTCAATTCGATGTGTGAAGATTGAGCTTCAATTTGCTGGGAAACCATAATAAATGTTTGGCAAAAGCAAAGTTATACGGTTATTTTAACGATACTTAGCGCGATCGCCTCTCCCACCCAATTTATCTAGTATTTTTGCAAGAAAAGACTTCGCACGTAATCAAGGACTGATTTTTATACCGCGAAGTTTTGACTATTATTTTTGGAAGTGCGATCGCTTGTTAATATTTATTGCTCGCACATTCATCAGAGTATCGAATTATGTCGATTTTACCTACCAGCCCTCAACACCTTTTCAGCCGTCAGCTTTAAATCTGGGAAGGTTAGAGAAACGATAGTCTGATTGCCCCGAAACTGCTGAATTTCATACTCCCCATTCATTAACGTACAGACAGAGAGAGTAGGTTGTTTGGGCTTCCCAATGTGTCGAGTACCACCTAAAGCTGCATAATCTGCAATCCAATATTCAGAAATGCTCAGAGCCGCATAGTCTTCGACCTTACGGGCATAATCATTTTGCCAATTGCTACTTACAACTTCCGCCACAAATTTTATCGAACTACCCAGCGTCAGGATCGACTGGTCAAACCAAAGCAGTTCCTCGGTCAGTTCATCTCGATTGACAACTGCAACATCAGGTCTAAACGCTGTCATACCCATGTTAGAAGGGCGCAATAATCCCCGTTGAAGGACAAACCAAGGTAAGCTTGTTTTGTCTATCTGGACACAGATTTTTGTAGTGATGAAGGCTGCAATTTCTTCGTGTAGTCCTGTTGGCTCCAAGTCAAAGACCTCTCCATCAATCAGTTCATAGCGGTTATTGCCACCATAACGGGCGAGAAAATCGTCAAAGCTGAGTAGCTTCTGTTGTATTGGTTGATCGATTGCAATAGTCATAGGTCAACTTAGCCCAATCAATGCCTTCAGTCTACCAGATCGAATATGTGATGGATGCGTGACGGATTAAGCCCTTGATATTCATGGATCTTTGGCAATGCGAAGCCCTGCGTGCGCGCTTGCGCTATCGCACGTAATCAACCACTAAGCTTGCTGTACGGCAAAGTCTTAGCTATTATTTTTGGAAGTGCAAAGCCCTGCGCGCTTCACAATCCACGCTAGTCTACATCCGTTGAAGTAACTCATCATACTCATCATGTGCGCCAATCCATTACCAGTAAATACGATCAGACTCCAACAAACCTAGAACACGATAGTTAAGACTGACACGGGCAGAATAGATCGGCTGTCTTTGACTGACTCGTTTAAATTGAAGACTGGGGTGATAGGGATCTTCAATCCAGATCCCATAGGCTTTAACCGCTTGCTCTTGAACCGATGCCGGAAGTAAGGCAAGTTGTTTGCGAAATGTTTTGGTTACACTCGATTCCATTTTTAAGCAAGGAAAACAGTATCAAGGGTCACTGTTTCGCCACTGGCGATTTCTTGCCGAACCATTGCCGCCATTCGATCCCACTGATCGTCGGTCGTCGCTGCAAAACGAGGTTCCCATTTTTGGTCGTCTTGCAAATCTGCCAGAAGCTGAGTTGCGATCGCATTTTGTTGTTCGGCTGGAAGTTTCTCAATAAGAGAAATCGCTTGTCGAAGCAATTCAGTCATAACTTAGTAGCAGCAAGCACTGCAATTTCCTACAACTTCCTAATTTTACCTGTAGTTTTGAGTATCTTTGCAAGAAATGCGATCGCCTACAATCAACTACTGTATTTGTTATACAGCGAAGTCTTAGCTATTATTTTTGGAGATGCGAAGCCCGGTAACGGGCGCGCTTGCGCTATCGCACTTTGTACTCAACCGCTAGTCAAAAATTCAACATACTAGAGCAATATAACCAAATGTACGAGGCTCGTGAAGCATTCCGCTCAGAGCTAATTATTCTGCTGCCACACTTTAGGGCTTCCAATCATAGTTGATACTAGGTTGTCCATTGACTAGATTGACTCCGGCTGTTCCAGCTACAAACCCATGTTTTTCATAAAATTGCTGTGCCTGGTCATTTCGCTTAAGGGTTGTTAAGCTTAATCCATTTGGATACAGGCTCTTTGCATGATTTAGCAAGCCCGTTCCAATCCCACGATTCTGCATTTCCACCTCTACAAATATCTGGGCAATTACATCATTGCTCACAACGACAAAACCAACAATTTGACCTTGATCCGTTGCAATCCAAACACCACCTTGCTTCGCGTAGTCATTTTGGAACCGGGATTTCCATTGCTCGAAAGGCTGAGGGTGGTTAAGTTCAGGAAAAGCGTGTGTCCAACTCCGATACCAAAGGGCTACTACGTTATCAAGATCGGTATCAGTGTAAAGTCGAATTGCTAACATCTTTACACTCCCTAACTACTACTTAAACGCACCTGGTCAAAAGCATATTTCTCCTTAATACTTTCGTTAAAGTATTGTCCTGCGGATGTTGCAGTTTCTAATCCTTGAGCAATACTCACCGGAACATCTTGATACTTGTAGATGCTGCCATTGTTGAACTTTATAGTTAATATTTGAGTTGCAACGTCGTAATTATGCTCTTTAACAAAGCTGCTAGAACTTTTCAATAACGGAAATGCGATCGCATCTCGAATACTGGCACAATCTGTTAATACCATTACTAAGCGATCGATTCCAATCCCTAAACCCCCAGTAGGCGGCATTCCGTACTCTAAGGCGGTCAAAAAGTCTTCGTCTACTCCCTGTGCTTCTAAGTCTCCCTCGGCTTTACGTGCTGCTTGGGCTTCTAAGCGTTGACGTTGATCGATGGGGTCGGTAAGCTCAGAAAAACTATTAGCTGTCTCTCTACCTACTATAAATAGCTCAAAACGCTCTACTAAGCCAGGTTGCGAACGATGGGGTTTAGCTAAAGGTGAAATTTCGACGGGATAATCTGTGATAAATGTAGGTTGAATTAATGTTGTCTCAACCTTTTCCTCGAAGACTTCGTTTAGCAAGCGTCCAATAGAATTTACTTCGGGAGAAACTGTAATTCCTGCCTTTTCTGTAGCGGCTTTTGCTTCTGCGAAGGTAGAAAAAGAACTAAAATCTAAACCTGTGGCATCTTGTACTACTTGGTGCATGGTGACTCTGCGCCAAGGTAAGCTAAAGTCAATTTCTTGACCTTGGTAGTTGATTTGCAATGTACCTAATACTTCTTCTGTGACACTTGCGATCGCATTTTCTGTTAGCGCCATCATATCAAAGTAGTCTGCGTATGCTTGATACAGTTCAATGGTTGTAAATTCGGGATTATGCCTTGTTGAAACGCCTTCATTGCGGAAAATTCGCCCTAATTCAAAGACTTTTTCAAAGCCACCGACAATTAGCCGCTTTAAATGTAACTCTGTCGCAATCCGCAAATACAACTCCATCTCAAGAGTGTTGTGATAGGTGATGAAAGGACGCGCATCCGCTCCCCCAGCTTCAGATTGTAGTACGGGGGTTTCAATTTCAATAAAGCCCAAATTGTCTAAATAACGTCGTAATGCGGCGGTAATTTGAGCGCGACGACGAAAAGTTTGTCGCACTTGGGGGTTAACAATTAAATCTACATACCTTTGGCGATAACGCTTTTCTGTATCAGTTAATCCGTGCCATTTATCGGGTAATGGTAAAAGTGACTTGGTTAATATGGTGTATTGATGAACATAAACCGATAATTCCCCTTTTTCTGTACGCTTAATTGTGCCTTTAACGCCGATAATATCCCCGATATCGGTTAGTTGCTTGAGGTGGTTAAAAGCATCAGAATCAGTATCTGCCATGCTTTCGGAGATGCGATTTTTGTCTAGGTATAGCTGAATAATCCCGGTTTCATCTTGCAAGGTAAAAAAAGCCAGCTTACCAAAAACTCGCCGCGCCATTATTCTACCCGCGATCGCTACATTAACATCTACTTCCTCACCACTTGCCAACTCTGCATACATTTCCTGGAGTTGCGCCGCATGATGGGTTGATTCCCAATTATAAGCATAAGGATTTATCCCCGCCTGTTGGAGTTGCGCTATTTTCTCTATTCTGGCAGCACGAAGTTCATCTAGATTTGAGTTACTTTGAGGTGTTGTTTGGTCGGAAGACATACGTTAAATCTAGATAATTAGTTTGTTTACAGGATATTAGTCAGACTACGACTTGATAATTTCTGAAGTTATTTTTTTTGTCTACGTGGTCATCGGTAGCAGTTAATTTTACATTAACAGCAGAGTACGCTTTGATAATTTCCTTGACGTAGCTCTATGATACTCTGATGAATTTGCCCATTTTTGCATAAAAGTTATACGTTTGACCGTAAAAGGGTGCGTCCTCACAAAGAGAAAATTATCTTTCTCTACAAACTCTAGTTTGTCTTTCGTACATAATGGAACTGGCGGCGCTAGTAACTGCTACTACGTTTATGAGATAGGATTTGTGATTGAAGCAGACGTACATTATTCACTGCACAACTTTTTGCGATCGCAAAGCGAGGCTTCTTGGTCGCATCATTTAACTATGGCGCGGTTAGTAGCTAGGGCTTTGCGCGTTGGACGCAGTGCTTTAATGCAAGTAGGCGCAGCTAGTGGTTATCAAGGGCGTTATCGTCTTAGTTACCTTGCACCCGCCTTAATGTGGCATCAGCCCGTAGTTGTGGTAGCCGAAGAAAAAGTACAGCAGCGCCTCAAAGAAATAGAAATTCCTAGACTGCAACAGTGGTTAGGGGCAAATAAAGCTATCCGTACAGGCGACTGCTTTCCCGATGATAATTTTCAAGGAGTGTTGCTAATATCCCCCTCTAATTGGCTCTCAGCACAGTTAGAACAAACGCGATCGCCCTTTCCCCCTGGTATTCCCACAATCATTGATGGCGCGGACGATTTAGAAGATTGGGTACGTCTGCAACTAACTCTTAGCATTAACTCCCAAAACTGGGACGAACTCATCTTAGATTGTCCCTGGCAAAGCGAAGCTATCCGCACTGCTAGAGTGCAAATTGCTAAATCTATCTTTCAGCACCCCTTAAACCCGTATGAGTGTTATTTAATCTCGCCGTCAGAACGAGAGATTTTAGTTAGTTTGTATGCAAACTTAGAAAGTTATTGTTTACCCCCAGCTTGGGTAAAGTTTGGGCAAAGTTTAAAATCAAATAATCAATTACTTTACGCCCGTGTGGTGCGTTCAGTTGGTTTATTTTCCTTACATTCTGCCCCAGTACAAGTAGCTGAAAGTCTTGCCCCCGTTTGGTCTAAGCAGCCAGTAGTTTTAGTTGGTAGTGCAATTGAACAAGAAGCTGCTGCGCCAATTTTTCGCCAATCGTTAGGATTGCCAGACTTAACTTGTTTAAAGTTTTCCGACGATCGCCAAACTAACTTAATTCAACTATACATTCCCGATCGCTTACCTTTGCCCAATACTCCCGAATATCAAAGCGCCCTGATTGACAAACTTCACTCTTTGCTAAGTTTAAGGACAACAAGTTTAGGCTTAACACTAATTTTGGTAGGAGATGTGCCGCTAAAAGCTCAAGTTGGGACAATTTTGGCTGCGGAATTTGGTTCAAGAGTGCAGGTAGAAAAAACCTGTTTAGATGACAACGGTATTTTAGTTAGCGGTTGGGAGTTTTGGAAGCAACATCAAGAAGTTTTACCCGCACCGCAGTTATTAGTCGTTTCTACGTTACCTTTGCCATCGTTAGAAAATCCCTTAGTTGCTGGTAGAGTAGATTATTACCGGAAGTCGCATTTAGATTGGTTTCGCTTGTATTTATTACCTACAGCCTTAACTGAACTAGCAAGAGCGATAGCACCCTTACGAGAACAACAAGGCGTAGTAGCATTATTAGATAGTCGTATTCTGCATCGCAGTTATGGCGCTCAGGTACTAGCGGCGCTCCATCCGGCGGCGAGAATCAATTATTTAGACTCTAGTTTTTTTAACCCTATTGAATCATGAATACTAATACTTGGACTCGTCGCCATGTCTTGTCTCTAGAGGATTTTACTAGCGATGAATACAATACGGTGTTGCAAACCGCCGCGAGTTTTAGTGAAGTGCTTTTGCGGCGAACTAAAAAAGTACCGTCGTTGCAAGGACAAGTAGTTGCAAACTTATTTTTTGAATCATCAACCCGGACTCGTAGCAGTTTTGAACTTGCAGCTAAACGCCTTTCTGCCGATACTCTCAATTTTGCCGCCGCTACTTCTTCTCTCTCCAAAGGCGAGACAATTTTAGACACTGCTAAAACTTATTTGGCAATGGGTACAGATATGATGGTGATTCGCCATAAAGAAGCTGGTGTCCCTCGTGCGATCGCCAATGAAATGGATAGACTAGGAGTAAAAGTTGGCGTACTCAACGCCGGAGACGGTCAGCACGAACACCCCTCCCAAGCTTTACTAGACTTATTTACTATTTGTACGGTACTAGATCCCGAACAGCCACATTTAGAATTACTAGCAGGTAAAAAGGTCGCTATTGTCGGAGATATTTTGCATTCAAGGGTAGCAAGGTCGAATATTTGGAGTTTGACCGCTAGTGGCGCTGAGGTACATTTAGCCGCGCCACCGACGCTTTTACCGCAGTTATTTACAGGTTTTGGTAATGATACTGGTAAGTTATTTTTGCACTGGAAGCTAGAAAACGCCCTCATTGATGCCGATTTTGTTATGACACTGCGATTGCAAAAAGAGCGAATGACGAGCCATTTATTGCCGAGTTTGCGGGAATATCAGCAATTATTTGGCATTACCCGCGAAGTCTTGCAACTATGTAAGCCTGACGTTAAAGTTTTACACCCTGGTCCCGTAAATCGTGGTGTAGAAATTAGCTCTGATTTGATGGATGACCCGCGTTTAAGTTTAATTTCTAAGCAAGTAACTAGCGGTGTAGCGGTACGCATGGCTTTACTGTACTTAATGGGTAGCGGAAAAGCTTAATTAGCATTAAGAACACTGCTAAGAGTTTGCAATAATTCCTTTGCTGAAAAAGGTTTTGATAAAAAGTTTGTCACCCCACTACTTGCGGCGGCGGCTAACTTGTCACTAGAACTCAATCCACTAACAGCAATAACTTTGACATTAGGATTAATTTGTTGCAAGGTGCGAATGGTAGTCGGCCCATCCATTACGGGCATCATCATATCAGTTAAAACTACCCTAATTTCTGCCTGATGCTTGGTATATAAAGCTACAGCTTCCTTACCATCGGCAGCAGTGATGGCTTTATAGTTGTAAATTTCTAAAGATACTTTGGTAACTTCTCTAATTGCGCTTTCATCATCCACTACTAAAATTAATTCTCCTTGTCCCAAAGGTAACTCAAAGTCAGAATTTTCTTGAGTAGCTGTAGATTGAATTGCAGGTAAATAAATTTGAAACTCTGTTCCTTGTTCCACTTTGCTATACACCTGAATAAAACCACCATGACTTTTGACTATGCCCAAAACTGTCGATAAACCGAGACCCGTACCTGCACCAAGACTTTTAGTTGTAAAAAATGGCTCAAAAATTCTTGTTAAAGTCTCAGGAGCAATCCCCATTCCTGTATCAGCGATCGCAATTGTAATATATGCTCCTACTCGCGCGTCAATATGCAACCTAGCATAATGTTCATCTATATTGATATTTTTTGCAGTTGTTTTCAACGTTCCGCCATTGGGCATTGCATCTAAAGCATTAACTACAAGATTCATCAGCACTTGATGTAGTTGAGTTGCATCTCCTGATACCGTCCACAAGTTAGAATCTATATCGCTAGAAAATTTAATTGATTTAGGGAAGGTTTCTCTAACTATTTGCTCAATTTCTAAAATTAAATGTCTAACTTGCAATGTTACTTTTTTGCCTTCAATTCCCCGCGCAAATGACAAAACTTGCTTAATCAAAGCCGCACCGCGTTTAACATTGCTTTCCAACATTTTCAGCAACGGCTGATGCTGGGGTTCGGGAAACTTGATTTTTAATAGCTGCACAGACATCAAAATTGGCGTGAGGACATTGTTAAGATCGTGAGCAATCCCACTAGCTAGAGTGCCTACACTTTCCAAACGTTGAGCGCGTAAAAACTGCGCCTCTAGTTGCTTTTTTTGGGTAATGTCGGTATTAACAACTAAAATTGATGTTGGTTGCCCCGTGCGATCGCGTACCAGCGTCCACCGACTTTCGACCACAACTTTGTTATTATCCTTACTAACTTGCTCTAATTCCCCCTGCCAAGCACCGCTAGAAAGCAAAACTGCTTTAGCTAATTCTTGCTCTTTGGCAAATTCCGCATCCCCAAGTTTACTAACAAAACTACCAATTGCTTCGGCTGCACAGTAGCCATACAATTTTTCTGCGCCTTTATTCCAAAACAAAATTTTGCCCTGCAAATCTTGCACCAAAATCGCATCGGTGGCAATATCAAGTAAAGCTGCTTGTTCGCGGATTTTTTGCTCAGAGCGCTTGCGTTCGATCGCGTAACGCAAAGATTTTTCTAAGATTGCTGAATTTATTAAACTTTTTTCTAAATAATCTACCGCCCCGGCTTGCATTGCCTCCAAGTCAATTTTGGGTTCGCCAATTCCTGTAAGCATAATTATCGGCGCTGTACAACCAATAGAAATCGATTCGCGTAGTAATTCTAAACCGTTGCGACTTCCTAAACGGTAATCAAATAGATAAACATCGTGCTGCTGTTGAGAAATTGCTGTAATTGCAGCGCTATAAGTTGACACCCATTCTAATTGAAATTTAGCTGCACTTACTTCGTTCAACCAGTCACCGATGAGTACAAAGTAATCTTCGTCATCATCAACTAATAAAACTTTAACTAGATGATTATCCATAATCTGTATTTAACCGATTACAACGGTAGTTCGACGATTTCAAACCAATATTTACCAATAGTTTTCATTACTTCCACTAAACCACTAAAAGTCACAGGCTTAGTAATAAAAGAGTTTGCACCAAGATCGTAGCTGCGATAAATATCTTCATCAGCTTTTGAAGTAGTTAAAATCACAATAGGTATTCGTCTTAAATTTGCGTCTGCTTTAATTTGTTTTAATGCCTCGCGCCCGTCTTTTTTCGGCATATTTAGATCGAGCAAAATTAGCCCCGGACGAGGTGAAAGGTCAATATCGCTATACTTGCCACGACGATACAAATAGTCCATTAACTGTTCGCCATCACAAACGATATACAAATTATTAGCTAAACAACTTTCTGTCAACGCTTCTTGGGCAAGCAAGCAGTCATCTTCATCATCATCAGCCATCAGAATTGTTAGTACCGTTCGCCGTTTCACTATAATGTTGCTCCCCAGCCTGTTTGATCGGTAGTGTGACAATAAATGTCGCTCCTTGTCCGGGTGTACTTAGGGCGGTAATAGTACCACCGTGACGTTCTGCAACTTTACGACAAATTGCCAGCCCCATTCCCGTACCTTCGTATTCGCTGCGATTGTGCAAGCGTTGAAAAACATTGAAAATGCGATCTAGGTATTTTTCGTCAAAGCCAATGCCGTTATCTTCTATAGTAATTTGACAGAGTGTAACTACCAACTTTTCCGCAACTCCCTGCTCAACTTCTAACATTTGACTGCTAACTTTGATTACAGGTGTTACTTCGGCGCTGTGAAACTTTAAAGCGTTACTAATCAAGTTTTGAATCAGTTGGCGAATTTGTAAAGGATCGGCTTCAATGGTTGATAATTGTCCCACTTCAACACGTCCACCCGTTTGCTCAATTGCTAATTCTAAGTCTAATAATACTTCTTGGGTTAATTGATTCAAATCCACGCTAACAAAAGGTTGAGCTTTAGTAATGACTTGGGAAAGAGATAATAAGTCATGGATTAAAGCCTGCATTCGTGCGGCGGCGTTGTGCATCCGCGCTAAATAATCTTTGCCGCGATCGCCTAGTTTTTCGCTATATTGTGCCTGTAAGCGATCGCCAAAAGCCTGAATTTTCCTTAATGGTTCTTGTAAATCATGGGAAGCAATGTAAGCAAATTCCTGTAACTCGGAGTTAGATCGCGCAAGTTCTTGGCGCTGACGGCTTTCGTCTTCTAGGAGTTGAGCTTGAGCTAAAGCTATACCGATTTGATCGGCTAATTGTTGTAAAACTTCAATCTCAAAATTTGTCCAATTACGGGGCTTACTGCATTGATGAATAATTGTTAATCCCCAAAGCTTTTGTTTTAGCAAAATTGGCACAACTAACTTAGCTTTGACCCCAAAGCTTTGCATAAATTCTACTAAGCAAGGTTTGATCTGGGCTTTTTCAATATCGTTGATACTATAAATTCGTCCTTGACTATATTTCTTTAAGTATTCTTCTCCAAAACATTCATCAGTGATATTTTTATCCACAATTGAAGCCGATTCCGGCGTTGTCGCTTCTACAACTATTTGTCCGTAGCCGTTTTTAAACAAGCGAAAAATTAGCACTCGGTCAGCTTGCAACAAGTTTAATACTTCTGTCGCGGTAGTTTTAAGGATCTCATCTATTTGCAAAGACTGGCGAATTTTTAGCGTAACTTCCGAGAGTAATTGCAACCTTTTTTGCGATTCTAGTAGTTTGACTTCGTTTTGCTTGCGTTCGGTAATGTCTTGAAAATAAACTGATAGTCCATCTTTTGCGGGGTAAGCGTGGACGGAAACCCAGATATTTAACGGTAGGTAAAATTCAACAAATTGGACGCTTACTTGTTGGGATACGGCTTGATGATACTGCTCATAAAAAGCTAGGTTTACGGCTTCTGGGTATTCCTGCCAAAAATTTTTGCCGATTAGTTGCGATCGCGTTTTTTGTAAAATTAACTCAGCTTGGCGGTTGATATAAGTAAATTGCCATTGTTTGTCTAAGGCAAAAAAAGCATCGGTAATACTTTCAATAATATTTGTAATTTGGTTGCGGCTGATTTCGGCTTGACTTCGCGCCGCTTGTTGAACTAATAATACTAGGCGCTCTTGTTCGGTAGTTTTACGAGCGGTAATATCCATTGCTATTCCTAACAGGCGCATCGGTTTAGCATTTTCGTAATAAACTTGACCTCGATTTGCTACCCAGTGGATGCTACCATCAGCCCAAATAACGCGAAATTCGGTGCTAAAGTTGCGAAGCCCTGCGTGCGCGCTTGCGCTATCGCGCTCAATTGCTTGCGCCACTGATTGAGTAACAGCATGACGATCTTCGGGATGGATGGAGTTTAATAAAGCTTGATAAGTACGGTAATTTGAGTCCGCAGGTAAACCAAATAAGGGTTTTAGGTGTTCGCTATAAATAACTTCATTGGTTAATAGATTCCAATCCCAAGTACCCATCCCCGCCGATTCTAAGGCTAATTTTAGTTGTTCGGCTTTGAGGTGCGACTTTTCTTTTTGAACTTGCAACTGCACCATTGCTTGACTTACTTGGAGCAGATGGCGCACTCTCTGGCGCAATACTGCCCAATGAATCGGTTTGGTTACATAATCTGTAGCCCCAACTTCAAAGGCTAAGTCTACCGATTCTGGGTCTTCTAAGGCTGTAATCATGAGTATAGGCGTGGGATGTTTCCTTGGCAGACAACGCATTTGTTTACAGCAGTTAAACCCATCCATTACAGGCATCAAAGCATCTAGCAGTACAACATCGGGATTTATTTTTGTATACAAATCTAAAGCTTGTTCGCCATTTTCTGCTTCTGTAACTATATAGCCGCCTTGTTCCATAGCTTCGCGTAGTTGGAGGCGCATAAATTTATCGTCATCAACTACCAAAACCAAAAGCGGATTTTCTGCTAATTTCAGGGAATTCATAGCGAGTTGCGGTACTGGCTGACTAATAAACGCAAAGTCTTAACTTGTTCGTACTTTGCTTGTGGCTAGGGTTTATCTAATCTATCTTCAGTATGACTGTTGCCGACCTTACTACTATTTTCTCAAAAAAGGCGTTGCCGATTAGATGTATGAATTTTGGCAACAAGACGTTGCAATGCAACGTCTCTACATTGGTTTTGAAATCACGCAAAATCATTTTCGCGCTCTGAATTGGGCAACGCCTTTTCTCAAAAAAAAGGTAGAGCATTAAATACTCTACCTTTTTTATAATTATGCTTCCTTTAGCTTGTAACTAAACTCTACGAACTTTTAGTTAAATCGACTCCTTGGGGTAGTAACTCGCGGGTTTGCTCAGAAACTACTTTTACAGTTCCCGTTTCATCGACATCAACTAAGGCTGTATCGCCATCGCGGACTCGACCAGAGAGAATTTCCTCAGCTAGGCTGTCTTCAAGCAAGCGCATAATGGCTCGGCGCAAAGGTCTTGCTCCGTAGCTGGGGTTGTAACCTTCTTCTACTAAGCGATCTTTGAAGGCTTCGGTTACGTCTAAGGTGATACCCTTTTCCATTAACCGATTGAATACTTCTTTGAGCAAGATGTCGGCAATTTCCTTCACTTCGTCTCTGCTTAACTGACGGAAGACAATAATTTCGTCTAGTCGGTTTAAGAACTCTGGACGGAAATATTGCTTAAGTTCTTCATTAACTAGCGACTTAATCCGGTTGTATTGGGATTCAGCCACGTCTTGAGCCAATTCAAAACCTAAACCCGCCGCGCCTTTTTCAATGACCTTAGAACCAATGTTAGAAGTCAAAATCAGCAACGTATTTTTAAAGTCTACCGTCCGACCTTTAGCATCGGTCAACCGCCCGTCTTCCAATATTTGCAAGAGCATATTGAATACATCGGGGTGGGCTTTTTCAATTTCATCAAAAAGCACCACAGTGTAAGGACGACGACGTACAGCTTCTGTTAGCTGACCGCCTTCGTTATAACCTACATAGCCCGGAGGCGAACCAATTAGCTTAGATACAGTGTGACGTTCCATGTATTCCGACATATCAAGCCGGATCATTGAGTCTTCTGAACCGAAGAAATAAGCCGCTAATGCTTTGGTTAACTCAGTTTTTCCAACTCCAGTGGGGCCAGAAAACACAAAACTTGCGATCGGTCGGTTGGGGTTTTTCAAGCCCACACGAGCGCGGCGAATTGCCTTAGAAACCGCTCTAACTGCTTCTTCTTGACCGATTAAGCGCTGGTGCAGGGTGTCTTCCATGTGCATCAGTTTCTCGGATTCTGATTCGGTCAATTTGCTTACAGGTACGCCTGTCCAAGAAGCAACGATATGAGCAATGTCTTCTTCAGTAACGACGGGGGAATCTTCCCCATCTGGGCGGGTGGTGTTGGTTTTATTTTGCGATAGCGCTCGGATTTCGCCTTTGATTTCCATTTCGCGATCGCGCAATTCTCCAGCTTTACCAAAGTCTTGTCCGCGTACTGCGTCGTCTTTTTCTTTCAAGACTTTACGCAATTCTTTGTCTAGGTCTTTGGCGGCGGGTGGAAGTGCCGAATTAATTAGCCTTACTCGTGAACCTGCTTCGTCCATCAAATCGATTGCTTTGTCGGGCAAAAAGCGATCGCTAATATAACGATCTGATAGTTTGGCGGCAGCAAATAAAGCTTCATCAGAGATTTTTAGTTTGTGGTGTTGCTCGTAGCGTTCCCGTAAACCAAATAGAATCTCAATAGTTTCATCTACCGAGGGTTCGCCGACCATTACTGGCTGAAAACGACGTTCTAAAGCTGCATCGCGTTCGATGTGCTTGCGGTACTCATCTAAAGTGGTTGCACCGATACACTGCAATTCTCCTCTTGCCAAGGCTGGTTTGAGGATGTTTGCTGCGTCAATGGCTCCTTCGGCTGCTCCCGCACCGATCAGAGTATGCACCTCGTCTATCACCAAAATCACGTTCCCCGCCGAACGAATTTCGTCCATGATTTTTTTCAGGCGTTCTTCAAATTCACCGCGATACTTAGTACCAGCTACTAATAATCCAATATCGAGGGTGACTACGCGCTTATCTTCAAGGATGTCTGGTATATCTTTATTAGCAATTCTTGAGGCTAATCCTTCGGCGATCGCTGTTTTACCAACGCCAGGTTCGCCAATCAATACGGGGTTGTTTTTTGTGCGACGACCCAATATTTGAATTACTCGCTCAATTTCTTTAGCACGACCAACTACGGGATCTAGCTTGCCGTCTGCTGCCATTTGCGTCAAGTTAGAGCCAAATTCATCCAACGTGGGTGTTTTGGTACGTCCTGACGGCGAACCAGCGTTTACTTCCGCCGTTTCTCCTAGCATCCGAATTACCTGGGTGCGAACTTTCGATAAGTCTACGCCTAAGTTTTCGAGTACCCTTGCTGCTACGCCTTCTCCTTCACGGATTAAGCCTAGTAGTAAGTGTTCTGTGCCAATATAATTATGTCCTAATTGTCGTGCTTCTTCTAGAGATAGTTCTAGAACTCGCTTTGCTCGTGGCGTAAATGGTATTTCTACAGCGACGAAGCCTGAACCACGACCGATAATTTTTTCTACTTCAATTCGGGCATCTTTGAGATTGACACCCATTGACCTTAGAACTTTTGCTGCTACGCCCGTTCCTTCGCCGATCAGACCCAGGAGGATCTGTTCTGTTCCTACGAAGTTGTGACCCAGGCGGCGGGCTTCTTCCTGGGCCAGCATGATCACCTTTATGGCTTTTTCTGTGAAGCGTTCAAACATAGCGTTTTTGGTTCCCCTGAGTCTTGCCAGTACGCTGATTTTAGCACAGGCTATATTTCTGGCTGTCTTCTGATGATAGCTACAACCAGTACGGTTTTCCTCACTATTTAGGAAACAATTTTTATTTTTTTGTAAAAGTATGCTGTTTTAAATGCTTTACATAAGTATAAGTTCCTATGCCCTAAATAAGATTAGCGTGCGATCGCGCTCTGGGGCAAAAAATTAACACGCATTGCAAGTAAGCCATACTTAAAGACATCTAGGCGTTGTCAGGCTGGATTGCTATGAGTGTTACTACTTATAAATGGACAATTGAACGGTATCATCAGGTGATCGCTGCGGGGCTTTTTGATAACGAATCCGTCGAGCTATTGAGTGGAGATATTATAGTTATGCCCCCAGAAGGAAAAACCCACGCCTATTATAATAGTGAAGTTGGGGATTATTTACGGGCTATTCTAGGGGCTAAAGTTAAAATCCGCGAAGCACACCCGATTACCCTCCCTAATAATTCCGAACCCATCCCAGATTTAGCGATCGTCAAACCACTAGGAACAATTTATTTAGAACATCATCCCTATCCTGAAGATATCTTTTGGCTAATTGAGTTTTCCCTAGTTACTCTTAGCAAAGACCTAAACGAGAAAAAAGCAATTTATAGCGAAGCGGGTATTGCTGAATATTAGGTAGTAAATCTTGCTGGTAGGGAAGTTTCAGTTTTTCGAGATTTAGAAAATGGGCGCTATATTACACAAAAAACTTTTACAACTGGGGTTGTGTCGCCTCAAGCCTTTGCTGATGTACAAATCCAGGTAAAACGATTGATAGGAATCTAAAATTTAAGTTAATAGTTTAAGGTGCGATCATTAACATCTTGGACTGCTAAAAATTGTGGGCGATCGCTGTTAATTTGTACCATTCCAATCGAAGGAATTAAGATAAAGCCAAGTTTCTCAACCTTCAAAGATAAGGAATGAGCCGTAGGAAGTCGGGTGCAGCGTTTTGTCATAAGGCTGTTAGTTGGTTCTGATTGTGCTACCTTTAAGTATCCCACCACAAACAACACCGCTTGTTTCGATTCCGGTGGAACCAGTGGCAGAAAAGCCAGTACGATACAAATCACCATTGCCACAGCCAAACACTTGCACGCCCGTAATTCGGATGTTTCGATAACCAGCAGATTCAAGCGCTCTTTTCGCGCCCTCCAAGTCTGCTTTTGGAATGTAAAGCCAGATGAAGAACCCGCTTAACACAACTACCACCAAGCCACTCACAATCTCCAAAAACCGTTGTTTATACTTCTCCATTTGTTTCGAGTTCCTTTAAGCTGACACAGCATTGCTAAACTCAGTTAAGCATTATTTAAAAATGAAGTGTGATCGCAGCGTTACATCTAAATCAAAAAGAACTAACTTCACTATTGATGGAATCACCAAACGACAATCTCGAAACTACCCCGTCACCCAGAAACGAATCTAGCTAACGACTAAGTTGAGCAGTGGCTAGTATCCTTTTCATCCCATCCGCTCGAATGTATTGTGCGGTCGCGATTTAGCGATAAGTTAACAACTTTCCTTCCACTTTCGGCTTGCTTCTTTTGCCAATCTGCAAACATCGCGTCCAAGTCGTAGTCAAAGGATTTGGCGTGTTCTTCTCGAATTTTATAAATTTCCTCTAAAACTTCGTTCTGCCACATAGCTTAATATCCTAATAGTTCGTAAGGGGTGCAAATTACAGGTAATTGATATCCAAAATCAAGACTAACTTCTGCCAGCTTCCTTTGAATTTGGGCATTAGCAATATGTTTACAATTCCAAGTTAGCAGGTAATCCAGTCTATGCACGGTTGCGGCAGCAATATGAACTGCATCATCTGAGGCTTTAGCAGGAAGATTACTTCGTAGGAGAAACTGTACTGACAAGTTTCGTACAGCCTGATTGAGTTCCACTAACGGCAACCCATTAAGCATCTCCAGACGCTTAACCGCAATCTCTGCGTCTCCTCGTATTACCTCATCTAAAACAACTTGTGAAATGTATAACGTGAATCCACTTCGGCGAGACTCCCACCACTCCTTTGTGACCTCCATGTTTGCTGCCAAGATTAGGTTTCTAGTCGATCTGGCTGTGAGATAGCCCAAAATACTGGTTTCAATGTATACAGTTTCACTCATAAAGACGGTAAGGATAGACTCGTTGTTTTAGCTTAGACCTTGTCCTCTATCTAGCCCCACACCTATCAGTTTGAGCAGCACAGCTAATTAAAACTGCAACTAATGTACTCTTAATTGGTAGCCTGTATCTTTAACAATGCGCGATCGCAATTCTTGTTGCCAAGTCGTTACATTTTGTACAAATTCAACTTCTTGTAATCCTCCTTTCCATAAAATTAAGGCATCTTCCCCCGTATCTGAGTAGTACCGTTTCCTGATTCCCGCCGTTTTGAAGCCAAATTTTTGATAGAGTGCGATCGCACCCTTATTAGACGTGCGGACTTCTAAGCTTGCTCTTTCTAATCCCCTTTTCTGTGCCAATCTCAGCATTGCTAACAATATAAATTGCCCGAAACCTTGACTTTGATACCTGGGATGTATTGCCAAAATTGTAATGTGCGCTTCATCTACAATTGCCCACAAACACCCCATTCCTATCAAGACCGGATAGCCACGGAGCGATAAACCGAGTAAATCGGCGTTGGGGCTATCTATCTCTCGTTCGTAGCCTGCCATCGTCCACAAACCGCCAAAGCATAGCTGGTCTAGTTCTACTACTGCTTTGAGCATTTGAGTTGTAATTGGTTTAAGTTCTAATAAATTCACACGAATTATTGGTACGAGCGCTTAGTACACTAGAAATTAACAACTAACTCCTATCTATCAATTCCAGTCAGGAATATCTTTTAAATTATGGTATCCACGTTTCACCCCGTAGAAAGTGAAAATTCTGGTTTGGGTTATCTACCCAATTCAAATCATACTCCAACAAATTCCCCTAACCAAGAACTATTACCGCTTACAGCTAAAATTAACAACGGCGATGCGTTAGAAATCGGCGGTTGCGATGTTCCTAGCCTTGTAAAACAATTTGGTTCGCCTCTATACATCCTAGATGAAGAAACTCTCCGCACTGCTTGCCGTCAGTACAAACAAGCAATGGAACGTTACTATCCGGGTCAGTCTCAGGTACTATACGCTTCTAAAGCTTGGAGTTGTTTGGCTCTATGCGCGATCGCTCATTCTGAAGGTTTGGGCATTGATGTGGTATCCGGGGGCGAACTCTATACGGCGATTGCGGCGGGGGTTACACCTGATAAACTCTACCTGCACGGCAATAATAAGTCTGTCTCAGAATTAAACTATGCGATCGCCTCTAACTGTACGATTGTGGTCGATAATTGGCAAGAATTACACAACCTAGTAACTATCAATGCCCCTACTCGCATTATGCTCCGGCTAACTCCCGGCATTGAATGTCATACTCATGAATACATCCGCACTGGTCACTTAGATAGCAAATTTGGTTTCGATCCTAACCAATTAGATGAAGTATTTGCTTTTGTAAGTCAGCAAGAGTGCTTAAATTTTGTGGGATTTCACGCTCATATCGGTTCGCAAATTTTTGAACGCCAACCTCATCAAGACTTAGGTGCGGTAATGGTGCAGTGGATTAAAAAAGCGGCGAAGTATAGTCTAAAAATTAGTGAATTAAACGTTGGCGGTGGCTTAGGTATACGTTACACCGAATCTGACGATCCCCCAAGTATTGACGAATGGGTACAAACTATTTGTCACGGTGTAAAAGACGCTTGCATAGCTGAGAACTTACCTTTACCTAAATTATTATGCGAACCGGGACGTAGTCTTGTTGGTTCTGCTTGCATTACAGCTTATACTATCGGCTCATCAAAAGTCATTCCCGAAATCCGTACCTATATTGCTGTAGATGGAGGTATGTCCGATAACCCGCGTCCGATTACTTACCAATCAGTTTATCGCGCTGTAGTTGCTAATAAAATGTCTGCGCCTATAACTCAAACAGTTACGGTAGCTGGGAAACACTGCGAATCTGGCGATATTGTCATTAAAAACGCAACTTTACCGACTACAAACCCCGGAGATATTCTCGTTGTCATGGCAACGGGTGCTTACAATTACAGCATGGCATCTAACTACAACCGTTTGCCCCGTCCGGCAGCCGTATTAGTTAATAAAGGTGAAGCAAATCTTATTTTGCAACGAGAAACTTATCAAGATTTAATTCGACAAGACCGACTACCAGAACGCTTGAGTAGTTAATAATAAGTAGAAATACTCCCCGTAACACCCTTAAGGTAAACTTGCAACTAATGAGAGATTTATGGAAGCAATGGCTGACAAACTTAAGCTGGGCGCAGCCTTTGTTGCTTCAAACTCTCGATTTGGGCTTGGTGTTGGCGCTCACCTATATGGTGCTGGTAATTGTCGGTGAACGCCGTACTTTGTGGATGGTGCGGGGATTTATTATTTTAATCCTCGCCGAGCGCTTATCCGCACTTTTGCGCCTAGAACTATTAAATTTTGTCTTAGAAAAGTTAGTAGTTGGTTCGGCGGTAGCAATGGCAGTAGTGTTTCAATTAGAGTTTCGACGATTTTTGGAACAGTTGGGGCGGGGAGAATTTAAACAGTTGTTACAACCAGCCACTAGCAACACATCTAAGCCAGATAGTGTAGTTGATGAAATTGTTGATGCGGTTAAAGAACTATCGCAAAATCGAATTGGGGCTTTACTGGTGTTGGAAACAGATAGCCCCCTTGACGATCGCTATTTTTCTGTTCCAGGAGTAAAGCTAAATGCGGAAATTTCTAAGGAACTATTGCAAACAATTTTTCAGCCAAAAACTTTACTGCACGACGGAGCAACATTGATTCGCGGTTCGAGAATTATGGCATCGGGAGTAATATTACCGCTTAGCGAACGCACTGCTTCCCGTCAGCTAGGAACCCGTCACCGGGCGGCGATGGGCATTACTGAGCGGGTAGAAAATTGTATTTGTGTAGTGGTATCGGAAGAAACAGGTTCAATTTCTTTAGCAGAACGGGGAATACTAAATAGACCCCTGACCAGCAGTAAACTAAAGGAACTGTTGGAAGTGAGATTTTCGCCTGTAGTGGAACGAGAAGCGGTTGCTCCTAGTCTACGAAGTTTGGGGCATCAAATCAAAACTAGAGGGCAACTTCTTTTTTCACGTTTACTCGGTCTACCATCATCAGTTTCTCGGAAGAAAAAATGAAAACGCCAAGTGTATTACAGCAATTGCCCCCAGACCTAACGCTAGAACGTTTGCCCAAGCACGTAGCGGTAATTATGGATGGAAATGGTCGATGGGCTAAAAATCGAGGTTTACCCCGCCTTATGGGTCATAAAAAGGGCGTAGATGCGCTCAAAGACCTCTTGCGTTGTTGCAAAGATTGGGGCATAAAAGCTCTGACGGCTTACGCTTTTTCTACGGAAAATTGGAGCCGACCGTTAGAGGAAGTAGATTTTTTAATGACGTTGTTTCAAAGGGTGCTGCGTCAAGAACTGCGGGAAATGATGCAGGAAAACGTCCAGATCCATTTTGTGGGTAAATTAGACGCTCTGCCGCACTCTCTGCAAGCGGAAATTGAACGATCAATGAGCGAAACTCAACACAATCAAGATATTCAATTTACCGTAGCAACCAATTACGGCGGTAGACAAGAGATTATTGATGCCACAAAGGCGATCGCGCTTTTAGTCCAGCAAGGTAAAATTCAACCCCAAGATATTGATGAGGCATTGTTTGAAAGCCATCTCTACACGAAGGGAATTTGCGATCCTGACTTGGTAATTCGTACCAGTGGCGAAATGCGAATTAGTAATTTTTTATTGTGGCAGATGGCTTACTCGGAAATTTATGTTACAGATACATTGTGGCCCGATTTTGACCGCACAGAGTTTCACAAAGCTTTGTTTAATTATCAAAAGCGCGATCGCCGTTTTGGTAAAGTTTAGTTCTCCTGAGCTTCACTGAGCATCTCAACACCTTCAACGTGCGATCATACCGATAGATAAAAAGCTCGTAAACTCTTTTTACTAAGGGCCAGCAAATACAGCCTGTTCTATATCTTGCCGACTTAGGGAATACTTAAAGGCGCGTTGAATATCTTGCTTTTCTCCAGCTTGAAAATAACGGACTGTGATATCTTCGACTTCAAGGCAAAGCTCCGCTTTCCAATCAGCCTTTTGAATATGCCAGCAATGAGGCGCTGAACTATCTTGCTGGCAACCTTGACTAATTAACCACTGCTCAATATTTGGCAAAGCATGGTTGTATAAAGGAGTATTGGCGTTAGGAAGTGACATATAAATTAAGGCTTAATTGTGGTAAGAAAAATATAAATATTTCGATTAAAAATTGCTCAGTGCTTGCAAAGCAACATTTACAGCTATTGTAAACTGCTGCGTAACAATTTGTAACTCAATTGTTGATATTGGTTGCCAAGTGTCGCCACGAATTAAGCTTAGAGCGAAAGCAAGTATCAAACAACCAACAAATGTTAGCCCTAAAATAAACACAGCAAAGATTTCTCCAGCCGATAAAGGGCGATCGGTAGGATCGAGATAAGCAGAAGATTTTGTAAAGTTAGGGCGATCTAAATAGGACGGCGCTTGAATTACAGCTATACGCGAGTAGCCAATTAAATAATCGTAAGCTATGCGCCGTTCGGGGTTACTAAGGGTAGCGTAAGCCTGGTTAAGCTCTTGAAACTTAATAGTAGCAATTTCTGTAGATAATTTAGTGGTATCGGGGTGATAATGCTTGCTTAATTCTCGATAGGCGCGACGAATATCTATGACTGATGCTGAAGGATGCAACCCTAGTAAAACATAGTAACTGCTATTTTCTTTTGCGTCAGTATTTTGACTCATTACAGTTATAATCGCCCTACGTCAACAAATATATTTTACTGGCTAGTTATTGATTGGTTCAACGAGTACATTTACTAAATTTCATGAAAATATCTTTTGCCTAAACAGGTAATAACCCAAAATACACATTTTTATGATACTGCGATCGCCCAAAAATTTATCTATACTGTAGTTCAAAAATCCTTCAGTGAAGTTATTGTAACGACAAAATGTAGTTACAATAAGAGCATTAAATTTGAGTGGGATGAGTCGAAACGGCTTTCTAACATTCGCAAACACGGAATCGATTTTTCAGATGTTCCGGTAGTTTTTAACGGATTGATCGTAACGGTTGAAGATGAGCGCTTTGACTACGGAGAACAGAGGTTTGTAACTTTCGGTTTGCTTCAAGGATACCTTGTTGCAGTGGTTCATACAGAAAGCTATGACTACATTCGGATTATTTCTACAAGAAAGGCAACCAAAAATGAGCAAAAAACCTATTTCGAGCAAATCTGAAACAGACTGGCAACGGCTTGATACTATGACGGATGAAGATATCGATCTATCCGACTGCCCAGAAATTACACCAGAAAAGTTTGCTAAAGCAGTGGTGCGAAGCGGTTTACCAGTGGATAAGAACAAAGTACAAGTGACTCTGCGGATTGACAGTGATGTGCTGGAGTGGTACAAGTCTCAAGGACGAGGCTATCAAACCCAGATTAATAGTTTGTTGCGAGCATATATGGAAGCTCATCATTGATCGCTTGACGGCGCATTAGTTATGTTGCGATCGCATTACTCCCTTCATCTAGGATATATAGTGAGGCAAATGCGATCGCGCTTGCAGCAAGATGATATCGGCTTGGCAATGATGCTACTTATGGTTCATAAACTGGCTGACTCTGGCTGTTGATAGTCTTTAAAAGTATTCTTTATCTATTTCTATTTGCAATTGCTTAAGTTCTTCACACTTTTGGGCAATCCAAACTTTTTCACCATTACGTTGTTCTAATGTTGCCTGATGCACTTTATCCTGCTGCTCTAATAAGTTCTCAGAAATTGAGATTGCTTGATCAATAATTTGACTAGCTGATTCAATTCTGCTAATAAATACTGAATCAATAATTTGATTTATTTTGTCAAAAATATCATCTAAGGAGCTGCTAAACTGTTCGCCTCCCATCTGAAAAACATTTGCCTTGATAGATTCTTCCAGTGCAGTTATTCCTATAAGACCCCAACCCCCAGCACCCATACCTATAATAATAGCCGTAATGGGGCCAGAAAGAAAAATTACTGGTAATATAGCCGCACCGATACCAAGTGAGCCAAAACCACCCCAAAAACCCTTGGTGGCATTAGTATTGAAGTCTACCTGACTTTCTTTAAGGAATTGCATATCTATTGAATCTTTATTTAATAAATGGCTAATGTTTTGAAAGTTTAACTGAATTGCCTGCAATTCTTGCTTAATTGCATCATCCAATATTTCTAAAGGTTCCTTTAAAACAGCTTGCTTCAACTGATTATTTATCCAACTATCTAACTCCGATAACAGGTCTTGATTGAATTGACGAGCATAATCTTTCGCTAATTCACTACGGCTCCATATTGGTGAATGTTGAGAAGTCCATTTTTCAGCCCTTTCTACTAAACGTTCATCTAATCCTTCAAGCCATTTCTTCCATGATTCGTTAGCTTGTTCAAAGCTATTGTCGAATAGATTATTTGCCAATATACGAATTTTGACATCTCGCCCACTTGCTTCGCCAATCTTCTCTATTATCTGTTGCCTTGCTGTTGCCGAAATTTTGATATTACCATCTAAAAACTTGACTTCTTGCTCTAATCCTTCCAAACTTGAGTTGATTAACTCATGAATTTTAGTAATAGCTTGATTAATTTTTATCTTTCCCCGTTCAAAAATTAAAAATTGCTCTAAATACTTAGTGAAATCCTGAAAAGCTTGTAAATGTTCATTACTTGTCCCATTTAAGATAGATTTAAGAGCAGTTTTAGCAGATATATAATGGCTGCGATTCTCACCTTTAACAAGTGGGTTTTCACTATGGATAAAATTATCAAGCCTTTGTTTTACATCAGTGATATCTTCTTCGTTATCTAGTAAATCCATAAAATTAACTAACACAAAGAGATTTTCAGCAGGTTCATTTTTCCGCCCTCCATTTAGCGAAATGCAGACATCTTGTAATAACTCTTTTTCTTTTTCTGGAAGCAGCCGCATAGCATTTGTTAAGAAAATAGCTGCATCTGTTTCTTTAAGCAACTTCTGAGTAATAGCTGTTCTCTGCGGATGTTCATTTAATCCTGGTGAATCAAGAATTTCTACCCCACTCCTACACAAACTCAAATCGGGATGTTCAAAAATAATTTCTTCTATGTCAGAGCGCTCAAGTTCCTCAGTACGGCTATCTATTGCTGCTTGTTTAGAAATAGCTGCTTTTTCCTTGTATTCCTTAAATGAAATTTCTTCTTCCCGTCCATCCTTATAACGACAAACTATTCGTTCTTGTTTTCCATATCTAAGAACTGTGATTGTACCGCTACAAGGAATTGCTCTTACAGGTTGAATTTCTTGACCAAGTAAAGCATTTAATAAAGTAGATTTGCCTTGACTAAATTCGCCTATAACCGCTACTCTAAACTTTTGCGATTGTAGTTTTTTAGATACTGCTTCTATTTCTTTTACAAGGATATTAGATAAACAATCACTATCTGCACAATCTTTGATTATGTTGTAAACCTGAAAACATAAATTATCAAGTTGCTGTTGATGTTTCTGAAAATCGTTTAATTGCTGATAAGCAGAAAAATGTTGTTGAGATGCTATAGGTTCAACTTCATTAGCCAACATTGCAACCAATTCACTTGCAGCCTTAACAAACAAAGTATCCAAGTCATGGAATCGAGCAGCGTCAAGCAAAGATTGCACCTCTGCTAAATCATTTGGCTCAACATCTTCTTGATTGCTAAAGGTAGCTTCTAAAACTGCTAAATGCTTAGGCTCGATACCCAAACGATTAGCAGCAATTTGTAAATACTTCTTTTCCGCACTATCCAGATTGCCGTCGGCGGCAGATATTTCATAGCCAAAACCTATTATTAATAACCTTTGTGCTTTTGAAAGCGAAGCCATCAAGGACACTAATTCTCTAGGGTTATTGTAAATTTTATGCTGTTTTACACCCGTCATTGTTAGTTGCATCAACTGATGCAAATCTTCACCAGCAGGAATAAATTGATTCAGCGTCTCTTGTAGCCGTTGCTTTTCCTCCTCTGTAACCGTACCGTCAGCATAAATTACGCCTGACAGAATAGTTACTAAAGTAGCCAGAAAAACCAATTGTGGGGTAATGTCTCTTTGACTAAGCTTTTGTCCAGTAATACGTGATAACAAATCAATTGTTTCAGTGCCAATCGGTGTAGTATTCATACCAGTCAACCTCATAACGTTCCTTTCGACTTAGTATTCCCAAATTTGGAGACAAAGTACCGAGAAAATACGGTTATCTTCAATCTGGTATTCAAGCTAGGCTCAAAAAAATTAGTGGATAACACAAACAGAGCTATGCTGTTTCAATTTACTTCGGCTGTTCAAGCGGCTATCGAAGCTGGCAAATACGTACAGGTTTTTACATCTGCGGGAGTCCCAATAGGTTTGGCTAGAGATGCTTCTACAGGAAAGTTTGTAGCTCAAGCCGTCGGGATGATGGCTCAAAATACCCCCCTGTCACCTTTATTTAGTCCTGTTCAGATGGTAATGGGAGCAGCACAGATGTATCAGACACATCAAGGCTTTGCGGCTGTTCAGGTAGGCTTGCAATCTATCCAATCTAGTTTAGGGGTATTGCAAGCGACAACCGCCTTTATCGGCGTAGGAACGGTTGCTGTGGGTGTATTGTCTGCCGTTAATTTGCAGCAGACATTAAAACTGAGAAAGGAAGTAGGACAACTCAGAATAGAAGTCAAAGATGGTTTTATCGACCTCAAACAAGCTTTAAAAGACCAAGGTGCAGAAATTAGAGAACTTATCGAGCAAGTAGCAATTGATGTTGACTTTAAAAACCACCGGACAATTTTA
Source organism: Chlorogloea sp. CCALA 695 (assembly GCF_003003885.1). Lineage (GTDB taxonomy): Bacteria > Cyanobacteriota > Cyanobacteriia > Cyanobacteriales > Chroococcidiopsidaceae > Aliterella. The sequence goes on along the minus strand of NZ_PVWN01000003.1, from coordinate 115,130 downwards.
GTTAGAGCTTATGGCTTATTTACTCAAGCGCTTCACCGTTTGCGTTCGGCAATGCAAATTCAAGATACCAGCCGGAGAAATGCTGAAATTGATGGCGCCAGAGGAATGTTGTTTCAAGCTTTGGCAGATTATGACAATCGTGAATTATTAGAAGTTACTTGTTCCGCCGGACAACTGCGCCGTTTAGAGTGCGCTTGGGTAATAGAGCAAGCAATTATTTCAACTTATCAACTGCAAAGTGAACCCGCCGCCGTGTGCGATCGCTTATCCCATCTTCAAGCTAAAATTCGTATTGATGCCCAAAATGTGATAAATAATTGTGAAACTGAAGACGAGCTAGATTTTCTGTTTCCTGAATTAACCCGAATCTATAATCACGATTTAGCGGCGTTAGCATCCTGGCAAAATCAAATTGATTGGATGCAAACTTTGCCATCATCCGAACTCAAACTACTCGAAAGTGCTGATTTTAGCGCTGATGAATTAACCCTGAACACAGATAGTAATGATTTAATTCCGTTAGAACAAGTCTGTTATGAGACTTTGTATCAAAAATCTCATTTTGCTTCTTTGGTTGACCAGCTATCAATGATGTTTACATCACAATTGCGTCAGGAGTATACAAATTATATTACTCAGCAAGCTGTAATAGCTCATCATAAAAGCTTAGTACCATCTAATCTAGAAAAGGCTTCTGACTTAGCTGTTGCAAATCTTTACTGGTACTTCAAAGCCAGAGATGAATCTAAAGACGAACTAAACCTGGTGAAAAACTAACAAAATACTTCTTTAATCCTGTGTAACGTAACTGTCTAAAATGGCAGAAACATTTTTACAGCAGCCGAGCCTAATAGTCCTAAAATATTCATAAAGTTACCTTTACTTTTTGGCTTGGCATCGCTTGGTAGTGGCGCTTCCAACTCTTTGATAAATGCTTGCGCTGTCTGAGTTCCAGGAACATTACCTTGAGCTAAAAACAATTCATCAGCAACTCTAGCATCATCTCTAGCGCCTTTACGGTCTAGTAATTGGTAACGTGCAACACCTCGACCCATGTAAGCTAAAGCAAACTCTGGATCTATAGTCAAAGCTTGGTTAAAGTAATCAATCGCCCCTTGAGAGTCGCCTTTTTGCCCTTGTAACATCCCCCAGCGATAAAAGTCTTCAGCTTTCCCGGCGGCTATAGGGATACCGATCGCACCTTGCAAATGAGCTACATTTACATCAGCATCGCCAAAGCTGACATTGTACAAGTAAGCATCTCTAAAATCTGCCCCAGCTATTTGCGCTCCCCCTAACTTTGCACCCGTTAAATTGGCTCCAAACAAAGAAGCACCAACTAAGTTTGCACCCGTCAAATCAGCCCCACTCAAGTTTGCACGGCTCAAATTTGCTCCGCTTAAGTTAGCCCCCGTTAAATTTGCTCCCGATAAATTCGCCATAACTAGCCCCGCACCACTTAAATCGCAGCTTTGACATTGTTTAGTTGCAAGCAACTGTCTGGTATGAGCAATGCTTTCTGATAAAGCTGGATGAGCAAAGTTAATTGTAGTAAGTACCGTAGCAGCAATAAAAAGTTTCATAAATGGGAGGTTTGGCAAAGGATACGCTAATTTTTGTAGAGTAACATTTAATATTTCAATTGACGATATTATGCCCCAAATCATCTTAATAGGCGACTTAAGACAGATTAATTTAATTGTTGCTCGATGTATTAAAGGAAAGTAACAATAGCCTATTTTTAACTTAGTTATGGAAATGCGCCGCTTAGGTAGATCCAATCTACAGATTAGCCCGATTTTGATGGGAACTTGGCAAGCTGGGAAAAGAATGTGGGTGGGAATTTCCGATGAGGAGACAACTAAGGCAATTAGAGCCGCTTTTGATGCGGGAATTACTACCATTGATACGGCGGAAGTTTATGGGGAGGGACATTCAGAGCAAATTGTTGCTAAAGCTTTGTCTGATGTGAGAGATAAAGCCGTTTATGCTACTAAAGTTTTTGCCAATCATTTGAAATATGACCAAGTAATTGAAGCTTGTGATCGCTCTTTACAAAATCTGCAAACTGATTATATTGATTTATATCAAATTCATTGGCCCAGTGGCACTTTTAATAGTGCTGTTATCCCCATTGAAGAAACGATGAGCGCCTTAAATAAGCTGCTAGAGCAAGGCAAAATTCGCGCTATTGGGGTTTCTAATTTTTCCCGCGATCAGCTAGAAGAAGCTTCGCAGTACGGACGAATTGATAGCATCCAGCCGCCTTACTCGCTATTTTGGCGACAGGTAGAAAAAGATACTGTACCTTATTGCATTGAAAACGATATATCTATTCTTGCTTACTCGTCTTTGGCGCAAGGATTATTAACGGGCAAATTTGCCGCCGATCACAAATTCGATGCTGAAGATAATCGGGCTAAAAACAAGCTGTTTCAAGGAGAAAATTATCAAAGGGCGCAATTGGCTTTAACAAAACTGAGTCCAATCGCCGATCGCCATCAAGCTACTTTAGGTAATTTGGCTCTTGCTTGGCTAATTGCTCAACCTCAAACTAATGCCATTGTCGGTGCAAGAAATACCGAACAAGCTGTAAATAATGCTCTAGCTGCAAATATCGAACTCTCTACAGATGAACTTCAAGAAATTGATGCGATCGGGCGCACCGTTACGGAGCATTTAGACGACAACCCGGTAATGTGGAATTTTGCCGCTTAAAATAATGTTGAGAAGTTTCAAGAAGGTTGAATTTTAGTAAACTTACCCTTGCTAAAACAAAAAGTAGTGATAACTTAAGTAATAGGACGCAAAAAGCTTAAAACAGCTAAACCAAAAAAGGCGCTCAACCTCGTGTCCCCTGTTAGAGAGCCAAACTTGTAATTGTTCCAAGCATAGGGTTAGTGGCAAAAAGCTCTAATAAAGCCGTAGCCAAACTCAGGTCTAGAAAGACGCTACTGTGCTGGAATTACGAGAGATGTAAACTTTAGTTATTTCTCCACTTTATTTGTTAACTTCTTTGAATAAACTGAATCCCGAAATTTAAGGGGTCTTGTCGTAAGCGGATAAGACCCCTTAAATTTGTATTGCAGAGAGACGTTGCAATGCAACGTCTCTAGCATTTGTTTTGCAATCATTTTCGCGCTCTGAATTTAGCAACGCCAAATTTGTTTAAACTACATCTGCAATCGATAAAACCCAGGATTTTAGCAGAGAATTAACTTGTTCTGGGACTTCATCATGGGGACAATGACCAGCGCGCAAGAAGTATTCGGTCAAATTAGGGCAGTATTGGCGAAATTTTGGCGATCGCTCTTTAGTATTCATCCAAGGATCTCCTTCTCCCCACAGCATTAGTAAGGGGGATTTTAACTGTTGCAGTAAAATATCAACTTTTTCTCCTTGAGGATTGCTAAAAATTGCCGCAAATACTTGGGCTGCACCAGCATCGCAGGAAGGGCGATAAATTTCTTCTACTAATTGGTCGGTGACAGCGCTTTTGTCTAAATAAACTCTTTCTAAAGTTTGGCGAATCACCCAAGGTTGGCGCACGTATTGAAATAATATTAACCGCGCCAATGGTTGCCCAAATATCCATTTAGCCGCCTCGCCTAGAAACTTTTGCCACACTTCCGGTTGTTTGGGCGGTTGTACCTCTGCTTGCAAAGGATCGGGTTCATCTGATGACTGATCGGCGGAAAATGGCCCCGCACTATTGAGCAATACTACTCCTAAAGCGGCTTCTGGGCGCTGGGCTGCTACACACAAACAAGTATAGCCGCCGAGAGAATTTCCGGCTAACACCGTTGGTTGACCAATAACTTCGGTAATAAAATCATTTAATTGATCTCGCCACAAGTCGGCGCTGTAAGCCATTTCAGGTTTTGCCGAACGTCCAAAACCCAGTAAGTCAATTGCCCATACTTCAAAATCTGCTTGCAATTGAGCGATATTTTTGCGCCAGTGATCTGTAGAAGCACCAAACCCATGCACGAGTAATAAAGGTGGGCGTTGTTGCTTTTCTCCCGCTTTGACATAATAAATTGACTGTCCGCGCCACTGCCAATATTTACCGGGAGTTGGAGTGGTAGAAACGGCTGGTGTTACCTGCATGATTTAATTATAAATAATGTTAAGTTACTTTAATAATTCTAACGAGCAAGGGTTAGAACACGGATTATGTCACAAATAATTACCGGAAAAACTAAACTATTGGGCGTAATTGGGCATCCTATCGAACATTCCCTATCGCCAATTATGCACAATGCCGCGATCGCACACTTGGGTTTAGATTATGTCTATCTACCTTTTCCAGTGCATCCAGACAATTTACAAGCGGCAATTTCTGGCTTTGCGGCAATCGATCTAGTGGGTATTAATATCACAATTCCTCATAAACAAGCAATTAAGCCTTTAATCGCGGAAATATCACCCACAGCTAAAGCAATTGGCGCTATCAATACAGTTTGGAAGACAAGTATCGGTACTTGGGCAGGTACGAATACTGATGTCGAAGGTTTTATTGCGCCTTTGCAGACTTACAACCAAGATTGGAGTCAAAAAACCGCCGTAGTTTTAGGCAATGGTGGCGCAGCACGGGCTGTAGTAGCAGGTTGCGCTCAATTAGGCTTTGGGGAAACTTATGTAGTTGGGAGAAATGCCACAAAGTTAGCCGAATTTATTGCTAGTTGGGATTCACTAGCTACAAAGTTATTAGTCCGTACTTGGGATAAATTACCGTTACTAATTCCCCACGCACAGGTAATTATCAATACAACTCCTATTGGGATGTATCCTAACGTTACTCAGTCGCCTTTGAGTGATGAAGAAATGGCATTATTACGGGCGGATGCGATCGCCTATGACTTAATTTATACTCCTCGTCCGACAAAGTTTTTACAACAGGCGCAACAAAGAGGTGCGACGGCTATTGATGGCTTAGAAATGCTTGTACAACAAGGAGCGGCTGCTTTGGCAATTTGGTTGCAACAACCTGTACCTGTCGATATCATGCGTCAGTCGTTGCAAAATCATCTCAGTAAATATAACTAGGGACTATACCTCAAATTGTGACTCATTTAGTGATTAATGTATAGAAAAATCTATATGTTTGTGATTAATGTATAGAAAAGTCTAGATTTTTGTGAAGATGACGTAAGTGTTTTGTGAAGAAACAGTGAAGTGGCAGGGAAACTACATACAAATAATATTGAGGTTGGTAATGTTTTGTTAGAGGTATGCGATCGCACTTTTACAGGATCAGGGATTCTACCAGGGTCAGAGTGAAACGCGATCGCATCTAAAAGTACACCTTAATTTTTGGAGGAACAGAGTTTTGAAATTAACAAATCTGATCGGATGTGCAGTCGGAGGGGGAGTAGCGCTTATCAGTCTCGCAACACCTAGCTACGCCCAAACGTTTGTAGGAGACTCTAGTGGTACTTTTGGTATTCCTAACTCCGGCACTAACAGTGATGCAGTGTTTTCAGGAATTGGAACCGATACATTTACCTTTGGAGATAGTGTCGGAACAGGCCCAAATGAATATAGCTTTGCCGGAAATTCTTTCTCAACTACTCTTGACTCTTTGTTTCAAGTTGGAGATTTCACTTACTACAACGGGGCTACTTTTGTAGGTACAACCGTTGATTCTGTGCCTCTAAACATTTCCTTTGACTTTACCGATCCTAGTGGTGTTACTCAAGCTTTCAGCTTCAACTTTCAGAACGATAGTACGCCTAATACGGGGACTGCGGAGGAAAATGCTGACTTTGTATTCCCTATTAATAGCATTGGCTCTCAGACTTTCACTGTTGGCACAACTGAATATACACTTGCATTAAGTGGTTTTAGCCAAGACGGAGGTGTCACAACTGTTGAAGAGTTCCGTGTCCTTGAAGGTGAAAGCACTACGGCTGGGCTTTTTGGTAAAATTACTACTGCTCCTGACTCGGAACCTATCCCTGAACCCAGTTCTGTATTGGGTATATTGGCTCTTAGTGCTTTAGGCGGCGGTTCTTTGCTAAAGCGCAAGCGCCAGCAGATGAATAAAGTAAAACTATAAAATTGTTGAGGTAAGGGTAGGTGCTGCTTACCCTTACCTTGTTTTGACTATAAGGGTTACGGTAAAGACGATCGCGCTAGTAGAAAACCTCAACCGTTTCTTTGCCCGTTGGAGTAAAAAAATATTAATCCCTAAAAATAAATAGGTCAAAGTTTAAAACTTTCCATATTTTTAGAAAATAACGTTCAAATTGTACTAATTTCCAGTATCGTTGGGCATAGTCTTCAAGACTAGCTGTAGCTAAGTTTAATTTTGGCTACAGTGTGCTATCTACTTTTAAGCAAATTTGCCCATGCGATCGCGCCCTACCCCTGAAGATCAAAATTTATCGAACCCCGCCGTCGCCTATGCGCCCTCTGTACCTCTGTCGGTGTATAAGGAATTAGCCACAGAATTGCAAGCATCCAAGGCGCTATCAGAGGCTTTAAATGCTCAAAATCAGCAATTGCTTAGACAAAATAATCAACTGCAACAAGAATTAGATAAAGCTATAGAGTCAGTTTTGTATTGGCGACAGACAAATAAGGCTCCTAATCGTCCTTTTTCTGAAACGCAAGCCGTTAACCGTGATTCGCCGCCATCACCCGCAGGATCGTTACCCTTTCTTCCCAAGCAAGCTAAGGCTGCATTTGCCGAAATCACCGAACAAGAACAAGGGCGCTATCGTCGTTATCCACAAGAAAAAGTTGCCGATATTAGCGGCTGGTCATTGGCGATCGCCCTAGTGTTAATTATGGTGACAGCTTTTGGCGCAGGATACTTAATGATGCGTCCTTTGGTTCTCCGTCGATAACTTTCAGCAAATTGTATTACTTGTTACGCATTGCTGGCACGGTTGAATGATATTCAATGTCCGTGGGTATTAAATATGCTAGGACTAGCGCGTTTAATTTATAACAATTTGGATTAGGGAAATATTCTAGTATTGTACCGATGGAAATACTTGGTAAACTCTCTAAATAAAGTGCTACACGCAGTAAGGAGTGAAGAAATTGAAAAAGGTTGAAGCCATTATCCGACCATTTAAACTAGATGAAGTCAAAATTGCTCTAGTCAACGCTGGAATTGTGGGAATGACAGTTTCCGAAGTTCGAGGTTTTGGACGACAAAAAGGACAAACCGAACGCTATCGAGGTTCGGAATATACTGTTGAGTTTTTGCAAAAACTTAAAGTAGAAATTGTCGTAGAAGACAGTCAAGTAGATATGGTAGTCGATAAAGTAATTGCCGCCGCCAGAACTGGAGAAATCGGCGATGGCAAAATCTTTATATCCCCGGTAGAACAAGTAATTCGGATTCGTACCGGAGAAAAGAATCTAGAGGCTGTGTAATAAATGCCCCCCAAAAATGGGGGGTGATTAATTGCTTGTACTTGCTACAAACTTAGGCGCAAGGCTTGTAACTGGGGAAGTAACGCCTGAAATGCTTGTCCGCGATGGCTAATTTGGTGCTTTACTTCTTTGGACATTTCGGCAAAGGTACTTTGATAAGCTGGAACGTAAAAAATCGGATCGTAGCCAAAACCACCCATCCCGCGCGGACTATCGAGAATTTCACCTGGGCAAATTCCCACCGATTGCAAAACAATTTCCCCACTAGGATCAGAAATTGCCACCGCGCAAACAAACTGCGCTTGCCTATTTGCGGTGTCTCCTAACTCTGCAAGTAAGCGTGAAATCCGCTCAGAGTCACTGTTGGCATAACGTGCCGAATAGATGCCCGGTGCGCCATTTAATGCCGCAACTTCTAAGCCAGAGTCATCGGAAATCGCATAGTTCCCAGTAGCAATGGCAATTTGAGAGGCTTTGAGACAAGCATTAGCAGCAAAAGTTGTTCCCGTTTCCTCAATCTCCAAATCGTCAGGCTTTAGTTGCAATTCCCAATCTAAACTTGTTAAATAAGCTTGCATTTCCTGCAATTTGCCAGGATTTCCTGTAGCTACTACAAGTATTTTGCTCATTTTATGCTGCCCACTCTTTCGCCCAGGCTAGGGTTTGATGTACCTGTTGGATAGTGGGGGCTTCGCAATACAAACGCAAGACGGGTTCTGTACCGCTAAACCGAATCATTAACCAACTGTCATCAGCTAAGCGAAATTTGTAACCGTCAATGCTAAGACAATTTACTACCGCAATGCCTGCTATTTCTTGAGGTGGCTGGGTTTGCAGTTGGGTTAATAGCCGACTACGCACGTCCATACTCGCCAAAGGTAGGTCTATGCGATCATAGGCAGAATAGAAGTTTGTACTAGCTTGCAAGCCCTTGTAGAGTTCGCTTAAGTCTTTTTCCTCCGCAGCAATCGCTTCTAGCAAATACAAAGCTGACAATAAACCATCCCGTTCGGGAATGTAGTCAGCAAAGCCAATACCCCCCGATTCTTCACCGCCTAGCAATACATTACTTACTAGCATTCGGTCGGCTATATATTTGTAACCAACAGGAGTTTCAAATATTGGCAAATTGTACATCTGGGCAACGTGCGAAATCAAATCGGAACCGCTAACAGTTCTGACAATTTCCCCGGTCAACCCACGCTTTGAAGCTAAGTGTTGTATTAAAATCGGAATTAATATTTGAGAAGAAAGAAAATTTCCTTGCCCATCAACTGCGGCTATGCGATCGCCATCTCCATCAAAGACAAAGCCCACAGCTATACTACCTGTGGCTTTAGAGCGGTTGTGAGTCCGCATCGTGCGAAATAACTTAGATAGATAACGGGGTAAAGGTTCCGGCGCACCACCACCAAACAAAGGATCACGATTACTATTTATTTCTTGTACGGGTACGCCTAATATCTGCGCCATTCCTCCAGTGGCTGCACCGTGCATCACATCCACAAATACCGTTAATTTACCGGACGTAATGCTATTTCTGATTTTGTTTATATTTACTTTTTGGCTCAAAGTCTGGCAATAATTAGCCCAAGGCTCAAAGGTTTGCAGCGTACCAGGTTTAGGCGGGGGAGACGATTCGACAGCTAATAATTCTTCAATTTGTTTGGTTACGTCTTCTGGTACTGAACCCCCAAAAGCGCCTTTAACTTTTAAGCCCAAATAGCTACCAGGATTGTGACTTGCAGTAATAACTAATGCACCTAAAGCGTTGTAACGCTTAACAGCCCAACTAAACGCTGGAGTTGAGGCGTAGCCCTCAGCTAGTAGCACGTCAAAACCTGCGGCGACGACTGCATCGGCGGCTTTTTGGGCGAAAGTTTCTGCCATAAAACGGCGATCATAGCCCACAATAATCAGATTGTTGCCTACGGTAGCCCCGTAAGTCTGCGCTAATACTTTTGCCGCGAGCGGGGCGACTAATTTTAGGCGATCAAAAGTAAAGTCATCGCCAATTATTCCCCGCCAGCCATCTGTACCAAATTTTATTTCCTGTGTAGCTACTACTGGCATTCAATTTCCCCTAGGTTGCTCAGGCAGGATTTTACCATTATTAGATTACAACTGCGATTGGAAAAACAACACCACGCGCCCTAATACTCTTTTCCAAAGTTCTCGCTTGCGCCAGCTATTGACATTTATCTGCTTGCACCGCGAAAACCCGGTAATAAAGAGGTTTTCGATATGTTTGACTAATTCTGGTTGAGCGGTAGAAATATCAAGTTCGTCATTATGGAAAAAGCTGCGCGGATCAAAATTTGCGCTTCCCGTACTAATCCAGCAATCATCAAGCAACAATGCTTTGGCGTGCATCATACTGGGTTGATACTCATTGATTTCAATTCCGGCGGCTAATAAATCGCCGTATAATTCGCAGGAGGCGTAATAAACAAACTTTTTGTCACACTGAGAGCCATTAGTTAAGATGCGAACTTCTACCCCCTTTTTCTTGGCAATAATTAAAGATGCTCTTAAATTGCGATCGGGTAAAAAGTAAGGGCTAGAAATCCAGATTCTTTTTTGGGCGGCGTGAATACTGGTCAAAAATAAAGCTTTTACAGACGAAGATCGATAGGAAGGGTCGTCTCCCGCCGTTACCATAATTGCCGGATCTCTTATCGGTTGGGGGTTAAATACTTGAACGTTTAGATCCGCCGTACCATGAACATACATCCAATGCTGCATAAACATACCTTGCAAGGCGGCGACAATTTCCCCGGTAAAACTCATTTCAAAATCGTACCAAGCCCCAGTGTCTTTAATGTCATCTACTCCATCCCAAAAATCTGAAATTCCAGCGCCGCCAATTAAAGCTTTGTTGTTGTCAATTACTAGCAACTTCCAGTGAGTGCGAGCGAAGTAATCAATCGGGGCTTTCCAATTAAACTTATTGAAAAATCGGATATCTACGCCACAAGCTTTTAATCTTTTCCAGTAACGTTTTGATAGCTTTTTTGAGCCATGATGGTCGATAATCATTAGCACTTCAACTCCCGCAGAGGCGCGATCGCATATAGCATCTGCAAACTCCGTCGCCCGTCGCCCTGGAGTCATAAAAAATGTTTCAAAATGGATGCTGTGCTTGGCTGATTTAATCGCTGCAATTCTTGCTGCATATATATTTTCAGCTTCAACCCAATGCTCTATATATTTTCCTGTAGTAAATACAGAGTTTGATAAAGTTGCCAATGCTAAACCAAATCGAGGCTCGTCAGGACTAGGAACATTGATTAATTTGTATTCAATGCGATCGCGAAAAGTTCCCCGAAAGTACAAAACAAATACGATCACAGCAATAGCGGCGAGGATAACCCCGCCGCTCCACAGCACTATTGAAATATCGAGCATGGCTATACCTCTATATTTTAGAATAGAGGCTTTTGGCAATCCAAAGCCCGATAGCTACGCTTTAAAGTGCTTTACTGATAAAAGCTACGCGATCGTCAGCACTTAATGACTGGAGAGATTGCAAAAATTCAGTGACTTCTGATGACGGCTTAAGATCACTTACACTACTCTCTACTTTTTGACCCATTTGATACCAAAAGGCAAGTTTATCATCTTTACCTAACGAACTATATTCATCTATTGGGATCGTCTGGTTGCTTCCCGTTACGAGTTCAGCTAGGGCTTTACTAGGGTTTGGATCTAAAGCAACTTCATCGCCATCTTGCCTTTGAGCATCTAGCATATCGCGCAAAGCTTGGGTTTGCAATTCGGGCGATAACTGCCCAACTTTACTTACTAATCCGCTTGCTTTTGCTGAATTGTCAACAGCATTTGCAGGTATTTGTCCGGCGATATGTTTGTACATTAGCGCTAAGGCTGCTAGGCGGTCTTCTATTTTCAAACTACGAAATGTGGTTATAGATTGCTTAATAGCGTCGGGTTGGGCGGAGGTCATAATTAATACTTAGAAGTTAACAATTTTGGGCAAATGTTAAGCTAAAAGGTTTGTTTTAGCCTAACAACTCAATTACTAATGGCTAAAGATTAGCTTTAGTTAAATATCTGCACCGGGCTTTGCTTCCGCACCCATTGGGCCGACATAATCGCGGAACATAGTAATTTGCTTTTGAAATTCCATCTCTTTAATCTTGCCAAATAATTCTTCAGCTTGAGTGGAGATTTTGTAATCTGAAGGCATGGGGATAATTTCGCCGCTATCCATACCTTGCGATAAACGATACCAAAATAGTAGTTTAGTAGTTTCGCTCATCGAGCCATACATCCGGGTATACTCATTATCTGCATTATTAATTAAGTCGCGTTGTAGCTGCAATTGCTCTTCGTGAGACTTTTCTTTTACTTGATTAAACAATCCTTCGGCGATATCTGTTCCGGCGGTACTAGCCCCTGGCGCAGCCGGAGTAATTGATTTACCCATTTCTTTATATATAAAGTAGAACAAAGCTAATTGATCGTCTACTTCCAAGCTTTGAAATGATTGTACAGCCTGCTTAATCTCTGGATCGTTAGTTTCAGTAAATGTCATAGTAACCTCTGCTTAATTGAATAACAACAGCGCTCTTTCAAATAAATTGAAATCTTTATACTGTGTTTACTTTGATACCTAAAAAATGTCTAACATGACAACTTTTTTATCAAGATTAACAAAGGCATAAATAACAATTAAACCCACTATAGATAGAGGTGTATAACCTAACTAAAGATAGAGGTAACTAAGAATTTTTTGAGCAAAAGCAGAATAAATAATTTGATTTTTAATTGCTCCTTTTTTGGGACGCAGCAAAGCAAATTATCCTGAAAACTTCTAATTTCTTTACGAAAACTGGACAGTGCTTTACTTCTAGAGCATATTGTATGCGTCCCCCTAAAAAAGTAAATCAACCTGTGAAAACTGAGATTCGTTACAAACCAGCTTTCGCAACAATTTTTCTGACTCTGGGCCCTGGTGAAACAATTACGGCAGAAGCTGGGGCTATGACTAGCATGGATTCGCAACTATCGATGCGAACAGAGTTTTCGGGTGGGCTGATACCGGGACTATTAAAAAACGCATAAGTAACGAGTTTATCGTTGATAGCGGTCATTTGGTCGCTTACGAACCACAAATTAAAATAGGGTTAGTAAAACAAGCCCAATCAGAAAATGAATTAATGATGGTATTGGGGCATGAATTAGGACACTTTGCCAATAGAGATCATTTACGCAGCTTAGGACGGGCGGTAATTGTGCAAATTGCGATCGCTTATTTTGTCGGCGATATTGGTACGATTGGCTCTATAGCCGTCTCTGGCGTGGAAAGTTTAAGCAATGCTCAATTTTCCCAATCTCAAGAAAGTCAAGCTGATGAAGTTGGTTTAACCTTACTACAGCAAACTTACGGTCATGTTGCTGGTGCAACAGATTTTTTTGCGAGAATGAGTAAAAAACAAGCATTAGATATAGACTTTTTAGCCACCCATCCCGCACCAGCTAGACGAGTTAAAGAAATCCAGCAATTAATCAAACAGCGCAACTATAAAGTAGACCAAAAGCTACCTTTACCGGCCACCTTGCCATAAATGCCGATTTTACGACTCTTTTGGTTGTGTTACAAAAATGTGAGGACAGAAAATTTGGCGTTGCAGGGCTTTGAATTATGCCACCGCGCCAAAGATTTGATTGATTTTGGCGCTGACTATCTTCGCTCGTAAATCTGCGGAATATGGCTTGATTGCTATCCTATTTATCTGATGCTTTACTGTGCCTTTGTGCGATCGCAAACTGCTGTAAGATGTTGAAATCTTCAGGACTGAGAACATCTTGTAGGTAGGGCATTTGATTGAGTAATGTAGTTTCTTCCTTACATAACTGTTGCAAAACTTCTAAACAGCGATCTCGTTGTGTTCCGGGTTGGAGGTTTTTTAGCAGATAAATTGCCATACTTAGCTTGGGTATTACATTAATAAGCTCTTGAGGGAATTGCTTTAAAACTTCATTGTTAGTATCAACATGGTGCTGTAACTGTTGTACTTCTTGTTGCAAGGCTGCAATTTTTTGGCGCTCGTTATTGTACTGTTGCATTACAACTTCATGTTTCGCCAACCGAGTAGAGATTGCTGTCAATAATTCATTTGCAGTGAACGGTTTAGTAATATAATCGTCTGCGCCTAATTCCATGCCACGCCTTCTATCAGGTTGATCAGCCATAGCAGTAAGAAAAATAAACGGGATTGTTGCCGTCATCGGACTTTGACGCAAGGCGCTCAAGACTTCATAACCATTGATTTCTGGCATCATTACATCACAAATAACCAAGTCTGGTAAGTATTCCTGCGCCCATAAAGCGCCAATCAAACCATTCTCAGCACCTACAGCGTCAAACTCTTCAAACTCAAGTATTTCCAGAATATTACTTCTAACTGTTAACTCGTCTTCAACTACAAGAATTTTTTTCATTTATTTATACCTAATTGTTTAATGGAAGTGTAACTAAAAACGTTGTGCCAACCCCTACTTCGCTCTCAATATCGATTGAACCGTTGTGCAAGTCTACAGATTTTTTAACAATGGCAAGTCCTAATCCTGTACCAGAAATATTGCTAACATTGCTAGCTCTATGAAAAGAATTAAACAGTTTAGATTGGTCTATTACAGGAATTCCAATACCTTCATCTCGAATGCGAACAACAATTTTTTCGGGTTCGCGAATTAAGTTAAACTGGATAATACCACCTTGATGGGAATACTTAATTGCATTTGAGAGTAAATTACTAAGAATTTGCCTTAGGAGTTTTTCATCTAAACAAGCATTAATAAATTGTTCTTGACTACAAAAGGTTATCGTATGTGAGTTTGTAGTAGATTGAATAGCTTCTACTAAGTCATGACAGAATTTTACAAGTTCAAGCGGTGTTGGTTGAAACTCTAACTTGTCCGCTTCTGCTTTGCCAATTAACAATACGTCATTCAATAAACTTATTGTGTGTTTAACCGATGATTGAATACGCCGGAAATGTTCATTTTTTTTCTCCTCAGTCAACTTGTGATTGTAACGTTCGAGAATATCTGTGGAAGATAAAATTGTAGCTAAAGGGGTACGAAATTCATGAGATGCCATAGTGACGAAACGAGTTTTGAGTTCACCTAATTCTCTCTCTTTTTCTAAGGCTTTAATAATATTTTCTTCTGCTCGTTTGCGCTTAGTAATATCAGTAGAAATTCCGCAAATCGCGTAGATATTTCCGCTACTGTCATAAAGTGGAAACTTAATTGATAAGTAGGTATGAAGAGCATCATCTTGTGGAAAGACCTCCTCCCACTCTAAAGCAGCTTCAGCTTGAAAAACTCTTTGGTCGTTGGCTCGATATATTTCAGCCATCTTTTTGGGGAATAAATCGTAGTCAGTTTTACCCTTTATCTCCTCTTTGCTAATCTGAAAAATTGTTTCGTACCATTGATTGACTAAAATGTATTGACCCTGAATATTTTTAACATAAATTAGTGCTATGGAGTTATCTAATATTGCTTGGAGTTGCTGCTCACTTGCTCTTAGCGCCTGCTCCACTCGCTGGCGCTCGACGATTTCATTTCGCAACTGCTCATTAACTTTGGTTAACTGAGCGGTGCGTTGTAGTATTTTGCTTTCTAATTCGTCGTGAGCTTGTATTAGTGCTGCTTCTATTAGCTTACGCTCAGTAATATCTAAAATATAACTTCGGATTAAATCGCTCTCAGCAATATAGTGTATGGATTGCTCGAAAACTCGCTCTCTATATTTAACCTCACGAATAAAAAATTTTTCTTCACTACTTTTGACTTTTGCAAGTAATCCAAATAAAATTGGATGCTGTAATTGTGCTTCTCTCAGACCTGGAAATTGTGTAATAGCTGCTGGGTTGAGATAAGTAATTGTGCCATCTAGCGTAATTTCAACAATTGGATTGGACAATAATTCAGGAAAGGAAGCTAATCGAACAAGCGCTGATTCAATTGAATTTTCAAACTCTATATTTTCTCCAATTATAGTTTGAAAAGGACTGCTTAAGCTGGACAATAAATCTGGTAGCTCCTCAGCTTTACTAAATGTTAATAAATCTACGTCTGAAAGATTATGACTAGCATAGTATTTTGCTTCTACATCCCCGCCAAATACAATAACATCGCTAGGTTTGAGGTCATGGGAGAAACAACGTTGCCCATTGATAATAATGCCATTGGTACTTCTGTCTCCCTGTAAGTTGCCATCAATTAGCCGAAATGAGTAACTGGCAGTTTCAGGAATTGATATTCGTAGTAAAATAGCGTGCTGGCGGGAAACCAATTTAGAGTGCAGCACAATAGCGTTTGTTGAATCACGACCAATTGAACAAGTACTATCTTCTAACTTAATCACACGTTTCCCTTGTTTATCTTCAATTACTAAAAGATGGTGAATTTGTCTGTCTTTTTTCATAGCATTTTTCATATAAATATTTAATATCTTAATTAGATTATTCCCGTTTTTGAATATAAAGATACTTCCTTTAGCAAAAAATATACAAATTTCATTACATATAATTTTGATGTGTTTTACTTGACTAGCGATAAGCTTTATTCATCTAACGTAATAGAAGAAGATAGTAGGGTACCCCTAGCAAGTAATTTGGTAAATTCTATAACTGGCAGTGGACGGCTAAATAGATAGCCTTGAATCTCATCACACCTTTGTTGTCTAAGAAAAGAAAGTTCAGCCTCGGTTTCTACACCTTCAGCAACCGTTTTTAGACTCATACTACGTGCCATTTGAATAATTGCTGTTGTCAGGGCTGCGGCTTGTGCATCATTTACAATACCAGTAACAAAGCAACGGTCTATCTTTAGCGTGTTAAAGGAAAATTTCTTTAAATAGTTAAGAGATGAATACCCAGTACCGAAATCGTCAATTGCTATTTGAACTCCTAAAGATTGCATTTCTTTTAATATTAAGTTTACCGACTCTGCATCTTTGATGAAAATACTCTCAGTAAGCTCTAATTCTAAGTATTTGGGTTGCAAATTAACTTGTTTTATAATAGAAAATAATCTTTTGCTAAAATCTGGCTGACTAAAGTAATGACCTGACAAATTAACTGCTACTCGTAAAGGAGGAAAACCTGCTGTTTGCCAAGTTTTATTTTGTTTACAGGCAGTCATCAATACCCATTCAGTAATAGGAATTATTAAACCATTTTTTTCTGCTATAGGAATAAAATCCAATGGGGAAATTATACCTTTGTCTGGATGATACCAGCGTAACAATGCTTCTGCGCCAACAATTGTTCCTGTTTGTAGCTCAACTTGGGGTTGATAGTAAAGTTGGAGTTCGTTTCGCTCTAAAGCATAATGTAAGTCTGTATCTAATAGGAGTGTATTGGCACAACGCTTGTCAATTGCTTTATTGTAAAATTGATAACCATTTGATGTTTGCTTTCTAGCAAAATTAACGGCTATATTGGCAGATTTGAGCAGCGTAATTGGATCTTTACTATCAAAAGGATAGATAGCAATACCAATATTAGCAGTAATAAAAACTTCCTGGTTTTTTAGGATGAAAGATTGAGATAAACTTTGTATGATATCTTGAGCTACGTTAACTATTTCTTGTTTTTGCTTAACAGTTTCTAAAAGAATTGCAAATTGCTTTGCTTGTAACCGAGCTACAGTTTGATTTTTGCCTAAACAGATTACTAATCTCTGAGCTACAGCTTTAAGTAACAAATCTCCAGCTAAATGTCCTAAAACATTATTAATCTGATCGAGTCGATCTAATTGAACTATAAAAATTGGTATCAGTCGGTCTTCATAATCAGCTTGAATTATTAATTGATTGAGTTGCTCTCGTAACAAAAATTGGTTAGGTAGGTTTGTTAAACTATCGTAGTGAATTAGATGGTGCAGTTGTTCTTCAGCCTGCTTGAGTTCAGAGATACAACTTTGGGAAAGAGTTGCTTGTCTTTCAAAGCGAGTAGAAATTGCACTTAGGAGTTCGTCTGCGGTAATTGGCTTAATGAGATAGTCATCTGCTCCCAAATTCATCCCTTGACGGAAGTCGGCTTTGCTTGCTTTAGCTGTAGTAAAAATGAAGGGAATACTAGCAGTAGTTAGGTTTTGGCGTAACGCAGCTATTACGCCATAGCCATCAATTTCCGGCATCATCACATCGCAAAGAATTAAATCGGGCAGATGTTTTTGAGCTAATTCAATGCCCAAAAAACCATTGTTAGCTTCAATAGTTACAAAATTCTCAAGTTCAAGAATCTGGACAATATTAGTTCTTAATGGCTCTTCGTCTTCAATTACAAGAATTTTTTTCATTTGTTGCTCCGCAGTTCTGCGATGGAATAGTGACAGTAAAAGTAGTGCCAATTTCAACTTCACTCTCGACTGCGATCTTGCCACCATGTAAGTCCACAGATTTTTTGACTATCGCTAGCCCTAGTCCTGTCCCTGAAATAGTGCCGACATTGGTAGCTCGATGAAAGGACTCAAATAAATTGCCTTGGTCAGCCGTGGGAATACCAATGCCCCGATCTTGAACGCTAAAAATTGCTTCTTCTTGTTTACAAATTAAGTCAAATTTAACAAGACTACCAGAGGGGGAATACTTAATGGCGTTCGAGAGCAAATTACTCAAGATGTGTCGCAGCAATTTCTCATCCATACAAGCATAAGTAGATTGTACGTGAGGACTAAAGGCGATCGCATGGGTGTTATTACTGATTTGCATTTCTTCGACTAGATTGCGGCAAAATTCTACAAGCTCAAGTGGTGCAGGGTTGCACCCTAGTTTTCCTGCTGCGGCTTTACCAATTAGCAGCACATCATCTAATAGCTGAGTCATATTTTTGACTGTTGCTTGAATGCCCTCTAGGTGATGAAGCTTTTTCTCTTCCGTCAACTTATGGTTGTAACGTTGTAATATCTCAGCAGAAGACAATATTGTGCTTAAAGGGGTGCGGAACTCGTGAGAAGTTGTAGTTACAAAGCGGGATTTAAGTTCTCCTAGTTCTTTTTCCTTTTCCAGAGCATTACGAATTTCTGCTTCTGCCTGCTGGCGTTTGGTGATGTCAGTAATAAAGCCTTCGAGACTAAGTAAATGCCCTTGGCTGTTAAATACTCCACTACCTTTTTCCCATAGCCATTTCACCTGACCGGATTTAGTGTAAATCTGATACTCGACTACATAAGGTTGTTTGTTGGCGATCGCACGTTCGATTGCCTTGTCAACTTTGGCTAAATCTTCAGCATGAATAACGGTCTTGTACAAACTCCTCTCATTGCCAACAAGTTCGTCACTTGTATACCCAGTAAGAGCGAAGCAGCCCTCACTTAAATATTTCATCGACCACTGAGAGTCTTTATTACGAGAGAAGACAATACCTGGTAGTGAATCAATCAAGAGAGCTAGTCTTCGCTGGCTCTCCCGCAACGTCTCCTCAGTTCGTTTACGCTCAATAATTTCTGTTTCTAGCACAAGTTTTGCAGCTTCAGCTACTTTCGCTCGCAACAGTGCATCTTCTGCCTGCTTACGTTCGGTAATATCTCTAAACACAACCTGGATCGCTGGTTGACCTTGATAGACAATTGTTATTCCTTTTAGCTCGATATCTATGATCTGATTGTTAAGCTGAACAAATTTGCCTTCAATAAGTTCTGTTTTTTGTCCTTCTTCCTGAAGCCAAACATTCGCCTTAATGATGTCCTGAGAGTCGTAATGAACGAAATTTAGGATGGGCTTGCCGATAAGCTCCTCTACGTTAGTTGCACCGAGAAGTTTTACACCAGCAGTATTTATATAAATAAATTTTTCTTCAGTGCAAACAGCGATCGCTTCAGGAGAAAGTTCCACTAGACGGCGATAGCGTTCTTCGCTTTCTTTTAATGCTTCCTCTGACTGCTTACTTTGAGTAATAGCTTGCTCCAAAATTGCTAAGTTACGTCTTAACTCCATTTGTGTCATCACTTGACGAGCCAAAATTTGTAAAGCTTCTTTCTGTTCGTAACTCAAATTTCGCGGTACATAATCAATCGCACACAAGGTTCCTAAAGCAACCCCTGTTGTAGTCGTTAAAGGCGCACCAGCATAAAATCGGATATTAGGGTCTTCAATAACCAAAGGATTATTCGTAAACCGGGCATCCAAGATAGCATCTGGAACTATAAACAGGTCAGGCTGTAAAATAGCGTGGGCGCAAAAGGCAATATCTCTGGGAGTTTGTGAAGCTTCTAACCCCACCTTTGACTTAAACCATTGTCGGTCACGGTCAATTAAACTAACTAGCGCAGTTGGAGTTCCACAAATCTGTGCAGCTAGGCGGGTAAGATCGTCGAAGGCTTCTTCGGCAGGGGTGTCAAGAATTTCGTATTGATACAGTGTATCAAGCCTGGAAGCTTCGTTATCAGGCAATAGAGCTTTCATTGTCTTATTTCCAATTTTACTAAACTATAACTTTTGTAGTTTTGCCCAATAGAGAGGCGATCTTGGTTTCACTAATTAGTATTCCCAATAATTGGCTCAAGTGCGATCGCTGCCTTTAATGAACGCACCAGTAATGGCTCCCTATTTTTTCAAATAGGTAGCGATCGCTGCCAAAAGTTGATCGGAGGTAAAAGGCTTAGTAAGAAAATCATCGGCTCCTAGTTCTATCCCTTGATGCAGATCGGCTTTACTAGCTTTAGCAGTGGTAAAAATGAAGGGAATTTTTGTAGTAGCTGGATTTTGGCGCAATCCAACCAGCACACCGTAACCATCGAGTTGCGGCATCATCACATCGCAAAGAATTAAATCAGGTATCTGTTCCTGTGCCAAACGTACACCCACAAGACCGTTTTCTGCGCCAATCGCATGGAAGTCTTCAAATTCAAGCACTTGAATAGTATTGGTTCGCAGGAGTTGCTCGTTTTCTATCACTAAAATTTTAGTCATTTATTTCTATCCGGTTATCTAATGGAATTGTGACTCTAAACGTTGTGCCAACTCCAGCTTCACTAGCAACAATAATAGTGCCACCATGTAAGTCTACAGAGGTTTTAACAATCGCTAATCCCAGTCCTGTACCTGAAATAGTGCCGACATTGCTGGCTCTATGGAACGGCTCAAACATTTGGGCTTGGTCTAATGCGGGAATACCGATCCCTTCGTCTTGGATGTGGAAAATCACTTCCCCCTGTTGGCAAGTAAGCTCAAAATGGACAATGCTACTAGAAACTGAGTATTTGATAGCGTTGGAGAGCAAGTTGCTGAGGATATGTCGGAGTAATTTTTTATCCATGCAGGCAGTAGTACAATTACCTTTATTTACAAAGGCGATCGCATGGGTGTTATTAATCAGTTCTAATTCTTTAACCAAAGCTTGGCACAAGGAGATCAAATCCAGTGGTGTTGGCTCAAACTGTACTTTTCCTGATGCGGCTTTGCCAACTAATAACAGATCGTTTAAAAGCTGAGTCATATGGTTGACAGTTGTTTGAATCTGCTGAAGATGGGTAAGTTTCTGCTCCTCACGCAGCTTGTGGCTGTACTTTTGGAGTATATCGGCAGAAGATAATATAGTGGCTAAAGGGGTGCGGAACTCGTGGGATGTCATGGTCACAAAATGGGACTTGAGTTCATTGAGTTCTTTTTCTTTCTCCAAAGCACTGCGAATGTCTTCTTCCGCCTGCTTGCGCTCTGTAATGTCGATGATGAATCCCTCAAAACTCACTTCACCGTTGCTATCAAACACTCTATTGCCTTTCTCCCATAGCCATTTATTTTGACCCGATTGAGTACGAATACGATATTCAACTATGTAAGGTTGCTTAGGAGCGGTTGCTGTCTCAATCGTATTAAGACGTTTTTGTAAATCACACTCATGAACAATACAGTTGTATGCACCCTTAATATTCCCCGTGAGTTCTTCACTTGTATAACCAGTGAGCGTAAGGCAACCTTCACTGAGGTATGTCATTGAATACTTAAGATCGTTTGCAGAAGAGAAGACAATGCCTGGAAGCGAGTCAATTAAGGTATTCAGCTTTCTCTGGCTCTTCTGCAATGCCACTTCAACCTGCTGACGCTCAACAATTTCGCTCTGCATTAGCTGGTTGGTTGTTCTAAGTTCACGAGTTCGCTCCGCCACTTTGATTTCAAGTTCATTCTTAGCTTCCTGTAGAGCGGCTTCTGCCTGTTGGCGATTGATTAATTCAGTTTGGGTCTGTAGATACAGTTCCGACTGCTGAATAGCGATCGCCATGTGCGTTGCCAATTGTTCCAACAAATCAATTTCCCAAGGCTGCCATCGTCGTGGCGCTGAACAGTGATGAGCAATCAGCAGTCCCCACAAGTTCTCCCCTTGCAAGATAGGGACTACCAAGTTTGATCTGACCTGAAACCGAGCTAGTAATTCAACGTGACACTGAGCAATATCTTCTGTGTAGATATCCTCTATAGCTCGGACGCGACCCAGCTTGTAAGGCAGAATATGAGTCTCGGTAGTAAAACAAGTGTCTGGGATTAATACTCCTAGGGTAGGTAGCCAGTCTGGGCTTACAGATTCTACAACTACAATACCGTTCCAGTCTGGCTTAAAGCGGTAAATAACCACTCGGTCTGTCTGGAGAAATTGCCGGACTTCAGCTACTGCGGTATTAAGAACTTCATCCAGATTAAGAGATTGGCGGATATGGAGGGCAATCTTGGCTAAGATCCGCTCATAGTTGATTTGCTCTGGTGGATGTACTATAGGTTTCTGCGCCTGGTTCTCTAGATTCAGAAGCCGATTATTAAATTGCATAGTTGGTGCTGAGATTAGGTCTATCTTAATAATTCCCAATTTTGATAAGATTAAATCAAAATTGAGATAAGTTCAGTGTAAATACGGCAGTGAGTCGGTAAATCTAGATATAAATAATTTGCACACCCTCTCGCTTCGAAGGGGGAGAAAAAGGTTGTATTGCAAAAACTTTGTGAGAACAGAGAATGTCTGTTGTAGGGGTTTAGATTATGCAACCCCTCCAAAGATGCGGTTGATGAAGATAATCCGCTCTTTGACGGCTCCTTTAGGAACTCGCAAAACTTGTCCTTTTCTCACATATCCATAATTTTATATCCCCTGATAGTGCGCCTTGCCGTGTTGGATGAGCTAAATCACCTCCCCAACTTGATTAATCGTTATAGCAAAATTTATAGATAATTATTGATGTTCCTAAAGATACCAATTACAAATATCCATAATCCATACCTAACCCTAAAGTTAATCGCTCTAGGGCAATCGAATTTGAGTTAAAAAACCTTGCAGTAGAGACATTTTAGGAAATGTCTCTAGGGATGATAGATTCTTTGAGTTAAATTAAGGCAAATAGCTTTGAGCTTCGGTAGCTACAGCCTCTACATCATCTTTTGCCAAGGCTTCTAAAGTAGCACGAGCGCGATCGCCGCCCAAATTATTCATAGCTTGAACAACCCGATAGCGAATTTGCCAGTCAGAATTTGTCGCATAGGGAACTAATAGCTCAACAGCGCGGCTTTCGCCCAATTCTCCCAAAGAGCTAATCGCCGCCGTTTGGACTAGATCGTTATCCGATTGTAGTGCCTCACTAAGCAAGTCAAAGGAGCGCGGATCGCCAAGCTCGCCTAAAGTCGCCACAATACTAAACTTTACTAGCCATTCAGGAGTGCTGTGATAGAGTTGCTGCAAGTCTTCAAAAGCCTCAGTAAGTTTCAAAGCGCCCAAACAATCGGCGGCGGCGGCTTGTACGTCGGGTTCGGGGTCGTTGTGCAGCCTTTCGAGCAACAATTCTAGGGATTTTTGTAAATCTTGTCCGCCCAAAGTATCCATTTGACTTACCGCCGCGTAACGAACGCGGGTATTGCGATCGCTTGTGGCAATTTGGATCAAGTCAAAAGCAATTTTTTTATCTTCTAGTTCGCGAATTTGATTTACCGCCCGTAATCTTTCGCCCAAGTCTTCGGAGGTGAGCTTTTGCTTGATAGATTCAGAATTAGCAGTCATTTAATTTGTGTGGTTAAAAGGATAATTTAGTCTTGATTTGCAGCCATAGCGCGGACAATATCACCGCGAGTTAAGATGCCAATTACGAGCTTATTGCCATCAACTACAGGCAAACGCCGGATATCGCGATCGTGTAGCAATTGAGCGGCGGCTTTCAGGGGTTTATCGGCAGCAATACTCAAAGGGTTTTTACTCATAACTTCGCCTACAGTTTGCCCTAAAGTTTTGTGTAAGTCGCGTTCGTAGGTGGCAGGATTTTGCAGATAAATTACGCTATCGAGAAACATAATATAGGCGGGAGGGGTAACACCAGCTTCTTGCCACATTAAGTCAGTTTCCGAGAGAATCCCCACCAAGCGATCGTCTTCTCCAACGACAGGAAGCCCACTAATTCGGCGCTCTGCCATGATTTTAACAGCCTCATTTAGGGGAGTTTGGGGCTTAACAACGATGGGCGTAGGAGTCATCGCGTCAGCAACGGTTCTAGACATTTTTTGAACTACTACCAGTTAAAATTTGCTACTTTTATTGTAGAAACTAGCGGCGATCGCCCGGATTTAATTTAATGATTATTACTACTTAATTGAATTGCGTTAGCGTAGGAACTGATAGTTTCTTTTCTTACTTGCCGTGTTGCCAGACAAACTTGCTGCCAAAATTGTTAGTTTATTCGTACTGAGCGTATTAACAGCCTGTGCAAATGGTACTACAGGCAATAATTTAGAGCAAATATTGAGCGCCGAGCCTCGGTTATCGGCTACAGAAAACGGACAAAGCGATCGCCCCTCTCAACCCATTGCTGGCTTACCGACAGATTTTCCGCTTTATCCCAATGCTCAATTGCAAGGAGTAATTCCAGCAACACCAACGGCAGATACATCAATTATATTAACTACTTGGGTTAGTTCCGATCCTGCGAACCTAGTTACAAGCTTTTATCAAAACCAGTTACAAGCTCAAAATTGGCAAATTGTCAGCCAGCCAACAGAGCAAAGCAACGCTTTAATCGCCACTAAAAACGATGTGCAAGCAACCGTAGCAATTCAAGATTCACCAGGGGCGACACAATTTACGATTGAGTATGTTCGCAATGGAGTTACAACCCAAACTACCCCAGATTCAACCGCCTCAGTTCCTCAAAGTGGGGATGAAAACTTTATTGGCCCTGTAGCACCATCGCCTAGTACACCATCGCCTACTACTGCAACAACGACGTTTCAAGTATTTACAGATATAGACAAAGCGCCGCAACAATTGCGCCCATATATTCAGGATTTGGCAGCATTAGGTATATTGTCTCTCCCAAATCCAGCTAATAAAACCACTCAAAGCCAGCTATTTTACCCAGCAAAAACTATCACTCGCCGCGAATACGCCCGTTTACTGTTTGCAGCTAATAATCAAATTAATAGCAGCCGTCCGGCGTTGCAAATTCGAGAGGCGGCTTTTGGCAACCAAAAAACCTTTCAAGATGTCCCCTCAAGCGATCCAGATTTTGCTGCAATTCAAGGATTAGCCGACGCTGGCTTAATTCCTAGTGCTTTATCGGGAGATAGCAGCGCTGTATTATTTCGCCCTAACGCGCCTTTAACCCGCGAACAGTTAATTGCCTGGAAAGTTCCTTTAGATACCCGCCAAGCCCTGCCTAATGCGTCGCTAGATGCCGTAAAAGATACTTGGGGCTTTCAAGATGCGGGGAAAATTGAACCTAAAGCATTACGGGCAATTCTTGCAGACTTTCAAAATAGCGACAGATCGAATATTCGCCGCGCTTTTGGCTATACAACCTTGTTTCAACCTAAAAAAACTGTTGCTCGTGCCGAAGCTGCTGCCGTTTTGTGGTACTTTGGCAACGCTACGGAGGGCTTATCGGCTCAAGAAATGTTGCAGATTAATAAAGGTAACAGTACGCCAGAAACGATAGAACCTCCGCCTCAGTAGTTTAAGATAGGAGACTTTAATCTAGAAATAAATTTTAAACACTTGGTATAGTTGAAAAAGTTTAAGTATTTTTGCTGGTACTTGTAAAAAGCAGCGCATATTTAAGCTAGAGCAATGAAAACAATAGGCAAACTTAGGACATTTTTCCTTATGCAAAAACTATTTTTGACTATAGGTATTGTTTTTCTATCTTCCTTGTTTCCATTACGGGCATTTGCAGCCAGCTTTACAGATATTTATGTTTTTGGCGATAGCTTGTCAGATACGGGCAATTTATTTGCTGCAACGGGGAGTTTGCTGCCTCCTAGTCCGCCTTATAACCAAGGACGTGCTTCTAACGATCGCCTGTGGATAGAATACTTGTCAGAAGACTTAGGCGCAACTACAACTAATTATGCTTTCGCTGGTGCAACTACTGGCAGTGTCAATACCTTTGTATCCGGTTTGATTGGGCTAGAGCAGCAAATTACTCATTTTCAAGCCACTAATTCTTTTGCCGATTCTGATGCGCTTTACGTCGTTTGGGCGGGTTCTAATGACTATCTTGGCGCAGGGATCACTAACCCTAGCGTACCTGTAAGTAATTTAGCAAGTTCTATTACTACCCTTGCAGATTATGGCGCAGAAAACTTTTTAGTATTGAACTTACCAGACTTGGGGCAGCTTCCCGCGACCAGTAGTAGTATTTTTTCAAGTAGCCTTACTGGTTTAACTAATGCCCATAATTCGGGCTTAGATAGCGTACTTGATAGCCTGAGCTTAAGTAATGGTATAGATATTTACGACGTTGATGTAAGTTCGCTATTTGCCGATGCGATCGCAACTCCATCATTATTTGGGTTTACAAATGTCACCGATACTTGCTTAAACTTAACTGCCGCTAGTATATGTTCAAACCCTAATGAATATTTATTCTGGGACGACTTACATCCTACAACGGCGGCGCATGAACTAATTGGCGACTTAGCTTCACAAAGGTTAAATTCTCAGCCCATTCCCGAACCTAATAGCGGCATTGGGATACTAGCTTTTGGCGCATTAGGCTTTGGCGCAATAGCTAAACGCAAGTACAAAAAAACGACTCTTATCCCTTAGTCCTTTGAGCAATAATTTTTTAAACTACGACGAGCTATTTCTAACCATTGAAGAATTGGTTATGCACCATTCTCCTAGCGGTGTAGAAACTGAGATTAATCAGCTATTACTGCGCCGCTTTGCCGAAATTGGCGTTGAAGTTTGGCAAGACAAAGCAGACAATATTATTGCTAAAATTCCTGGACGAGAAGCTGGTTCTATTGCTATTACAGCGCATAAAGACGAAATAGGGGCGATCGCCAAAACTATCGGAACTGATGGTACCGTATCGGCTCGCAAATTAGGCGGCTCTTTTCCTTGGGTATACGGCGAAGGTGTTGTCGATTTACTCGGAGATAATGCCACTATTAGCGGTATTCTTAGCTTTGGTTCGCGCCATGTCTCCCACGAATCGCCCCAAAAACAGCTTTTTGAAGATAAGGCGGTGCGTTGGGAAGATGCTTGGATTGAAACTAAATGCACTGCGGAAGAATTAGAATTAGCTGGGGTACGCCCTGGAACGCGCATTGTAATAGGCAAACACCGCAAGCGCCCAGTTAGGTTAAAAGATTATATTGCAAGTTATACGTTAGACAACAAAGCTTCCCTCGCTATATTGCTTGCTTTAGCAAAAAACCTAACTCAACCTGTTTACGATACTTATTTAGTCGCCTCCGCTAAGGAAGAAGTAGGCGCGATTGGAGCGCTTTATTTTAGTGGGCAGCAACGATTAGATGCCTTAATTGCTTTAGAAATTTGCCCTTTAGCCCCAGAGTACCCTATAGAAGACGGAGCTAAACCAGTGATTTTAGTTCAAGATGGTTACGGAATTTACGATGAAGGCTTAAACGCCCAACTGCGTCACGCAGCAAAACAACTAAATATGCCCGTCCAACTAGCAGCAATTAGCGGCTTTGGTAGTGATGGCTCTATTGCCATGAAACTAGGTCATGTCGCCCGTGCGGCGTGTTTGGCTTTTCCTACCCAAAATACTCATGGGTTTGAGATTGCCCATTTGGGGGCGATTTCTGCTTGCGCCGAACTACTCCAGATTTTTTGTGAAACCCCTGAAGGCGCGATAAGTTTTAGTTACAAAAGCTCTCAGTAAGTAGATGTTGGCGTTTTAAAAATCTTGATTGTGAGAAGTTAAGGTAAATATTGAGCTATACCTATGTTCAAAATCTTAAATTAATATTAAATTTATATAGAAGTAAATCTAATACATTATTAGTTTATACTTCCGCCCAAATTCAAAAAGTTGCCTGTTTTCAGTGCTGAAAACAGTTTGTATGCAGGTTTTGCCCCAGTCTACTTACTCCCAAGTACCGCTTCAACTATTACTATTTGTTGATGAACGTCCGAGTGCGCGAAGTCAAGAATTAGAAATTCGCCGTTATCTCAAACAGTTACAAGCCGATTACCCCTGGCAATTGCAAATTATCAATGTGGGCGAACAGCCCTATTTAGTAGAACATTTTAAGCTCGTAGCAACGCCTGCTTTAGTCAAAATTCACCCCGTACAAGTTATAGCGGGTAGCAATTTAGACGTGCAAATAAAAACTTGGTGGTTTCGCTGGCAACAATCGGTAGCAGCGTACTTAAAAGTAGCGCAACTTCCCGAAATTTTAGACCAAGACTATAATATCAACTTATCCCAATCAACGATTCGTTCTGTGAGTGACTCTGCTGAATTAATCAAACTTACTGACGAAATTTTCCGTTTAAAGCGAGAACAAGAAAAACTCACTGAGCAACTACAGTTCAAAGATCGAGTAATTGCTATGCTTGCTCACGATCTCCGCAATCCTTTGACGGCAGTATCTATTGCGCTGGAAACTTTAGAAGCAAATTTAGTTGTTCAAGAAAACAAAGTTTCTCGCCTCAAGCCAGAATTAGCCGCTCAGTTGTTTAAACAAGCTCGGAATCAAGCTAAAAGTATCGATCGCATGATTGCGGGATTATTGCAGGTAGCTCACGGTACGGGCGCTCAATTGCATATTCAACCAACTAAATTAGATATAAACGCGCTTTGCACTGAAGTTTTAAGTTCTCAGGGCGATCGCTCTCAAGCCAAGTTTCAAACTTTAGAAACCGATCTTCCGGCGGATTTACCTTGTGTCTATGCTGATAGCGAAAGGCTGCGGCAGGTATTAGTTAACTTGTTAGATAATGCGATTAAATACACGCCAGAAAATGGCACGATTCGTCTATCAGTGTTACACCGTACCAGTCAAAAAGCCCAAGTAAGTATTTGCGATACTGGCCCTGGGATTCCACCAGAGGCGCGCGATCGCATTTTTGAAGAGCGGGTGCGTCTAGAACGAGATCAAACCCTTGATGGCTATGGAATTGGTTTATCTCTATGTCAAAGCATTATTAATGCCCATTATGGGCAAATTTGGGTAGATTCGCCTCTTAGTGGGGGCAGTTGTTTTCACTTTACAATTCCCATTTATCCAGCCTGACGCAAAGCGGCGATAATCTGAAAATTTGCTTCAGGAAAATTAAACTTGTCTAATTCCTCTAAGTTTACCCAGCGAATTTCGTCGCATTCAATGGGCTGCGGTACGCCATCTATATACTGGCAATGATGCACAACTAATGTAACGTTTAAGTGCGTATAAGTGTGGGCGATCGTAATTAGGTGCTTGCCAACTTCAATTACAATTCCTAATTCTTCCCAAATTTCTCGTTTAATACATTCTTCTACAGTTTCCCCAGTTTCAATTTTGCCGCCCGGAAACTCCCAAAAACCGCCTAATACTCCGGTGGGGCGACGGCGATCGATTAAAATCTGCCCTTGCTGGTTCCAAATTACGCCCACACCAATAGTTTTTTTAATCATAAATTATCAAAACAAGGGCAGACCAAAAGTTAGTCTACCCTTGTTTTAAAGAATTCAAATTTACTTTACTCGCTGACTTCTGATGCTTGCAAAGCTTTGTCAAAGGTCATTCTTTGTTCGGCGTTACGCAAAAAATAGCCGCTAATCATTGCTGAAGCTAAAAGCCTGCCCAAATTTTCCCGGTTGGTGCTAATTGTGACATCAAAGTGTTCCGAAGGTAAACCGCCCAAAAGCCCAACTATATTACGCTCCATGACTTGGAAAACTTCACCAGAACTAGGCTTAGATAGCTGATTAATTGTTTCTGGATTCAGAGATTGGACGTAATGCCACAGCAAGTTAGTATTTTCTGATTCGCCGTTGAAAAACTCTGAGATTTGATTGGGTGAATTGCTCACTTGATGCCTCCGTTGGGTTTGGGCTTCCGTAGCTTAATTTGTTGCCTAGGTTGCCTAGAATTTTGCTTTGTGCTAACTAATGTAACAAGCTAGGTATTGATTTGAAGTCGATGAAACCGAACCTATTTTGGCGTGGTTTCTTGCTTTTAGCCTTAGCTTGCGAGGTATTGATCCATATCGGCTTTACGCTTGCGGAGTTTAGTCAAGGCTTCGCGTTCAATTTGTCTGACTCGTTCGCGGCTAATATTAAGGCGATCGCCTATTTTTGCTAAAGTTAGCGCTTGTCCGTCGGCTAAACCAAAACGTAATATCAATACTTCTCTCTGCTGCGGTGTCAAATCTGCCATCAATAAATCTAAGTCGCTCGCCAAAGAAGATTGCATCACAAATTCTTCGGGGGAAGCGCCCGTATCTTCTAGCAATTCCCCAAGTTCCGTATCTTGGTTATCTCCCACACGCAAATCTAACGATAGGGGTAAACGCGCTCTTTCTAGATACTCTCTAACTTGCTTAGTAGTTAGTTCTAGCTCAGTAGCCAGTTCTGCCGCCGTCGGTGCGCGCCCTAATTTCTGGGAAAGCTGGCGTTGAGCCTTTTTAATTTTGTTGAGTTTTTCGGTGATATGAATAGGTAAACGAATGGTTCGCCCTTTTTCGGCGATCGCGCGCGTTATTGCTTGACGAATCCACCAGTAAGCATAAGTTGAGAACCTATAGCCTTTTGTGGGGTCAAATTTTTCTACCCCCCGTTGCATTCCAATGGTTCCTTCTTGGATTAAATCGAGCAAGTCTACGTTGCGCTTAATGTATTTTTTGGCAACCGATACTACTAAACGCAAATTTGCTTCTACCATTTTGCGCTTGGCGAGTTCTCCGGCGGCGATGATTTTTGCCAGTTCTTCACTATCTTCTACATCACTGGCTTTTGCCCATTCATCAGAAGTTGGTTCGCGTCCATGTTCAGCGACTAACGCTTCTCTTACTACTTGTAAGGCGCTCGAACGCTGTACTTGCTTTCCGTATAAAATTTCCTGCTCGTGGGTTAGCAGGGGTACGCGACCAATTTCACGCAAGTATGTACGTACTAGGTCGGTGGCAGTCTGAGCGGTCTTCATAACGCTACTTTTTTTATTATTAATGGGCTTGGCAGGAAAATGGGAGCGCTTTATAGTTCAATGTTTTTACAGTCTTAGTACAATAATTATGAGTTATTGTCAACTCCGATTACAAATAATTTTTCATTAGTCAGTAAACTTACATAGGGGGGAGCGTCAATTATACACTAAGTTGTTTTTTATTTTGGCTTAAATCAAATTTTAATTACATTAATAATTGTAACATTTATGAATATTTATGACTACTTGTTTTAGGGATATTTGGCGGGAAAGATTTAACAATTTTTCCTAGGGTTCGGTTAGTTGTAGAAGCCCATGATTTGGGGAGTCTGTTTCCAAACCCCCAACAAATAGCAGACACGCTCTAAGCAACTATGTTTCTAGAAACCTAATTGGATTTTTCTATGGCAGCTAATACTGTTTTTGGCTCAAACCCCCGCAGCAATACTAGGCTGTAAGTAGTCTTGTAAGGCTTTGACATCTAAAGGTGTACTTTGCATGGAGCGAATTGCCGCCGCCGTAGCTTTAGCGCCAGCAATGGTAGTAATAATCGGGATTTTGTAAGTTATGGCGGTACGACGAATTAACCGAGCATCGGTTTGAGCTTCCGAGCCGGAAGGTGTGTTAATAATAAGTTGAATTTTGTGGTTTTTCATCGCGTCTAAGACATGGGGGCGACCTTCATGGAGTTTTAGGACTAATTCAACTTCCTTTAAACCATGCTCAAGCAACGTGCGGCGCGTGCCATCGGTGGCTAAAACGTGGAAGCCTAGCTCAATAAATTCTTTGATGACGGGAACTACCAAAACTTTATCGCGATCGCTCAATGATACAAATACTGTGCCGCTTAACGGTAGTACCTGTCCCGCGCCTAATTCACCTTTGGCAAATGCCCGTCCAAAGTCGCGGTCAATGCCCATTACTTCCCCGGTAGAGCGCATTTCTGGCCCTAAAATTGTATCTGTTCCAGGAAATTTATTAAAGGGTAACACGGCTTCTTTAACAGCAATATGGCTAGGGGTAGGTTCACTCGTAAAGTTGAGCGATTCTAAGGTTTTGCCTGACATGATTAAGGAGGCGAGTTTTGCTAAAGGTACGCCCGTTGTTTTCGAGACAAAAGGTACAGTACGCGAGGCGCGGGGATTTGCTTCAATAATGTAGACTTGGGGGTTGTAGCTGTGGGCATTGACAACGGCAAACTGAATATTCATTAAACCAATCACATTTAAGGCTTTGGCTAATTGGGTTGTCCAGGTGCGAATTGTCTCTAAAACGGCTGTAGGTAGCGAGATTGTTGGTAAAGAACAAGCCGAGTCGCCGGAGTGAATTCCTGCTTGCTCGATATGTTCCATAATGCCACCAATTACTACTTTTCCGGTATGGTCGGCGATCGCATCTACATCAACCTCGATCGCATTTTCTAAGAACTTATCAATTAAAATCGGGTGGTCAGGTTCTACTTGCACCGCATAAACCATGTACCGCTCTAATTCTGCGTCAGAGTAAACAATTTCCATTGCCCGACCGCCTAAAACGTAGCTAGGGCGCACAACTACGGGATAGCCGATTTTTCCAGCAACAACTAAAGCATCGTCGAAATTACGGGCGATGCCATTGGCTGGTTGAGTAATCTTTAGCTCGTTAAGAATCTTGTCAAAACGTTCGCGGTCTTCGGCTGTATCTATAGAGTCGGGAGAAGTTCCCCAAATTTTGGTTGTTGATAAGGTATCGGCATTTGCCGCTAAATATCTTTGCAATGGTATTGCAAGTTTTAAAGGAGTTTGACCGCCAAATTGAACAATTATCCCGATGGGGTTTTCAGCTTCAATGACGTTGAGGACATCTTCTTTAGTGAGCGGCTCAAAATACAAGCGATCGCTTGTATCGTAATCAGTCGATACAGTTTCGGGGTTAGAGTTGACCATAATTGTCTCAAATCCCGCCGCTTTGAGGGCGTAACTTGCATGACAGCAACAGTAATCAAACTCAATTCCCTGTCCGATTCGGTTTGGCCCTCCGCCTAAAATCATCACTTTTTGCCTGTCCGAGGGTCTAACTTCCGATTCTTCCTCGTAGGTAGAATAGTGGTAAGGAGTCAAAGCCTCAAATTCGGCGGCGCAGGTATCTACAGTTTTATAAACCGGAATCACCCCTAACTGCTTGCGATAAATTCTAACTTCGTCTTCTGTTGTTTTGGTTGCAAAAGCAATTTGGCGATCGCTAAATCCTTCGCGTTTAACTCCATACATTTGCTCTTTTGTCAACTGATTTAACGGGGTTCTTTTAATAAACTTTTCCGTGTCGATCAAAACTTGCATTTTGTCCAAAAACCAAGGATCGATGCCTGTTAGCTCATAGATTTCCTCTACACTCATCCCTAAAAGCATCGCTTGACGCACAGCAAAAATCCGTTCGGGGTTAGGAGTTCGCAATTGAGGGCGGAGATGTTCGCCACTGGGTAATTTTTCTGGGCGATCACATCCCCAACCAGCGCGCCCAGTTTCCAAACTCCGCAAAGCTTTTTGAAACGACTCGTTAAAGGTACGTCCAATTGCCATAGCTTCGCCTACAGACTTCATTTGCGTAGTTAACACAGGTTCTGAACCGGGGAACTTTTCAAAAGCAAACCGGGGAATTTTTGTAACTACATAGTCAATAGTTGGTTCAAAAGATGCGGGAGTTTTTTTAGTAATGTCGTTAGTAATTTCGTCTAGGGTATAACCTACCGCCAACTTTGCCGCAAACTTAGCGATCGGAAAGCCTGTAGCTTTAGAAGCCAACGCCGAAGAACGAGAAACGCGGGGATTCATTTCAATGACAATTACATCGCCATTTACCGGATTAACCGCAAATTGAATATTAGAGCCGCCCGTTTCTACGCCAATTTCGCGGATAATTTTAATTGCCATATCGCGCAAGCGCTGATATTCCTTATCTGTAAGCGTTTGCGCCGGAGCAACAGTAATTGAGTCTCCGGTGTGAATGCCCATCGGATCGAGGTTTTCAATCGAGCAAATAATTACAACGTTATCTGCCAAATCGCGCATTACTTCTAGTTCGTACTCTTTCCAACCGAGCAAAGACTTATCAATTAAAATTTGGGAAACAGGGCTGGCATCAATCCCTACTTGGGCCATTTCTTCAAATTCTTCTTGGTTGTAGGCAATACCGCCACCACTACCACCCATAGTAAAGGCTGGACGAATAATTAAGGGGTAAGAGCCAATCCACTGCGCTACAGCCTTTGATTCTTCGACCGTTGACGCTGTACCGCAAGGACACATTGCTACCCCAATGCGATCCATTGCTTCTTTAAATAATTGCCTGTCTTCAGCTTTTTCGATAGCTGGCAATTTTGCGCCAATCAGTTCTACTTTGTACTTTTCTAATGCGCCACTTTTCGCTAAAGCCACAGCTATATTTAGAGCCGTTTGTCCACCCATTGTTGGTAGTAAAGCATCGGGACGTTCTTTAGCAATAATCTTTTCGACAAATTCTGGTGTTAGTGGCTCAATGTACGTGCGATCGGCGGTTTCCGGGTCGGTCATAATGGTGGCAGGATTAGAATTGACCAGTACCACCTCATAACCTTCTTCTCGCAGTGCTTTGCACGCTTGAGTTCCAGAATAGTCAAACTCGCAGGCTTGTCCAATTACAATTGGCCCAGAGCCAAGTAGCAAAATTTTATGGAGGTCGTCACGGCGGGGCATAGTAGTTAATTCGTAGTACGAATAGGCAAATCCTGACTATTTTAAGCGCCTAATGTAATTCTCGTTGCTATTTATTTATCATTTTTGCAATTCATATTGTGTACGGACAGGGCGCATCTATAAATACGCCCCTGGGTTAATTAATTTTTGCCATTGCCTACAAACCCCAAGGTGAGGCTGTCATGAGCTAAAAAGTGGGCTAGATGATAAGCTCGTTCTTCGGTTTTGAGTAAGATTGTTTCGTACAAGTAACGGGTAGCGCGATCGCCTAAACTCTCGGCTTGGGTAGCTTGGCGGCGAATCAAGGTAATCATTGCTTGTTCGGCAACTAAGTTGTGTTCTACCATCGCTCTACAATTGAAAACTCCGTCTTCTTCTGGCTCGAAGCAGCATAGTTGAGCTAATTTATTAAAACTTGCCACTGGTACGCCCCCAATGCCATCTAAGCGTTCGCCAACATCATGAACGTGAGCTTGTACTTGCTCGTAGCTTTCCCCAAAAAACTGATGCAGCATATAAAATTCTGCACCTTCAACGACAAAATGGTGCTTTTGGTACTGCAAATATAACGCTTGAAAACTTGCTAAAGCTACGTTTAAGCCTTCACAAACTGGCTCAGTAACACTGCGCTCTAGCATCACTGGATTGTCGTAAACCTGACCGAAGTTACGTAGTTGAGTTTGAGATTCTGACATAGTTATCCTCTCTTTTGGACAGCGTATAAGTGATTTGCGACTGCACAAAAATTTATTTAGCAATTAACACTTATCATTTTACGCCCAACCCAGGCGATCGCGCTGTCTCCGCTAATACCGCTAAATCTTTTTACAATCTTTATGAGAATTATTTGCAATTAGTGTATGCTAATGAAAAGTATTAGAACTGCGAATCTTGTACTTTTGCTACAAAAAATGTCTTTCATCTTTGGAGATAATTGTCAGTGAAGTTGCCAAGTTTTCAAGCCGCAAGCGTAATGGTTGAAGTGAGTTGGGCAGATAGGTGGTACGTTTATAAGCGCCTACAAGAATTAGCTATTCCTTGTACTTGTGCAATTGACCAACCTTTGCAAGTGCAAATTACCAATACTTCGGCAGCTATTCAACTTTGGAGCATTTCTAGGCAATTAAATGCTTCCCGGCAAGAATTGGTGAAATGGTTAGAGCATTGCTGGTAGCACCTTTAAAGATTGTTGGTTGTAATTAAAAATAAGCAATAAAATTATGAGTAGAAAAGCAGCAAGTTTTAGCATTGAAGGGCGATTTCTTGGTTTTGAAGTAGAAGACAATAAACCAAAAAAGCTGATAATTGCAACCTCTGACGGAGAGTGTACAATTAAGCTTGCCAAGGCTCTACGGTACAGTTTTCAGTTGCGTTTGATACCGGGTGACTGGGTACAAGTTTCTGGAGAAAAGCAGTTTGACAGCAAAACTTGTAAGCTGAAGCTAAAAGCCGATCAAATTATTCCCAGCACGGTTAGCCAAGAGCCAATCAGTGTAATCGCTCCAGCCAACAAAGGGCAAGCAACTATATTAGTTTGTCAAAAGTCTGGCTGTATGAAACGAGGCGGAAAAGAAGCTTGTCAAGCAATGCAAGCCGCTTTAGAAATTCGCGGTTTATCAGAGCAAGTGAGCATTAAAGGCACGGGATGTCTAAAAGACTGCAAAGCCGGCCCTAATATAGTAATGATGCCTGACAAAAAGCGTTATACCAGAGTTGAAGCTGCCCAAATTCCGGCGCTAATTGACAAGCATTTTAATAAAAAAGAATCAGTTACTAGCTTAAATAGTCAAAATTGTTTAATTAAAAGCTAATCCTTAGCTTTGGATTGGAAATCATCTTGGCAATTTATTAGCAAGAAAAGCTCTAGAAGTTGCTACCTTGGGGCAATTTACATCATTGGTTGAAATAGCCCAATCAAATTGTCATCAGGATCGCGTAAGTAAACGGTTTTGAGAGCGTAGTAAGGGTTGCTCAATGGATCAGTGACAAAATGAACTCCCTTAGTTTTTAGCTGATGATACGCTTCATCTACATTATTCACAGTAAAGACTAGGGCGACTTTATCTTGACATTCGATAGTTACGGGAGGGCGATTACTTCCGATCATTTCTGCCATTTCTTGCCGTCGAAATAGCGATAGTTTCATCCCTGAGATGCTAAATTCAGCATAACCATCTTCTAAGGCTTCTACAACTACGGTAAATTCCAGCACATCACGGTAGAATTCACAGCAAGCTTTTAAGTCATTTACCAATAGCCGCGTGTAGGAAGTTTTGATATCCATAAAATGCTCCAATAGTTTCTGGCGTTACAAACAAGTGCAGTATCTAAACACAACCAATGTAGCCAAAGCAAAAGCTACCCCTGCATAGAATACGCTATTAATTCCACCGATACCATAGGCTAAACCCATCAATAAGGGGCCTATAGTTTGACCCAATCCATAGAATGTACCGTTTACTGATATAACTGTCGCTAGATACTCTTTGGGAGCTAAAGTAGCTAAAAGCGTTTGAATGCTGGGAAAACCAATACCTAGACCAATCCCAAAAATTGTTGTGGGAATTAATAGTAACCACAAAGAGGATATAAAAGGAACGATCGCTAAAGCTACAGCATAAAACACAAAAGAGGCTCTAATTAAAGTAGTTTCAGAATAGCGCCTAGCTAAATTGCCCAGTTGGGAAGCCGTAAAAGCGATCGCTACAGAGACGCTAGACAAAAACAATCCAATTGTAAAGGGTTCTGCACCAAACTTGTCAGCAATTAAACTCGGCAAATAAGTCACGTAAGCGCCGTATAGCAGTACAAAATTAGCTGCACTAGCAATAAATAGCCCAAATAGCTGCCGATTTTTGAGAGTTATCAGCGCATTACTCAAATAGGCTTTAAGATTTCTTTGTCCTTTAGGTTCGGGGTTTTTGAGTCCAAATAGTACCAATAATCCTACCGGAATAGCAACTATAGGCAACATAAAAGGAAAATACCACCCCATAGTTGCTAAAGCGCCGCCAATAGTCGGATAAAGTGCTGTACCGATGCTGCTAACACTAGCGTTGTAACCCATAGCCGTAGCGCGCTTGTCACCAGAGTACAAGTCGCCAATTAAAGTAACGCTCAGAGAAAGTAAAGGTGCTGCGCCAACGCCTTGCAAGAAACGCAAGCAGAGCAAAAGGTTAAAATCGCGGACAAAGGCGCAGGAAAACCCAGCAATACCAAATAATATTAGAGCAGGGACGAGGATTTTTTTTCTACCAATGCGATCGGCAAAAACGCCAATAATTGGGCCGAGTATTAAAGTAGGTAAGGTAAAAACTGTAATTAATAAACCAATGTTTTCTACCGGGACATTTAATGCTGCTCTTAAGCTAGGAAAACTTGGCGTAACGCTGGCGACTCCAAGAATGGCAATTAGAGAAACTGCGAAAACAATTAGGAGGTTTGGATCTTGAAATAAATTTTGCTTTGCTCGGTGTTCGTCAGTTTCTATTGGTTTCACAAGCTTCCTGCAAGTACGAGCATTGCTTCTATATTAATGCGTTGAGTAAATAGAGGAGCAATTAGTCTCTGCGGGGATTTCCTAAATACAATTGACAAGATGTGCGATCGCAATATATCAAAGCTGGGAACAGAGTAAAATTCTCTGTCCCAGCTTAAAAGTTAAATCTTAGGTTCTTCGCCTTCAATATACATAGGTGGTTCAATGGCGAAGTTGTTTAGCAAACCAGCTTCATCAATTAAATAACCGTCAGTAGTTGTGAAACCTTCTCCTTCAACTTCTTCTTCATGTTCAAAAGCTTCTAGTTGCTTTTC
Organism: Chlorogloea sp. CCALA 695; assembly: GCF_003003885.1. GTDB lineage: Bacteria > Cyanobacteriota > Cyanobacteriia > Cyanobacteriales > Chroococcidiopsidaceae > Aliterella. The sequence goes on along the minus strand of NZ_PVWN01000003.1, from coordinate 76,826 downwards.
GCTGAGTTCTGTCGGAGCATTAGAAGGAATGATTGCATCGGGGGCATTGACGGCGGTTGTTTGCGCTGTCTGGACTCCATAATGATTGTCTCCGGGCGCACCTCTACCGGGTTCGGCTTCGGTTGGATCTTCTGGCAATACTTGATTTGGTTCGTTACTCATATTCTCTGACCTTGCTTTTGCTGTTTTAGAAAATGCCGATTGTATAGCTTTTTGGCAATGGGTATTGATTAAAAAATATCTCAGTTTGGATTTAGTTTGTCTCCTTCGTGGGGCTTAAATTATGTAAAGTTTGAGACAGATATTTGGTAATGGTAATGGGTAATTGGGAAGGGGAAATTATATTTAAGTTCAGCAATGTGAGATATTGTGGAAATTGCCTTAATTTAAGTATCTTTTCCACCAAACAGCGCGCCTAAGCCCAAAGCCGCAGCTAGAGCCACCGCACCCCATTTAACAGGTGGATTCATATCTAGCCAATCGGTAAAAGTTGGAATAGTCAAGTTACCAAAATCACCTTCTACAGTGTCATAACCTGTGATCGGTTCAAAGACATTATTGGGCGCATCTTCAGACTTTTGCTCGTTTGTTCGTTGTCCGGCAAAACCAATTAGTAGCAATATATTATCCACAAGCACTGGCGAAATACGCTGCATGATATCCAACACTTTCCCTACATCCCCCACAATAAAATCGCGGGTGGGATGTTCTGCAACATATAAAATTGCCTCAGCAACTATACTCGGCTGATAGTAAGGCGGTACTCCGGTTGGTTTGACACCTAGCTTAGTACGAACTTTGTTGTAAAAAGGCGTATTGATCACCGAAGGCAAGATATTTGTAACGCTGATTGGCCAGCCTTCATGTTGCAATTCTACCCTTAGTGAATCTAACATACCTTCTACACCATGCTTAGAAGCAGAATAAGGGCTTTGCAGAGGAATCGATCGCCTAGCTTCTACCGACGATATATGAATTAGCGCCCCGCGCCCTTCTTTTTTGAGGTGCGGTAAAGCAGCCATTGCGCCGTAGGCTTGCCCGGTGAGGTTGACATCTATTACCCGTTTAAATTCTTCTGGGGTAATCTGGTCAAAAGGTGCAAGAACTCCTGTAGCGGCAGAATGTACCCAAGTATCGAGCCGCCCGTACACTTCCACGGCTTTATCTGCGATCGCTTTTACTTGGTCAAATTCACTGACATCAGCTACTATAGCTACAGATTCGCCACCAAAAAGTTTAATTTCACTAACCAAACTTTCTAACCCCGACTGACTACGGGCAGCAACTACTACTTTTGCTCCTTTCTTGGCAAATTGCAAAGCGCTTTCTCTACCAATACCGCTAGAAGCTCCAACTATAGCGACTACTTGTTGGCTAATAGGCTTTAATTGCATTAGTAATACTCCTAAATAATTTTATAAATATGAACTTTTATTAATATTTAAATCAATTTTTCACTTAATTACATCCGCCGCAGGGTTGACGAATTGGTTGAGTGTCTACGGGGGAGTTGTTGCAGCATTTGGGGCAAAAGTAAATTTTTCTCATCTTTAGTCCTTACCAAATGTCAATAAATGTAATTTGTAGCAGTCAAAATTGGGCTTGTAGAGTGACGATAAGAGAAACCTGCTCCTTCAAAGTAAAAAGCTGATGTTTGAATTGACTAATTTAGCTGAACTATCTCGCACTCATTGCATTTCTCTTTGTGCCTTTTTGGTTCCAGCTAACTTAATGGCGACTTGTCTAACGATGGGATTAGCGGTGCTGCGTCGTTCAAAAATTAGAGTATGGCAGTCAGCCGGAGTTGCAGGTATTTTTGCTGTAGTGCTGCTGTGGCACGTTTATACATGGTTTGAGGCGGGAGTTGTGATGATTCCTACCTACGTGCTGCTGTGGCTATCTAGCACTTGTTTGATGAGTAATATCGGTGCGGTTATCTATAGTTACAGTCGCGTTAATAGATTGTCAGTTATCAAAGAAAGATTAATTAATAGCTTGATGTTTTAGGTAGCAGGTTCAGTTAGGGTGAAATGCAGGTAATACAATGCTTTGAGGCTGATGCTCAATATTGGCGCTCAAATGATGAAGTTTATTAGATTTTCGTGATGATTTTCCTTTGACTTTAGGTAAAAAGTGCGATCGCATCATTGCTATCTGAAGAAAACCGATGGGTGAATGCACAGAGAATCGAAGTCTCTGGCGGTCAATCTATTTAATTTAATGGAATCATCATGTTAAACGTGGTTAGATTAGTATTCATGTACTAATTTAATAATATCTAAGCATCATATTTAGCAAGGTTTTCAGCCTTTTTACGACATATTCCTAAAAAAGTTCTTAATTTGCTCGCGCTGTCAAACTCCTTTCTATTACCAATTCATTTTTCGCTGAATACCCAAGCTTCATTCCAGTTTTCTGGTACACCATGTTCTAGCAAGCGTTCGACTCGCTCTAGGTAAAGTTTCGCTGTTTTATCGGCGGAATTAGTGCTTAACACTTGTTCAAAACAAGCTTTGGCATCGGTGAGTTTGAGATTGTGGTAATAGCTTATTCCTTGAGCAAAATCGGTTTGAGTCTGCTGTTTGAGGTGGCTGATTTCGTCTACTTCAGCATCTAAGACTTCGTAAACTGCGATCGCTTCATTTCGCCCTTTGACAATCGCCCGATCTAAAAAGCGAATTTGATATTGAGCGGGATTGCTCAGATGCTCTAGGGTTTGACCGGAAATTAGCATTGAAACCCCATAAAACTTGGTTAAACCTTCTAACCGTGCGGTCAAATTGACGTTATCAGAATAAGCATCTCCTTGAATCCGGCTATCTTCTCCCACCATTCCCAACATCATGTGTCCGACATGAATCCCAATGCCCACTTGGACAGGCAATTTACCTCTGCCAGTGCGCTCCGCATTGTATTCTTGTACTCGTTTTTGCTTGGCAATGCCTGCTTTAATGGCATCATCAGCGCCTTCAGGAAACACCGCCATCATGCCGTCTCCCAGAAATTTGACAATGATGCCGTAATGATTACGAATCTCTGGGCTGACTCGTTTTAGGTAGGCATTGACGAAGTCAAAGTTTTCTTGAGGAGTCATGCTTTCGGAAAGGGTTGTAAAGGAGCGAATATCGCTAAACATAACTGCCATTGTTTTGCTGACATAATCGCCGAGTTTGACTTCGGTAACGCTATCTTTGCGGAGAAATTGCAGATATTCCGAAGGAAAAAATCGCGCGTAGGAATCTTTCAAATCCTGGTTTTGAGCATTGGCATCTAGCAACTCTTTTTCACGAGCTTTAACCGTTTTGACCATATGAGTAAAAACCCGTGCCAGTTGTCCTAGTTCGTCCTCGCGCGCAGCAACATCGCTTAGGCTTTCTGGCGTGAAAGCGTCTTGTTCAAAAGCATTAGCAGCATGAGTCAATTTGTCTACCTGCTGAATGTACAACGCCTGTCGCAAGTTTTCGTCTTGTAGCAGCGCTTCAGCTTCTTGGCGCTTGAGTAGGTTTGTGTAGGCGCTGGAGTGGTAACGGATGCGGGCGATTAATTCAACGCGATCAGGCAGCTTTACTAGGTAGTCATTCGCGCCCAGTTCAAAGGCTTGAGCTTTGATGATTGGTTCCTCTTTGCTTGACAGCACGATTAACGGAATCTGATAAGTTGGTGCATCGCGCGATCGCAAAAATCGTACCAGTAATAACCCATCCATCTGCGGCATTACCAAGTCTTGCAATATCACCGTCGGATGAAACTCTTTAGCGACTTTAAGGGCTTGAGTTGGATCATTGCAGTAGTGAAAAACAATATCATTTTCCGCAGCCAGCATCCGCCGCACGGCTTCACCAATAATAGATTGATCGTCGATGAGCAGAACGCTGATAAAATCGTCCATTGGGAGATAATTAACGGTTGACTACCGAGCGATAAATTAGCGAAGTTGCGATCGCCTCTGGATTAAGCACCTCAACGGCAGCATTTAGCTCCACGGCGGCTCTAGGCATTCCGTAAACAATGCAGCTTGCTTTGTCTTGGGCGATCGTATGCCAGCCTTGACTACGGAGCAGTTTGAGTCCTTCTGCGCCATCTCGCCCCATACCCGTAAGCAGTACGGCAGTTCCTTTGTGCGTCCAGTATTGAGCGATACTTTTGAAGAATACATCAATTGAGGGGCGGTAAGGATAGTCAATTGGGTCTTTAGTGTAATTGAGCGTATGGTTGGATTGCAGAGAGAGGTGGTCGTTTGTGCAAGCAACTGTAACAATTCCTTTTTCTAAGCGATCACCTGCGGATGCTTTTTTTATAGTTAAGGGTGTAAGCTGGTTCAGCCAGTCGATCATGCCCACAGCAAACTGAGCATCAATGTGTTGAATTATAGCGATCGCCGCTCCAAAATCTGCTGGCAAACGAGAGAGAATAGTAGCTAGGGCTTTTGGCCCACCTGTAGACGAGCCGATCGCAATTAGGGGGGGTAGAGTGAAGTTTGTTTGAGGTTTGTTTAAGGTGAAATTGAGGTGAGAAGGAGGAGATTTACCGATTAGTTTACCAATCGTGGCAATTTTTTTCAGCAGGGCAGTTTGGGAAGGGTCTTGTTTTCCTTGGCTGCCTAAAATCGGCGTATCAACAGCGTCTAACGCCCCATAACTCATTGCTTCAAACACTTTGGCGGCATTTTGCCCGACACTAGCAGTTACAATTACAATCGCACAAGGAGACTGTTTCATAATCTGACGAGTTGCTTCAACCCCATCCATTCCAGGCATAATCAAATCCATCAAAATCAAGTCTGGGGTATCTTTGGCGCATTTAGCAACCGCTTCAACGCCGCCCGTCGCAATCCAAGCAACTTGATATTCTGGGATAGTCAACAGCACTCGTCGCAGGGCTTCGACGGCGATTGGCATATCGTTGACAAGAGCGATTTTCATTTTGTATTACTCACCAATCAAATCCACTACAGCCTCGATTAAGGTGTCGTCATGAAAGCTACTCTTAGTTAAATAATAATCTGCGCCAGCTTCTAAGCCTTGAATCCTGTCTTCTTCGCGATCGCGGTAAGACACGACAATTACCGGAACTGAATTTAGACGCGGATGGCTTTTAATTTGCTTAATTAGTTCAATTCCATTCATTCGGGGCATATCAATATCGCTGATTACTAAATCGTAAGGCTTAGAACGAACCGCATTCCAGCCCTCCATGCCATCTACAGCAACTTCAACTGTATAGCCTCGGTTTTGTAGCAGTTTGCGTTCTACTTCCCGCACCGTAATCGAATCATCGACCACTAGCACTCGTTTGACTTGGCGCTGGGTTGCAAAACCTGGAACAATTGCTTCTGTACCAACTTTGGCTAACCGAGAAGTATTAAGAAGATTGTTTACAGATCGTACCAGGTCAGGCACATCCACGATCAAAACTAGCGATCCATCGCCCATCAGTGCGGCGGCGCTGATATCTTGCACTTTGCCCAAACGAGCATCTAGAGGACGCACAACTAGCTCCTGTTCTCCCAAACAGCGATCGACGACGATTCCATAGGTATCCGAGGGATCGCTAATAATCACAACCCAAAGCGGGTCGGGGATTACAGTGGGCGGCGGCAAGTTAAGCACCTGGTAAGCAGGAATCAAACCAATGTTCTTTTGGTTAGTCGTAAAGTATTGACGAGTTTCAATTGCGGCGATTTCTGACTTTTCAACATTGACAATCTGGTCAATTCGCGCTAACGGAAATGCGTAAGGTTCGCCAGAAATCTCGACTAACAAAGTCCGCACGACCGAGAGCGTCAAAGGCAATTGGAAATGAAAACTGGTTCCAAGTCCAGGCTGAGAAGCTGCCCTTACTGTCCCTCCGACTTCCTGAGCCATACTTTTAGCAATATCTAACCCCACCCCTCGACCAGAAAGTTCACTCACCTGCTTAGAGAGCGAAAATCCCGGCAAAAACAAAAACTCCATCAATTCGTTATCAGTTAGTTTCGCTGCGACTTCTGCCGTTACCAGCTTTTTGTCAATTACTTGCTGGCGTAGCGTTTCTGGAGTAATGCCTTTGCCATCGTCTGCAACAACGATCGCTAACATACCGCCGCGATGGACAGCTTCTAGGCGAATAGTTCCCATTGGTGGCTTTCCAGATGCCAGTCGAACTTCTGGTAATTCTATACCGTGATCGACAGCGTTTCGCAAAATATGGGTAAGGGGAGCTTCTAGTTTTTTGAGAATATCGCGATCAACTGCCGTTAATTCGCCGATAATATCTAGCTTGACTTGCTTATTTAATTTGCGGGCAATATCGCGAACCATCCGCTTAAAACTCTGTACGCCGTCGGCAAACGGGCGCATATGAGAAGATATTACTTCTCGATAAAGGCGATCGGATAAGTTTGCAGTACGCTGAACAAATCCTTCTAGTTGCGTAACGCGATCGCCTGTTAAGTCACGACATTCTCGCTCTTTGCGTCGAGCAATCTCTAATAGCGTCATCTCGTCTGGATTAAGGGAACGGCTAGAAATCGCCTCTAGTTGTAATTTCTCTAAACACTTAGCAAGCTCTAACTGACGGGATTTTAGCAGCATCAGAGAATCAATAAACGGATTTAGCCAATTTGCTTCAATCATTGACTCTCCGGCTAGTCCCATCATCCGATTCAGGTTCTCCGCATTTACCCGCACTACCCGATCTTGAGTAGTAATTGGTTCTATTGCTACATCAATTTCGTCAGCCTCGTGAACCAATAAAACTGATGTCTCCATTACTGGCGACGGGACGGTAAGGGAAATCGGTTCAGTTTCAGCCATTGGCACTGGCGACGGGACGGTAAGGGAAATCGGTTCAGTTTCAGCTATGGGCGCAGAATTGATGCTGTCAAAATTTGGTGTAGGTTTAGTCGACGACTGAGTAGCCTGTGTAACTAAAGCGACTCCTGGAGTTTGGATGGCAGAAATCGTTGCTTGAATCGAGCCAATTTCCGCTTCCTTAGTCGAGTCATGTAAATCGCTCAATGAACTGAAGCTTTGAAGTAAATCGACTCCGCGCAACAGTACGTCAATTTGGTCGCCTGTTAAAGTAATTGTTTGGTTCTGGGCGGCAACAAAACAATCTTCCATGACGTGAGCTAACCCCACTGCTGCATCTAGTCCGACAATTCGAGCGGCTCCTTTGATAGAATGAGCCGCGCGCATCAACGCTTCTAATTCTTGAGCAGAGTTAGGATTAGTTTCTAACGCCAGTAGACCGTCAGTTAAAGTCGTCACCTGTGCCTCGACTTCTAAACGAAACAAGTCAAGCATGGAACTATCAAGAAGGGATGAAGACGCAACGGCTATAGGGCTATCTGTAATTGCCTCCACTGGAGAGGAGTTAATTAAACTTGCTTCCACCCTGATATCAGTTGTTAAAGGCGCTTGCTGGGCAGTATCTATCGCCGCCTGCGTACTTATCAAGTCCTCAGAGTGCGCTGCTAACCAGCCTTCTAAGTCTTCCGCGTGGCTGATACCGACGAGGAGATCCAGGGCGTGTAGTAAGGAATCGATTTGCTTTTGGGTCAATGGCAGCGTAGAAGAACCGCCGTCATCTAGCAAGCCCGTCATTGCTGCCGCTAAATTTGCGATCGCCTCAAGTTCGACAAGCTGGGCAGATCCGGCGATCGCCCTTAAAGACTGCAACGCCGTTTCTAATTCGCTCACTTCAAGGGGCTGCTGTTTTAAATTCGACAAGTGCTTTAAGTTTGCGACTTGAATTGCCACTTCTTGACGAAACAAATCCAGCATTGAGTAATCGCCCATATTTTCTCCAAAACCTGCTCTAAATGCGGCGAGCAAGCATATCTAATAATAGTTCGGCATTTAGGTAATTCACCTTTTTATCATGCCAGTCAATCACTCCTTGGCTGTACGTTTCCTGCGATCTAGAAATGACGACAGGCGTAGCTTTAAATTCGTTGAGGTGGAAGCGGTAGATTCGATGTACTTCATCAACCGGAAACACCCATTTACCATTTTTGCCAACAACAAGCATCCGACAATCTCTGTCGCTAGATGGTGGCTCTATAGTTTCCAGCCCTAGAAGATGACTCAAAGACGCACAAAGCAAGATTTCACCGCGAATATTCACTAGCCCCAAAAACAGGTCATTGCTGCGGTGAGGCAAGGTATGAATCGCGCTAGGATGAGTAACTTCTTGCAATACGCCTACAGGCAGAGCAAATAATTCATTGCTCAAGCGAAAAACGATCGCACTAAAAGTGTCTGTTGCTCGTCCAATTCTTACAGCAGCTTGGTTGCCAATTGCCAAAGGCGATTGGGTTTGAGGCGAAGCTATGGTCGCCGTCCATTCGTTTAAGTAGTCTACTGGAATTTCACGCTCTAACAAACTGCGTCCCGCCGTTGAATATACCGGACAGTTGCGGCAATGAATTACGGTTTCTAACTTTTTGCAGGAGCGATCGCCATATACACCGATGCTGTTCCAGCAATTATTGCTTTGATGGGGCGTAATAGTGATGTCCATGATGATTTAGACCTTAAACTGGGAAATTTCTCGCTGTAAACCTTGAGTCGCATCATCTAGCTGCGTCAGGGCATTATTTGTTTCTTGCAAAGATTGGACTGTTTGATGAGAAGCTTCACTTAATTGAGAAATCGCCGTACTAATTTGTTCTGCGCCGCGATATTGTTCGTCCATACTTTGGCAGACAATTCCAAACTGCGGCGCTAGAGACTGGACATCTTTAATAAAACCACCGATTTGAGTGCTAATCTCGCCAACATCCTCGACATATTGACTGACTTCGCGGCTAAATTTATCCACCTCCATCACGCCAGTAGATACCGACGATTGCATCTCTTTAACCATTTGCTCTATTTCTAAAGTCGCCACTGCTGATTGGTCTGCTAGACGGCGAATTTCTCTTGCTACTACCGCAAAGCCTGCGCCGTACTCCCCGGCTTTTTCTGCTTCGATCGCGGCGTTGAGAGATAGTAAATTTGTTTGGTCGGCAACTTTGGTAATAGTGGCAACAACGTTATTGATATTATTTGCTTTTTCATCCATAATCTTTAATTTTAAAGAAATTGAGTTAGTCGCCAGCCCTAAATTCTGCATCGCCCCTTGAATTTTCTCTAAATTTATTTGGCTATTGGCTGCGGATTGAGTTGTTGCCTGGGCTGTCCTGGTCACATCTTCCATCCCCTTTACTAAGTCGCCAGCCGTTGATGCAATTTGCCTAGAGGTTGCATTTACTTCGTTTATGGACGCAACTTGCTCGTTTACCGTTGCTTCTAGCTGTCTTCCGGCGGCGGCAATTTGAGTTGTTGATGTCCCAATTTGAATTCCTGACCTTTGCGCTTGAGCGATTAACACATTCAAATTTTTAGTCATGTTTTTAAACGCTACTAAGAGTCGCTCTACTTCCGTGCCATCTCTTGTAACATCAATTTCTTGAGTAAGGTCGCCATCGGCGATCGCTATTGCCGCGTTCACTACTTTGGGGAGTTGTCTTTTGAGCGGCAAAGTTGTCCACAACCCCGCTAAAATGGTCGCTAGAATCGTTAACCCTGTCCCAATAATAATTACTGTCAGTAAAAACTGCTGAGAGTTCCTTACAGTTTGATTGCTTTGATTGAATTGAGTAGCTAGTTCTTTGATGAGTCGATTGCGGCGTTCGAGTACGGCTGAAATCCTGGGTTTATTTACTTCCACCCTCGCTTGGGCTAACCTTTTTTCATTTACCAACTGGATCGCATTTTGGGAAATTTCGTCGTAACTTTCACCCAATTGATACAGTTCATTTACAAGTTCTCTTGTTCTTGGGTCAGAAATAGCTGTCAGATTTCTGGCGCTTTCAACAAACGCATTGTGTCCTTCGTTATAGACGCTGACGTGGGAGCGATCGTTGGGGAAAAGTAGATAACCTCGCGTACCACCGATCATCCGATTGATTGCAGCCGTCATTGCATCAGTACTCCTAATGTTTCGTTCGGTTCGATCCGCTTCTTGTTGTAACTTGAAGGCGTTTGCGGTAGACGAGTAAACCACTGCGCTCAATACCAGTAGAAACAATAAAGGAATTGAGTAGCCAAGCAAAATCCGATTTGTAATTCTATTCCACATCGCTCGAACCGTTATTTGAACCCTTGTTTTGAATTTTGAGTAGTCGTTGAACGCGCTGTCTTAAGATTTCTGCTCCGAGGAAATCCCCTCGTTGCTCTTTTAATAGTGCTAACCCAATTAAGGCATTGATAGCATGGGGGTTGAGATAAATTGCTTTACTAAAAGACTGTTCTGCTTGTTCAATTCGGTCGAGTCCTTGATAGATTTCGCCCAACAAAACGTAAGCCTCAGCATGGGTACGGTTTGCGCTCAAGTATAATTCACCTAGCTTTGCTGCCTCGATCAATTGTCCTCTGTCGGCTAACTGTTTAGCAATTTCAAGTTGTTGAGGAGGAGGAGGAGACAACACGGCGCGAATAGTTGGCGGTGCTTGAAACGGAGAATCGGGAGTAGTAATTGCCCTTGTAACTTTTGGCAAAACATTGGGGACACGCCCGTTACCGTTCCAGCTTACGTTATCGCCTTTACGGTAAGCAAAGGCTATGGGATGACGAATAGGCGTATAGTTAGTGGGAATTTGCCCTGTCTCTGCCGCGCCGACAAAAAATAGACCTCCAGGTGCTAAGGCTCGATCTAACGCTTGCATCCCTTGATTTCGGGCAGCACCATCAAGGTAAATTAATAGATTGCGGCAGAAAATAACTTGATATTTGCCTCCAGCTAAAAATCCGGGGTTTAAAAGATTTCCCTGAATAAATTTTACGGTGTCGCGGACAAAAGGTTTCACCTGGTAGCTGTCAGCGACTTGCTCAAAGTAGCGCCCTTTTGCTCCAGCGCGATCGCCGCCGCCACGAAAGGCTCTTTGGCTGTAGATTCCTTGTTTTGCCTTCAGTAATGCCCGTTTACTAACATCAACCGCATCAATGCAAAACTGGGTAGGATTTAAGCCAGAATCTAACAGTGTCATGGCGATAGAGTAAGGTTCTTCTCCAGTTGAACAAGGTACGCTGAGAACGCGCAGAATGCTGAAATTTGCTTTTAGCCACTCGGATCTGACGTATTGATTGAGATAAACAAAGGGTTCAGTGTCTCGAAAAAACCAGGTTTCTGGAACAACCACAGTTTCGATTAGTTCTTCAAGTTCTCTAGCCACAGTTTGTAAGTGATGCAGGTAAGCCGCCCGATCAGGTAAGCCACAAGCAATTTGACGTTGTTCAACGGCTCTGGCGATCGTTCTTGAACCAATACTATTGGCATCTAAGCCAATTTTCTGCCTCAACAAGGCTTCAATTGCTTCTTGCGCCATTAGTTTCAATGCTTCCTCCGGCTAACAGTGATGCGTGTTGGGCTTCTGTGATCAGATGCTCCCAATGAATAAGTTGAATTATGCCTAATTCATCCATAAACATTTCACCAAGATAAGACACATTGCTGGCGACAGGCGCGTTTTTTGAGTCAATATCGGGCCTAGTCAAAGTTTCTGTGACTCGTTCTGCCATCAGTCCCAAACGCGTTTGTCTGCCGTCTTCTGCCGTATAGTTGACCATAACTATTCGAGTGCTGAAACGAGGACGGCAAGTTATGCCCCCAATAAGGTTACATAAGTCAATAACAGGAACAATAGTGCCGTGATAGTTGAAAAATCCAGCTACATATTCTGGAACATGATAAATTTTCCTTAGTGCAACCATCGCAATCACTTCAACGACTTGAGAACTATCGAGGGCATAAAGATTGTCTCCAACATGAAACAGTAGCATTAGCATTTATTTAACTCAAATTCCAAAAATGGCTCTAATTCGTTTGCGAATTTGATTAAACGGCGTTTCTTCAATATTTGTTGCGCCGATTGTAATTCCTAAGCTTTTCAACGTTTCTTGGCGCTTTGATAACTCCTCGGCAATTTTGTCTGCTAAGTCTTGATGTTTCTGCAACAAGCTTTGCAGATTATCGCGATCTACTACAAACAAGATTGTTTCGTCTATTGTACGCAGCGTTGCTGTGCGCGGACTGCCCATTAGGAGGGACATTTCCCCAATAAACTCCCCAGTGGTACGGATCGCAACTTGTTGAGAAATCGATTCAACAAAAACTTCCACCGCGCCTGACAAGATAATATAAAACGAATCGCCCGGATCGTTTTCTCGGCAAATAATTTCATTGCTTGCCAATTTTTTGCGGTATCCCTTCTCAATTACTTGTCGCAGTTCAACATCACTACATTGCTGAAAATAGCTGACTTTTCGCAGCAGATCGCGCAACAAAAAGCCGCCAATCGGCTTTTCTAATGCAGTCGTGGAATTAAGAGGGCGAAGCCCGTTACCGGGTGTGCTTGCGCTATCGCCCGATGCTACTATCGAACCATTGGTTGTTTGCTTATTTGGCAACTGAAGCAATGCTGTTAGTGTCGGCAGATTGTCTAATACGACTGTTGTTGGGGCTGATTTGGTGTCAATAGCGCGATCGCGAAATTCTGTTTCAACCAAAAATTGCAGCGCACTTTTAATCGCATCCATTTCTATCGGATTCTGAATCCAAACCAATAGTTCAAATCTTAGAGTATCTTTTTTAACACCTTTGAAGTAAACTTCTGGCGAAGGGGAAGATAAAACTCTAGATTCTTGACGAGCAGCCGCGAGTAAGGCTTCCATCACGGTAAATGAGTCGCTTTCCTCTACTACCCGCACTTTGATATTAATCCGACAGTTAGGATCGCCGTAGCTCCAATTGACTACATTATTGTCGAGAAAACGGCTATTTGGCACGATCGCAACTATGCCGTTAACAGTACGAATTGTTGTCGAGCGGATAGCGATTTTTTCAACGGTTCCGGCTAATTTATCGACTTCAACATAATCACCTACTTTGATTGGTTGTTCAAATAGTAAAGTTAGACCACTAATAAAGTTACTGGCTAAATTCTGTAAGCCAATCCCGAAGCCGATTCCCAGCGCGCCTGCAAATACGGCTAAAGAACTAAGATTAATTCCCGTCGTTTGCAAAACAATTAATAAGCCAACAATCGTAATGATATAGCTTGTAATGGCTGAAAGCGATTCGCGCGTGCCAACTTCTAAGCCAAAGGAAGGCAGAATGCGTTGTTTTAGTAGTTGCTTCGTCGTCCCGGCGATCGCTAAAACTGCGATCGCCCAAGCAATCAATTCTGTAATCGAGCCAAAGGAAAATTTTTCTCCTCCAAACGCGAACAAACTGATGTTAAAGGCGTTTAGTAAAGATTGAAAAAGATATTCTACTTGCTCCTTTGCCCAGTCGAGTGCTGATTGAAATTGCATAGTGAGAAGCTGCCGACAACCCGCTTAATATTAACAAACTTTAAGTTGCGCGCCTAAGCAGTAGCAAAACCTAGAGCCTTACTTTTCTGATCTAGCCTTTAAGGTCACGCCAGAACGAAACGTTACTACTTAGCGCGAACAGAGTTGATAATTCTTGTAATATGAAAAAGTTATCTAAAAATCCTATCACATTCAGCAATTCTATAAAAAGTGTCTAAAATAGCGCATTCCAAACCTGCTGCAAACCCCCTCGTCTTGAATCTGATTTCAGGCGCGACTATGGGACTATTAATCGTTATTACCGCCGCCTCCTTCGGGACAGTAATTTTCTCTGGGGAACTCGCAAGCGCCGCGCCATCCGGGATCGGGCTGATTATATTTAGTGCGACCGTTGTGAGTGCGATCGCTACTTGCTTGAGTTACTATTCCCCAATTGTGGCGACGGTTTCAGAGCCTAGCATTCCGGTTCTGAGTCTGGTGGCTCGCCAAATCTTTGAGCAGATGCCCAACGCTGCGTTTGAGGACAAGCTGTTTACAGTAACAGCCACGATTATTGTCTACACAGTAGGTAGCGGCATCATTTTTCTAGCTTTAGGACAGTTTAAGCTGGGTGGATTTGTCCGGTTTATTCCCTATCCGGTTGTGGGTGGCTTTTTGGCAGGAACAGGAGCGCTGTTAGTTTTAGGCGCATTTCATACCATTAGTGGCATCGATCACCACCACTTCACTATTTCGGCATTGTTTCAGCCGATTGTCTTGCTTCAGTGGGTTCCCGCTTTGATTTTTGCGATCGCCATGTTTGCGCTTCCCCACCGCATCGATCATTTTTTGGTAATTCCTGGGATTATTATAGGTTCGATTGCACTGTTTTATGTGGGGTTGGCAATAACGGGAACCCCAATTGCACAGGCACAGGAGCAAGGGTTGCTGCTGGCGAAAATTGCTCCAGGAGGTCTTTATAAATTTGGTACATTCCAGTCATTGGGTGGAGCGGATTGGAGTGTTGTTACTAGGCAAATTCCAAGTATAGCAGCACTCTGGCTGGTCGATTCTATGGCGCTGTTGCTGAATGCGAACGGAATTGAGTTACTAGCGGGGCGGGATTTGGATCTTAATCACGAGTTAAAAGTTGCTGGAACTGGCACGATCGCGTCGGGAATAGGTGGCGGTATCGGCGGCTTTGGCAGTGTGGCAGAGAACACGCTTTCTCGCAATTTAGGGGCAAGCAGTCGCCTTGCAGGTGGGTTAGTCGCTGGTATTTGCCTAGCAATGCTATTGGGTGGCGCGGCGCTGCTATCGTACATTCCTAAATTAATTTTGGTGGGAATTCCACTGCTACTGGGAATAGAATTCTTTTATGAATGGCTCTATCGAGGATGGTTCAAATTTTCGCGCTCAGATTACGCGACTATCGTTCTGATTGTCCTCGTAACTGCAACGCTAGGCTATCTTCAGGGTATTGGAGTCGGATTAATTGCCGCGATCGTGCTATTTGTGGTCAGTTATAGTCGTTTGACGATTACAAAACGCGCTAGTTCTGGTGATTATCACAATAGTAATGTGATGAGGACTTCCGAGGAAACGGACATCTTGCAAGTAGAAGGAGAGCAAACTTTTATCCTAGAATTGCAAGGATTAATCTTTTTTGGGACGGCGAATAAATTACTTAATCAGATCCGAAGTCGCATTGACGATTCTGCCGCCAAAGAAGTTAAATTTGTAGTCTTAGACTTTCGTTTGGTAAGCGGACTTGATGCTTCAGCCGTCCTTAGTTTTGCCAAACTTAAGCAAGTTGCAACCCAAAAGCAGATTCACGTGTTGTTTACTAATTTGTCACCAGACGCGATGCAACTGTTGCAGCAGGGAGAATGTTTAGAAGCTGACGATCCTTTCTGTCATGTTTTTGCTGACTTGGATCGGGGGCTGGAATGGTGCGAACAACAAATTCTGCAAACGAGCAGTTTAAGTCAGTTAAAAGAGCGAAGTCTGCACGAACACTTGGAATCAGATTTTGCCGACCCAAAACAAGTCGATCGCCTAATGAACTGTCTTGAAGTTCGTCAACTAGCTGCGGGGGAACATCTGTTTCGGCAAGGCGATCCCTTTGACGGCTTATATTTTATTGGATCGGGGCAAGTAAGTGTAGTGCTAGAACTGGGCGAGGGACAAACTAAGCGCATTCGTACCTATACCGTTGGTAATACAATTGGCGAAATGGGTCTTTATCGCAAAACCCAGAGGATGGCATCTGTTGTTGCTGATAAACCAAGCACTGTGTATTTTCTGGCTACAGAAGCGTTTACGCAAATTGAAGCAAAAGATCCCCTCCTAGCATCTAATATTCATCGATTTATTGTCAATTTGTTGGCAGAAAGGCTTAATCATCGGGAGCAAGAACTAAAGAATCTTTTGCAATCGTCTTAAAGTTGATGTATCGTTCAAATTCAAAAAATTGTAGTAGCACTTCAAGAGTTGCGCTTTCATCGGTTGGTGTCTTTGCTTCAACTTCTGCAATTGCGGTTGGGTTTAGGTACTTAAACACTTCATGGAGTGGTGAAATTGCACCTTCTGGAAAGTCGGCAATTTCACGCTCCAACCTTGCAGCCCGACTTTTAGCAAAGTTTACTTGAAAGCGGCATCGATTGAGTAAGCGTTTCTGAATATTTTGATAAAGCTCAAAGTTGTGCGATTTTAAAGAGTAGATTGTTCCATCCAAAATAAGTGGAATCAAATCGAGGTTTTCTTCTAAAACAATCAGGCTTCCTTCTTGGTGATAAACCTCCACTCCGTCTATACCCAAAGCCCCAATATCTGCTAGGGCAAGAATCCGAGCGACAGGCGATAAGGATTTATTCGGGTTATAAAGATCAGGTTGATAAATTGCTTGCTCTGTAGAATCATAGGCACAAATTGTTGCTGAAATCGCATCTCTAATAATTGCTATATCCTCGTCAGTCAATCTTGCTGGGCTTTTAGGAGCATCTTCTAGCAATTGGTTCAACTGATTAATATAATCTAGCAATTGCTCAATAGTTGCCATTTCACTTACTCCCGGTTGTCGCCGCCTAGGAGCGTGCGCTTGGGTGGGAGCAATAAACACCTGCACCATGTCATGAGAAACCGCACATAGGTCTAGTAGCAATTTTCGCCGCGAGATGTCAATTGCGGTAATTTGATTTGATGCGCTCCAATAAGGACAAACTACTTCAAAAATTTGGTCTGCTCGTCGCTGAACATTGTTTATATGATCGCGGGTGTGATAGTAAAGCTGCTTTTGGACAATTTCTCGGTCAAACTCTTGCAACGCAAAGGTTTTGATTTGAGCAATGCTCTCGGCAATAGTTGTAGGAAGCGGTAATGAATGTTCCCGAAAGTAAGAGTGAATCTGCCGAGCTTCTTCGTTCATAAACCCATGTTTTGTTTAGTGCAAGTCAGTAATGCTCCTGCAATAATAGCTTTTTCTCCCATATCAGCAGTACGATTGATAGCTTTTCAACGTTAACAAAAATACTCTGCCCTGACTATCCAACTTATTCAGTAATATTTCCTCTATTTGCCTTAATTTGCGATCGCTTAGTTTTACTATCTAGCCGCCTTTTTTGGGAGTTACGCGACGGTTGACTGGCTTTGCGGAGTTTGGGTACGATAATGGCGCTTCTAACCAACTCTTGCAGTCTTTTTATTGCTTCCTCTCGGTTCTGTTCTTGGCTGCGGTGTTCTTGGGCTTTAATTACAACTACCCCATCTTTTGTAATTCGGCGATCGCTCAATTGCAATAGTATGTCTTTATAATAGTTGGGCAACGAAGAAGCCTTAATGTCAAACCGGAGATGAATCGCCGTTGCTACTTTGTTGACATTTTGACCGCCAGCACCTTGAGAACGAATTGCGCTTAATTCAAGTTGGTCATCGGGAATAATTACCGTTTTAGAGATTTGTACCATAGTTTTATATTATCTGAGTGTTGCCGTGCGATCGCGCCGCAATACTTATACTAATAACTAATTATCCATAGCATCTAAATATATAAGCAGTTCCTCTCATGCTTTGAAATCCAGCATAATTCAACAATTGAACATTGATTTTTAGAGTTTTAACCCATTCAAAAATTCGACGTTACTAATTATATGTATGAATTTTGGCAAAGAGATGTTGCAATGTGGTGTCCCCTCTATGTAGCTATATAAACTTTCACTAAATAGATAACTTACTATTTTGTTATGGCTTACTGTTATTAGATATCACAAGCTTTTTAATATTAAAGGGATAAAAGATGACTAACCGCAGTATGCCGCAAGACATCCAAAAACATATTCCGCTAGTAGGAGATGTCAACCTTAAAAGCCCATTAGCATATCACTTAACTCGTGGGGCTGTTGAAATTGCTAACACCTTACAAATGGCAGTAGCAGAGGCTTATATCAACGGATTAGAAGCTCCCGATTATGTGATCCAGAGCCTTTTTAATACTTGTATGCCAGTCATGTTTCAGTATTTTCCCTCACTACTCGCACCTTACGAATGGGTATTAAACGAAACAGAACATCTTGCAGAAGGTTCAAAAGATTTAATGAAGGTTCAGTACGACTTACCGCAAACAATGTTAAATCAAATGCTGGGGGATTATCCGCTTATTTATCCTAAATACAGTATGGGATTATGGGAAAAGGGAGCATTAAATCTTGAGCAAGCTCAAATGATGATGATTGAGGATGTGATTGAGAAATTAGACATTCAAGATGGAGATAATATTTTAGATTTTGGCTGCGGTTGGGGGTGTGTTCCTAATTACATTTTGTCTAAGTTTCCTAACGTTAAGTTTACAGGTCTAAATTTAAGTCACGAACAATGTGAATATATTCGCCACAAAAAGCTTGATCCCGTAAGCTATCTTAGTTCGGATAGATTTACTTTACACGAAGGCGACTTGAACGATGCAATCTTTGAAACAAAGTTTGATAAAATTCTCTCAATTGGGGTTTTTTGTCATGTGGGCAACTTAACAAACGCTTTTAAAAAATTAGCTTCATTTCTAAAAGATAATGGTAAAGTTTTCATTCATATAATTACCGTCCGCACACCCAATCATATATCTAGTGTTTACACTCATCAATACATTTTCCCTCACGGTAGGTTTTGGAATTACGACGCAGTCCCTAGCCACAATCAACATCTCAAAACTATTAACAAATGGTATCTAAATGGTTCTAATTACTCTAAAACCTTTGCTACTTGGCTAACTAATTTTGATAACAATCAAGCAACCGTCAAACATTTAGATTACGGTATGGATTATGCTAAGTTTCGCCGGATTTGGCGGTTTTATTTGATGTGGTTTGTTTGCAACTTTGCTAGTTGTGACGGTGAATATAATGGTAACGGTCAATTTTTAATGGTTCATAGCTAATATTCGCTGCTTAGAGGATGTTTGAAAACGTCTTCTAAGTGCGAGTCATTTAAAGTCTTTTGAGTGTCACAATCAAGAAACCTAGAACTTGATTGTAAATGCCGCCTTCTCCTAACTTTACTAAACAGCCTTGGACAGAAACTTACAGCGAAATTATTGATGTTCGCTCCCCCGCCGAATTTGCCGAAGATTGTATTCCGGGGTCGATAAATTTGCCCGTTTTGAGTAACTTAGAACGGGCGGAAGTTGGCACAATTTACAAGCAATCGCCTTTTACTGCCCGAAAAAAAGGAGCGGCTCTAGTCGCCTCCAATCTATCTCAACACTTAATTGACCATTTCGAATCAAAAGATAAAAACTATCGCCCCTTGGTTTACTGTTGGCGTGGTGGACAGCGATCTAATAGCATGGCGCTAGTATTATCACAAGTTGGCTGGCAAGTTACCGTTCTCGAAGGCGGTTATAAAACTTACCGCGCTTATGTGCGTCAGCAGTTAGAACAATTACCTACCCAATTTACCTATAAGATACTCTGCGGACTTACAGGTACAGGCAAAACCCATATTTTGCAGCAATTGAGTCAACGCACAAGTCAACAAGTTCTCGATTTAGAAGCTTTGGCCAATCATCGCGGTTCGCTTTTGGGGGAAGAATGGACAAATAAAGCTCTTTCTCAGCCAACACAAAAACAATTTGAGTCTTTACTGCTGCAACAATTGCAAAGTTTTAATCCGAGTTTACCAGTGTGGGTAGAATCAGAAAGTAACAAGATTGGACAAGTTCATTTACCGCCGTCTTTATGGCAGAAAATGAAACAAGCAAGTTGCACAGAGATTCAATTACCATTAAAAGCTAGAGTGCAGTTTTTATTAGCAACCTATCCGCACTTAGTCGATAATCCTGAAATCCTCAAAGCTAAATTGCAACTACTTAAACCTCGTTACGGTAAAGATAAAATAAATCAATGGGAGCAGCTAATTGATGGTGGACTATGGCAAGAGTTTGTTCAAGACTTATTGCAATGTCATTACGATCCCAGTTACACCCAATCTATAGAGCGAGATTTTGCTAAAGTAGAACGAACTTTGAACATAGAAGAACTTAGCGATCGCACTACTGAAAACTTACTATACTCTTTAACTCAATTATCTACTTAGATTTTGGCGTAGACAAAGTAGCAGCATCGAGGTTTATTAAGGGTAATGCGCCATCACCAGCCATTACGGTAGGAAAGCGCCCATCCCATTTTTCAATTGCTTGTTTTTGCAGCAATTCTTTGGTTAAAGTTTGTCTTTGCAATCTTTGCGCTTCGGCTTGTCCTTTAGCGCGGTTTACTTCGCCTACCGCTTCCTTGGCGGCTTTGAGAGCGATAAATTCTGCTTGCTTGGCTTCTTGTTCGGCTATTTGTTTGGATTCAATAGCTTTACTAAATTCTGGTGAAAAAGTGAAATCAACTAAAGAAACATCATCAATCAGTACGCCATAATTAGCTAACCGATTTTTGAGATTATTATCTATTTCTTGTTTCAAATCGTTGCGTTTGGTAATAATTTCTTCCGCGGTTTTGTTGGCAGTAGCGGCTTTCAATACTTCCGAAACTGCGGGGGTAATAATTCTACTAATTATCTCCTCTTGGTCGCCAATTCGCTGAAAAACTTTATTAACTTGCCTTGCATCAATATGCCAATTTACTGCAAGTTGGGTAGAAACTTTTTGTAAATCTTTAGAAGCTGCATCCGCCTTAAAACTATTTTGTTGAACGCGGACGCTAAGACGTTTTACTTGCGTAATAATAGGGATTATTGGATGAATCCCCTCATCTAAGACGTTGTCTTGAACTTTGCCAAATTGTAACATTACCCCTCGTTCCCCAGCATTTACGATTGTAAATGGTTTGAAAATAATTGCCACAACTAATAAAACAATGCTTCCTGTAAGTAGAGAACCAAATTTAAACTTATCAAAGATCATAGTTTTAATGCTCAAAAATAGAATAGATGTATTACTTTTATAGTTACATAAACAATGAAATAGGGGACAATTACGGAAACAATAACGTTTTAAAAGCTAACAATAAAGTTCTGTTCTAGTTATACCTTTAAATCGGCAAGGTTATGATTCAAAGTAGAAATGTGGCGATTTTGATATTTGATGATGTAGAAATTCTCGACTTTTGCGGGCCTTATGAGGTATTTGGAGTTACAGGTAAACAGAATAATTCTCAACCGTTTAACGTTTATACAGTTGCCGAACATTCAAAACCAATACTTGCTCGCAATAAATTAAGCATTAACCCACAATACGCGATCGCAAACTGTCCGCCGTCAGATATTTTGTTAGTACCCGGTGGTTTTGGTACGCGCCAACAGATGCACAACTTTGTTTTGATTGACTGGATCAGACAAAGTTATTTACACTCAGAATTATTACTATCTGTGTGTACGGGAGCTTTACTACTCGCTAAAGCTGGGTTACTAGAAAACTTAGCTGCAACTACTCATCACTTGGCTATAGATTTACTCAAAGAAGTTGCTCCTAATACGGAAATTAGAGCAGGCGATCGCTTTGTAGATAATGGCAAAATAATCCTATCTGCCGGAATCTCTGCCGGAATCGATATGTCTCTCTATGTTGTTGCCAAACTCTTAGGCAAAGAGGAAGCTATAAAAACGGCTGAATATATGGAATATGACTGGAAAAGTTAACTTTTTTGTTTATTTAGCAAATTAATTTTCAATCATCCTTGACAGTTTCCTACAGATGCCTGTTAGAATGGCTAAGGTGAAATCAATGGGGTGTCGCCAAGTGGTAAGGCACCGGGTTTTGGTCCCGGCATTCCTAGGTTCGAATCCTAGCACCCCAGTTAAACTAAATTGCGTGCAATGATAGATAAAAATTTATTGCACCAAAACTAATGAAGGTAGATACTTCTAGCATTTTAGCCCTGGACTTTGACGGTGTAGTTTGTGATGGGCTGAAAGAATATTTTGAAACGGCTTGGCGTACTTACTGCCAAATATGGTCGCCTAGTAGCGACACGCCATCAGCAGAAATAGCTGCTAGTTTCTATAGGTTAAGACCTGTAATCGAAACAGGCTGGGAAATGCCAATACTAATTAAAGCTTTGGTAGAGGGAATTTCTGAACAGGAAATATTACATCAATGGGGAGAAATTTCTCAATTATGCCTGCAAAAAGACAAATTAATTGCCGCAGATATTGCCTTAAAACTTGACCAAATCCGCGATGAGTGGATTAGTACCGATTTAGAAAGCTGGTTGAATTTGCATCGATTTTACCCCGGTGTAGTGGAAAAAATGCAAAATGTGAGCGATCGCAACATACATATAATGATTATTACAACTAAAGAAGGGCGCTTTGTGCGTCAGTTGTTGCAACAGCAAGGAGTAGAAATACCTGAACACTGCATTATCGGTAAAGAATCCAAGCGTCCTAAGCACCAAATTTTAACAGAGTTAATGGCAGAAACTAAAGTAATATGGTTTGTAGAAGATCGGCTAAAAACACTACAAGTAGTCCAACAACAGCCTATTCTTGCCGCCGTAAAGCTTTATTTAGCCGACTGGGGATACAATGTGGCATCCGAGCGAGAACAAGCCCGTCAAACCTCCGGCATTGAGCTAATATCGCTATCGGACTTTACGCAAACCAACTTTCCTATCTGCTAACGTTGAACACACGGGCTATTGGCTACCTATGCTTGACCTTACAAAACTAGCAAATTCGATGCAAGGCATTAGCCAGCACCTAACGTTGGAAGCGGCGGCGGGTATTCAGCGTAGAAAGTTGGCGCAGCAATTACTCACCGCTGCCTACGCGCAACAGGCGGCTTTAGTAGAAAAACAAAAACAATGGCGCGATCGCATATTATTTAATGCAGCTACTCCCGTAGAACCCCTCAATACCTGTATTGATTTACCTGTACCGCCAAAAGTGCATACAGTAATTGCGACTGATGGTTCGCAAATTGCCCCCAACCATCACGAAATTGCCTATTGCTATCTGCTAAATATTGGTAGAGTCATGCTGCACTACGGGCAAAATCGCCAGCCATTATTAGATAGTTTGCCTGAAGTATTTTATCGCCCCGAAGACTTGTATGTGTCAAGGCAATGGGGAATTCGGACTGAGGAATGGATGGGTTACAAACGTACCGCTTCAGAAACCGTAGTTTTGGCAGAATTAGCCGGAAATGCGCCGATGTCTGTGCCAACATTGGCAATGGTTGATGGATCGTTGATTTACTGGTTTTTAGAACAATTACCTCACGAAGCGCGCGATCGCATTTTGCCACCAATTATTGATGCTTGGGATCGGATGCAGGAATTTGGCATTCCAATTATGGGTTATCTTAGCGCCACAAGAAGCGGGGAAGCTCTCAACTTTTTACGCTTGCAAGCCTGCATTCATGAAAACCCCGATTGTATTACCTATTGTCCTAATCAATTAGAAAAACTGCCTTGTCAGGTATTAGAACCGCTTAAAGACGCGGCATTGTGGACAATTGAGCTAAAACCTGGGCAACGTAGCGCTTTTTGGCGAAGTTCGGCGCGAATTACTGAATCTTACAATACTCATAGTATTTACTTTTGCTACGTCCATGTCGGTACAGAAATCGCTCGAATTGAATTACCAGCTTGGGTAGCTGAAGATTCGGTACTTTTAGAGCAATCTTTGGGCTTGATGTTGGCACAGGTGCAAAAAGGCTATGGCTACCCCGTAGCACTGGCTGAGGCGCACAATCAGGCAGTAGTACGAGGAGGCGATCGCGCGAGTTTCTTTGCGCTGTTAGAACAGCAAATGATTAAAGCCGGGTTACAAAATGTAGCGATTTCCTACAAAGAAGCCCGAAAACGCGGCAGTATTGCCTAAAGAAGTGGGAATTACCAATTACCCATTACCAATTACCCATTACCCCTTTCTACTGCGGCTCTTAAATTGCCCTGATGTGTAGATAATAAGCGAGCGCTTGCTTCTTTGTCTAAACCCGTCCAGTGCATAGCTAGAGCAAGTTTGACCGATTTACCGCTTTGTTCGAGCAATAAATCTGCTTGTTCAGGGTTTAAGGTCGTTAAATCTTGTAGCATTCTGATTGCGCGATCGCGTAATTTTTTATTAGTTACTGCTACATCAATCATCCGGTTGCCGTAAACTTTGCCTAGCTTTACCATTACCCCTGTAGATAAAATATTTAAGGCAAGTTTTGTCGCCGTACCAGCTTTAAGCCGTGTAGAACCTGCAACAATTTCCGCACCAGTCAAGAGCCGAATGTCAATATCTACGGGGATACTTACTTGTTCTACAGGTACGCAAGCGATAAAAATAGTAGTTGCGCCGCTTTGCCTTGCCGCTTGCAAAGCGCCGTGTACATAAGGTGTAGTTCCTCCGGCGGTAATTCCTACTACTACATCTAGTTGGGTAATTTGATGCACTGCGATCGCACTTGCACCATCTTCGGCGCGATCTTCCAAGTCTTCAGAACTCTTTAGCAAAGCCCCCGCACCCCCCGCAATAATACCTTGTACCAATTCTGGCGGAGTGCAAAAAGTTGGCGGACATTCCGCCGCATCTAATACGCCCAATCTACCGCTCGTACCCGCACCAATGTAAAATAACCTCCCACCTTTGCTTAAAGCCGCCGCCGTACGCTCGATAGCCTCCGCTAGGGGGATTTTTGCTGCGGCGACGGCGGAAGTCGCCTTTTCATCTTCGCGGTTAAATAACTCGACAATTTCTAGACAACTTAGCTTGTCTAAGTTTTGACTATGAGGATTAACTTGCTCAGTTAGTAAGTATCCCCGATCTGAATTAGTCATTTACAGCAATCCCTCAAACTGGCGGCGAATCCTGTCTAATTCTGCATCGTCGTCGGTTATTTCTTTGTCGTCTGGTGAGGGATTTTTACCTTCTTCTTTCCAGTCGGTATCTTCAACATTGCTTTCGGGTGGTACAGCTAAAGCGCCGTCGGGTACAAGTTCCCAATCGTAGCCAGCACCATTACAAAATTCTTCTACTTCGTCGCTATCCATCCTTTCTACCGTAGCTGGAGGAAAGTCTTGGGCTTCTAACATGAGTGCAAAGCGAGTAGCATCATCCTCTGATTCAAACATCAATAGCTTATTGCGATCGCCTACTTGAATTGTATGGATACCCTCGTTTTCGGTACGAGCATTAAATAATAAAACGAATACGCGCATAGGTGCGACCATGTTTAGTTTCGATCCTCAATTACTCATTTTTCAGGTTTCACCATTCTCTACCATAAAGAACTAGCGCTAACTTAAATTAATTTTTTGCAACTACTTATAATAAATTAGCGTCCTTAGCTTCTATCCTAGGCGATCGCGCCATTAAGAATTTTTTGTACCCCTTGCCGTAGGAACACAGCAGTTGTAACATCTATTGATTCGGTTACTTTTGCTAATTGTGAGGTGGAATGACGAAATTATCGGCAGAAGTCCATAGCAAAAATAAATATAATTCCCGTCAGCGTTTCTGGTTTATGTTATTTAGACGCACAGGTATATATTTAGGTATTCCCGTTTTAATTGGAGTTGCGGGGGGTGCTTGGTGGCTGTGGGGTTTTGTGCAAGAGCAATTAGCGCCGATAATCCAAGCAAATTTAATTCAAACTTTAAATCGAGATGTTCAGCTAGGACAAGTTGAAAGAGTTTCCCTAACTAGCTTGCGTTTTGGTAAGTCTGCCATACCTGCTACAAATAAAGATCGCGATCGCGCTACGGTGGAAGCTGTAGAAGTTAAGTTTGACTTATTTCAACTAGCATTGACGCGGACTTTAAAGCTAGATATAACTCTAATTAATCCTGATGTCTATATTGACCAAGATTCAACCGGACAGTGGATTGCTACTACCATCAATACCCAAGAGAGTAAAGGAGCTTTTAAAACCCAGTTAGATAATATTCGGGTTCAAAACGCTAATGTTGTATTAGTCCCAAATATTAAAACTAAGGGCAAAAATCAAGTACAAGTCAATATAGACAATGGTTCGGCTCAACTTTTAGAAAATAACCAGTTAGTTAAGTACGATCTAAACGGTCAATTGTCAACTAATGGTAGCCTGTCGATTAGAGGCGAAACCCGTCCTAAAACTGAAGAAACAAACTTACAGCTTCGCGCTCAAGATGTTTTAGCATCAGAAGCAACTCGCTTAATTAAGTTACCTCTAGAACTCCAATCGGGTAGAGTTAGTGGCAATTTAAAAATTTACAGCAAGCCACAGCAACCAATATTATTAACTGGCGCAGTTAATTTAAGTTCTGTTACCGCCAAAGTAAAGCAACTACCCCAAGCTTTTAAGCAAGCAAACGGTAATCTGCGGTTTACTGGTACGGTGATTGGACTAGATAAAGTTACCACTAGCTACGGCTTAATTGGGCTAATAGCCAACGGAATTTTAGATACGCAGCGAGGTTACAATATTAGCGCAATTGTCCCATCGGTGACTTTAGCTAATGCTCAAAAAACTCTAAAGTTGCAATTACCCGTACCAGTAAGCGGGAATGTAAGCGCTAAGGTTCAGTTGGTGGGCGCTTTAGAAACGCCAGTATTATCCGGTACGGTAGTCAATACTAAAATCACCCGGATTGACAGAATAAATTTTAAGCAAATCCGCAGTGAATTTGCCTATGCACCCGCAAAATTAGTAATTGCTTTTAGAAATATTCAAGCAATTCCCGTCGCCGGAGGACAAGTTACCGGAAATGGGATTATTAAATTAGGGGAAACGCCACAGCTAGGATTTGATACGGTGGCGCGAAATATTCCCGGAGATGCGATCGCGCGTCAGTACAATATCTCGCCACAATTAAGACTTGGTACAGTATCGGCTAAAACTTTTGTTAGCGGCGGTATCGGTAACTTACAAACCATTGTCAATTGGCAAGCACCCCAAGCGAGTTATCCTGGTAGCGGACAAATTGTTATAAATAACGCTGATACTTTCACCTTCCGCGATACAAAGCTTTTGGTAGCAGGCGGTATAGTCCAAGCGGCGGGACAATTAAAAGGCGAAGTTTTTAGAGCATCCATAATTGCAAATAGAGTCAGGCTAGGACAACTAACTTCTGTTCCGCCAGCCTTGCAAGCGCCTTCAAGCGGTCGATTTAACGTTTTAGGTTCTACAAAGTCTTTTAAGCCAGAAACGATCTTAGCTGAAGGGGTTGGGCAATTAGCGGTGGGCGGCGGTACAGTTACAGCTACAAATATCAAGCTAAATAAAGGTAACTGGCAAGCCCTAGTTAAACCTCAAAACGTGCAGCTAGGTAGTTTAGTAGAAGTCCCAACCCAGTTAAGACAAGGCAGATTAACAGGCGTATTTCAGGCTTCTGGCACTACGGCATCATTTCAACCAAATGAGATCGCACTTGCGGGAAGTGGGCGCTTAAATATTGGCGGTGGTACAGTTACAGCTACCAATATCCAGCTAAATAAAGGTAACTATAAAGCCCTTGTTAGACCTCAAGATGTGCAACTAGGTAGTTTAGTCCCTGTACCGCCACAGTTAAGACAAGGCAGATTGACGGGTATATTTAATGCTTCTGGAACTACGGCATCTTTTGCGCCCAATGCGATCGCAGCTACGGGAATCGGACGCTTAAAGGTTGCTGATGGAACGGTTACAGCTACCAATATCAGGCTAAATAGAGGCAATTATCAAGCCCTTGTTCAAGCTGAAGATGTGCAATTACAACAAATAGTTCCTACTACTGTACCACCGCAGTTTAGAGGGAGAGCAAGCGGGGTATTTCAGGCTTCTGGAACTACCGAATCCTTTGAACTAAATGCAATTTCTGCCACCGGGAGAGGACAATTAAATGCTGCTAGTGGTAGGATTGTGGCGACAAATATTCAGCTAAATAAAGGCAATTTTCAAGCGCTTGTCAACCCCAACCAACTCCAACTAAGTCAATTTTCCCCAGATTTACGCGGCAATTTAGACGGTCAATTGCAGGTAAATGGAAATGTTGCAGCTTTCAATTTGGCAGGAGTTCGCGCCAACGGACAAGTAATATTGTCTCAAGGAGTGTCTTTAGTAACGCAACCGCTAACGGCAGACATTAAATGGGATGGCAGAAAAGTTACCGTCTTAAAAGCTACTTCTGTTGACACTATTGCTAGTGGAGTTGTTTTTGTTAATCCGCAAATTCCCGCTATTGAATCATTAAACTTGCAAGTCCAGGCAAAAAACTACGCCTTACAAGACTTACCTTTTAACCTTCCTAATACCGTAAGTTTGGCAGGAAAGGGAGATTTTGCTGGGAGAATTAGCGGTACTTTACCAACTCCCAATGTAGTAGGGGCGGTGCGGCTACGCGATTTGGTAGTAAATAAGCTGGCTTTTGAAAGAGTTTTAACCGGAAACGTACAGACTACAACGAGTAGCGGCGTGGAGTTAGATGTTAAAGGAAATAATGATCGCATTGCTCTAAACCTTGACCCTAATTATCTCCCTAATTCTTTTACTGTACAACGCGATCGCGCGATCGCAACAGGTGAAACTAACGGCGAAAATCTGTTAGTAAAGGTCGAAAACTTCCCCTTATTGGCGCTTTCCTTACGCTTGCCTAATACTGCTTTGGGTTCGCAACCTGTCGGTGGCTTGCTAACGGGAGATTTTACCGTTAATAAACAAACAATTGCCGTCGCTGGCGATGTAGCTATTTCTCAACCCGTTTTAGGTCGGCTTAAAGGCGAAGAATTTACCGGACAATTTACCTACAATAATGGCGCTGTAAGTTTAACCGATGCCCGATTTAAAATTGGTGAAAGTCTCTATGCAGCCACCGGAAGCTTTGCCCCCAATGGTTCGGGCGCTCCTCAAATCAAAGGACAACTGAAAGTTACAAATGGAAAAGTCACTGATGCGATCGCTGCTTTTCAATTAATAAGTTTACAAAATTCTAGTGGTGTATTACCAACCCCAGGAGGCGCAAATAGTCTCCGGGCTTTACCCGTAGGCTTACCCGGTGCAACTTTGCTTGCTCAATTGCGCCGCTACTCGGAAATTAATATGTTGCTACAGCTACAGCAACAAGAGCGTCGTAGCAATTCGCCCCAAATACCCAAGCTTGAAGACTTAGAGGGAATTTTTAACGCAGACATTGCAGTTAATGGCACTGTACCAAATGTATCAGTAAAGTTTGACATTGACGGTACAGACTGGAAACTAGGCAACTACTACACTGCAAATCAAGTAAAAGCAGAAGGTAGCTTAATGGGCGGTGTTTTAACTTTTGCCCCCTTACGTCTGCAATCAGACCAGTCATTAGTAGCATTTAGCGGTCAAATTGGCGGTACAAGGCAAACCGGACAATTGCAAATCAACAATTTTCCTATTGAGGCGCTCAATAGTTTTGTGAAATTGCCTGTAGATATAACAGGAAACCTCAACGCGCAAGCAACTTTAACAGGACAACTTTCTAATCCCCAAGTAATCGGCAAACTTAGTTTAGCAAACGGCACTTTAAACCAAAAAGAAATTAATAACGCAACTTCCAGCTTTGGTTATAACAACGCTCGGTTAAACTTCGATAGCACGATTAAAGTTGATAGCCCCCAACCTGTAACAATTAGTGGTAACGTCCCTCTAGCCTTGCCTTTTGTGACCGTTAAACCTGAGAGCGATCGCATTACGCTAGATATCAACGTTCAAGATGAAGGTTTGGCATTACTCAATTTATTTACTAATCAAGTAGCTTGGCAAAATGGTCAAGGCAAAGTGCAACTCCAAGTCCGGGGAACGCTCAAGCAACCAGTAGCTACAGGTGTTGCTACAATCAACAACGCCACAATTACCGCCCAAGCTTTACCGGAACCTTTGACCAATGTAACGGGGACTGTAGACTTTGATTTTGACCGCTTACAAGTTGAAAATCTCCAAGGCAATTTTTCTAAAGGTCAAGTAGTAGTTAAAGGTGTTCTCCCCATCTTTAAAAGTTTGCCACCCAATGACCCCGATTTAGCTAATCCCCTAACTTTTAACTTAGACCAACTGGCACTCAATCTCAAAGGATTGTATCGGGGGGGCGCAAGTGGTAATGTAGTCGTTTCTGGCGCTGCAAATAGTCCTGTAATTGGCGGTGAAGTGCTGTTAGCCGATGGTCAAGTATTGCTGGGTGAAAATCAAGATGCGGCAACTTCTAGCCGTCAACAAATAGCTAATTCTTTACGTCCATCTACGGTTAGTCCCGTTTCAACTTCTCCAGCATTTAATAATTTGCTATTGACTTTGGGCGATAATATTGCGATCGCTCGTCAGCCAATTTTACAATTTCAAGCAGGCGGTACGCTCACTATCAACGGCTCTTTAGACGATATTCGCCCCCAAGGTAATATTCGTTTGCGTAGTGGGGGGGTCAATTTATTTACGACTCAATTTGTCCTCTCTCGTGACTACAAAAATCAAGCAACGTTTATTCCTGATCGCGGATTAGACCCCGATCTTGATGTTCGATTGGTGGCTAGAGTTCCCGAAGTAACTCAATCAAGTCGAGTTCCATCATCTCCTATTTCCTCGGAAATTAGTGAAGCTTTGGCTACCGATCTTGGCTCTCTGCGCACCGTGCGCGTTCAAGCTAGAGTACAAGGCCCCGCTAGTCAACTCTTTGATAACTTAGAATTAACCAGTGATCCTAGCCGCAGCCAAAACGAAATTGTTGCCCTAATTGGTGGTGGCTTTGTCGATACTCTTGGACGGGGTGACAGCACATTAGGTTTAGCCAACTTAGCAGGTTCAGCAATCTTAGGCAATTTTCAAGGCACGTTCAGCCGCATTGGTAATGCTTTGGGTTTAGACGAATTGCGTCTATTTCCAACAGTCACGACTTCTGAAGAATCGCGCAGTTCAACCTTGGGGTTAGCAGCCGAAGGAAATGTCGATCTTTCGCGCAATCTTTCGGTGTCGGTGCTAAAAATACTCACCACTAATGATCCTACCCAATTTGGTTTAAGTTATCGGTTGAGCGATCGCGTCCGTATCCGAGCTTCATCAAATTTAAACGCTGAAAGTTTGGCAATTTTCGAGTACCAAAACAGCTTTTAAATTATACTTATAAGTATAGGTTTATATAAGTATAATTTGATACTCATTACTAGTTAAACTTGCCATACACAAGCACTTGAGCAACGTTACAGTAATTTTATATATGGCTAACTTCACAGTAATTTTACATAAAAATATAAATTTATAAGTTATATTTAACTTGTTGAAAAATTACGCACTAATTGAGCGATAGAAAAAAGCTTTTATTAAACAACTAATCTATTGTAGATAAGACTAATTATCTAATAACAGGCTAGGCGAATTATTTTGTCAAATTGTAAGAATAGGAAAATCATGTTTTCAGTCAAAAAACTATCAATCGCTACTGCTGGAATCGCAATTGGACTAGGAAGCATTGCACCCGTTAATGCAGCTTCTTTGTATGCAATTACTGGTTTAGATTTTCTGCCTTCAGATATCAATGATAGCGCTCAGGTAGTAGGACAACAGTATTTGTGGCAAAATGGCAATGTCACTAATCTAAATACCCTTCAGGGCGCTAACAATAGCGATCTTTTTGCTACATCTATCAATAATAAAGGTGCGATCGTCGGCGGTGGGCTGACAATCAATGAATCTACGCTGTATCAAGAAACCATACCCGATCAAGCTTTCATTTCCGACGGACTGACAATTTCTGGCTTACCCCGCGATCAAATCTGTAGTGATTTTTGTTCTCCCAACACAGCAGAAGACATCAACGATTCGGGTACAATAGCACTAAATTATGATAGTCGTGTCGGCTTAGTGCAACAAAGCGACGGCTCGACAATTGAAGCTATATTTACCAGAAGCCTTTCTAATATTGCTATCAATAATCAAGACCAAGTAATTGGTACGGGCATATATAGTGGAATTGGTATCAAGGGTACAACTAATAATAGCGGTGAGAATTTTCTTATTCCCGCTTCAACCGAGCCTGAAGATCCCTTACTCTATCTATATGGTACTACTGCAAGCGATATTAACGATTCAGGTAATATTGTTGGTAGCTCTAGCAACTCCCTTTCAAATGATGTAGAGTTTGCTACTTTGTGGGAAGATCCTACCCAAATCGGAGTTAGTTTAGGGTCATTAGGTGGTAATTTTAGCAAGGCTTTGGGCGTTAATAATTCCCAACAGATAGTTGGCGATTCCACCCTGTCAGGGGAATCTACACAACACGCTTTTTTATGGGAAGATGGCGAAATACTCGATCTCAATAGCTTGGTTGACCCCAGCGTAGGATGGGAACTTACTTCGGCGTTGGAGATTAATAATAATGGCGATATTATTGGAGTTGGTCTTTATAACGGCGTACAGCGCGGTTTTATCGCCACAGCAGTACCCGAACCAAGTTCTGTTTTGGGAGTATTAGGTTTAGGATTATTTGGTCTTAGTAATTGGCGTAAACGCAAGAAATAACCACATTGTAGAGATGTTGCATTGCAACGTCTCTATACCAAAATTAATGTATCTAAAACAACGTCTAATTTTCTATAGCACCTAAAGCTTTTAAGGTTGATTTTTGTGCCTGAGTCAATCCTTTGACCTTAGTAATTTGCATTCCTTCGTAGGGACGAGGCGATCGCATAGATAAAAAACAATTTTCCGTTTCCAGATTCCAAGCCTTAATAGTTTCGTCAAAACTGCCGCTAAAAACAATTTGCTTGGGTATAGACGCAGACATGGCGATCGCATAGACAATTCCTGTATGTCCGGTCATTTGGGTGCATTCGCAAGTTTGTAAATTCCATTGGCGAATAGTTTGGTCAAAACCCGCACTCACTAATTGCCAATTATCTGCGGTAGGGAAAGCTGTCTGCATCGGTTGATAATAAATCGAAGTAACAGGGGCGGTATGTCCCTTTAATATATGCGTACATACTCTTGTAGTGATATTCCAGACACGGATAGTACAATCGAAACTACCACTAGCTAATTGTTGACCATCAGGACTAAAAGAAACTGCCCAGATGCTATTAGTATGACCTAGCAGCGTAAAAATACATTGTCCTGTGGAAACTTCCCACACTTTAATAGTTTGGTCGAAACTACTACTAGCCAAGTGTTTGCCATCAGGACTAAAAGCTACCGCCGTTACTGACGCTGTATGTTCTGTCAAAGTTTGCAGGCATTTTCCGGTCTTCACTTCCCACACTTTGACCGTTTGGTCGTAACTAGCGCTGGCTAAATAATCGCCATCAGGACTAAAAACCACCGACCAAACCCAACTAGAATGACCCATTATAGTCCGCAGACATTCCCCAGTTTTATAGTTCCATAATTTAATAGTGCGATCGGCGCTACTTGTGGCTAAAACTTCTTCTTGAGGCGCAAAAGCCACGCTCCAAACGCGGTTAGTATGTCCTTGGATAGTTTGACAGCATTTACCTTGAGCTAAATTCCATAGCCGAATAGTTTGGTCTTCGTGTCCGCTTGCTAATAAATTACCGTCGTTACTTAGA
Source organism: Chlorogloea sp. CCALA 695 (assembly GCF_003003885.1). GTDB lineage: Bacteria > Cyanobacteriota > Cyanobacteriia > Cyanobacteriales > Chroococcidiopsidaceae > Aliterella. Next base: position 43,548 of record NZ_PVWN01000003.1, on the reverse strand, counting down.
GCGAGTGCCAAAACTGAATTAGTATGTCCGATAGTTGTGCGATCGCATTCCCCAGTTTTAATATTCCACAACGCCGTTGCGTGGTCATCTGCGCCACTAGCTAGTTGTTGATTGTCGGGACTAAACGCCACGCTCCAAACTCGGTTAGTATGTCCGATAAAAGTCTTTTGGCATTCAAGGGTTCTGACATCCCAAAGTTTGAGAGTTTGATCGTAACTGCTACTAGCCAACCATTGCCCGTTACTACTAAAACTCACGGCGGTAATTACCCCTGTATGCGCGGAAATGATGTTCAAGCATTGTCGAGTATTAACATCCCAAAACCTTAAAGTTTGGTCGTAGCCACCACTAACAAGAGTTTGCCCATCAACGCTAAAAGCAACAGTTCGCACCCAGTTTGTATGTCCTTGGAGATAATGACAGTTACCCGTTGCTAGATCCCATAAAGCGATCGCATTATCTTCAGATCCACTAGCCAGCATTCGTCCATCAGGACTAAAAGCCACTGACCACACGCGCTCAGAGTGTCCTTTCAGTACGCGGGGTGCATTTTTGATATTACTCAAATCCCAAAGCCTAATCTCTCGATCTTGACCGCTAGTAGCCAAAGTTTGCCCATCAGGACTAAAAGCTACCGTATTTACTGAATAAGTATGCCCTTCTAAAGTAGCTAGACAATTTCCAGATTTTACATCCCAAAGCTTGACCAAATAATCATCCGCCACACTTGCCAAAAGCTGCCCATTAGGACTAAATGCGATCGCCCAAGCCCAATGTATATGACCTTTGCAAATAGTTAATTGCGTGCGATCGCTAACTTGGCAGATATGAATTTTGCCGCCAGTATCGCTAGTTGCGAGTAATTGATTATCGGGGCTAAAAGCAACACCAGTAATACCGCCAAAAGTTTCCGCAAACACACAGCGATCAAATTCTGTTTGAGTAAAGTTGAATTGATGTAGTGTTACGTTGGGTAAGTAAGCTTGGCGGACAGCCAAGTAAGAATAGTCCCTAGCATCACTACGATCAGTTTGCAGATGCCAATACAAGTTAAGCAAGTTTCCCGCAGCATAACCATTTTGGTAAGCAGAGTTAGCCCGTAAAGTCCCCAGAAGTTGATCGAGATGGGCTTTAAGTAGCTGCTTATTTTCAAAGCTATTTTTTAGCGCTTCACTTACAGGTTGCAGAATTAGCCGAATTTGTGCTTCTCGGATGTAGTCTTTAGCGGAGGCTTTAATTAAGACATAGCTATTAAGTAACTGCAATTGATGATCAGCTATTTCAGTATAAAACTGTTTAACTAAGCGCTCGGTTACATACTCCATAACTAAGGGTTGCTGGGTGCAGCCAAAAGTATTAATTTCAATTAGCGATCGCTTTTGCAAAGATTCCAGCACTTCCATTAGTTCGCGCTGGGGGATTTTGGGAATGATGTCTGCGTATAATTCTTGTAACGTCACCCTTTCGCGGGCAATTGCCAACCACCGCATTATTTGCGTTTCTACGTTGGATAAGCGATCGCATTGTTGTTCGAGTAAATCCCAGATATCGCCAAATACTATAGTTCCTTGGTTAAAAAAGGCGCTAATATTACCGCCAAATAAAGATTTAATTGTAGAGGCGGCAATTTTTAGCGCTAAAGGATTACCAGCATAGCGATCACTTAATTCTTTTGCGTCGTCAAATTGCGTTAAACCAACAGATGCCAGAATTATTTGCCCGGTTTCTTGAGCAACTCCCGTAATAGAGAGTGACTTTACCGGGAGAATTTCACCTTCTCTAGCCGACAATCCAACGGGTTTTTCTCTACTTGTTAATATCAAACAACTTTGATGACGCTCATCAGCAATGCGTCTAATTAGTTGTCCGTACCCTTCATAACCTTGACGATAGTTTCCTCCTCGTTCGCCACTTTGCAAGATTGTTTCAGTATTATCAAGCACCAACAGACAGCGCGAGGAGGCGAGGTATTTAATTAATAAAGAAATTTGCTCGTCAATACTTCCAGGTTTTTCGCCTGCTTGCTGGTTAGAAACAAATAAAATTAAGTCAGATAGCAGCTTTTCAATAGCAGGTGCATTACGCAGACTTCGCCAAATTAAAAATTGAAAATCTGCTTTTACTTGTTCGGCAATTTTTACCGCCAGAGCAGTTTTACCAATTCCGCCCATACCCAAAATTGTAATCAATCGACAGCGATCGCCTACTATCCATTGTTGCAAAGTAGTTAATTCAATAATTCGCCCGTAAAACACTGAGACATCTATTGCCTCTCCCCAATCTTGACTCAAAGAAACTACAGGAGCAGGATTTATACTTTTTTGAGCCAAACGTTTAATAACTGCTTGACAATTTTGCTTATTTACTTTTTCTCCCAAACTATCAGATAGTAGCAGCCACAATTTATAACCAGTGTCTTTAATATAGCCGCAGTCATACCCAGAACCAATCGCCATTTCTTGATAAGAATGACCTTGATAAGAGCAATCCAGAACAAGGCGTTGTATCTTATTCAATTGTTTGGGTTGTACAACTTGCTCAATAAATGCGATTGCATCTTCAACAGTCATTGGCACAAGGGGGATAGGTTGGTTACTCACTACAAAGAGTATTATCTTAATTTCGGAGGCGATCGCGCTTAAATGCCAGATTATTTTAACTTTTACCTTCAAATCCCAGCAATTCCTGACAAAAAGGTGGAATAGTGCGATCGCATTTAGCTAAGTTACTGACTTTTATCTGACTTTTTACTGACCTTTTACCGACTGACAAAGCCGATATTTAACGGTTAACTTGGATTTGTTCGCACCACAAGCAGTCAAACTTTTTTCTTGATAAGTACGATCTCGTTGAGGTGATTGATTGAGTTAAGGCGCAGCAAAAGTTGCTAATGCCTTTCTGGAATTAAACGGCAGATGTACAGGATAACCTAACTAGCGTGAGTGTTATCCCATATTAAGCAGTTAAATAAATAGTCATGTTTGAGTTACGAATAAGGAAGTAAGAAATGAATTTAAAGAGATTTCTATGCTACGGTACAGCTTGCTTAATGGCGATGTGTGTTGATGTAAGCCAAAGTGCCTTTGCACAACAGGCTAGTGGACGGCTTGTTAGGAACCTGTTGTCTAAAAAATGTCTTGATGTATCTGGTTATCCAGGCACTGCTAATGGTACGCCATTAATACTCTATGATTGTGAAACCTCCGATCCTGATACAGATCAAAGATGGAGATTGACGAGTAGAGGATTCATCATAAATACGCTCTCTGGAAAATGTCTTGATGTATCTGGTTATCCAGGGACTGCCAATGGTACGCCATTGATACTCTATGATTGTGAAACCTCCGATCCTGATACAGATCAAAGATGGGCATTGACGAGTAGAGGATTCATTAAAAATCAACTGTCTGGGAAGTGTATTGATATTGCTGGCGCTCCAGGTCAACAGAATGGCGCACAGTTACAACTTTGGGATTGTGAACTGTCTGGACGTAACCGAGACAATAATTCAATAACAGATCAAAGATGGAGTTGGTGAGCAGATTAAGTTAATCAGCACACTTAAATAGGAATTAATAAATGTTACAAACTCTCAAAAAGTCGCTAACTACAGCATTTTTGCTAACAATTCCAGTCAGCGCCATTGCGATCGCCCTCGCCAATAAACCCGCCATTGCTGGCTGCAACCCCTTTGGCTGTTCCCCATCAAGTGCAGCAGAGTGTAATCCCTTTGGTTGCCCTAATCCGCCTGTAGGCGATGCTTGTACGCCGTTTGGCTGTCCAAGTTCTGCCCAACCACAGCCTCAACCTACAAATAACACCGCTCCCACTGGTTCTAGTCAGCCTAGAGGTGGTTCACCCGATGGAATTGCTAGTTGCGTGAATAAGCTACTTTATAAAAATGTTGAGATATGTACTCAAACTCGATTTGGTAGTTGTAGTAAAACAGAAATCCGTCAAGTTAGAACCGACACCAGTGAAAATGTTGCAGCACAAGCTTGTCAAAATGCTTCCTAGTTGGCAATCTCGTCAGGATTTCAGGCAATAATCCAAAAGTTTGAAAATGCGATCGCCCATCATTTTCTAATAGTAAATTAATGCGATCGCTGTTAATCATAAGTTTTTAGTAGGTCAAACTATCAAAAACTCGTACTCAAAATTGTTTTTTGGTCATCCAAAATTTTACACTGATAACTACAAACTTTTAAAAATGGAGAAGAATTATGCCAGTTCCACTCGTTGCGATCGGTGATAGCTTGACTCACGGCGTTACTAGCGGGGGTGTTTGTCGTACAGATATTGCATATCCTGCTTTAATTGCCCGTTGTCTTGGCGATCCAGATTTAGATCAATTCAAACGTCCTGATTTTACAGGTGAAGGTGGTTTACCCCTAAATATAGAAAAATTGTTACGCCTGCTAGTTGAAAAATTTGGAAATAAAATTGATTTATTTGAAATTGCTCCTGCCTTTTTAGCAGTGCAAAATCTACTTGATCGCGTAGAAGATTATTGGGAAACAGGAGAAGGAACCAAAGCTTCCGGTACGGGTTCTTTACATCACAATTTAGGCGTTTTAGGATTTAAACTAGGAAATTGTGACACGCTAACAGACGCAGTTTGCCGCCGTATATTACAAAAGCAAAAACTTAAAGATAACTTTTTTCAACAACTACCTGAGTTAGCAATGTATCGTGCTGCAAGGAGAACATTAAATCCAAGTTTAAATGGTCAATTTGAGCAATATTCACAAGTCACTGCTGCTCAAGAAATTGCTCAAACGCAGGGTGGAATTGATAATTTAATTTTCTGGCTAGGGTCAAATAACTGTTTAGGTACGGTTATTCAGTTAAAAATTAATTGGTCTAAACCCGAAGACATTTATAAATTAGCAGGCGAACAAAGCTGCAATCTTTGGCAACCAGAACATTTCCGAAAACTACTTAAAAGAATTATTCCTCAAATTAAAGCTATAAATGCTAAAAACGTTTTTCTAGCAACTATTCCTCATGTTACTATTCCTCCAATATGTCGCGGCATTACTCCTGGAAGAACGGGAACAGACGCACTGGCTTCAAATGGATACTATGAGTTTTATACTCATTTTTGGATTTGGGATGATGAGTTTAGTAAAAACCCTGAACAATATCCTCATTTAGTAGGTACAGAAGCCAAATTAATAGATGATATTATTGACCAGTACAATCAAGCTATCAAAGAGGTTGCTACCCAGGAAGGATTTCATGTTGTTGATCTGTGTGAAAAGCTCGATCAATTAGCATTTCGTCGTCAGGGGGGAAAGGTTAGCTATACTTTTCCAACAGAATTAATTGACGCATTAAGAACTAATGTTCCGCACCGAATAACTTCAGCAGAAAAACCTCTGATAGACACTCGGTATATTCGTCTAAACCCTAACGACAATAATCCAGAAAATAGATTTATAGGTGGACTTATTGGCTTAGATGGATTTCACCCGACTCCTGTATGTTATGGCTTAGTTGCTCATGAGTTTTTGATGAAAATGAAAGATATTGGTGTTGCTATCAATCAGCCACAAAGTTGGTGGAGCGATATAGTAAAGTCGGACAAACTTTTGACAGCCCCTCCAGCAAATTTAGAGTATTTAGAAAATACATTAGGTTTTCTCTATCACCGTACACCTTTAAAAAAACTACTCGATATTCTTAGCGGTTTTTATTAATAAGAATTAGTGGTTTTTACGCTTAATCGGTAAGCGATCGCTTTGACTACTAGATAGGATTACAATCATGACCCAAAATATTGACAAAGAAATAAAATCTCAACTCAAAAGATGGCATTACAGTGCAATAAGCTTACACTCCACTTACATAGCTTTAGGAGTGATTTCAGTAGTATCATCTGTGTTAGTCGCTACTTTTACAGAAGAACTTGAACCATTTTGGATAAAAGTTTTGGCGGCTACAAGTGCCACCTCAGTAGCATTAATTAAAACCACAGATGTAGGGCGCAAAGGTAATGGTTTTCGTCAAGCACATAGACATCTAAAAGCGGCAGAACTAAGACGATTTGATACAGGTGAAAAGTCTAATCAAGATGTAATCAAAGCATTTGCAGAAGCTGAATTTATGATTGGTGACGTAGTAATTGCAATCAGAGATTCACCGGAGTAATAAAAATAACAACTTATGGTTTATGACCACAAAATCATGCAAACAACTGTTAAAGCCAACAATATTGACATTTATGTAGAAACCTTTGGCGATCGCACACATCCCGCCGTACTCTTAATTATGGGATTGGGTTGTCAGTAACTGGTTTCCTTACTTCTACGAACCTATAGTAGAACAAGGTTACTACGTCATTCGCTTCGATAATCGAGATATAGGTTTATCAACCTGGAGCAATACTAAGGACTGGGAAACAAAACCCTATTCTTTAGATGATCTGGCTACCGATAGCGTAGAGTTGCTCACAGCATTGGAGATTGACAAAGCGCACGTTATCGGTGCATCTATGGGAGGATCGATCGCGCAACGGATAGCTATTAGCTACCCCAAACGGGTTTTGTCTCTTACTTCTATTGTCTCTTTTGCTGATGCTTCGGCCTTGACAAAGAGCAGTATTTTATCTCTATCTTTCTTTGCTAAAGTCCCATCGTTAGAGGAATATTTGGGGTTTTGGTCGGTGCTGGTTGGTACAACTTATCCGCTTGATATTCCTTTGTACACCCAGTTATACAAAGACAGTGTAGAGGAAAGTACACGCTACAACCCTAATTGTATAACTCATCAACTAAGTGCGATCGCGCGATCGCCCATACCAGATTTAGCTTTAATCGATATTCCTACTCTCATTCTCTACGGTACAGCCGATCCTTTAATTCCCGCTACTCATGCTATAGAGTACGCCAAATTAATCGCTGATTCTCAACTAATCGAAATGGACGGTGTTGGACACGATATACCCGCCGGAATTTGCGAAGCCCGTAACCGGGCGCGCTGGCGCTATCGCATTCATCCAGAAATTTTCAAATTACTTAAAAGGAGCAAATCTAATATGTCTAACGAAATTGAAGCTGTAAAAGCACAATTTATCAAATATTCTGAGGTATTTAACAAACTCGATCCTAAATTAATACTTCCTTTCTTTGCTTTGGGTTCTATTTTGATAACTACAGGAGTCGTAGCCACAATGACTACAGAACAGGAGGTTGAGGGCGTTTTTACCCAATTTATGGGGCTATTGAAAAAGCAAAACTTCACTTGTAGCAAACTAGATGTAGATAACCTCAGCGCAAAAATGTTGAGCGATAATATTGCGATCGTCAGTGGCTCGGCGATTCGCTATAAAAAAGAGCCAGGGACAGATACGAAAGAAGTTGAGCTAGAGCGAATCGGCGTTACTTACACTTTCCGCAAAGATCCACCTGCACCTACCGCTAAAGCTACAGAACCTCCAGCTACAGAAGCCACCGCTAATCCCTGGAAAATTGTTGCGGGCATTATTCATCAGCCAGAAAATGCGATCGCTCTATGAATCCCTAGCTAATACTCGATCTCCCAGCCGATAGCTTCAAATTCAAGATAGATAAGCCCAAAATTGCCAAAAACAGCACTAACCCAATTGTGCAAGCATAACTAATTTCTAGGTTTTGGAAGGCTTGCTCGTAGAGATAATAAACTACTGTTTTGGAGCTATTGCGCGGGCCTCCTTGAGTCATAATGTAGATTTCTTCAAAAACCTTGGTAGCTGAAATTGCCGAGATTACAGCTACCAAAACTATATAAGGTTTCATCAAAGGAACCGTTATATCCCAATGCTTAGAGATACCGTCAGAACCATCTATAGCGGCGGCTTCGTACAAGTCTGCGGGGATAGCTTGCAGCCCTGCTAAGTAAATAACCATGTAATACCCCAAACCTTTCCATATCGTTACTGCCATGACGCTAAATAGGGCAAATTGAGGGCTGGTTAGCCACCCGACACCCTCTTTAACAGCAAAAACACTTTTAATAATTTGGTTGAGTAAGCCATTTTCGGCGTACAGCCAGCGCCAAGCAATTCCCGCCACCACCATAGAAATTACTACAGGGGTATAAAAGGCGGCTCTAAACCAGTTCATTCCCCGGAGTTTTTGGTTAACTAAAATTGCGATCGCAAGTGGAAAAGTTACCAAAATCGGCACGACACCAATAAGATAAAGTACGGTGTTTTGCAGAGTTTTCCAAAACACGCGATCGCTCCATAAACGTTTAAAATTAGCTAACCCTATCCACTGCGGCGGTTGCGTCAAATCGTACTCGTAGCGAGTAAAGCTGAGATAAAAAGCTTGCATAGCTGGTAAAAATACCGTTAATCCCAAAATCAACAGCGCTGGAAGCAAAAATAAATAGGGAGTCAAGCGTTGGATTAATACTCGGTTTGCAGAGATGGTTTTTTGCATTTAGTTTATTAAAATTAGCTGCAAGTTTTACAACTTGTCTTTTGACTGCAAAAGGCTTTCAACTCAAAATAGCAACAGTGCAAAAAGAGAACCTATGCAGAAAATATTATCAGTCATAATACTCGTTATCGTAACTTTTGCCTTTACTTCCCCGGTAGCTGCGCAAAACAGCCAAGCAGAAGTTTATAGTCAATTGTGTAATGCGCGAATTGAGTTAGCTGATTACCAAAGTGCGATTTCTGACTGTACTAAGGCAATTACTCTAGCAAATAACCCTACAGAACCCCTCCTCAGCCGCTCTATTGCCTACTACCGCCAAGGAAACTATCAAGCTGCTATTATCGATAGCGATCGCGTAATTGCTTTGCATAAGTGCGATTTTCGCGCCTACTACAATCGCGCCTTAGCTGAAGCTGGCGAGAAAAACTACCTCAAAGCCGTCGCTGATCTAAATCTTGCTTTGGTACAACTTACAAGTATGTCTCATTCTCTATTAGCAGACATTTATACCGATAGAGGACTCGCTAGGTTTGAATTAGCCGACTATCAAGCAGCTATGCAAGACTTTTCTCTAGCAATTCGGCTCAATCCCCAGGATGCTAGGGCTTATTATAACCGAGGTTGTACTTGCTTTCTGCATGGGGATTATTATAATGCGATCGCAAACTTTACAACGTCTTTGCAACTCAACCCAGCTAATTCCCAAGCTTATGTAAATAGAGGTATTGCTAGACATCAGCTAGGTTACCAGCAAGCAGCTATTCAAGACTTACAACAAGCTTCAAAAAACTTTATTACTCAAAAAAACCAAGCAGCTTATCAAAAAACTATTCATTGCATTGAGCAAATTCAACAAATATTGGGATCAAACTTTGAAATAGTTGATGCTTAAGTTTGTAAATTTGGTCATTATAGAGTAGTTGCGATCGCGCCAGGTTTACAATTTATGAGAGCCAAAATTGAAGCTATGGTTCTTTACATCCATAAAGAAGATGTCCCAGAATTTAAAAAAGGTGGCTCAGTAGTCAGAAATAGTTATTTTTGGGCGTTACGCTCGATTGCAGGACAAGCTTACCGCAATCGTGACTGGGAATACGAAGCCGAGGTATGGGTAGCATTATCTCGGATGCTGTTATCGTTTAGCGAATCCCGATATTTGGGCTTAAGCGAGACTATTTTGGAGTTTCCCGCCACTCAGGAGCAAATTCCTGATGTGCTGCGGAGTATTTCTACTTGGGAGTAATTATTTTGTTTGTTTTTAGATAATTACAAGTTTTCGTTGTAGAGGCGTGCTATTAACACGCCTCTACAATCCGATAGTTAACTAAATTATCCTTTAGTCAAATCACTCTTGCTTTGATAGAAAACTTTACCCCCATGATCCTTAACAAAATGGCAACTCTTCCAGGAATGCAGAAGTGCCTTGAAGATAGAATCATTTGATTTACGATAATACTCACCTAATAGGGGCTTAATTGATGCTGTAGCAGTTTTTAGGTGGTAGTGCGGCATATTTAAAAAGATATGATGCGCTACATGAGTACCAATATTGTGGTGAATGTTATTAAAAACACCATAATCGCGGTCAATGGTAGATAATGCACCTTTGAGAAAATACCAATCTTTGCCGCGATACCAAGGAATATCAGACTCTGTGTGGTGCAAAAAAGTTACCAAGTCAAGCCAAACCACAAATACTAAATAAGGCCCGGCGTAGTATTTCAGCAGGAACAACCAACCAAATTGATAAGTTAAGCCGCCCAAAAAGCCAACCATTAATGCCCAACAAATTGTACTAACAATCACATCCCACTTTTCAGAGGGGCGAAATAGAGGACTATCGGGCATAAAATGAGAGGCAGCCTCCCGCTCAGGAGAACGTTTGAACAAATAAAGTGGATACATCAGCAGAAATACCTCAAAACGCAGGAATTTTTCCCACCACTGCATTTCTCGATACTTCGCTTCGGTAACGGGATACCAGCTTTCGTCGGTTTCAATATTTCCTGTATTTTGATGGTGGGTTCTGTGACTAATGCGCCAGCCGTGGTAAGGGACAAGAAGTGGTGTATGGGATAAATGCCCAATTAAATTATTGAGCCATTTTTTCTGGGAAAAAGAACCATGACCGCAGTCGTGTCCAACCACAAAAAGCGCCCAAAACATCGTACCTTGTATCAGCCAGAAAAAGGGATAAACCAACCAAGAATCAAAAAAAGCGGCTCCCCAATAGAGGATGCCAATAATTGTAATATCGCTGAAAAAGTAAAAAAGCGATCGCCTCGCCGATGGTTCAAAGCAATAACCAGGAATTGCGGCTCTCAATTGTTTTAGAGTAAAGGGAAGTTCTGAGTAACTATTATGTGGTAATTCTTGCAGAGAAGAATTGTTTTGCTCGATGGAGTTTGACTGCACGCAGTTTTTGCTTAAACTTGATTTTAGACAACAGCACTTATTCTATCCTTCAAAAGATATATTTTTGTAAAATTTTTGCGTACAAGAGTTACAAAATTGATTTATAAAGTATCCAAAACCATAGATAGCGTCAAGTTAAAAGTTCTAAACTTGATGGTGACAAGCTTAGTGATTTTTGGCGATTAATTCGTTCAAAGCAGATTCATCTCAAACTTCATACCCAATTGTTTTAGGATTCATTCTAAAGAAAGATCGTTTAAGAGTGGAATCCTTGGTACATTGCGTGTAATCAAATCAAATAGGACAAACCTATGAATAATCCTATCGGTGACATTATTCCCTCCCAGCCACCCATCGATTCGCAATCCAATGCTCACGAACTGAAATCCCGTCTAGAGTGGGGAGAACCTGCTTTTACAATTCTTGATGTGAGCGATCGCATGGTCTACAATGATGGGCATATCATGGGCGCTATGTCAATGTCTAAAGATAAAGTGGTAGAAATTGCCAAAAATACTATTGCTCCTAGTCGCGATATTTACATTTATGGCGAAACCGATGAAGAAACTTCCCTTGTCGCCCAACAACTCCGCAGTGTTGGATTTGAGCATATATCTGAGCTAAAAGGTGGTTTACCAGCATGGAAAGCCATCGGCGGGCCTACTGAAGGCATTATCGAGTCGAGAACTCCGGCGGGTGCGGATGACTACAATGTAGTATCTAGATTGCAAAATCACGCTGAAACTCTAAAGAAAGACGTGTAGATAACGTTTTTTCCTAAAAATTAATAGTCCAACTGCATTTAATTAAAATAACAGGGCTTAAAATACCCACCTTTAGACTTTTAGAGGTGGGTTATTTATTTGAATAAGTGTACGACAGGACACACTATGACAATAAATAAATATAGATAAGTAGATTGTTACTCATTAATGACCCAAAATTCTGAGAATTATTCCCAAAACTTTGTAAACATTAAAGTTTTTTGTTACATTATGAAAAAGAAAATTAATAAATGTAATAGTTATGGTTCAGTTTTTAGGAATGATCCCCACACCGCCACCATTTAAGGCTAAGTCGCTAGTTTTTGAATTGAAATCAAGGTTAGATTGGGGCGAACCAGCATTGACAATTATTGACGCACGCGATCGCACAGAATTTAATTTTCGGCATATACTAGGTGCTATTCCTATGCCCGTGTCAGAACTTGTAAATCGCGCGAAATCATCTTTAGAAAACAGCCGCGATATTTATATTTACGGCGAAACCGATGAAGAAACAGCTTTTGCTGCGTCACTATTGCGGGATGCAGGGTTTCAGAATGTATCGGAATTAAGAGGCGGAGTCGCAGCTTGGCGAGCGTTAGATTACCCTGTATCAACTTCGCAAGCAGCCTAACACTCGGATATTTTTTTCACTTATCTTATTCAGCCTCGCCGCCAAAAAGTAAAATAATATTAGGTCTAAAACCTTAAGATTTTACGCCTGATTACTGGCTAGGTAAGGTTTCTGTAGGTGTCGGTGTTGGGGTTGCGTCGGGGGCGATTGGCTCAATTATGGGCTGCGGTAATTTATCTTCTACACTCAAATTAAGTTGATAATCCATCGGCGTTGAGGCATTTGAAACTACAACTATTTCGTAGTAGCCATCTTCAGGTAAAGTTTGCGACCAAGTGCGAGTTGCAGAGTCTTCTAACAATGAAGTTTTACCTGTAGGAGAATAGATAGAAACCAAAACTTGAGCTTCTGCTTGCAAATCGAGTTTCATCAATTGCTCTTGCACTAACTGGGCTACAAAAACCTTTCCTTCACCAGGATTGAGGCTACCGCTTAGTTGGGTGCTAGTGGTATCGGGAGCAAAGACAATTTTTTCGTAAGCTGTACCTGCAATAATATTACTAGCTTTGTCTTGGGCGATCGCACTCCAAATTTGCCCGACGGGTTGAGTAACAAAATTTTTGCCTTTTTGGTCGGGAAATAAGTTAAAAAAGGCAGCATCGGTAAGATCGTACAACGAGCGGCTACCGACAAATACTTGATTAATTGCGTTTACCGTGCGATCGCGATCGGCTTTAGTATAGTTTCCCAAGTTTTGCCGTGAAGTAACACTAATTGTTTCGAGTTTATCGAGCAATTCATCCGCAATTTTATACCATTGACTCCGTATCTCTGCGTAAGCTGGATCGCTTGTAAGTTTGCGCCCTTGCCAATCGGGATATTTTGCCCAAAATAGCCGATCCATGACGCTAAAGTAATAGGTTTCACTAATGCCTAGATTTTGTCGTCTAGTAATTAAAGCATCGGCGATCGCTCTTTCGGCGGCGGGTAACTGGGGTGTAGGTGTGGGTGTAATTGATGGACTAACACTTGCTATAGGTGGGGATGGCGTTTCGATAATTGGCACAACATTAGTAGACTTCATTAGGCTACCTACTCCCCAAAAAGTCGCACTTGCTAACCCGAATAAAAACAAAAATCCGAGTATTGTTTTGCCGATGGGGAATCCGGGGGGGCTAGGATAACTATCAGGGGTTGGTGCTTGATAAGTATTAATTACCGAAGCCCCGGTATAAGCTGGCGCAATGGCTAAAGTATTTTCGGGAGTAGAAGTATTTAAGGCACTCCAAACTTCTCGCGCAGTTTGATAGCGATCGCTCATTTTTGGCTGCAACATTTTATTTAGTACCGTAGCTAAGGTATTGCTAACATTTACCTCTTGTTGCCACTGCCAAGATAAGGTGCGCGGATCGATTAATGATTGGGGTTCTTTTCCGGTTAGCAATACTAAAGCCGTTACTGCTAAGGCATACAAATCGCTGTGAGGGTAAACTGTACCCGTCCGCATTTGCTCGTTAGGGGCATACCCTACCTTTCCGAGTAACGTGGCTGGAGGGGCAGCTTTTCCGGCTTCAGACTGGGCTAATTGGGATACAGTGGCGGCAATTTGCTTGACTCCACCAAAATCTATTAATACCGGGCGCGAGTCAGAATCTCGCAGTATTAAGTTATCGGGGGAAATATCGCGGTGAATTACTCCCAAAGAATGGATGTATTCTAAAACTGGCAAAATATCTAGCAATAATTGCGTTACATCAGCTTCTGTCAATCGCGGTGGTTGACGGGAGTGCAGCAAAGAAAATAAGTTTTTTCCTGCTACATAATCTTGGACTAAAAATAAATAGTCTTTGGTTTCAACATTGACGCGGAATAATTCACGGAAACGGGGAATTTGGGGATGTTGCAGTTGATAAAGTACCCCAGCTTCACGGGCAAATAATTCCTCAGCTTTTTGTAAAACCGCGCTAGTTTGCACTTGGGGAGCAAATTCTTTTAGTACGCACAATTCATTAAAGCGGTTGACATCTTCAGCTAGATAAGTTTTCCCAAAACCACCTTGTCCTAATTGGCGAATAACTCGATAGCGACTGCCCAAAATTAGCCCTGAATAAATACCCTGGGGTGCGGGTGCTGATACCATTTGTTCGCCACAATGAAGACAAAAGCGACTTCCTGACGGGTTTTCGTGTCCTTTGGTGCAGTATTGAGGAGTTGTAGGCGGCATTGGCAGTCAAGAAAACATCACTAATTTGTTATTATCACCCTTTCCTAAAGGCGGATTTTATCAAAGGCGATCGCTTCCCAAATTTGACCATAAGTATTGGGATTAAGTTTTTTACCTCGCTGTTGAGGAAACCATTGATAAAACTTGCGATCGCTCTCTTGTTTAAACTGATGGCGATTAGTTTTGCTATAAGTACCTAGTTTAAGCCTTGCTTCGGGACTGAGACTATCTAATTTATTCAGCAAGTCTTCGGCAATATTGTACCAATCAGTCCTCAAATCTGCGTCTTCAGGGGCAGGTTTTAAACTGCGGCGATTTAACTTGGGGTGTTTCTGATAAAAAGCCTCGTTTACTGTGGTATTAAAAAACCTTGAATTAATTTTGAGCGCTTGGCGGCGACGAACTAAGTTTGCAACTTGAGCGTCTGTAACCGTTACAGTAGGTGCTATTACAGGTACTAATGACTTTAACGAACTTAGCAAAGGCAAGGCATTTATAACTACAAATAATAGCAAACCTGCGCCTGCAACTTTTAAAACTATCGGTTTTAGCCAACCAAACCTAGGACTCGCAACCAAAACTTGTGTATTGCCTTGGGGTTTGCTGATGGGCGTTGGCAAGTTTTTTTGTCCGACTACATTAACTGTAGCGATTTGCGAGAGATTAGTTATTTCTGGTAAATTAGCAGGTAATTTCAAAGCTTTTGCCACATCCTCTGCCGATTTGTAGCGATCGCACTGTTTATAAGCCAGCATTTTTTTTAATACTTTCTCTAACTTGCCACTAACTCTAATTTCCTTACCCCAACGCCAAGTTCCCTTATAGCTATCGTACAATTCGTCTGGTTCTTTACCTGTAACTAATACTATCGCCGTTACCGCCAACGCATACAAATCGCTACTAGGCAACACTTCCCCCGATCTTAACTGTTCTTCGGGAGCGTAGCCTTGTTTGCCCAACTTAGTCAATACTTGTCCGTTTTGGTTAATACTTGCAGTGACTAATTGCTTTACACCGCCAAAATCAATTAATACTGGCAGGCGATCTTCGTTGCGTAAAATTAGATTATCAGGAGAGATATCGCGGTGAATTGTTCCTTGGGAGTGAATGTAAGTTAATACTGGCAGCAATTGGCTAATTAACTTACTCACCTCTGCTTCACTTAACGGCTTGGGTAAATCGCTATAAGTTGTGCCTTCAATGTAATCTTGGGCTAAAAACAATCCCTTTGCCCCCTTGCCCAAATCGGCAGCAAAAAACTCTCGAAATGCTGGTAATTGCGGGTGTGAGAGCTTGTAGAGGGCGCTGGCTTCACGTTCAAACAACATCTTAGCTTTTTCTAACTGGCTAGTTGCTTGTTCTTGGGGGGCAAATTGTTTGAGTACGCAGCGCTCGTTAAACCGATGCAAATCTTCTGCTAAATAAGTGCGCCCAAAACCACCATGTCCGAGGTGTTGACTAATTCGATAACGACTGGCGAGAATATACCCAGGTAGCAGCCACAAAACTTCGCCGCAACTGGTACAAAAGCCGCTTCCTGACTGGTTTATATGGTTTTTGGTGCAGTATAAGGGCATAGGTTAAAGAGATTGATTAACCAACTAAGGCGATATCGCATTCAAAGCTAACGTTATACTATCAAGAGATCGGTGTTGACACCTGTAAACAGTAATGCTACACGAACTCATAAAAAACTGTAAGAGTTTGGCTGTTTAGCTAGTTGGCGCGTATGTTATCTTTTCTACAACACAACCAGAATAAACTAATTCAAAAAACTGCGGGAGTCTGTGGCGGAAATGCACGGATTCGAGACACTCGTATCCCTGTTTGGACGCTGGTTTCTTTTCGTCAGCAGGGCGCATCGGAAGAAGAATTACTGAGAAATTATCTAGGGTTAAATCAACAAGATTTAGCAGCAGCTTGGTCATATTATGGTCAATATTCACAAGAAATTGACCAATTAATCGCTAGCTGGGATGAAAACGATTAGATTTTATGCTGACGAGAATCTTCCAAGAGCGATAATTGAAGAACTACGGCAGCTTGATTATGATGTTTTAACCTCTTACGAAGCCCAGCAAGCGAATAAGTCTATTAGCGATGAAAACGTTTTGAAGTTTGCTCAAGAAAGAAATAAAATTATTATTACTCTTAATCGAGACGATTTTGTTTCTCTACATCAACAAGGCGAAGCTCATAGTGGAATTATTATTTGTAAAGACGATCAAGATTATAAAGGACAAGTCCAGCTAATTGATGAATTTATTTTACAAGATGATCGCTCTTTGCAAGGCAGGCTAATTCGGATTAAAAAGCAGAATCAAAAAGGCACGTCTGTAAAAGTTTTTACTATCCAAGAATATTAAAAAAGTCACAGTAGAATAGGCAGTTTTTACTTGCCTATTAGCAGCCTCGCCTTATACTGAGCCTAAATGAGGTATTTATGAAGGGACTTTAGCCCTAATGTCCCAACTATATCCGTAGTTAAGAATATCAATAACTAAAGCCGAAGCGCTAAGACAGGCGCAAATAGCGATGATTAGAGGTAAAGTGCGTTTAGAAAAAGGTCAGTTGCGGACGGCTAGAGGTAATATCAAACTTCCCCCTCAACTTGCAGACTTAGGAAAATGAAATTTAGCTTATCCTTTTGATCATGTTTGAGTTAATCTGGAGTCCTCAAGTAGAAACAGACACTCTTGATGAGTTATTGACTGAATATACAAACATGGCTCAAATCGACTAATTGTTAGGCGTTCCAAAAATTGGGCAACACCAAATTAAGCAAAGCTAAAATTGCTGACGGATCTAAAACATAACTACTCATGTCTCGCCTCTGTAGGTCGCTCCTCAACTAACTCATCGACTAAAGATTTGGGAGAATTAAAAGTAGAACGCAGCCGCCTAAAAACATCCTCTGGCTGCTCTAAAACAATTCTTCTACCTTCCAAGTGAACTATCAACTTTGACCCAGAAACTAAACCTAATTCCTGGCGTAAATTGGCTGGGATTACAACTTTTCCTTGTTCGTTGACACGTATTATCACTTCTGTCATATTAATCAAATAATGTCAGGCTGTAGATATTGTGACATTGAGTCTGAAAATGCCTAGAATTTGGGATTGCAAAAAAAATATAATCTAACTTCCAAACATTTGCAGGTTATGCAAGCTGGCGTATAGTCCCTCTTGTTGCAATAATTCCTCATGAGTACCCGACTCAATTAATTGTCCGCGCTTCAAGACAAAGATTCGATCTACATTACGGATAGTAGAAAGGCGATGAGCAATCACGATCGCAGTACGTCCAATTAGCAATTTATCTAGCGCGTCTTGAATCAAAGCTTCTGTACCCACATCCAAGCTCGCGGTTGCTTCATCTAATACTAATATTGGTGGATTGCGAATAGCCGCCCGTGCAAAGGCTAACAACTGTTTTTGACCGCTAGAAAGGTTTGTACCTCGCTCTCGCAACTGGGTATCGTAGGTTTGGGGCAATTGTTCGATAAACTTGTCTACATTGGTTTTTTGGGCGGCGGAGCGAATTTCGTCCATAGAGTAAGTATCGCCCAAGGTAATATTACTTTTGACATCCCCCGCAAATAAGAAACCTTCTTGTAAAATTACCCCCATACGACGGCGTAATTCTGATTGCGGTAAATCTCTTACATCTACTCCATCTACAAGGATACGTCCCCGGCTAGGTTCGTACAGGCGACATAATAGACGAATTATGGAGCTTTTCCCCGCGCCTGTCGGCCCAACTAAAGCAATTTTTTCGCCAGGCTTAATCGTAAAGCTCAAGTCTTTAATTATATAATCGTCGTCTTTGTAGGCAAACCAGACATTTTCAAACCGAATTTCGCCCATAGATATCATAGACGCGATCGCCCGTTTGCCTTTTTCGGGGTCGCGGATTTCAATCGGTTCGTCTAAAATATCGCTAACTCGTTCTACGGCTGTAAAACCTGCTTGAATAGCGGTGAATTTTTCTGCAAACTGGCGCAAAGGGTCAAATAATCGTTGAGCAAATAAGATAAAGGTGGATAAACGCCCAATATCTAGCTGTTGGCGCAAGATAAATATTCCACCTAGCCAGAGTACAGCAGCGATCGCAACTAAAGCAATCCATTCTAAAGTTGCTGAGACGGCGGAGTCGTGGAAGATAGTTGCATCTACTTCCTTCATATAGCGCTCATTGGTAGTGCGAAACAACTGGGAGTTGAATCTTTCCCGGCGAAACAACTGCACTACGTTAATGCCAACTATATTTTCTTGCAAAGTAGAATTGAGCGCTGATAATTCTTCTCTAGCTTTGTAATTTGCTTTGCGGTACTGCTGCTGAAAGTAAACAATTAACGCGGTAATTGGCAATAGCATCAACACCAACATCAAAGCTAATTGCCATTGCTCCCGAAACATAAATACAATAATTACCAGCATCGAAAATATATCGCTGACAATCCCAATCGCCCCAGTTGTAAATACATCTCCCAACGCCTCAACGTCGCTAGTCAGACGAGTTATCAATTTTCCTACCGGAGTGCGATCAAAAAAACGTACCGCTAAAGAGGTAACGCGCTCAAATAAATCGTCTCGAATATCTGCGGTGATTTGTTGACCTACTTTTTGTACCAAATAGCCTTGAATCCCGGAAAATACTAGCCTAATGACAACGGTTATTAGTAATAATCCTTCTAGAATCCCCAATCCTTGCGCTAGGGGGAGATTTCGCAAAAATTCATAAGCACTTGATTCTTTGCGAATTAAAGATATTGCTTGTCCAATTAAAATAGGTTGCAGCGCCCCAGATATCGCCAAAGGTACAAGCAACAACATCGAAATCGATAGCAATCGCCCGTGACGACGCGCATAAGGTACTAACCGGAGGAACAGTCGCCAATCGTTTTCCCTTGGCTTGCGACGTTCCAAAGGCGGTGTTGCAGGTGATACGCTAGTCATTAGGAGCCTAAATAGTAATTTTTGTAACTTTCTTATTTTGACATTTCCTTCAGAGTAGCGATCGCATTTCCCCTTGTCACCATGCTAGAGATTGACTTTGCCTTGCTTGTCGCCAATGCGGATTTTTCCTAAAATAAGGTATGAACAAATTTAATGTATTTTTACTAGCTACTTTATATGAACAAATTTAATGTATTTTTACTAGCTACTTTATCGGGCTTGATACCTTTATCAGTACAGGCGCAACAGGGCGCAAAGTTAACAGTTGTAATAGATGGATTGAGGCATCAATCGGGGCAAGTTTGCCTAAGAGTTTACGCTAACGATCAAGGATTTCCGGCAAGTGCTAGAGGTGTGGTGCAAAGCGGATGTACTAAAGTTACGGGAACCGTTGCCAGTAAACACTTTTACGGCTTAAAACCTGGTAAGTATGCCGTTGCTTTGTATGCAGATAAAAACAGCGACAGTAAGCTAAATACCAACTTTTTAGGGATTCCATCAGAAGGTTTTGGGATTTCTAACAATCCTAAAGCAAAAACCCGTCCTCCTAAGTTTACGGAAGCAAGTTTTGACTTTAGTCAAAATAAAACTATCAAGATCGCGATGCAATACTTAAATTAATTGATATGGATAATTCTTTAATTAAAGTCGCGTCTATTTGTCGTAATCATGCCCAAAATCTCGCCACGCTTACCACTGAGGAGAAAAATCGGGCAATAAATGCGATCGCACTAGCTTTAGAATCAGCAAAGCCCAAAATTATAGTTGCTAATGGGATTGATTGCCAAACCGCCGTCAGTGCAGGCATTCCCAAACCTTTATACAACCGCCTAAAGTTGGACGAAGCCAAGCTAAACGATGCAATTGCTGGAGTGCGAGACGTTGCCAATTTAAGCGATCCTGTAGGTGCAATTCAAATTCATCGCCAACTAGATGACAATTTAATCCTTAAGCGCGTTACTTGTCCATTAGGGGTTTTGGGAGTTATTTTTGAAGCTAGACCCGACGCGGCTATTCAAATTTCTACTTTGGCAATTAAGTCGGGAAATGGCGTAATTCTCAAATGCGGACAAGAGGCGATTAACTCTTGTCAAGCAATCTTAACAGCAATTCACAACGGACTCGCTCAAACAAACATTAGCCCTGAAGTTGTGCAATTACTTACAACTAGGGAAGAAACATTAGAACTATTAAAGTTAGATAGGTATGTAGATTTAATTATCCCTAGAGGTTCAAATTCTTTTGTCCGCTTTGTGCAAAATAATACTCATATTCCTGTATTAGGTCACGCTGAAGGCATCTGTCATTTATACGTGGATGCGGCGGCGGATATAGCCAAAGCTGTAGAAATTGCCATTGATGCCAAAACCCAATATCCCGCCGCTTGCAATGCGATTGAAACGTTGCTAGTCCATACTGATATTGCGGCGAAGTTTCTCCCCGTTGTAGCTAGTGCTTTGAAAGAACGCTCAGTAGAATTAAGAGGCGATGAAAGTACGTGCAAAATTATTGATGTAGCTTTCGCCAATGATACCGACTGGGAGACAGAATATAGCGATTTGATTTTGTCAATTAAAGTAGTCGATTCTTTGGCCGATGCGACTTCCCACATTAATTATTATGGTTCAGGACATACCGATGCGATCGCAACGGAAGATTCTACCACTGCAAATATTTTCCTATCTCAAGTTAATAGCGCCGGGGTTTATCACAACTGTTCTACGCGCTTTGCTGACGGCTTCCGCTATGGTTTTGGGGCAGAAGTGGGAATTAGTACCCAAAAGCTACCCCCGCGCGGCCCAGTGGGCTTAGAAGGGCTAGTTACTTACAAGTATCAGCTTGTCGGTGACGGACACATTGCGGCAACTTATACCGGGGTTGATGCTAAATCTTTTCAACATCGGGATTTAGACTAAAGCTTTAAGCAGTGCTTGGAGTTTGAGTTGAATTTCGGCTAATTCTTTATCTGGATCAGAACCCTTGACGATTCCTGCTCCTGCGTATAGTCTAGCGCGATCGCCATCTATTAAAGCCGAACGAATCCCAACAATAAATTCGCTGTTTCCTTGGTAATCTACCCATCCTAAAGGTGCGGCGTACAATCCGCGTTCAAAGTCTTCATAACGCCGAATTTCCGCGCAAGCTAACTCTCTAGAAACTCCGGCAACGGCGGGGGTAGGGTGCAATTGTGCCACAATCTCCAAAGGATGCACATTAACGGGGATTTTTGCCTCTATCGGTGTCCACAGGTGTTGAATATTGCATAGTTGGCGCAATCTGGGGGGTAATATATTGGCTTCTATCCCTAGCGCCTGTAAGTGTTGAGTGATAAAGTCTATAACTACTTTGTGTTCGCGTTTTTCTTTGTCACTATTTAGTAATAAGTTTGCTAAGTCTGCGTCTTCGGTGGCGGTTTTTCCTCGTGGGGCGCTTCCTGCTAAGGCATCGATAACTAATTGGCGATCGCGTATACTGATTAAACGCTCTGGACTTGCACCGATAAAGTTTTGTCCTTTGCCGTTACTTGTCGAAAAGACATAACAATTTGGGTGGATTTGCCGCAAATTATTTAAAGAGTTATATAAACTGAAATCTTTGCCAGCCAACACATCTAAGGTTTGAGCTAAAACTATTTTGTCAAGCTTTTTTTGCTTGATAGATTCAAGCGCTGATAAGATTGTTTGTTTGAATCTGTCTATATTTGATACATCTTTTTTGATTAACTTGCCTGGTAGATGATATTTATTTAACCGACCATCTAAGCTGAGAATATTTTGAATATTATTTTGTAACTCGTCTAGTAGTAGTTCTAAGTTTGTCTTCGCATCAATGACTAGATTCGCAACTAATACACAGAAGTCGATACACTTAGTAATTTGCCAGCGTGGTAAAAATACGGTGGCGGCGGGAAAAGGATAATTTGCCTCGTTTTCGTCAAAAAAACTAAAACTACAGAAAAAACGCGGCGGTAAAGCAATATTATTAAGATTGCTAAAAATTACTGTCTTTGCCTGACAAGATTTGATAAACTCTTGAACTTTACTAAATCTATTTTTACCTTGTAAGTGTAAATGAGCGATCGCATCCATTGCCGCCGTTGCTTCTTGTTTGCCTTTATGCTCAAAATAAAAGTTTAATTGTTCAAATTGGGCAATATTCTCAAAAACAACTAACGGATCTACTTGTTCAATTGCCATAGGTATGCTAACGAATTGCTGGCAACTATTGAGCAAACATTTTTGCTGGCAAGCTAAGAGAAATTGATATAGTTTTTTGTAGTCTAAAGAAAAACTGGTAAGACAAGGTAGAACTGGCATGGATGTAAAAATAGTAAACTTTTTTAAACTTCCGTTCTTAAAAAGCGGCTTCTTGTGATGATATTTCTAGGGGTATCATATTGGGGCAACCTTTAGCCACTTAGTCAAAGATTAAGTTTTATGCTCATTACTGTACCTTTGTCTCCCGTATAGTATATAAGTCCTAGCTATTGTTAGCAACATACCTTTATGTTAGCGAATAACTGTCCTATTTGAAAAATTAAGTTGTATAAAAAAATGAATATAAAACCCCAATTAAATGCTATTAAACTAAAGGTTTGATATTCAGTTGTTCGTAAATAAATCAAAGCATCTTTTATTTAACACTTTTTTGGAACGACAATAAAAAGAATTGAATTAATATTATGACTACCGAATTTATCTCCTACGCAAAACCTAACTTGTGGATGGCAGCAATTAAGCCGCCGATGTATAGTGTTGCTATTATTCCTATTTGGGTGGGAACGGCGGTAGCTTTTGCCGAAACTAAAATATTTCAAGGATGGCATTTTGCTACTTTTTTGATATCAGCGATTTTGATTGTTGCTTGGATTAATCTTAGTAACGATGTTTTTGACTCAGAAACAGGAATTGATAAAAATAAAGCTCATTCTCTGGTAAATTTAACTGGAAACAAACAGCTAATTTTTTGGTTAGGTAATTTGTTTTTAGGTTTAGGTCTATTTGGGATACTTGCGATCGCCTTTTGGCAAAAAGACGTAACTATTATTGGCTTAATTCTATTGTGTTGCGGATTAGGCTACACCTATCAAGGGCCGCCTTTTCGCTTGGGATATCAAGGTTTAGGCGAAATCATTTGCTTTATTTGTTTTGGCCCCTTGGCTGTCGCCGCCGCTTACTATAGTCAAGCGCAAAGCTTCTCTCTGACTAGCTTATCAGCTTCAGTTGTGGTGGGAGTTGCTACAAGTTTAATTTTATTTTGCTCACACTTTCACCAAATAGCCGATGATTTAGCCGCCGGGAAAAAATCGCCGATTGTGCGTTTAGGTACTTTAAAAGCTGCTAATTTATTACCTTGGCTGGGTGGAAGCATTTATGTACTGACAACGGTATTAGTAGCCTTGGGAAGCTTTCCAATGTGGACATTACTTATTTGGTTGAGTTGCCCTTTTGCGGTTAAATTAGTTCGACACGTACAGCAAAATCATGATCGCCCAGACATAGTTAGTAATTGTAAGTTTATCGCCGTAGCCTTACATTTTTGGAGCGGATTACTGCTGAGTTTGGGATTTATGATTGCAGGCGGTTAATGTAGAGACGTTCCACCGGAACGTCTGTATTTTCTAAAAGAAGACAGAAACCCAATCCCAATAACGGTTAATGTACCAATTCTCTTTTCAGCCTTACCAACGCAAGTTTAAGCAACCTCTGCAAACAAGTCACGGCAAATGGGAAGTTAGGGAAGGGATTATTTTAAGTCTTACAGATAACTTAGGTAAAACCCGTTGGGGAGAAATTGCCCCGATTAGCTGGTTTGGTACTGAAACTGTAACCCAAGCCCTCAATTATTGTCATCAACTACCCACAGAAATTACCACAGAAACTATTTACTCAATTCCTGACTCGCTCCCAGCTTGTCAATTTGGCTTTGAGTCAGCTTTGGCACTCAAAAATCAAAATTCAAACCATCTAACCTACAGTGGCTTACTAAGTGCCGGAAAAGACGCATTACAACAATGGGGTAAGCTTTGGGAACAAGGGTATCGTACTTTTAAATGGAAAATTGGAGTTTACCCAATTGTGGAGGAATTAGAAATTTTTGCCGCCTTTACCCAAATTCCAAAACCTGTAAAATTGCGCTTAGATGCTAATGGCGGATTGACTTACGACGAAGCTAATATATGGTTGCAAAAAAGTGACAGTAGTAAATTAATTGAATTTATCGAACAACCGCTAGGGATAGAACAGTTTGAGCAGATGCAGGAGTTAAGTAATTTATATAATACTGCGATCGCTCTTGATGAATCGGTGGCAACTTTTAATCAACTCCAAGCTTGCTATCAAAAGGGATGGCAAGGGATTTTTGTGATTAAACCTAGCATTATTGGTTATCCTTCTCGCTTGCGTCAGTTTTGCAAAACGTACAACATTGACGCTGTTTTCTCCTCATCCTTTGAAACAGAAATTGGCAGACAAGCAGCTTTAAACTTAGCCGTCGAATTAGCTAACCCTAATCGCGCTGTCGGATTTGGGATTGATAACTTTCTACCGCCGAATACTCCGGGGATCTAAAGCATCGCGCAATCCATCACCGAGCAAATTAAACGCCAATACAGTCAGAATAATTAGTAACGCTGGCGGCCAAACTAGCCAAGGTTGCAGCACTAAAATTGAGGCATTAGTTGCCAGCGACAGCATATTACCCCAAGAAGGATCGGGTTGCTGAATTCCCAAACCAATCAAACTAAGTACCGACTCCGCCACAATAAAGCTTGGAACGGCAAGAGTTGCAGAGATAATAATATAACTAGCCGTTTGGGGCAAAACGTGGCGGAGAATAATGTAAAACGAATTGCCACCCATAGCAATAGCTGCTTGGACAAATTCGCGCTCTTTAATTGATAGCACTTGTCCGCGAATTACCCTTGCCAAACCCGCCCAGGCAATAAAAGAAGTAATTAAGACAATTAAAATAAATTTTTCGCTGCTACTCAACCCTGGTGGCAAAACTGCCGCTAAAGCAACTAAAAGGTACAAACTCGGAATCGTCATTAGCACTTCTACCAAGCGCATAATAATACTATCTGTCCAGCCGCCAAAGTAGCCAGAAATACCACCGACAATCATACCCAAAGGAAAAGTAATTGCAATCCCTAGTAAGCCAATACTAAGACTAATTCGCCCACCATGTAATAATCGCGTAAATTGATCGCGCCCTTGTTCATCTGTACCAAGTAGGTTAAACTCCGCGTCTCCTGAAGTTCCAAACAAGTGTAAATTGCCAGGAATACCGCCAAATATTTCTACTTCCGCAAAAGTGGGAGGTAAAGGCAGACTAAACTTAAACATTTGATAAGGCGCACCTTGGACAAATAGCCGTAACCATGCAGGTTTTTGACGATCTACAATTAATTTGCGATCGCCTGTTTCCAAATCTGTCTTACCCTGAGTTGTAGGATAAACATGAGGCCCAAACCCCGCCTCGTCATTCCAATAAACTGTAGTTGGCGGCAATAAAGAGCCATTTGCTTGAGCATCGTAGGGATCGTAAGGGGCAACAAAATCCGCCGCAAATACTGATATATAGAAAATTAACAGTAATATCGCCCCAAATCGGGCTAAAGGATTTTTTTTCAGTCGTTGCCACCAATTCATCGCCGTTTCCTTTTTGCCAATTAGGAATAGATTAGCGTATCTGGACTAGAAGAAGCGCGATCGCACTTCTTTTTGTGGGAGTGCGATCGCATTTTCGCAAACAGTCAATGGGACACCTTACCAATTTACCTAAAATAACTTTATCAAAATTTAATTTTCAATGTCATTTTTTACATCCTCCTTTGAAGGAGGAAGAGCTTTTTGCTCCTTGGCTGAAATGCTTTTGTTTGGCTCTTGTTTAAGTATATCTGAAGCTTTTTTGAAAACCTCTTGAATATCTGATTCCTCACTAAGAATTTCAGCTATCTTCTCACTATCTGCGGCTAGGACTTGAAAGTTAGGTATCCAAAATTCGCATATATCGGGAACAACCCCAATCATTGAGGTCAAAAATATTGTTAGGTTAATTCCCCATGCCTTAACTTGTGTATATATGGGGTTTTGCTTATCTTCGTCTTTTAGTTTATGTTCTGTGAGTAATAAATCATTTAACAATGATTTAGCAGCATCTTCTAATCCTTTGGTTCCATCGATATTATATATGCGTATTGCTTTTAAGATATTTTCAATTCTTACAGACAAATATTTTTGTAATTCTTTAGACAAGTCTGATTTCAAAACTTTGTTTAATAACTCTTCAAGCTCATTTCTAAGTTCTGTTAAAAAATTTTGTTCTAAAAATATTTTCGGCTCTTGTGAATGCAGATAATTGGCTAGTGCGTCTAATGTATTAAGAACATTTCCACTTTCAATATGATCAGCAAATGTCTTCCACAGTGAACCATAAATATGATTAGTAATAAAAACTGTATTAAGATCCTCTATTACTTTAATGTATCTATCGATTCTCGAAAAATTCCTTAAACTTTTTGCATCTTCCTTTGCTTTGCTCAAAAGTTCGTAGAAACCCACAATATTTTGAGGCGCAAAATCAAGATTCATTGCCTCCAATAAAACCCTTGCAGAATTCTGATCTCTTGCCCCGTTTGTGACCGCTTCATCGAGAATATTCTCCAATCGCCTTAATCTGTTAGATTGCATCATTATTCAACTGTAATCACTATATAAAGGCTCCTAATACTAATTTTACTTTATTATTGAATGTATCTCTATTTCCTCCATAAATTTTACTCAATTATCAACTGATAATAGTTGTGTTCGTACATAGATTTGTTTGATAAATTGCGTAGTTTTATCATTGTGGTGATCGCTTTTTACTATCTTAACGAGTTCATGCGATCGCATTTAATCCTTTTCTACCTAAAAAACCGCCCCACAGAACAAGCAAAATCTGGCAACAAAGGCGAATTTATTTCATCTTCACTTGTCAACGTTGCTACTAATACTAAGGCGGCATTTTCGCGGCGATAAATCTCCACTGTCTCCAACCGCCAGTCTGCAATCCAATACTCTTGTACTCCTCTTAGAGAATACAGTTTGAGTTTAATTTCCCGGTCTCTACGCTCTTGTTCTGCACCAGACGATAATACCTCTACAACTAATTCTGGTGCGCCTGTCAAATGTCCCGCATCATCTAGCAAAACTGCTAGTCGTTCTTTACTAGCCCAAGCTACATCGGGAATCACATTATCGGCATCTGTAAATATGATGCCAGGATTGATAGTAGCCCGTCCTAAACCTTTAGCTCTTGACCAATTTTGTAACTGCGAGTAGATATTGCCACAAGTTTCTTGGTGTATCCAGTGTGGCGATCTAGTCACAAACAATTCTCCGTCAACAATTTCATAGCGCGTACCTTCGCTACTGGCTAAGAGTTCTATGTCTGCTGTTGTCCAGCGCACTCTATCGGTTGTAGTCTGGCTCATGGCGAAACTCCTGATCCTGGCATTCTTATCTTCTATAGTAATTCAGTTAGCTTGTTGCTATTTGTACTTTATCCTCCATAACTCTTGCTGCATAAGTAGCTATACTAACGGTTTCGTCATCTAAACACTGTCCGGTTGCTAGATTAAAGTTTTGTTTGTAGATTGGCGATGCTACTTTCGTTATGCCATTGCGATCGCCTACAATTCCTCTAGAGATTACAAAGGCTTTACTAAATGGATCGTAGTTGCTTATCGCGTACACATCGTTTGTATCTCCCACTCTAAAAATTGCTACTTGTTCGCCGCTAACTAATGCACATACTCCGGTATTTGGGGCGATGTCTGCAATTGCACAAATATCAACCCATTTAGTTTTAGGTAAAGCTTGAACCATTTTTCGTGTCTCCTCTAATTTTTCCTAACAATACTACGAGATTTGGGCGGTTAGTTTCTCTGATTCGTAAGCGGGACGTTTTTGTTCTCTTTCTTCTACATAAAGTAAACTTGGATCGGGTGTATCAGAATTAACAAAATGGCGGAATCTCTTGAGTTTTTCGGGGTCTTCGATGGTTGCTTTCCACTCGCATTCGTAGGTATTTACCAAATGCTGCATTTCTTGTTCTAATTCTTCAGCAATTCCTAATGAATCATAAATCACTACTTGCTTAAGATAGTCAATTCCACCTTCTAGCTTATTAAACCAAGTGGCAGTTCTTTCTAATCTATTGGCGGTACGAATGTAGAACATTAAGAAACGATCTAAATACTTAATCAATGTTTCTCTGTCTATATCTTCAGCGAGTAAAAGTGCGTGTTGCGGCTTCATTCCGCCGTTACCACAGACGTACAAATTCCAACCTTTTTCGGTAGCGATGATGCCAAAATCTTTACTTTGAGCTTCCGCACACTCTCTCGTACAGCCAGATACAGCCGATTTTAGCTTGTGAGGCGATCGCAATCCACGATAACGTAATTCTAAATCAATCGCTAATGTTGTAGAATCTTGTACGCCAAATCTACACCAAGTGCTACCTACACAGGATTTGATAGTTCTTAATGCTTTACCATAAGCGTGTCCTGATTCAAACCCAGCCTCAATTAATTTGCGCCAAATAGGCGGTAATTGATCCACTCTCGCGCCTAATAAATCAATTCTTTGTCCCCCGGTAATTTTGGTATAAAGCCCAAATTCTTTAGCTACTTGTCCTAAAACAATTAATTTATCTGGAGTCAATTCGCCGCCAGGTACTCTAGGAATTACTGAATAAGTCCCGTCTTTTTGAATATTGGCTAAAAATGCGTCGTTGGTATCTTGCAAACCTACATGAGGCTGATTCAAAATGTAGTCATTCCAAGTTGAAGCGAGAATAGAAGCTACCGCAGGCTTGCAAATTTCGCATCCTTTACCTTGACCGTGTTTTTGTAGCAATTCATCGAAAGTAATAATTTTGTGAGTGCGGACTAAATGGTAAATTTCTTGACGGGAATAAGCAAAGTGTTCGCAGAGATGATTTTTTACTTCTATCCCGGCTTTTTTCATTTCATACTTAAGTAAATCTGTTACTAAGGGGACGCAACCACCGCAACCAGTACCCGCTTTAGTACACTTTTTGACGCTACCTATATCTGTGAAATTGTTTTCTTGAATCGCCGTGCAAATTTGTCCTTTACTTACATTATTGCAAGAGCAAATTTGCGCCGAGTCTGGGAGATTTTCTACCCCCATTGCTGTTGATACTTTACCTTCTCGTGGTGGTAATAGTAAGTCTTCTGGATGGGGTGGTAAAGCGATATTATTTTGCACAAATTGCAGCAAAGTACCATAACTCGCCGCATCGCCTACTAAAATTCCTCCTAATAAACGGCTACCATCAGAATTGACAACGAGCTTTTTATAAGTTCCGGTAACTGAATCTGTAATTGCAATCTCTTTCGCATCAGAGGTTTTAGCAAAAGCATCGCCAAAACTAGCTACATCGACTCCTAAAAGTTTCAACTTTGTAGACATATCTGCGCCTACAAACGTGCTATTCGGAATGTTACTTAATACTTTAGCGGCTACACTTGCCATTGTATAACCAGGGGCAACTAAACCATAAATACGGTTTTGATAAAGGGCGCATTCACCGATCGCATAGATATCAGCATCAGAAGTTTGACAATGCTCGTTAATTACAATACCACCGCGATCGCCTACTTCTATACCGCATTCTCTAGCAATTTCGTCACGGGGGCGAATTCCTGCCGAAAATACTATCATATCTGTTTGTAATTCCGAACCATCAGCAAAGGTCATTTTGGCAACTTTACCGTCCATGCTGACAATCTCTGTTGTAGATTTATTTGTATGGACGCTAACACCTAATTCTTCGATTTTGTTGCGAAGAACATTACCGCCGTTATCGTCTATTTGCATAGGCATTAATCGCGGTGCAAACTCAACTACATGAGTTTTCAAACCCATATTTTTCAAAGCGTTTGCACATTCTAAGCCTAATAAACCTCCACCAATTACTACCCCAGTTTGGCAATTTTTGGCATACGCAGACATCCCTTCTAAGTCTTCAATGGTGCGATAAACAAACGTTCCAGCGCTATCTTTACCTTTAATTGGCGGTACAAAAGGAAAAGAACCCGTAGCTAATACTATTTTGTCGTAAGTAATTTCTAAACCATTGGCGCTATGGACTACTTTTTGCTGACGGTCGATGGAACTTACGCGATCGCCTATATAAATTTTAATATTATTTTCGTGATATAAGCCGGGTGTAACTAAAGTCAAGTCTGCGGCGGTTTTGCCGGAAAAGTAACCACTTAAATTAACGCGATCGTAGGCTACGCGAGGTTCTTCGCAGAATGTAATAATGTTCCAAGAATTACTCCCACCTGTGGCAATCATTTCTTCTAGAAACTTATGCCCTACCATGCCATTTCCAACTACAACAAGGTTCTTTTTGGCTGTCATTGATTTAGGTTACATTAACGTTTTATTATCCTAATAAGACATTTATAATAATTCACTGATTTATTTGTAGCAAAGACAACAAAACCTTTGAATTGATGCAGAAATTGAATTAATAAAGTTCAATTTCTGCATTTGGTTAAGTTTTAAACGAAATGACTAGATTTTAGTTGCTCAAATAGCTGAGATACTTTATTTAAGTCTTTATCTCCAGGATTGCGTTCTACACCGCTAGATAAATCAATTCCGTTAGGTTTTACTTGACTTAAAGCCTCAAGTATGTTAAGAGGCGTTAACCCTCCAGCTAGTAACCAAGCACATTTAGGATTAAATGCTTGCAAAGCATCCCAATCTAAAGTTTTACCTGTACCGCCTAGTTGCTGAGGATCGTAGGCATCAAGCAGCAATGTATCAACGTAGCTTGTATAAATATCTACTTGTTCTAGGGCTTGGGAGTTTTTCACCCTCAACGCTTTGATGATTTCTACCTGCGGCAAAACTTGGCGAAGTTGGACGCAAAAATCTGGCGATTCGTCACCGTGCAACTGTACCCCAGTTAAATCAGCCTCCGCCACTATTCGATCTATTTCTGCAATAGTGGAATTGGCAAAAACCCCAATCCGCTCTACATTGTCTGGTAACTGTTCTCTTACGGCGCGAATTTGGCTAGAAGTGACGTAACGTGGTGAAGCAGGTACGCAGATAAACCCAAGGGCGTTTGCACCCATTGAGGCGATCGCTTTTCCTTGGTCTGGTTTAGTAATCCCGCAAATTTTGACTCGCATTGCAATTCTTATCAAATCTTTAATTAACTTTTAAAACAAATTTTAGCTTTGTGCCAGTTTATTTTGATAATCCTTAGTTGTTAATAGCCTTTTTTCGGGAGGAATCACCTTGCTTAATTTGATGTTACTAGGCGCAGTACAACCAACTGTACCCGATACTGTGAGATGGAGTTGGACGGGAACAGCGATTATTGTAGGTATTAGTTTATTTATCCTGCTTGTTGCAGGTAGAACCATCCGCTATCCTCAAGCTGGCCCTAAAATGCCTTTACCATTCCCTTCGCTATTTAATAATCCTAGCGTTGGTACGTTCTTAGCTTCTATGAGCTTTGGTCACATTCTGGGGATTGCTACCGTTTTGGGACTTACAAATATTGGTGTCTTGAAGTAGGCTAAAAAATCTGGCATTGCTGATTAGGTGGATGAATTGTAGAGACGTTTCAATGCAACGTCTCTATTATTGATTTTGAAATCACTATAGGGGCGCATTTTTGCGCCCTTTATCGGTTATATATTCCCGTGATTGCTTGCAAGTACGGATTATGCGAATAGTTTTCCGTCGCACTGTTAACAATCAATTGTCTATGCTAGGAGTTACAGGCTGCGGCTCAACATATTGCTGTAGCAGTCGCCTGGAAATATTTAGTTATAGGAAAATGCCATGCAAACAGGTTGGCGAGTTGGATCTTTATTTGAAATACCCTTATTTTTAGATCCGCTATGGTTTGGGATTTTAGCGATCGCCACTGTAAATTTTGGCGTTGCTTATACTCAATGGGGTAGCGTACTATCTTGGAGTGCGGGGCTAGTAATGGCTCTACTGCTGTTTGGTTCAGTATTACTGCACGAACTAGGTCATAGTGTAGTAGCCCAAAATCAGGGAATTAAGGTTAAATCGATTACTTTATTTTTCTTTGGTGGAATTGCCGCAATTGAAGAAGAATCAAAAACTCCCGGTGGCGCTTTTCAAGTTGCGATCGCAGGGCCCGCCGTTAGTATTGGTTTATTTGTAATTTTGGCGGTACTTAACCAAGTTTTACCAGGCGGTAGTTTAGTCGGTGAGATGGCGGGAGATTTAGCCAAAATAAACTTAGTTCTTGCCCTATTTAACTTAATTCCTGGCTTACCTTTAGATGGCGGACAAGTGTTGAAAGCTGCCGTATGGAAAGCTACTGGAAACCGCTTTACAGCAGTACATTGGGCAGCAAGAGCGGGGGTAATTTTAGGTTGGAGTGCGATCGCGGCTGGTTTAGCCATAGACTTTTTTACTGGCGAATTAATTACTGGCTTGTGGATTGCTTTACTAGGCTGGTTTGGGATTCGCAATGCCAACGCCTACAATAGCGTAACTTCCTTGCAAGAAATTTTACTCAAGTTAGTTGCTAATGATGCTATTAGTAGCGATTTTAGGGTGATTGATGCCGATCAAAGCCTGCGCTCCTTTGCAGACTCTTATTTACTCCAAACCACCGCCCCAGAGGTCTATTTTGCCGCTTCTGAGGGCAGATACCGGGGGATAGTATCGGTGGATGATTTACGGGCTGTAGAGCGTAGCGAGTGGGAAAACAAAACTTTGCACGATATCTTGCATCCGTTAACAGAAGTTCCCTCGGTTACAGAGTCTACACCATTAGTAGAAGTAATTGAAAAGCTAGAAACCCAGCAATTGCCCCGAATTGTAGTTCTTTCTCCCGCCGATGCTGTAGCAGGAATAATCGATCGCGGCGATATTGTTCGGGTGGTGGGTGCAAAGCTCAATAAACCATTTTCTGACGCTGATATCAAGCGAGTTAAAGACGATGGTAGTTTTCCGCCTAGTTTACAATTAGGTGCGATCGCTAAATCTACGAAAGGCTAGATGAAATTGCTTCCCACTCTACCGCAGATAAAGGTTTTACCTCTAATTGAATGTTAAAGCAATTGCTAGCAGCAGTAGTTAATGCTGTTACTACAGCAGTCGGTTCAATTAGAGGTAATTTTATAGGCTGAAAAATCTCTTTACCAAACACTTGCTCAAATAATGCCTGATCCGGTGCTAAACGCATTGAACCATGTTGCAATATTACCTGACCGCGTTTTAACTGAGCGCTACCAATTAACTTATTCCCATCAAGTAACACCAAATCCGCGCCCGTAGCAGTACCAAAACAATTAGGGTTATGAATATATCCCCGCCCAGCTACACCATATTGCAACTCTACTCCTAAACTTTGCCACCCACTAATCAAAAACTTACAAAGCTGCTGATACACCTGCATTCGATTACCGTCTAATCCTGATGTCACCACAGCATAAGTTAAGTCTCCTTGATGCAATACCCCCCTTCCCCCCGTAGGACGACGTACTAAGTCTACAGGCTGACTATTCCAAGTAATTTGTTGCCAATGGGGGGGAAATTTAGACTGATGATAGCCCAAGGAAATTGCTACAGGCGACCAAGTATAAAAACGCAAGGTTGGCGGATGTAAACCTAACTGATGTTGTTCTACCAACCAGTTATCTATTGCCATTTGCATTAGCCCAGATGCTTCTAACAGTGGAATTAGCCGCCAACAAGGTTTAGGCTGCACCAAATTCCGCTTGCAAAGCTTCGTCATTGTCATCGGCGATTGTGGCTACTATCGTGATGATGCGAGAAATTTCCCCTGGTGACAATTCTGCTAAAGTGCGGCTTGATAAGACAACTACTTGCTCTTTATCGATGCCAAAACAAGCTTCAAAGGTATTAGTCCAATTCATTTCTAACAGCTTCCGCATCAATCCCGCGTCATTTTTGGTTGGTAGATTCAATACCTTTGCCCAAACTGCGATCGTATCTTCGTCTGTTAGTCCACTAAGCTGTACAAATACTTCAACACTACCGTACTTAAATTTCCATAAATAGTTGGAGTCCGTCTGGCTTACCATTGCGCTGTTGTCTTGTTCAAGACTAGCAATTACGGTTTGAATTACATCTATATGGCTGGATGTCGCTTCTTCCACTAGATTGTTAATTACTTGTTCGCTGGTTATGGGTTGATTTGCGATCACATCGGCATTAGTCATACTTATAACTCCTAAAATACTCTACTTTTAATTGCTTAAACCTACTCTAACGCCTGTAAGCATATAGTATTTTATTTGATTTATTGGCAATGCAATGTATTTTATAGGCTCTCGTCAATAGAGGGGGCTTTGAACCCCTCTACTAAATTAAGCTGCTTTTTTATGAGCAATCAAATACTTACTCATAAAATGTACCTCAGTTGTAATATCCTCAAAACCCGCCTTTTCTAACCGTTCTACCAAGTCATCGCTAATGTACTGCTTATAGTAAGGTTCATGGAAGGTTTCATGAAAACTATCCATAATCGGCAACATTTCCGGCGAATCTGACATTTGAATAGAATCGCAAATTACAAAAACTCCCCCTGGTTGCACTACTCTAAAACACTCCTCCATTACCTGCTGACGTGCAGCACTTGGCAACTCGTGGAATGTAAATACACAAGTTACTGCATCAAAGTAGTTATCTAAATAGGGCAATTCCTCCGCATTAGCTTGGAGAAGTTGCGGTAATTCTCCAGGAATTTGCGACAATTCTTGATTAGCCTTTCGCAAGTAAGCGGAAGACAAATCTGTACCAAATAGCGACGATTGGGGGAAAGCGTTTCGTAATAACTTCAATGTTCTTCCCGTACCGCAAGCTACATCTAGTATCCGAGGCTTGGGATTAGCTGCTAAATTAGCTTTTAAAGGTGCTAAAATTCTCCGCCGCATAGGATCAGCCGAACCACCAAACAATAGTTCAACTTGCAAGTCATATAAATTAGCTGACGAATCGCTTAAATAACCATTGGTTTGGTGGTGAAAATTTTGCAAATAGTAATTAGGATAGTCGTCTTGGGCTACCTCTACAGAAAAATCTTGATAGTTTTTCTCATTGAGTCGCTGCCAAATTTGCGGCATATCTAGCCAAACTTCAGGATAGTAACGGAAAAAGTCAGACCAAGGATTATCAAATAGTAAACTATGAGCGTATACTCCCTTCTCCGCATCTTGCCAGTCTGCTTCTAGCAATTGGTTTAATCTTGCTTGGAGTTTCAGTAGTAATGCTGGAGTAAGGGGCGATGGTTTTGGTTTCAACTGGGGAGATACTAAGCCCATTACCTGGAAACTTAAGTATTTATGAGCTAAACCAAAGTAGTTTTTACCATTTTGAAAAGTCTGATAAGTCAGCTTGGTTAGGGTGTCAGACATAGTCAGCGCTGAGGTCAATTGTATATATTAATATTAACGTAAACAATTGTAACAAAAAAAATCTCTATCTAGGTGTAGAAGTAGAGCCAATATTGTCAAGCTTTTACTTCTGTTTGCAACTGATTAAATTTAGCTCTAATTGTCTCAATTCGTTTACGGTTTACCCCTAAATCTGACTCGCCTAAACGGGAAGCTGAACGAACATGAATTACTTGGGCATCTTTATCTAACAAAAATTCTACATCGTCCACAAATCCGACTACAGGAATAGTAAATTCTGCGTAGATATAATTACCTGTTTCTTGGGCGAAGCTCTGCGAGCGCGCTGGCGCTATCGCAGATTGTTTAAAAGATTGAACAACAGTTTTAAGAGTATTAAAAGCATCTTCCGCAGAGGAAGTATAGGTTAGAGGTGTAATTTTATGCTCGGCATCTAAACTCTGGCTATTGACGCAATTAGGGGTAGCAGGACAAGCTAATAATTGACCTGTAGCCATACCAAGATTATTGGGTTTAGTACCTGCTAATAGTTTAGTTTGCCCGGAAAATAATATCGTTCCTCCTAGTAAAAAAACTAGGGTTAAAACTATAGGCAAATAACGAGAAATAATTGTTTTCATTTCCACAACTTTCTATTCCTTAAAATAAATATTTTCACTCTACATACTCGCTATTTACGCTTAGTTCTAGAGTTTCTTCGTCAACTTGAATATACAACACATTCGGGCGACAACAAACCTGACAGTCTTCAATATAAGATTGATAATTACCCGCACTCAAATCGATAAAGGCAACATTGGATTCGCCACAATAAGCACAAAAATACTCGGTGGAATTTTGCAAGGCTACTATTTACCTAAAACTTTATTAACTGCTACTTTTATTGCTTGTTTTTGTTCGTCGTCGTAATTCCAACGTTCTAAAAAAGCTTGATAGTTACCGCCATTTTCAATAGTTGCGACTAGCTGCTGCAACTTCTCGGATACCAAATCTAAGTTTACTAATTTTATCAATCGCGCCGTCCTTTCTTGCACCTGTTGGGATGATTTAGCCATTTCTTCATCTTGGCGGCGATGGTGAAACAACTCTTGTGCTGTAGACATTGCTAGGTTTTTTATCAGTAATTCGGCTACTATTTCAGGATGCGATCGCAATCCTACAATAATTTCTTCCGACACTGCAAAATCTGAGGTCAGGTAAGTAACAAAAAAACCTCTAGCACCTTCTTCAGTTTGTACTAATTGGGCTACTTCGGAAGCTGATATTTCACTCTGTGCTAGTAATTCTTGAGTATAGGCAATCGCACTGGCAAAATTTAACGGTTCAGGAATTATTGTCATGACACTAATTTTAAACATAAACAACTAAAAAGCGCCCTCCAAGTGGAGAGCGCTTTAAATATTTTAGCTATGTCGGGTTAAAAATTAACCGTTGATTGCAGGTGCAGTTAGAGCAACTGGTGTCGCTTCACCCGCAGCCAAGTCTAGAGGGAAGTTGTGAGCATTGCGCTCGTGCATTACTTCCATTCCTAGGTTAGCGCGGTTGAGTACGTCTGCCCAAGTTCCGATTACCTGTCCTTGAGAGTCAATTACTGACTGGTTGAAGTTGAATCCGTTGAGGTTGAATGCCATGGTGCTGATGCCCAAGGATGTAAACCAGATGCCAATTACTGGCCATGCTGCTAGGAAGAAGTGCAAGCTGCGGCTGTTGTTGAATGATGCGTATTGGAAGATCAACCGTCCGAAGTAGCCGTGGGCTGCAACGATGTTGTAAGTTTCTTCTTCTTGTCCGAATTTGTAGCCGTAGTTTTGGCTTTCGGTTTCTGTTGTTTCACGAACTAAGCTGGATGTTACTAACGAACCGTGCATAGCGCTGAATAATGAACCGCCGAATACTCCGGCTACTCCTAACTGGTGGAAGGGGTGCATCAAGATGTTGTGTTCCGCTTGGAATACTAACATGAAGTTGAATGTTCCACTGATTCCTAAAGGCATCCCGTCGGAAAATGATCCTTGTCCGATTGGGTAGATTAAAAATACTGCTGTTGCTGCGGCTACTGGTGCGGAATAAGCTACTGCAATCCAGGGGCGCATTCCGAGTCTGTATGATAGTTCCCACTCACGTCCCATGTAGCAGAATATTCCGATTAAGAAGTGGAATACTACTAATTGGTAAGGGCCGCCGTTGTACAACCATTCGTCCAATGATGCTGCTTCCCATATTGGGTAGAAGTGCAAGCCGATGGCGTTCGAGGAAGGTACTACTGCACCGGTGATGATGTTGTTTCCGTAAATCAATGAACCTGCTACTGGCTCGCGGATGCCGTCGATGTCTACTGGTGGTGCGGCGATAAAGGCGATGATGAAGCAGGTTGTCGCTGCTAGTAGTGTGGGGATCATCAATACTCCGAACCAACCTACGTATAGACGGTTTTCGGTGGATGTTACCCAGCTACAGAATCTTTCCCATACGCTGGCGCTTTCGCGTCTTTGTAATGTTGTTGTCATTTCTTTATGATTGCTTGATTTTTGGATAATCAGAAGTTTTTTGCTTCCTTGTATTCAATCTACCTCCTCTATTTAGTTTTGTAAAGGTATTTTTATAATTTTTTAAGATATCCTCATTTAGAGGTAGCTGATTACAGGGTAATAATGACATCTAACGCTTATACCTACAGCTTTGTAGCCATAATTAATTTATTTATATAAATGATGAGCGATCGCCTAAAGCCCAATAATGTATTTTTGCCACTCTTGATGTAGCCCACTTTTTAGATGCTTACTGACTTCAAAGTAAAGACTACTATAAGGTTTGCGTGGTTGGTGGTATAGAGGCATTTTTGCTTCTTGAGGCGTGCGATTGCCTTTTCTAACGTTGCAACGAACGCAAGCTGCCACCATATTTTCCCAAGTTTCGCCACCACCGCGCGATCGCGGCATCACGTGATCTAAAGTCAAATCATCACCCGTATAACCACAGTATTGGCAACCATGACCATCACGATGGAGAATATTACGACGAGTGAGGGGAATTTCTTTGTAAGGTACGCGCACGAAATGGCGTAGGCGGATAACGGTGGGAAAAGGAAACCCGGTATAGATAAACTTACCGTTATTTTCTACTTGTTCTGCTTTGCCTTTAATCAGCAAGACAGCCGCTCGTCGCCAACTTGTAATGTTGAGCGGTTCGTAAGAGGCGTTGAGAACTAAAACTTTTGCCATCGATTGACATCAAATCGCAGACAGTTTTTACTGATATTAACACAATTTAGTAAATGTCGCTAAAAGATTGTTCAGTAAGTGCGCTCGCTCTAGAAAAACCTCTTAAATGCGGCTCTTTTTTGCTATTACTTAGAGCTAACGATTTTATTGCGTGTGAGTAATGGGACAACAACAAGTCCAAAAAATTACGTCTATTGGGTGCGATCTTGGGCTTGGCGCTCGTCAACGCGCTTGGGTAGAGATCGATTTAAGTGCCATAAAACATAATGTTAAGGAATTAAAAAGCCTGTTAGCGCCCCAAACTACACTGATGGCAGTGGTTAAAGCTGATGCTTACGGTCATGGGGCGATCGCAGTAGCTAAGACGGCTATAGAAGCTGGCGCTGACTGGTTAGGCGTGGCGACAGTCCCCGAAGGAATTGAGTTGCGCTCAAGCGGGGTCGAGTCACCAATTTTGGTATTGGGAGCAACTTACACTATTGAGCAAATTGAAGCGGTGGCGCATTGGCAACTTCAACCAACTTTAGGCAGCGTGGACGCAGCTATACTGTATTCTCAAACTTTAAAAGACAATCTGCTCGTACATATCAAAATAGATACCGGAATGTCGCGCCTAGGACTATCTTGGCAGCAAGCCGTTGAATTTGTGCAATTGGTGCATAATTTGCCTCATCTGCAAATTGCTAGTATCTATTCTCATTTAGCGACAGCCGAAAGTAGCGATCGCACAGTGATGAACTTGCAGCAACAACGCTTTGAAACGGCAATTGCTCAACTTGCCGACATCAACTTACCTGTACCTTGTAAGCATCTAGCCAATTCTGCGGCTACTTTAACCGCTCCATCGTTGCATTACGACTTAGTACGGGTGGGTTTAGCTGTTTATGGTCTTTACCCAGCTACTTCTCTGCAAAGCGCCGTGAATCTGAAACCAGTGTTGCAAGTCAAAGCCAGGATAACGCAAGTCAAAACTATTGCGCCTCAAACAGGTGTAAGTTATGGTCACAAATTTATTAGCGATCGCACGACTCTAATTGCCGTAGTTGGGATTGGTTACGCCGATGGAGTGCCGCGTAATTTATCCAATCAAATGATGGTAATAATTCGCGGTAAAAAAATACCCCAAATTGGGGCTATTACAATGGATCAATTAATGCTAGATGTTAGTGCTATTCCAGATTTGACACCGGGAGAAATAGTAACATTGCTAGGAATTGATGGTAACGTACAAATTTCCGCCGATGATTGGGCAAAGCAGCTAAATACAATTTCTTGGGAAATTCTTTGCTCTTTCAAACACCGCTTACCTCGGATATCTGTACAAGAATAATTAGCTAGTAAGTAGCTAGGCGCAATTAAATATAAAACGCTCAAAGGCATATCCACGTCTAGGCTTCTTTCTTCCATACCATCAATAATTGCCATTGCTAAATCATATCCCTTTGATACGAAAACGGCGAATAAGATTACATAATAACCAAAAAGTTTAACGCCTTAGAGCATTTAATTAAAAACAAGATTTGCGGATTTAACCCCAGTTTCTTGCTGTCTCTTAGCGATCGCGTTTTTGATAAATAGAACTAGGTTAACCCAGTATCTAACAATGTATTTAAGAGTAGAGACAATTCTTTTGGACGATTATCTGTACTAATATAAACGGGCTAAAAAGCAAGTTTTGGTTAATGAAGATTGGATCAAAAAGGGCGATCGCTTAAGATAGCCGTTAATTAGTGATTTTTTACAAAAAATGGGCATCCTTAATTTATAGCTGACGTTACCTACAACTTTTTTATGAATCTAACTACCTTGCTGCGAACTCTAGAACCGTTGACCCATCAAAGAAGGATGCAGCAGATGGTACAAATAGGCAGGCAGTCAAGGGATAATAAAGCCTTAGCAAGTACGTTAAATCAGCTTGCTCAAGGAGATTTTTATCAAAGCTGTTTGTCTTTACAATCCTGTTATGGTAGTCAAAATATTGAGTTGATTAACCAAAGTCTAAGCGATTCATCTTGCAGAATACGCTCTTTAGCACTGGGTTTAATCGTGCTATTTGGAGATGATAACCAACTAATTGCTGGGTTAGAAGCAATTCCCACTAAACAAAGATCCCATTTCCTCAAGCAATTACTCAAAAAGCGTCGTTATGCTGTTATTGAACGTTATTTAACAAATTTAGCGATCGCAACCCCGTTGCTCAGGAACTTTTATACTTGATCAAACGGTTGATTGTTGCATGATGGATTAATAAATAATTTGTGTAAATCTGCACAGTGACTGGCTCTTTTTTTTCAACTATAAGATTGCCATGACAGTTAAGGTGATTAGACAAGCAAACTGAACCGCTAAACTTAAAACTCGAAATGTTGGATTGATACCAGCAATATGAATGATTGAGTGTATAAGTCGAGATATGATGTACGCAACTATCAGCAAATTAATCGCTATTCCTGATACTCCTCGAACTGTAATGAGAAACACAACTGCCATGTATAGAGGAAGGTTCTCTATCAAGTTAGACTGCACCCGAAATAATCGCCAAAGTAAGCTTTCATCATTTGGTATTCCAAAATCTTTTGGGGAGCCACCAGTAGATAAATGCCGAATCCTAACAATGATTAAAAAAGCAACGAGCGCGATCGTCCATCCCATGAAAATAACTAATCCCCAGAGCGGGACAGTCATCTGTTCGATAGGTGTCATCTTTTTTTATAGAAACTACTGCTGATAGTTTAGAAAACTAGTTAGTCTAGACTCTAGAAAAAAATTGCTGAATTTTAGGACATTCTTGCGGCTAACGTTGCAGAAATTGTTTTGGGGTCATGCCAAGGATGCGTTTGAAACAGCGAGTTAGATGGCTTTG
The DNA here is from genome assembly GCF_003003885.1 of Chlorogloea sp. CCALA 695. Lineage (GTDB taxonomy): Bacteria > Cyanobacteriota > Cyanobacteriia > Cyanobacteriales > Chroococcidiopsidaceae > Aliterella. The sequence continues at coordinate 1,638 of NZ_PVWN01000003.1, read as the reverse complement.
ATCGCAAAAGCCAACTCTAACCGCAATGTCCGCGATGCTCAGATCCCTTGATTGCAATAAATACTTCGCCTGATTAATCCGGCTCTGCAAAATATACTGATGGGGTGTTATACCCATACTTTGCCTAAACAACCGTAAAAAATGATAAGGACTTATTTGAGCTAACGCTGCAATTTCTGTCAATTTCAATTCCTGATGCAGATGTGCGTTGATGTAGTCTGTCACTAAGGCTAGTTTGGCACTGGGTAAACCACCACCATAACTAGAAAGTTTTGGTGATATAGTGCAGTAATTCCGTAGTAAGTGAATTGCTAACGCCGTTTTAAGGCTATCAACAAGCAGAGAACCGCCGATCCCGCCAGTTTCTAATTCTTTTCTTAAAGTTGAAAAAATGCCTTGGATCGGGGCATCTTGTGCCGTCATAAACCGAGGAATTAGTTCAATGCGATCGGGATTCACCCAATCTTGACCGACTTGCTTGAGGAGTAAAGGCTCAATTGCTAAAACCATAAACTGGACTGAGGTGTTCCAATTACATTGATGGAAAATATCGGCAGGTATAATCGCAATATCTCCAATATTTCGTATCTCTCTTTTTAGCTTTCCATCCAGCCACCTTTCTCCGCATGAATAGTCAAGCCTTGTTTCTGTCTGTGGATAGGGAACCCCGCAAGCAATGACGTGCATTGTGTGTTGATGCTCGGCGATCTCAAAAGGGGGCTGTTGAAAAAGCTCGAAATGAATATCTTTCCATGCTGAACTTGAAAGAACTGATGGCGTTGGCAAGAGGGAATTTGCGGCATTGACTTGGCGGTAATCGAGCGTTCTGATGGGTAGTTCTGGCAATCTCATCTTTAGATGCCTCCAGGCGAAATGCAAACATAATACAATTGCTCAATGCTGCCGCATTACAAGCCGTCAACTAAAGGTTCATAGCGGCGGTATTTTCGCGTTCGGTGAGTACCCAAGCGCCTATGCAGCCTCCTGTGCGATTTCTACGATGGTAACAAGGATTCCTAGCAATTCTCTTTCTACCTCAGCACAGGCAAAGTTATCAGCAATACTCGCACCTTTATTACAACATCCCGATCCCTTAGTCAGAATTGATGTACTACGGCGTTGCGTAAGTCTTCCCGTTACCGATTCCCAGCGTCAGTTGCAGCAACCTTTAATTCAACGCCTAACCTCGGCTTTTCCCGATGAATCCTTCACGGCGGCGCAAGCCTTCTTTTGTACCTATAGCGGTGCTGATGGGGAAGTGGTGGCGGCTACAGTACAGAAAATTTTACCCGATAGGCAAATCCAAACAACTATTAATGCTTTGCAAAGTCAGGCACAATGGCGGCGCAGTCAATTATTACCCACAATTCGTTTGGTGTTGGCGGTACTTGCTACCGATAGTTTGGTTTCGTCTTTAAGATAGAAATTAGCGATCGCAACTTTACCAATGCCTGAACTAACAGATTTTGCGACTTCCTCAATTCAAACCCTGCTTGCAGAGGATTTGTGGATTGCTGTTGAAGCTATAAGTACACTTACTAACCGTTATGAATTAAATGACTTACAGCAATTTGAGATCAAACCCACTACAAATATCGTAAACTTTGAAGATGTAAAAAAGAAGATTATTAAGAAATG
>NZ_PVWN01000107.1 GCF_003003885.1 Chlorogloea sp. CCALA 695 | reverse complement strand
TACTTAGTTCCAGGGCTAGAACAACTACTAAGCGAGGCAGATATTGAACGCTATGAGTTTTATAGGAAAAGCTTGCGATCAGCCTACGATAAGAACTTTGCCCCAGGCTGGGCTGCAATGAACTTCAAGGAGCGCTACGGCTACTGGTCGCCCACCAGTTGGTCCCGAAGCGCCATCTTCGGAACTAAACCGACAGCGCAGCAACGCACTGAATATCTCAAGTATTTGCAGGCGATCGCGCAAAGGAAGGAAAAACCCCTCGAGTGGGTACAAAAACAAATGGAATTAGAGTTTGGCTTAGGGCAACCTGCTTAAATCTCCTTCTTAACATTAGGAACAACAACTTATGACAACTTCAGCATTATTGGCACAATTGCTTCAAGGGGTAAAACTAGCATTTCGGTTTCCGCCAGTAGCTTCTCCGTCTCGTCAACGGTACAAGAGGGAGTTGAATTACCAGGAAATTCAGAAAAAAGATATTCTAACCCTAGACGAAGCTGCTTTTTACATCGGGACAGACCCAGAAATACTATTAGAGGAAGTAAGCTGTGGTCATATCCCAGGGGGTCAATTAGCTGGGCAATGGCTATTCTATAAGTGGGCGCTGGCTCAACAGTTTGCAGGATATCGCCAGCCTGGGAATGATGAACCCGATGACATTTTCGAGAATTTTCAAGAAGAAATCGATAAAGCCTGCGACTTTAAAGCCGTCTCTCGGCTACTCGATGAGTATGCTTCAGGAGAGCGCAACTTTTCAGGGATCGATTTAAGCTGGGCATCTTTAAAAGGTGTAAGTTTGCCAGGAATCGACTTTGTGGAAGCCATACTTACAGGAATCGATTTACAAAAGAGCAGCTTGCAGGAGGGACAGTTTATGGATACGATTTTTGAGGGAGCAAACTTGAGCGGTGCTGACTTCACTAATGCAAATCTGGAAGGAGCAAATCTAGCCCATGCTGACTTAAGCCAAACAACTTTAATTGCAGCTAATCTTAGAGGTGTAAATCTCAAAGGTACAAACCTATCAGGTGCTTTGCTCCAAGATGCGATCTTTTAAAAATAGTCTCGTAGATTTGTTATATGTAGGAAAGGTCGCTGATTAACTTATTTAAATTAGATAGAGGAAGTATTTAAAATGAATCCAAGACACGTACAGAAAGCTATCTTTCCTTTTGAGGGAATTTTGCAAGAGTCTTATTGCAAAATCGCAATTTATACCGTTTCAGAGAATAAAAATGTAGTAATAATTGAGGAATTAGACGCAAATCAAGGGACTTCGGCAATCAACAAAATTGAAGAAGTTATAACTGGTATTACTGATAAATATAATCTTGACCCAGCTACAACGATTTGGATATCTCACTGTCCAGAGGGACAAGAAGGGCTATTTTCAGAAATGGAGGATTTTCATAGAATTCTAATTGAATGGAATGGCAAAGTATATGAAATGAAGAATGAAGAACAAGCATGGGAATTGTTATCTCGCCCCGAAGTAGAAAATATGATTGGAACAACATATAGTTAACCCGTTTGTTAAGTAATTTATTTAGAACTTGGTGGTGTTTTATCGATAAATTAGGATTGAGTTTTATGCTAAGACTATGCTATTTCAACTAATCCCCTTAGTATCTTATTCAGGACTAATCTTCTTTGTTCAGCATTTAATATGGCGACAGGCTTAAATATCTAAATTAGACTCTGTATTTTTCTGCTCCTGCATTACTTGCTGCAAACCACTTACGCACTTCTTAAGCCTTTCCAAGTCAGTAGATGTCAATATTCCTTTGAGCGATCTGTTTTTGAACTCTAGAATAATGCCGCGATCGCTTCGGGTATCGAGCGTTAAATCTTCGCCTTTCTGCCGAAATACCCAGCCATTACTGACTTGGAAAACTCTTTCTCCCTTTTGATTATCTTTACCTACTGCTCTAACCACAAATTCGCTACACCTCAATCCTTCCAGGTTAATCTTCTGTTGCATAGGATTGGCAGCTTGGGCTAGGCATAATTTATCAATTGCTCTAGTATAAACAAGCCCTGCATACTTGTCAGCATTAAGGCGATCGCCCTTATTTTGGTTGACAAGGCGTTTATATTCAGGGTCTAGAACGAGCATCTTGAGTATTACATCTCTCGTGAAACCCCTACCAATTGCTCTATTGGCAACTTCTATAGATCGCTCTAAGGGAATTTTTGAGGTCATACCTTGGCTATATTGTCGCCAAAGTCTTCGGGGATTCTCCTCTACATCTCTTTTCCAATCAAGTTTTTGGTCATCACTTAGCTGTCGTAAGTCTAATACTTGTGTTTTAGATTGTACATTAGCGAAAGCATAGATTTCGGCAAGCAGCTTTTCAAAGCTGGGAAGATTATTTGTCATATTATTCATCACCAGAATAATATGTTTTTCAATCCCCAGCGCCTCCCTTACTTGGGGAAGGTTTTGGCTATGATTTACTGGTCTAGAGAGCGGTCCAGATATCCCGCGAATTTTATCAACTTTTTCTTGTTCTTTAGAAAAGTTGGCAGTGACATCAACAGCAATTTTCTTTTCAATTCCATCATTCCCTCTAACTTTAACTACTGCATCAGTCGCAATCACTAAATCGAGTAGCCGATTAGTTAATTTCTCTTTGATGTCTTCACGGATGAGGGGAAGCGTTCTGTGGTTAAGTATTTTATCAAACCATTCACCAGCGCTAGGATAATCATCTTTAACAAAGCGTTCAGCTTTAGCAAATTTGTAGGGCAGTTTTGCCTCAAATAGCTTGACTACATCTTCTAATGTGGAAACCTTTGATTCTAGAATGCCTGCTTGCTTGGCAAAATCCTTGAAGAAATTTTCTAATTCTTCTCCAGTCAGCCGTCGTGGTTCATCCATGAAGCTCTAAAGCGAAATGATCAGACACTCCGGCTTCTCTGGTAGTGCAGAGAATTCTACATAAGCTTCAAAAATGTCATTTCGCGTATGACCTAAATTTTCATTTACTTGCAAAATCACTAAGTAATCTATACCTAGTGATTGGCGTAGCAAGACATATTTTTCATCAGAATGTTTTGCCAACATTGCATCAGCTTCTTGCTCATTGGTTACGGCAGCCAAAGCAATTCGCCCAGTTTCATCTTCTATAAGTACAGGCAAATCTAGTTCATCTAATAATTCCTGTACATTATCAGTTTTGATAACGTATTCAAGAGAAGCTGCTGACATAGCATCTCTAATTTCGGCTAATGATTGATGAATACTTTCTAAGCCTGCGTATTCAATATATTCTCGCAACCAACTGTAAAGCGATGTTTCCGTAATAGTTTTTGGCAATGTATTTACCATAATTCAATACTCCCGCTTATTACTAGCCACTACTTGTAACAGGAATTGGTTGTTTATTCTAACTCACTTCTCTTTAATTTTAAGCAAGACCTGTATCGCATTCTCCAATTAATTTCGTTAATTAAAGTTCAGCTTGTTTAGCTATTTCTTTTGCCTTTATTGCCTCTAGCAACCCTTCAAACTTCTCGATATCTCTTTGAGTAATGCTGCCTTGAAGATTGCCATTGGATAACTCTAATATTGTTGACTGCCTTTGACTGCAATTTATTTTGACATCTGAACCAACCTTGGTGATGGTGTACCATCCACCAGTCCACGACACATGATCACTGCGCTGATTCTTAGCAAACGTGGAGAGCAACTTGATACTTAATTCCACTGCTCTAGTATTCAGCCGCTCTTGCTGAAGGCTGGAGCTATCTTTAGCATCTGTATGAGCGACAATAGAATCTGTCCTCATCGGACGAGTGAGGTCAGTGATCGGGTTATCATACTGCCACAAAGAAGAAGTTAGTAATTGTTCGTGCTGTAATAAGTCTTGCTGCATGGTGACAGCAGCTTGTTGAGTTAAAGGTGTAGGCGTTTTGGGGTGATGGAAGGCGATCGCAACTTCTGCTATCCGCCCCAGGTAAGCATCAGGTTTACCGATATCCCTAGCTGCCTGATACCACTGCCATAAATCATTAGCAGTTTGCTTATAGGTATCAAAGTCCAGCCGCATTGCTGCTGCTGCCTCGGTTGATAGTCCTTGACCAGAAGCGACAACCGCCTCAATCCGGCTGATGTAAGCATCGGGCTTACCAATTGCCTGTGCGACCAGCTTCCACCCAGATACATCTGGTTGTGACCCGATGCCCTTTAACTGTTCGTTCCAGTCTTTACCAACAGTCGGCGTTGCTCTAATAACTGACCCAAGTTCAGCAGCTAATCGCCATGCCATATCTTCTCCAGGGCGATCGCTGTCGTGAGCGGCAACAATTTCTACTCCTTGTTGTTGCTGCTGTCTTAGCCAAGAGGTGGGTACAGAACCAGCGCCATCAGTGGACACAAACATCGTTCGTCCAGGTTGCTCGGCTAAAGCTGCGGCGGACAAAGCATCGATAGCTGACTCTACCAGTACAATTCGCTGTAGCTGTCCTTCACCTTGAACAAAGGAGAACCAACCGCCCGCGCGTTGGCTGCCCGTTGCTAGACCTTTGAAAGAACTATCGTTGTATGTACCGCGCAAGCTGGCTCCAGTAAGATTGCCCTCAATGTCTTGGCGCAGAAACACAGCATTTTGCTTGGCATCAGCGTAGATTTTGCCCTGGCTATGTAGTTCATCGACCAAGGCTACGGGTAATTGGCGCTTTTGGATAAGGTATTGGCGTACAGCTAACCATTTTAACTCGTCTGGGGTTGGCGGCCCAAAGGGCTGACGTTCCTGAGCTTGTGGTTGTGGTTGAGGTGATCGCCTGGGGACAGGTGGTAGTTCAAGTGTGCTATCAGCTAACCATTGCAGCGCTGCTTTAAACTCACGCGCCTGGACGTACATAACTAAATCAATTGCCCCGTATCCCCCTTTGAGGTTGGCGTGGTCGTAAAACTTCTGGTCATTGATGCTGATAATTTGTCCTTCGCCGCGCCATTTGTGCTTATCGTATTTGTCTTGCGTTAGCCCCAAGCGAATTGCTATCTCATCAAGGGGAAGATCGCGCAATTGTTGGGCAAGAGTAATTACAGTCTCTTTTGTATGTGTAGCGATTACCGCGTGGACTTTCTTGAGTGCCTGGGTATTGCTAGCGGTTTGGAGCATACTTAAATCCTCCCCAATCTGTTTACAAGCAGAAATAGTAGTTGTTGAACCAATCGCTGACAAATTGATCTGCTGGGAAATAGATGCGATCGCAGTATTAGTTATTTGCTGTTGTTTGTCCTTTAATAAAGGCTCGATTTGTTGCAGGTAGCCGGAAATTACACCGTCAAGTTGATTAATTGCTCCAGCAGTCTGCTCAAAGTTGGATTTAAGCTGTTGTGTCAAATCAGTCAAAGCTTCAACTAAAGGCAGTGTTTCAACAGCCGATTGCTCAACGTGTTTTGATACGGCTTCACTGATGCCTGTAACTATCTGCTGCTCGTGCCGTGCCTTTCTTGCTTTGGCTTGTTCCAAATAGCTAGAAATTACAACGTCAAGCCTATTTAATGCTGCAAGCGAATTAACCTGCTCACCTTGGAGGTCAGTAGTTAAGCTTTTTAGCGCTGTGGGAATATTCTGGTACTGGGTTACACTGGCACGCTCGATATAGCCTGCAACAGTGCTAATAGTGCGGTCAGCAGTCAGCCTATCAAGTAATTGCTCTAAGGAATTGAGAGCAGTTTTCCCCTGGGCTAACTGCTGCCGATGTTGGGACAATTCTTCTATTAATGGTGATACTGTCAGAGCCAAAGCTGAGGCAATAGTTTCCTGTTCAGCATGGTTTGATGCTGCCAAGAGCGCTTGCTGATTTGTTTTTTGTTTGAGAGCCGCGACTGTTGCTTGGGTTTGGGCTAAGTAGTCAGAAATTACTGTATCAAGCACTTTGAGTGATTCAAACGATTGCGATTGCTCGTCCCCTAGCTGCTGCGTGAGATCAGTTAGCGGTTGAAGTAGGGGTAAAGCGACTTCCTCAAGCTGAGTGTGCCTGACGACGGATTGTATTGATTGCTCGTTAAGTTGCTCCTGGTCTACTTGGGATTTGGGCTGTGATGCAATCACCTCCTCAATCACTTTGGTTAGTTGATGTATGGCGCTAGTCAGCCCTTGCCCATGAAGTCCCTTTAGCTGTTGACTTAAAGGTAGAAGCTCTTGGGTTAGGGGCGCTTGGGTGATGGTTCGTGCTGTTAGGTAATTTGAGATTGCACGAGCAGCTTGACTCTGTACCTCAACGCTTGGGGCTACCTCTAGGCTTGATTGCGATAGTTCGCTAGGCAGCGCGGATTCAAGCTGTCGCATTGCCGAGCTTAATACCTGGGACTGGTTGCCCAAGAAGTCTTGGCATAAATTATGTAAGTCTTGAGCGATCGCACTTTGGGCAATGGCTTCGACATTAAGGTGATTGGCGATGGCTGCGCCCGCCGTACCCGGCATCGCTTCATTCAATTGTCCGCTTACTCGCCCGTCATTTCCACCTCGCTGCTCAACACTTTCATTACCTGCTGCGCGGTCAATAACTGTTGGATCTTGTCGGTCAAGGATACTTGTGAGGAACGCTGCTCCCTGACCTCGAACCCAACCATCTGCAAGGCTTCGGTTAAGCTCTGCAATGTCGGCTCCAAGTTGCTCGACGGTTTGGAGTTCAAGGTATCGGCTAATTGCTGTAAGAAGTTCAGATGACTGGCTTTCAATTCGCTCAGGTTCTCGGTCTGGGTAACTTCCAGGCGCAGGATTTGTTCGTTCAATTGACTGTTGCTGCTCGTAAGTTGGTTGTTGGTTTTCTCTAACTGGGTGATTTTCTTGGTCAATGAAGTCATGGCTTTGGTTAACGCCTCTATCTGTTGTACGTTCATTGTTGAATTGTCGCTGTTCGATAATGTCATCGGAAATTTCCTCTAGTGATCGGTTTAAATTTTGGTCGTGGATGGGTGGCTGACCCGATAGCGATTGGTTTAGCCTCTGTTTCCTTTGTTCAATACTCAATTTTTTAGGCGGCACTATGGCTAAATGCCGTTCTTGCTTGTTGTGTTCGCGCCATTGTCGTAATGGCAGTGCCACTGATGCCGCTTGTTCGTAAGCAAGTGGGCTATGAGCCACAATCAAGTCATCTACCCCTTTTTCTGGTCCCGGCAGACTGACCACGCTGACTTTTGCTCCTTGCTGTTGCAACAAACTACCAGTACGAGAAATCGCAATTTCGATATTCCGCTTTGTCTCTGGGCGCGTCTCGTAGTCAAAGCAGAAACTAATGTCGCGCCCTAGCGTGGCGAAAACTGCCAATTCTTCATGCAAATGAGCCTTTATTGGTCTTCCTTGTTCATTCTTACTGCGATAACCCGCGTAGATTCCTGGTAGCCCAATGGCAACGTGACCTTGGCTCAGTAAACTAGCTGCTTTCTTTGCTCCCTCCGCTAGGGTAATAGGTAAGTTATATTTCCACGCGCAGTACCAAAA
>NZ_PVWN01000024.1 GCF_003003885.1 Chlorogloea sp. CCALA 695 | reverse complement strand
AAATACAGGCGAGGCGCAGGATAAAGTATTGTACTACTACGGACGAGTTTTGCTAAAATAATTCCGCAATTATAAGTGTTATCTAAATAATTCTTTTACTTAGCTGCTAAATCTGCTTGCATAAAGTCAATAAACTGTCGTGCAGTCCTTCCTGAACGCCCATTATGACGAGTAGCCCATTGCAAAGCCTGATATTCTAAGTTTTGCTGACTAAGAGTAATATTAGCTTGAGCGGCTAAGTGATGAACAATTTTTAAATAGGTTTTTTGATCAGCGCTCTCAAAAGTTATAGTTAAACCAAAGCGATCGCTAAAAGATAATTTTTCCTGCATTGTATCCCAAGCATGGACTTCATCGCTATTTCTTGGTGTAGGGCGATCGTCAAAAAATTCTTTAATTAAGTGTCGCCGATTAGAAGTCGCATAGACAACTACATTTTGGGGACGGGCGGTTAAATTGCCCTCCAGCACCACTTTAAGAGCCTTAAAAGCATCATCATCTTCCTCAAATGATAAATCGTCTACAAAGATAATGAACTTCTGTACAGCGCCGTGCAACTGCTCCAAAATGGTTGGTAATGCTTGCAAGTCCGATTTAGCAACTTCAATTATCCGCAGTTGGCGACTTTGATATTCATGCAGCAATCCTTTAACTAAGGAAGATTTACCCGAACCGCGACTACCGTAGAGTAAGACGTGCAAAGCTGGATAACCTGCGAGTAAAAACTCTGTATTTTTAATTAAAGTATCGCGCTGGTACTCGTAACCCGCCAGTTGATTTACTTCCACGGGGTCGGGAGTATTTATACCCACAAGCTGCCCTGATTGCCAGCGTAAAGCCTGGTATTGTGCAAATAAACCTGTACCATACTGCTGATAATAGGCGGCTAAATCTTCTAAACCATCTGCCCAATTATCCAACTGTTGTAGCTTAGTTTGAGTTGGCGATTGGTAATCCCAAACAACCGGAGCAAAATTAGTAGCCGAGCGCACCCATTCGCTTAATAAGTCGCTGCTACATTGATAGAGTAGCTGCAAAGATTGCAAATCTTGCTTTGTAGCGGCGATTAATGCTGGTGGTAAATTAGCTAAATCGGTATGCTGAACTTGTTTAGAGAAAGGATTGTCATTTAGCAGGATTTGAGTAATGAGAAAATCTTGCCAACTTTGGTTAGTTTGAGAAATTGCCTTAAACCACGTAGCATAAGCTTCAATAGCAGCAATTTCATCAATATCGCTATGACGCATAGCTTGCATTAGTTCAATTTGATGCAACGCTTGCAATAATTCGATAAATGACTTTCCAACAGGATTAGTTAAGACAGATTGATATAGGAGTAAAGACGCGCAACAACGGCGCAGCGCTTGAATTGATAAATCCATAATTAAAGTAATTTTAGGTTATGTTACCAGCAATATGCTTAGAAGTTAACTAACTGGAGGTTACTTAACTTGAGCTAATTTCTACAAATTAACAAGCAGATAGCTTTTTATAAGCTTCGATAATTTTCTTAAATTTTTCTTGAGCTTGCAATTGCCGTTGAGGTTCATTAAAAAATACATCGGGATGCCATTTCTTAGCTAGACGTTTGTAGGCTTGTTTGATTTCATTTTTAGAAGCACCACTTTTAATCTCTAGGATTTCATAAAATACTTTATTTTTATCGTTTACAGGTGGAGTGTATGCAGCATTTGGGCTATTTGTCTGACTTTGAGGATCACGCATTTGGGCTTTTAACTGCTCTAATTCTTCCTCAATCTCCTGCGATAGATATTTTTTTCCTGTTTTACTGTCACTAGTTGGCGGAGTATATTGAGCATCAGGAGGATTTACTTTCGCTTGAGGATTACGCATTTGAGTTTTTAATTTTTGTAAGTCTGCCTCAATCTCCCAGGCTTCAAAACTATTCATAACATTTCTAATAAATTATTTATTAACTGCACCTGATAATTTTGTTTAGTTACTTCTAAAGATTCTTTATTTTTTTGAAACTCAATAGATTGAATGGCTAATTTTTCATACTGATAAAGCGTTGTAAAAGCATCTTTACTAAAATAAGTTAAATAATTTTTGGCAGCAACAGTATAAGTTTGAGTAATTTGTTGTTGATAATCGCCCGTTGATTCGGGTTTTTCTTGTTCCCCCGTTTGGTTCAAAATATAGCTTACACCACCCACTACCGCCGCACCGACAGGGCCACCTAATAGCCAGCCAAAACCAGTTGCGATCGCAACTGGTGTAATATCGTTACTACTTGCTTTAGTTGCTGGCGGTTGCAGGATAGAGAGTTGAGGAGCAACAGGAAAAGAAATTGCTAGTTTGTCAGGATGCTTGGTATTAAAAAAATCGCAAGCTTGATCAATCCATTGACTAATTGCCTTTTGATGTTCTAAAACTGCTAACTTAAATTGTTCTTGCCAATTATCAAAGTTGCCTTGTTGTAAAGCTAAAACAAATTCCCCTTGATGGCGCTCTAATAAGCTTGGTAAATATAGCCAGCTTTGAAACTTGCTGCTACTTGCTTGAAAACCTTGTTTAATTAAAGTTTCGGCTTTTTGTTTGATGTCAATTTTTGATTGATGATTTGCTTTGGCGGCGGCTATTTCTACTAAAATCGCTTGTTTCTTAGCTTCTAGAGCAGTTTTTACTTGAGAGGCAATTTCTTCTACACGCGATAAACGATGATCGATCTGCTCTTTTTGCACCGCTACTATACTTTGCAAAGCCGATTCAAAGGTAGAAAGCCCGCTAATTTGAGCCGCCGCTACATCTCCTTTGAGCCTGGATCTTAAAGCAGGTAAAGCATCAACGCGATACAAGTTACTAATTCCTGGCGGTAGCTGAGAGCGGAAACTTTCAGCCACAAATCGCAAGCGGTGGAATACTTCTTTTTGCTCGTCAGATTCTAATAAATTGAGAAAATTAACGACAAAAACTACTGTTGTAATTCCTCGATCCAGCAACCAATCGCGCAAGTTTTCTCGCTCTCCCAAAGTCATCAGCTTACGCGCATCTAGTACCTGTACTACCAAATCGGCGGTTAATAAGCGATCGCGTACTAGATCGTCTTGAACTTGGCGATCGTTTGTACCAGGCAAATCAAGCAATTCTACCCCGGTTTGCAAGAAAGGATGAGGATAAAAAACATCTATTGATGCAACATCGCTCCGCATACATCGTTGCTCGTCTAATAAGGCGTATTCTTGTAAAATCTGCGTACCGCGACTGCTTATTTCTGTACCATCAGTTAGAATAATCCGCGTCTGCAACTCCTCTCCATAACCAACACGAATTGCCGCACCCGTTGTCGGAATTAGATCGATTGGCAAAGTACGGCTACCAAGCATAGCATTTAGCAGCGTTGACTTACCGTAGTTAAAAGGGGCGAATACAGCAATTTGATAGACAGGATTTGCCACATAGTCGCAAATAGAAATTGCATCTTTACGCAACTGCGAATACTGCTCCTTGTCTAACAATCCAATCGCTGCTTTTAAAGCCTGTGTAACATTAACTTCTTGCATACAGTTTTAGGCTGACAAAAGATGTTGATAAGCGCTCTCAACGCTCTTAACTTCGTCAGAGATGTTATTTTCCAACATTCTCAACCGTGCTAACTCTGCAACGCGATCAATTTCGTGGGATGCTTTTTGAACGCTCAAGTTTTCTAACTCAGACTTGCGCGCTTTAATATCATCATTGATTCTTGCATTCACTTCTGTTTCGTAAGCTTCAAAACACTCTTGCACGGCATCATAAACGGGTTGCCATTGCTCTTGTGCTACTTGGGGCAAGTATTTGATTAACTCTTTTTTTGTGGCTTTAACCAATTGCTGACGAGCGCTATCGGCTTGCATAGCTCCAATTCCCAAAGCCAGAAGTGCTAAACTAATTGGGCCTAAAATAATTCCCGAAAAAGTTGCGATCGCACCACCAATCCCAATTACCGCAACTAAATTGAGCATGATATTTTTCCAATCCATACCTACCCCAGCAAGGGCGACTCCTGCTACATTACCAGAAGCTAGGGAAATTAAACCCATTGCCCATTTTGCCCAACTTGGGGAATTATCTTCTGTTGCAGCGCTACCTATTTGAACTTTTTGCCCAGTAAGTTTTTCGGTAATTTTGTCGGTAACTTTGCTGTAAGAAGCGCCATAATGAGCCGCACTTTGCGATAATTGCCCAAAAGCCGCATTCATTTGTTGTTCGCCAATAACGCTAAATGCTGCTAACTTGTCATGAAGATATTTTTCAAAAGCCTGTTTAAGCGCCATTTCAAAAGCTTCTCGTTTACCTCTATCTAAAAAGTCCATAAATTTCAATTCGGGCTGATAGCGCAGAAAGTCTGACTCAAAAGTATCGCCTAAATTGAGAACATAAGTGCGAAAAGCATCAGCAACTTCTCGTGCTTTTTGTTGCTTAACTGTTCTAATTTCGGTTTGAAATTGGTTGCTAATATCTGTCAACTTATCAAATTCTGGTTCTACCGAATCAATCCGCCGTTTTAACTCCTCAATATCTTGTTCTAACAAAGGTACGCGGCGTTCGATTGCTTCGTTGACGTGTTGGTAAGCAAGCCGTGCTAAAGTTCTTGCTTGTCTGAGTTCCGAAACTGCTCTTTCTTTAGTTAAAAAAGTGCTAATAGCACTCATAAATTCAGTAAATCCAGTACCTTCTAAGGAAGCATCAGGATTTTTTAATCGTCGCCGTAATGCCTGAATTGAAGAAACTTCAAACACTCGCTCGTCATAAACATCGTATCCGTCTATTTGGCAATATTCAGCTAAGTTTGCTTTGAAAACTCGGCGTAATTTTTCTTCAGATTCCGCTAATTCTTCCTTATCGTCAGGATCGATTAAGCTTTCTTTTACTTGATCCCAAGCATTAATTAAAAAGAAAACTGTTAAACCTCGACTTTTGATATAGTTTTCTAAATAACGGCGTTCTCCAAGCGTACAAGGCTGAGAAGCACGCATTACAAACAAAATAGCATGGCAATTATTAACGTAACCTAAAGATAATTCGTTTCGGGCTTCTGTATCATTTAAGCCAGGACTATCAATAATTTCTACGCCTTTTTCTAGTAATGATAAAGGATACTCAACTACCGCATGACTAACTTCAGGAAAAGCAAGTTTTTTTTGTTGTTCTAGTTCTTTTGCTTCTGACCCATCAATAGTATAGCGCTGCTTAAAAGTTTTAAAATCTAAGTTTTCTGGGCTAGTACCATTATTAAAGTGAACCGTTACTTTTTTTTCTAACCCGTACCGCAAAATCGTTAATATTGCCGTACAAGGATTAACATCACTAGGTAATAAATTTTCGCCAATTAAAGCATTTAAAAATGTACTTTTACCTCGCTTCATATCGCCCAATACTAACAGCCTAAAAACCCCATTACGCAAGGCAATACTTGCTTTAGCTATATCTTCTATATCTCTAGATAATTCTAGCTTTCCCGATTGTTTTTCGCCCTCTAATTCTGCTTTTTCTAGAGTTTGGGCGATTGCATAAAGGCTTTGCGATACCTGCAAACGCGATTGAGATACTCGATCTAAGTCATTTATAAAATTTGTCGGCGCAATTTTAGCACTCATGTTATTACTTTCCTATATAAATATCAAGTTATATAAAGCGCATCCTACTTTGTCTTTCTGACTTTGCTATTTTTACTGGCTTTTAGCAGTAGCAATTACCGAACGCTTTACTAAATGTTCAAAATGATAAAGATAAGCGGCAGTAGTAACCCAAATAATCACTATTATTGAAACTAGCAAATTATCGCGACTGCCGTGATACAAATACCTAACTGAACTAACATCAATAACAAGAAAATCTAAAACTCCAATGGTGATTATTGTTGCTAGAAATATAACTAGCCAACTGTACAAGCCTTTCCACCAGCTAATTAAACCAGGATTCCAACCTTGGACTTTATCTAGTTTTAATAATTCGTTATTTGGCAAGAGAACATCTAGTAATAAGTTAAGAAAGTGGTGAATAATTGCAATAAATAAAATAGGCGATAATATAGTAATTAGTCCAAACATGGCATCTAATCTCGGCAGATGCCGAGTCAAATAATAGCCGATTTTCAAAACTTTATCTGCTCCTTTTACTAAACCAGATAAAATTAAACATAAAAAGATTGCACTTATCCATGACCGAGGATAAGGAATCCGGGACGACCAATTTATCATTACTAAATCCTGTATTTTTTACTGAGAAGTTAATTTTAGATTCTTTCCTAAAAATCTAAAATCAAATAAGCTTGATATTTAAGTTCCCTATAAACTTTAACCTTAAAATTATTGTTTGCCTATATAACAGCAAAAAATTTATGTTGCACTTCAATTTAGGTGTAGAAACGCCAGTATTCAACAGCTTTGCAAAATAACTTATTTACTTGTAAGTAGATATACATAAACAATACTTATAAATAATTTATTTGTGTTTTTACGCTAAGTATTTTCAACTAATAAAAGCAAAAAGTAATATAGCTAATTTGAAGTAATTTAGATTGCGGGTATCTGCGGCAAAGCTCTAGGCAAATTATCTTTATGTTAAATTCTTTGCTAATAGTTGGAAATAAGGGTACTGAGGGCTATATAGACAGTTTTAGCTCAAATAAAAGGTTTTAACTAATGAGTCTAGGTATTATTACTGCGATCGCCTACAGTGTCTCAGCACTTGTCGGCGACCTCTGCGATTACTTTTAGATGAAATGAGGCTGAAAATTTTTGGACAACTCCTCAATCAGTATCGCTAAAATAAAACCGGGCTAGTATGGGAAGATGATCGCTAATATTTTCAATTAAGCTTTCTAACGTGGCTTTTGTTTGCGCTGAACTGCCTTTTTCTAACAAAACATTCCAATTGACTACCGCCGCAGTTTGTTGAATATCAGCTTCGGGAACGCTAGAAGACACTACAATCAAATCTAAACGCGATCGCCTATTACCTACCGATAAGTAGCTTGGTTCAGCATCCCCACTTTTGTTAAAACTTATAAACTTAAGCTCTCCCTCAGCTTCTAATTGCCGCAGTGGTTCCCATTCTGGTCTTTCGGGGGGAGCATTCCAATCTCCAGCAATAATTACATCTTCGTCCGTAGCTTCCTCTTGTATCCATTCAGCTAAACGATTAGCGGCGGCGATGCGCTGTTCTTGACCGCCACCACGCTGAGATTTTAAATGCACTCCTACCAAGTTGAAATCGAAAGGCTCGTCTTCTTTGTAGGCGGTGAAAGTAGCAGATAGCGGTAGCCTGGGAAATACAACTTTTTCTGTATCGCCAACTTGCACCATTAAGTCTTCTAAGGCAAAAAGTTCTTCTATATCTGTGGAAGCTTTCACCCACTCCATATCGTAGACAAAAGCAACTCTTTGATCGCCGCCTGTTGTCCCGTAAGCAGTTTTATACAGTCCTGCGCCGGAAGTGGTCAGCATATCAGCAATTACATCAAGAGCGCCATCTTCAATCTCTTGCAAGACAAAAACATCAGCGTTCAACTCCTGCATAATAATCCGGATATTTTCGACGCGCCTGGGATCTCTGTCGTTGAAAAACTTGATGTTCCAAGAGATTATGTCTAAAAAGCGATCGCTACCTTCAAATTTTTTAGGTACAAAATCCCCACTTCTAAGCAATCGAGAGATGTTGTCGTTTAATATTGGGGGATTTTTTCGATTGGGTCTATTGCTTTGCATAAGTCACTCAATAAAGCTTTAACGCCAAGTTACGGCAATCTCTTTAAATGCACGATAAAGGAACTTTAAGGAAAGGCTAATACTTGCTAACAAGTGCGATCGCATCTTGGAATGAGCTAAAAATAAAAGTATTGTGATCGAAGGTGATAACTATGGCCGTTGAATACGATTTAGTAGTTATTGGCGGTGGTTCTAGGGGATTAGTAGTTGCGGGAGTCGCCGCCCTTAACTAAGGTGGCGTTAATAGAAAAGCATCGTTTAGGCGATAGTAAACTTAGCAAAATCTTTAATACGCCCCTTTTGTGATAATATGTACAGTAAGTCTGTACATATATTAAAGTAATTATGCAAACTACCTATACTAAAGCCCGTGAAAATTTGGCACATCTTTTAGACCAGGTTGTGGATGAGCGAGAAATTATTATTATTGAGCGTCGTAATAAGCCAAATGTGGCATTGATTGCCGAAGATGAGCTTACAAGTCTAAGAGAGACGGCTTATCTTTTGCGAAGTCCTCAAAATGCTGCGCGTCTGCTTAATGCTTTGCAATGGTCTAGATCAAGAGATGAGGAAATTTTAGCACCAGTAACCATTGAACAGGCGATCGCGTCCTTAAAACAGGAGTTAGGGATTGGCGCAGAAAAAGAAGAAGGTTGATCTTCCACCACCACCTGCATTACCTGTAAGATTTCCGGATTTCAGTCCGCAATTCAAGGATGACTTAGGTTGGTGGTACAAAACTAATCCTAACAAAGCGGACAAAATTTTTGCTTTAGTTACGGATGTGATGCAGCATCCATTTGAGGGAATAGGCAAGCCGGAACCACTTAAGCACTTGGACGCTGATACTTGGTCGCGGCGAATCGATTTAGAACATAGGCTTATCTATCGGGTAAAACAGGATAGAGTAGACTTTCTACAGGCTCGTTATCATTATTAGAGAGCGATCGCCTGTGGCAGTGCTAAAAGTGATCGCTACCTTCAAACTTTTTAGGTACAAAATCCCCACTTCTAAGCAATCGAGAGATGTTGTCATTTAATATTGGGGTCTTTTTTGGCGATGGTCTGTTGCTTTGCATAAATCATTAAGTCAGGCTTTAACCCCCAAATTACGGCAATCTCTTTAAATGCAGGATAAAGGAACTTTAAGGAAAGGCTAATACTTGCAGAGAGTAGCTTAATGCGACTTCGCCTGGGAATAAGCTAGGAATAAAGAAGATGTATTAGGTAACATCATGGCTGTGGAATACGATTTAGTAGTTATTGGTGGCGGTTCTGGTGGATTAGTGGTTGCAGGGGTCGCCGCCGCCCTCAAAGCTAAGGTAGCGTTAGTAGAAAAGGATCGTTTGGGCGGCGATTGCTTGTGGTACGGCTGCGTTCCGAGTAAATCTTTGATTCATGCTTCTCGTTTGGCTTACCAGGTGAAAAACGCCGGAAAATTTGGCATTTATAGCAATGATATATCTATTGATTTTAGTAAAGCGATCGCCCATGTGCAAAAGGTCATCTCAAATATTGAACCCCACGATTCCCCAGAACGCTTTGAAGGATTGGGCGCAGAGGTAATTTTTGGTGATGGAGAATTTATAGATCGTCATACTTTTAAAATTAATGGCAGAAGTATTAAAGCTAGAGCCTTTGTCATTTCGACAGGCTCAAGGCCCGCCATTCCTGCTATTGCTGGGCTTAAAGAAGCAGGATATATTACCAACGAAGAAGTTTTCTCAATTACTGATCGTCCAGAAACTTTAGCGGTAATTGGTGGCGGCCCAATTGGTTGCGAATTGGGTCAAGCCCTTTCTAGACTAGGTTCTGAAGTTATTATTATTGCAGGGAGCGATCGCCTTTTACCCCAAGAAGACCCCGAAGTTGCTCAAGTAGTTGCAACTCAATTTGCTGCTGAAAATATCCGCGTCCTCACCAAAACGCGCGTTGAACGAGTAGAAGTTATTAACGGTAAAAAGGTACTATGGGCGGCAGGAGAAAAAATAGCAGAAGTAGACCAAATATTAGTTGCTGCGGGAAGACAACCTAATATTGAATCCCTTAACCTTGAAGTTGCAGGGGTAGAAATGCGACAAAAAGGCGAAGCTGGGTATGGTAATTCTGGTAGTAAAAAAGGTATCCGCGTCAATGCCCTCCTTCAAACTACTAATCCCTGCATTTATGCCTGTGGTGATGTAATCGGCGGCTATCAATTTACTCATGTTGCTGCCTACGAAGCCAATATTGTTTTAAAAAATGCGTTGTTTTTACCTGTAATTAAAGCTGATTACCGGGTAATTCCTTGGGCGACCTTCACTGACCCAGAATTGGCGCGGGTGGGATTAACCGAGCAACAAGCAAGAGAGCATTACGGGGATGATGTGCAAGTAGTTAAACAAGAATATGCTGATGTAGACCGCGCTCAAGCTGAAGCTGCAACGATGGGATTTGCCAAAATTATTGTCCGGCGTAACGGTCAAATTCTGGGCGCTCACTTGGTGGGAGAGTCGGCGGGGGAGTTAATTGCTGAAATTGTTTTAGCCATGTCTCACAACCTCAAAATATCCGCTCTAAGCGGCATTCATATCTACCCTACTTTGTCAGAATTAAACAGTAATGCAGCTTTTGCTCTAACTCAGCAAAACTATGAAAAAAGCCCCAGACTGCAAAAATTATTAGCAAAGGTGTTTCAGTTGTTGCGGGCATTCGGCTAAGTTTTGGTCGCTACAATCGCTGCGGTAGAGAAGTTTCCTAAGTAATTGTCCTAGTCAGGGCGACTTCTTGTCTCATACCCAGAATTTTAATCTACGTAGCGATTTTAAGCCAAATACCTAAAATTATTTCCCCAACTCTTGACAATTAAGAACATTTATACTACATTTGTAATACAAAGCGTTTCACCGAATCATCACAAGTGTTTTTGGCGAAACGATTGATATCTAGGGATGAGGATTTAATTACTTGTGGCGGGTAGCTCAATTGGTAGAGCGCCAACTTTTGCCTGAAAAGGACGCAGAATCGAGGGTTATCGTTGAAAAATAAACACCTTAATTCGCCGGGGGTGCGGGTTCAATTCCCGCTCTGCTACACCAAAAAACAAACATCATAACTATGACAAATTCACAAAAACTTGTGGCAGGTAGCTCAGTTTGGTAGAGCGCAAGCATAAAACAGCCTTCTCTTAAAAAGCTCTGTGGAAGGAAACTTTCCCCACAGACTTTTCGCTATTCATAACTTGTCTGTAAAGACCGAAGAATTGAGGATTATCGCAACCTTGAAGTCGCGGGTTCAAATCCTGCTCTGCTACACCAAAAATCACTTAAAGACATTTTATAAAACTATATCTGGCGGTTAGCTCAATTGGCAGAGCATCCGGCAATCCTTGATTAATAACTTGTCTTTTAAGACCGAAAATTGAGGGTTATTGTAAGCCGGAAGATTGCGGGTTCAACTCCCGTACCGCCAGCCGACTATATTTTGCCTGCAAAGGCTGAGAATACACAATGAATTACAACTTTTTTACCAAGAAAAAGTCGGGAAATCCCCAAAATCAACCTATTCCTGGACGGGAAATAGAGATGATTAAAGGACGTTCTGGCGGCTATGCGTTTGATACTGGCATTTGGGGTATGTTGCGTCGCTGCTTGCTGATTGGTACGGCGAAAAGCACTTACTACGCTGGGAAAAAAGAATTGACTGATGATTTTGTTAATGTGTTGATTAGTGCGATCGCGTCTAATCCCACCCGCGTAGCTGAAGAAATTGTCTATGCTAGTGATGGTCGCTCAATTAATAACAGCGCTCCTATTTTGGCTTTGGTGCTGCTCTCTATGGGCGAAAGCTCTGAAGCAAAACAAGCTTTTCAAGAAATATTTTCTACAGTTATCCGTACTGGTAGCCATTTCTACGAATGGTTGAGCTATACAAAATCTATGCGCGGCTTTGGTAAAGTGGTGCGAGAATCGGGCAAAACTTGGCTATCGCGGGAAGATGTCAAAGGCTTGGCTTACCAGCTATTGAAGTATCAACAACGTCAAGGTTTTACTCACCGAGATGCTTTACGATTATTTCACGTCAAGCCACCTACGGAGGAACACCGCCAGTTGTTTGAGTGGGTAGTAAAAGGATGGACAGAATTGCCTAAAGAAATTCCTACACCTGCTCTTGCTCAGATTTGGTGGTATGAATGGCTAAAACGCAATCCCGAACAAACTCAGCAAGCTATTTCTCAAGGACACTTGACTCATGAAATGGCTGCACCTGTAGGCAAAATGAATAAAGCTGCATGGCAATTGTTGTTTGAAGAAATGCCCATTGGTGCAATGTTGCGTAACTTGGGTTCGTTAACGCAATTAGACGTATTGCGAACCGATGGAGTTGCTAACTTAAAGCGTCTCGAAGCAACGTTAAATAGTAAAGATCGTCTGCGAAGTGGGCGCATCCACCCTATTGATGTTCTCAAAGCGCTAAAAACCTACAAGTCTGGGGGAAAACTTGGACGCAGTCAAAAAACTTGGCAACCTGTAGCTCGGATTGTAGACATTTTAGAAAAGGCGTTAGAAATGTCTTTTGAGGTTGTAGAACCTACTGGTAAAGTGTTTATGCACGCTGTAGATGTTTCGGGTTCGATGTCTTCGGGGGTAGTAGATTCCGTCGGTTTGAGTTGCTGCGAGATTGCTACAGCGATGGCTTTAGTAACGGCTAAAGCTGAGGAAAACTACGAAATTCGTGGTTTTGCTAACGACTTTCGTTACTTGGGAATTACCGCCAAAGATACGTTTGGTTCGGCGTTGAAAAAGTCTACTAATCAAAACTTCGGTGGAACAGATGCTTCTATTGCTTACGACTGGATGATTAAAAATAAGTTCAAAGCCGATGTAATTTGCTTTTGGACAGATTCAGAAAGTTGGGCAGGAAATAAGCACCCCTCGGAAGCTTTAGCGCAGTACCGTAAGAAGATTAACCCAGATATCAAAGCGGTGTATGTCACTCTTGCACCTTACCAATTAACCTTGGTAGATCCAACCGATCCTTTGTCTTGGGATATGGGAGGTTTCGATCCGGGAATTCCTCGCATTATTCAAATGGTGGCAAGTGGTGAGCTATAGTCGAATTGTGGCGGGAAATCCTGATTCAATTTTGCCCTTGGGGGACGAAGAATGTAGGGTTATCGATAACTCCCTCATTGGGGGTTTGCGGATGAATTCGCATCCGCTCTTGCTACTTTGATATTCACAACTTATCTCATTCTTTTGACAGACGTAACTTTTGCTTAAAAGTTTTAGGGTAAGCGGTGCAGTATGTTCTCTGAATATGAACTGGAAAATAACGCTTTCCTTTGTCCTAGCTGTCACATTGCTAACAATTTCTGTGGGCTGGCTGACAATGACTGGAGTGTTGCCCATTCAGCAAAACATTCAGTACAGCAATACTGAAGGCAACTTTATTCGAGTTTGGCTAGGATTAGCGATCGCTCTCGGTTTGATTATCCCTACCATAGCTTGGTTAAGATGGTTCAAAAATCCCCAGGATCGAAAGATTTTAGGTTTTTACTTGTTTGTACTGCTCGTTCAAATTATAACGGAGCAAGTATCTAGCAGTACAGGAGCGCCAAGTTTAGTAGTAACAATTGGCACAGTTTATACCGTGTTTCGCCTTTGGCAACTTTGGCAAGGACAAAAACTCATACATAAAGCGGCTGTAAATTTATCGAGTCCGAAATTAATGAGTTCGTTACTGTGGCTTTTAGGATTATTTTGGTGCAGCAATTTGTTCATGCTGTTAACTTTGGGGTGGTCTAGCATATTGAATTAAGGGTAGCTGCAATCATCGGTTTAAGTGTTTAAGTAGTCAGGCGGAATTAAACTTAAAACGTTCCAGTGTATAACCACCTTTAACACTCCGAGCTTCCATTCCATCCATGATGGCAAGGGCTAAATCATATTCATCCTCAAACATCCGCCCGACAATTTCGTGAGTTTTGAGTTGATGCCATTGTTCTTCAATTCGATTCATTTCGGAGCAATAAGGAGACAGGAAAAACAGAAACAAACCCTGTGCTTGCCAGCGTTGCCACTGTTGGCAAGTTTTGTTGCTTTTATGTAGTGAACCATTATCTTGTACGATTACGGTCATCCGTCCGGTGGTTCTAAAAGTTTCAAGAGCCAGTTCTGCAATCCAATCAATGAATTTGATGTAACTTTCTTACTTTGAAACTCCCACAAGCTAAGGCATACTTAAAGCTTTTATCTGGTTGCCATAAACCTAAAATGCTGATACGTCCGTTACGTCGGTCAGTCTGCAAGGGTTCGCTTTTGTTCGCCTTTGCGGCTATAACTGTAACTGACTGGACTCCAGAGGCAACAACCGGACTCGTCAAGATACATCAGTTCAACACCGCCTAATTGTTCCACCTGACAGAAGCGCATCTAACTGCGCTTGTTTGAGTAGTTTGTACTCAGGATTTTGCTTGGCTCGATGACTGTGCCGTGTGCGTTTCCACTTATTGCCCTTTTTTGCAACTTTTGTCGCAAGCGGTCAGGACTTAATTTTACCTGTCGCTCCTGGGATAACTTGTGCGCTAGTTGGAGACTGTTATATGTGCGCCCTTCTTTCTCCAAACACTGCTCTAGGTATTGTAAGTCGGTTTCTGACCATTTACACTTTGCTCCGCCCCCTGGCGCTTCCCACAAACCACTTAACCCATCTGCTTGCCAGCGCCGAATTGTGGCTCTTACGGTATGCTCATGACACTCAAAAATTTCTGCAATTGCAGGCGTATTCCACCCCTGCGCGTTTAGGCGCAACATATGGGCGCGATCTCTTGTCCTCTGTGGCACACTGGTAGCTACTCGCAATTCCAATAATGTACGGTCTTCTTCCTCTGTTAAAACTATCCGGATGGGAGCAGGCATTAGGAAAATTGTCTCAGTACAGAAAACACATCCCTTTTATCTTACATTTTATTGCAGCCGCCTACTTAGTCTCGCCTTTTATAGTAGATTTTGATGCTATCTCAATCAGCCAATCTGGAAAAATACCATACTACATTCTTTATCCTGCAAAGACAACTTTTGCTAATTCAGACTCCATTGAATTGTTGCTTACCGAAAATTCTAATTTTCGCACAGTTGAAGGAGTTGACCCAGGAATCTCTTTGAAACAATCAGAGGCAGTTTACGGAGAAGCGACCTTAGCATACAACACTCAAAATGAATCTAGAGAACAAGTAAAATTTGCTAATCGACCTGCTGAAAAATTGCTGTTTCAGCCAATTGCTCCAAATCAAGATTTTGCTGGGATTTATCCGTCTCAATCTGGGGAATATAACGAAAAAGTTTCAAGGATCTGCTATAATTCGCTCAGTTTTAGTGCAATAGGATTTTCTAAGGATTGTGGTGAAAGAAATGATAGGCTAAAATAATTCCTTCAAAAACACTTTTACTGCATCTGATAAATCCTTAAACCCAGTTGCACTGCAAAAAAAATTGTTTTCAATAATTTGTAACAATAGACAATCAAACGCTAAATGTAGAGTTTAATTATGTACTAAGTTTTTCATTTTATTAGCTGTTAGTTAAAATAATCCGCAAAATATTTATATTTCAAAATCGAAAAAGTGAGCGCCTTTTAATTTTCAAAAAAATAAAGCTATAAAATAAATTATGTTTTGAAATTACAAGGAAGAATAATTGCATATACAGGTAGTTTTCATTTTCTTACAATACAACCCTGTTTCCTAAATCAATATTTGGTAATAATTATTTTAGAAACCACTCAAAATAGCTAATTTCTGGAACTACACCTATTCGCACTGGTAAGATCGAAACTCCTAGCCCACGCGATACATACAGGGCGATCGCACCATCTCGATACCAACCACTGACATAACGCCCGCTACCATTGGGACGTAAAGGAGCGAAGCCAAATAATGATAATTGTCCGCCATGGGTATGCCCTGATAGCATATATTGTGGTTTGTATTGTGCTATTTTTGCTAACTCATCCCTTGAAAATGAATCTCGATATGCTGGTGAGTGAGCAAGTAATAAATGGTTTTGTTGAGGGAGAACACCTTGGAGTGATTTGATTAAATCGGGTTTGCTAACTAAATCGTCTAATCCTGTAATCAATATAGAGCGATCGCTATAATTATGTAAAATGCTTTCATTAATTAATAAGCGGCAATTATGATTAGCATAGATTTGGGTCAAACGTTTTAAATCAACACCTGCCCAGTATTCCCAATTACCCATAATTGCATACTTAGCTGTTTGCTTGTTAAGGAACGACAAAAAGCGCTCAAATCCATCAAGCTGCTCGACTTTATCAATCGAGTCTCCGGTAAACAGTACAACATTTGGGTTAAGTTTATTAATTTGCTCGGCAATATGTTGAGTCCGATTATTAAATTTTTTGAGGTGGAGGTCACTGATTTGGACAATCTTAAAAACATTGTCTTTAGAAGCAAATTGTTGATTAAGTTGATAACGTGTAACAACAAAACGATTTGGCTCAATAACAAAAGCATACAGTATCAATAAACAAAGGCTAACAGTGATGGCAAGTAGAACAAATAGGCTCTTTCTTCTTTTCTTTTTTGCTAACATTAGTTGAATCTTTCTGAAATTATCTAAAGATAATAGTTGCACATCAGGCGAAGATTATTTGTCAAATGCTATTTAACTTATTTCTACATATAGTTTTTTTTCGTTACAGTAATCTCACAAAAGAAGTTTAGATTTTAGCCAGTAAAGACATTTAAATCAAAAGACCATAAAGTGGAAGAGGGGAGTTCATAAATGACTAAGCAAGACTTTGAAAAAATACTTAAGCTGAATTACTATCAAGAGCAGGAATAGCCATCTCCTGCCAGAAATATACCCTCTACAGTGGCAGCTACCCGCAGAGAAAGGATCAATTCACTTAGTGCTTGTTTGAGACAAATAACCCTCTTTTGTCACTTTCAGGAGAGTAAAATTTAGAACCTGCGTTAGATAAGGCTTTGGGCAAAACGGCTACAAATCAACTCCGATGTTAGAAAACAAAGGGTAAAAGATATACAATACAAGCTTTTTCAAGTTTTAGTTTGTTTTTTTTTACTCAGAGTGACAAAAGAGGAATAACAGTTGCCTATCTTTCGCAAAACATAATAACCTTCTCCTTCTTAAACTCAAAGTTCGCAAAATATGGCAAAGAGCTTGAATTTAATATCACTTGCAAAGCTCTCTCCATTTTTTAACCAAGGCTTTATCTGAAATTTACGTTGAGACTTTAAGCTAACTACAAAACTTATCAAACTTCTTTATGTCTTACAAGTTAACAAGGCGTTCTTTTCTAGCTTTTGGTGTTACCAGCACTGGCGTGATTCTGACTCACAAATTGTTGCTCCAACAATCTGCCCAAGCAAGTGTTGGTAATATTAGATGAATACTCCAAACTCATACCTATTGATAAATATTCCAATCATAATATCGGGTTATGTTGCAAAACTTTGTGAGGACAGAAAACCCCTGTTGTAGGAGTTCAAATTATGCCACCTAACTGCTAACTTAAATAAAATAATTAATTTGTTACCTGAGTTTTTACTCCTGTGGCTCTTGATAGTCTTCGGCAATGGTACGTTTGGTGGCAAAGCCGTTAAGAATTATTTCCCGAATCAGCGATACCTCTTCATCCAAGCTCTGCGCGTGATCTTCATATTTTGTTGCCGCTTGCTGTAGATTGTAATTTTTCATTCGCTCTGCCATTTGACGCGAAAACGTTACTTTTTCCTCCATCGCTCGAACAGCTGACCACAAGGCATTCTCTACATTCTGCGTTTGCTCTGATAGGAAAATATCAGCAGTAAAAGAATGCCCTATATGACAGCGAAAGCGGAGCGGTTCTTCGGTACCAATTTGCCAAATGCTACCACCACACTCAGGACAGCCATAAGTTGTCCGAGTCCCAATCTGTTCTACGTTCTCCAAAAACTCCTTTGTGTTTATTGCCTGTTCAGTAATATTTGATTCAATTTCTATCTCTTTAGTCACTGGGTACAACTCCTCCTTTGCTGGGGGAATCTTCGCCAAACGTACTAAGAGGTCTGGAATTTCTGCAAGTGGAAGGCAGTGATCTACCTTGACATATCGCAGTGCGCTTTTTGCCATACTTGGGTACTCTGCTTCATTTGGGTCTTGAACTACAGCAACTCCGCCCCGTTTCTTGACCGCCTGTAACCCTACGGTGCCATCGTCTAGATAGCCAGTGAGAATTATACCCACAACTCTTGTACCATAAGTGCGAGCGGCGGAACGGAATAAGGCATCAATGGCGGGTCTAAATCGGTTCTCTTGCGGCCCACGCACTACACGCATAAACCCACTATTGACTAACAAATGATGATCAGGTGGAGCAATGTAAATTCGCCCTGTTTGGATTTTCTCTCCGTCTGCTGGGTGAGAGGCAGGTAAGCAGCCCACATCTTCAAGAATCTGCGGCAGAATACTCGGCTGATCTGCGGCAAGATGTTGAACAACAAAGAAGACAGCATTGATTTGGGTGTGTAGATTGCTAAAAATCGCACCCAATGCTCTGAGTCCGCCGGCCGAAGTCCCGATAACGATGATGTCGTGTCCTGGCATGAATTCCTTTGATAATTTATATGTGCTTCGCTAATTCTACCTTTGCCAGTACAAGTCTATCTGACGCATTACGCTTCCTGCTCTTTCCTAGTGTCCGCAATTTGAGAGGTTAATTGAGTCTTAAGAGTCTTGTTTGACAGTGGCTACTTTAGCTTTAGAAAGATACAATTTTTTTAGCTAAACCAAAAATATTTAAAACTTGAATTGCCCACCAAGTCATGTCAATTTCCCACCACTTCTATCCGGTCGCCACATTTGGGCAAGCATGGTGATTATTATGCCAACCTTCTCTATAAGTTAAGAGCGCAGCCCACCATAGGTTACGGGAGCCATCAGCAACAGAAAAGTTACGATATCCGCGCAGGTGACTTGCCGAATTAATCAACCAAGTGCTATGCCAGAGCAATACCGATCGCAAAAACAGCCCATAAATGACAAAATCCCACCCACCTAAACCATATAACAGCACTCCGAAGAGAATTTGCAGCAGTAAATAGTTACGATTCAGCCAACGGTGATAGAAATCGCGGTCTAAATCCGGTGCAAACTTTTTGTAACAAGAGTAGTTGAAAAACTCGTCACGCACGTAAAAAAGCCACAGCCTATGACTCCACCAAAAACCCCGCCGCGCCGAATAAGGGTCGTTATCTTCATCCTCGGTATAGGCGTGATCTATCCGGTGCGTGGCAACCCAAAAAATTGTTACTCTTGCCCTGCAAGGAGTAACAATATATTCCAACCACTTTGGCACAGAAAAACTGCGATGAGTTAATAGTCGGTGATACCCTAAGCACATACCAATACTGCCAAATAACCAGTGGAAAAATATCATTACGCCCAAAGCTGAAAAAAAAACCAGGGAGCAAACATTGCTAAGGCGTGAACTGTACCGAAGAACGCTACGGTAGTTTAATTGAGAGCAAGTGGCTGTTTGTCCTCAAGGACATTTGATTTTAAAGTCATTAATCTTTGATAACTTAGTGTTATTTACGCGTGCGTTAATTGGACAAGGCGTGGAAAAAAGTAGCCTATGCCTCGCGCTGTAAGAATTAACTCTGGGTTTTTTGGATCTTTTTCCAAGTTGAAGCGCAGGCGGGAGATATGAACATCAACAATCCGCGTATCGACATTATAAGCTTTGTTATAACCCCAGACTTCTTCTATAATCTCAGAGCGGGAGACTATTCTACCGCAGCAATTAACTAACATTTCCAGCAAACTAAATTCTCTGCCTGTCAGGCGAATACGCTCATTCTCCTTGTAAACTTGGCGCTTATTGGTGTCAATTTGCAGTGTGCCAACGTTGACAACTCCAGATTTTGGCATACTAGAGGTGTCAGATTTTTCGACTCGCCGTAGTAAGGCACAGATTCTCGCTTCGAGTTCCTTGAGTGAGAAAGGCTTACTAACGTAGTCATCAGCCCCTATTTCTAGTCCTATCAGTTTGTCTGCTACATCTCCTAACGCTGTAAGCATAATAATTGGAATATTTGACTCTTGGCGCAGGTGTTGACAGACACCGTAGCCATCAAGCTTGGGCAGCATCACATCTAAAACGACAAGGTCGGGAATTTCCTGATGGAAGATATCTAGTGCCTCAAGTCCATTGGCCGCAGTTACAACTTCGTAGCCAGCCATTGACAAGCTAGTTGCCAAGATGCGACGAATGCTGGTTTCATCATCGACGACTAAGATTTTTGATATTTTGTTGTTCAAGGTGATTAACTCTCTTGTGGCAGATATATTTTAAAAAGCTTCAATTTGATTGGTAATTTTGATACAAAAACAGAAAATATAGTTGGAGAAATCATCAATAACAGAGCCTAAAAAAAACTCTTTACAGACTTGTCAAACCAAAACTAATTTTTACTGATATTCACCTGATGATCGCCGATTAAGATTTTTAATAATATAGATAACAGTTCCTTGTACTGCTGCTTGGAGTAATTTTTACCAAGCTTTTCTTAAGCAATTCCAGCTAAATTAAGAGTCCTTAGAGTTTTACAGCAGAAGCTCTTGGTTAGCTCGACTTGAATGCAAGTATAAAAAAACTAGGTGAAGATTTTGTGAAAGAGTGACTAGATTATTCTAAAATATATCTGAAGTAGCACTTAACTTCAGTTAACTGCTACCAAAATCTGAGTTGGAAAAACTTACTTGTTGGCTTGTTTTCACGGATACTCAGTAGGAAAAGTTATAACTCTTATTACTGAGTGGCTTAAGGATATTCCTAGGGACAGATGTGTCAAGAAACGTAATACTTACCTAGCAAAGATTAACAGTTATCTATGAAAATTCTGCTAGTCGAGGATGATGATGGGGCAGCTTCAGTATTGAAGAATACTCTTACAGAGCATCATTATCTAGTAGATTTAGCAACGGACGGTCAGGCTGGGCTGTCCCTTGCCCAAGCATTTGCTTATGACCTAATTTTGTTAGATGTTGTGTTGCCAAAGCTAGATGGCATAAGATTTTGCAGACAGTTACGCTACGGCAAAAATGACACGCCAATTCTGCTGCTGACAGCTTTGGATAGTAGCACTAGCAAAGTCATTGGGTTAGATGCTGGAGCTAATGATTATCTTGTCAAGCCTTTTGACACCAATGAATTATTGGCTCGGATTCGGGCTTTGGTTCGTCGCGGCAGTCCTGCTCGCTCCTCAGTGATAGAGGTAAGAAATCTCAAGCTTGACTCCAGTAGTTGTAGGGTGAGTTGCAATGGAGAGCTTTTGCATCTAACTGCTAAAGAATATACGCTACTGGAGCTACTTTTGCGTAACAGTCACCGGATATTTAGCCAAAGTCTCCTGCTTGAGTATCTTTGGTCATCAGATGAAAAAATCCCTTTAGAGAATACTGTCAGAACGCACATTAAAACTTTACGGCAGAAACTTAAGCAAACTGGGGCTGATGGATTGATTGAGACAGTGTATGGACTGGGGTATCGGCTTAAATTAGGGAAAAATGAAGTTAAGCATCAGCCAGTGGTAATGCTTCGCTCCCAAGATGATACTAGCGATTCTGTAACTTCGACTCAACCACAAATCTCGTCTTCACTAGCTGCCCTTTGGGAGCGATTTAAGCCTCAGTATGAAAGTCGCATCACAGTCTTAGAATCAGCCATAAAATCTCTAGTTGCAGGTACTTTAACCCAAGGAGAGAGACAACAGAGTGTAGGGGAAGCCCACTTGCTGGTTGGGTCGCTAGGTAGCTTTGGTTTTGCTGAAGCCTCGCGTTTATGCCGTGAAATTGAACAGATTTTTCGAGATGAAGCTAAATTCAGTGAGGAGCTTGAACATCTTTTGCAACTGGTTGTAGCGTTGCGGCAAGAACTAGAACGACCGACTACAACAAGTGAACCACCTGCTGAAAAGAAGACTACTGTCAAGCAACAGCTACAAATGTTAATTGTGGATAATGATGTTCAACTGGGCGAACAGTTAATTAAGGAAGCTACAATCTGGGGAATTCAAGCACGTGCAGCTACAAATATTACCCAAGCACGAGATGCGATCGCCCGAAAATGCCCGGATGTGGTGTTACTCGATCTATGCTTTGATGGTTTAGCCCAAAATGGTCTAAATCTGTTAGCAGAACTGACGACTAGGAATCAGAATTTACCAGTGCTGGTATTCACGGCTGTTGAAGATTTTGCTAACCGGGTAAAAGTCGCTCGTTTAGGGGTAACTTTTTTGTCTAAACCTGCACTTCCTGCTTCAGTATTGGCAACAGTTACTCAGATGCTACAGCAATCTAAAGTTGTTCAGGCAAAAATTTTGATCGTAGACGATGATCCTCAGATGCTAGATATTCTCCGCACAATACTTGCGCCTTGGGGATTTATATTAACACTGCTGGATAATCCCCAACATTTTTGGACTACGTTAGAGGTGACTAACCCCGACTTGCTGATTTTAGATATAGAAATGCCTAATCTAAGTGGCATTGACCTGTGTCGGGTAGTGCGAAATGACCCACACTGGAGTGAATTACCCGTACTGTTTCTATCTGCTCACAGTGATATAGAAACTGTGACTGGCGTATTCGTAGCAGGTGCAGATGACTATGTGAGTAAGCCAGTTTTAGGACCAGAATTAATCGCGCGCGTCCTAAATAGGCTAGAACGAACATTCATTTTCCGTAAGCTGGCGGAGACTGATGTTTTAACTGGTATTGCTAATCGCCGCAAATCTATTCAAGAACTCACTCGCCTGTTGCATCTAGCCCAGCGCCAAGGTCAACCAATGTGCTTTATCATTTTGGATTTTGACCACTTTAATCAAGTTAATAACAAGTACGGTCATGACGCTGGCGATCGCGTGCTAAGTCGATTTGGGGCGCTGCTATTGCAGACCTTCCGCAGTGAAGATATGGTAGGTCGTTGGGGCGGCGAGGAGTTTGTTGTGGGCTTATATAATGCAACTCGACTTCAGAGCAAGGCTCGATTGACAGAATTACTAGAAATTATGCGTCAGCAGGAGTTTACCAGCGTTAGCGGTGAGAAGTTCCAGGTGACTTTCAGTGGCGGGATATCTCAGTACCCAGCAGATGGTAGGGATTTGCAAGCGCTTTATCAAACTGCTGATGTTGCCCTTTACGCAGCCAAGG
Organism: Chlorogloea sp. CCALA 695; assembly: GCF_003003885.1. GTDB lineage: Bacteria > Cyanobacteriota > Cyanobacteriia > Cyanobacteriales > Chroococcidiopsidaceae > Aliterella. The sequence continues at coordinate 43,269 of NZ_PVWN01000024.1, read as the reverse complement.
CAAAGGGACGCAATCAAATAGTAAGCTCGTAAGTTATATTGTCGTAGTATCACTCCTGTACTTGATTAATCCCAGCAAGCTCGGCGATAACTAATACTAATTGTTCTGGCTCAACTGGTTTAGCAATATGCCTTTGAAAACCAGCATTGAAAGTCTCCCTTTGCTCCTCTCCTCTCACATAGGCTGTCAGAGCGGCGGCAGGAATCTGCCCCCCTAATTCTGCACTAAGCTTTCTCACTTGACGGATGAGCATATAGCCATCTTCCTCCGGCATCCCAATGTCTGACAGCAGCACATCGTATTCTCCAGGATTTGCTGAAAGAGTGTTGAGTGCCTCTTTTGCCGAACTAACCGCCGTTACTTGCGCTGCATACTGTTCAAGAATTGTTTTTAGTAACTCTCGTAAACCCGCATCATCATCAACGACAAGTACCCGCAACCCCTCCAGGAGTGCTGGGTTGATGGAGTGATGGGGCGGTGGAGTAAGATTTGTTTCCTCCCTGTTTGCCCTGTTTAAAAGTGGTAACTGCACGGTGAATGTTGATCCCTGTCCAATTCCTGGACTTTCGGCATTAACCGTGCCACCGTGCAACTCTACCAAATGCTCCACAATCGATAGTCCCAGTCCAAGTCCATCCTGTGAGCGAGTGCTGCTGCTATTGGCTTGACGGAAGCGTTCAAAAACGTAAGGGAGAAAGTCAGCGCTAATACCTTGACCTGTGTCGCTCACTTCAATTTTGGCAAGGGAGCCGATGCACTCAAGTTTGACTGTAACTCGTCCCTCAACGGGGGTGAACTTGATGGCGTTAGAAAGCAAATTCAAGATCACCTGTTGTAAGCGATCGGGATCTCCAGAAATCTCTATTGTCTCTGATTCAAGTACGGCTATTATTTGAATATTTTTTGCCCCCGCCGATAGACGGGCAACATCAATAGCAGACTCAATCACAGGTGCTAAAGGGATTTCTTGGATGTCAAGGTCGAGCTTGCCTGTCGTAATCCGTGAGGTGTCTAAGATATCTTCAATCAGTTTAGCTTGAGCCTTGGCACTGCGCTCTATTGCCTCCAGCGCCCGATCAGTCTTGGCTGCATCAAACTCACGATTACGGAGCATATGAGTCCACCCTAGCATGGCGTTTAGAGGGTTCCGGAGTTCGTGGGAAACAATTGATAAAAACTCATCCTTAGTCTGGTTGGCTACTTCAGCTGCTGTACGAGCCGACTGCTCAGTAGTCAGTAGCTGTTCGCGTTGTCGCTCAAATAACTTCTGTTCAGTAATATCCTGAATAACGAGCAGGATCATTTCTTGCTGGTCTGTTCGCCGGATTTTCTGAGCATTGAGCAGCATTATTTTGCGTCCAATTTTTTCAAATGTATGCTCCACCTCAAAATTATTAATCTGGTTACTTTCAGGCAGAACTTTTTCTAACAAAACTCGCAACTGGGGAATCTCCCATTGACCGTTGCCAAGAGCGAAAATACTTATATCTTCTGTTTGAGCTTGTACAACCTGGAAAGTTTGATAGAAAGAACGGTTTGCTGTGTTTACTCGCAAATCATTATCCAGCACGATTAGAGGCTCCGGTATCGTCTTTATAATCGCTTCGGCATAATCACGGGATACTTTAATCTGCTCGCTACTAGATTTTAGAGAATCAATATCGACTAACATCACTACCGCGCCATCAATTTTATTTTCCAGCGTCTTGTACGGACGGATGAGTAAGTCATACCAGTGACCATCGTTGTCTTGAACCTCTTGTTTCTTAATGACTAAGGTGTCTATTACTTCAATAATTAATTGTTCTAAGTTAGGGACATTAATATTGGAGTTAATATGACTAATTGGTCGCCCCACATCAGTTGGGATCAGGTTGAAGATTTTTTCTGCCATCGGGGTAAAACGTCGGATGCTTAAATCGCTTCCTAACATCACAATCGGAATATTGACACTGCTAAGAAGATTACGCAAGTCGCTGTTGACCTTGCTTGAATAGAGTATCCGACTTTCCAATTCGTCATTAGTCGTATTTAATTCCTCATTAGTCGCTTGAATTTCTTCTTGGGCTGTTTGCAACTCCTCGTTTGTGCTGCGTAACTCTTCGTTGCTTGAAAGAATCTCCTCGTTGGCAGTAGTGAGTTCTTGGGTAACACTCTCCTGCTCCTGAATAACGGATTGCAGATACTCTTTAGTCGCCGCAAGCTCCCGTTTAGTGGCAGTAAGTTCGGACTTTAGCTGAGTAGATTCTTGTAAATTTGCTGTCTGCTTTTCTGGTGTCAGCTTTACTTTACGGTTGTCTTTAAATAATTGAGGGCTTGCTAACGAGGGAACTTCTTCAAACAAAACTAAAAAGTAGCTTTCTCTTGGATTGGGAGCCTTTAAAGGGATAATTTCAATTGCGACTTCCTTTGAAGGCTCTTTGCCTGAGAGCGGTATGTTTGACTTTCTCACCGGGACACGTAACTGTTTCGCCTCCAAAAGCGCTGTACGTAGTTCTAAGCGCAAGTTTGCCCCAGCCATAGAAAGCAAGTTGAAACTTGGCTTTCCAGGTGCAGAACTCAGGTAAGAACTGGTGTCTCCTCGAAATTGGATAATTTCTAGCTCGCTGTCGATTATCACACCTGCTGGAACATATTTATTCCAAACAATCCGGTCAGCCTCTTTGAACAAGTCAAAATCTGACTCAGCACCGGAGTTCATTTGAGCGTCATTTACTTTCGCTTCAAGATAGTTGGTATTGAAGTATTCAGTATTTAGCCGCGTGGCTGTCAACTTACGGACGTAAATTCTCTGCTTTTTGTCTACCGGAGTAAATAAATCTGAACTCTCGCCCGTAGTTTCGGAAGTTCCCAGCAGCAGGAAGCCTGTTGGTTTGAGGCTGTAATGGAACATCGGGAGTACCTGCTTTTGCAAAGTAGTTCCAAAATAAATTAGGACGTTTCGACAACTAATCAGGTCTAGAGAGGAAAAAGGTGGGTCAGCGAGTAGGTTTTGTTTGGCAAAGATACATAGCTGGCGAATAGGCTTGCATATCTCGTATCCACCTTCTACTTTGACAAAGAAGCGTCGCAGACGTTCGGGTGAAATATGTTCTACCAGGCTGGGGATGTATGTGCCTAAACGGGCTTTCTCAATTGCTAGTTCACTGATATCTGTACCAAAAATCATGATTTTTGGTACGGTTTCCTGAGTATCCAAAAACTCCAGTAAGCAAATGGCAATGGAGTAGACTTCTTCACCTGTTGAACACCCCGCTACCCAGATCCGGATTGGATCATTAGGCACTCTACCCCGCATCATGCTGGGGAATACCTGCTCAGTTAAGACTTGAAATACTGCTGGGTCTCGGAAAAAACTTGTGACGTGGATCAGGAATTCTTGGGACAGAGCTTCCACTTCTTTAGGGCTGGATTGGAGATATTTAACGTAATCTTCCAATACGTCAAACTTGTAGAGAACCATTCGCCGCAGAATTCGCCGCTTGAGAGTGCTGTGCTTATAGCTAGTAAAGTCAATTTTTGTATCAGCCTGTAGCAACGTAAAGATGGTTTTTAGAGGCTCCTGGTTTTGAGCGAGTACCTTAAACGCTTCTTCTGGTTCGGGGTAAGTGATATAGGGATGAAGGCTGATTTTTGCTATCTCAGAGGCGATCGCTTCCGGGGACAAAATGAAGTCTACGTGACCCGTAGCCGCCGCAGTATTCGGCATACTACTTACTTGTGCTGACCCTGCACATTGAGCAAAGGTAATCCCGCCAGCCACCTTAATTGCTTTCAGCCCAAGCGCCCCGTCCCCGTCTGCTCCCGACAGTACAACTGCGATCGCTTTACTTCCCCGCTCCTGTGCCAAAGATTCAAAGAAGGCATCGACGGACATATCCTTCCCCTGCTTAAACTCGCGGGGCGCGAGTTTAAGCAGGTTTTTGGCAAGAGTCATCTTGCTATTCGGTGGAATAATGTAAATATGGTTAGGTTCCACCATCATGCCATCTTGAACCTCAATGACTGGCATCTGGGTTGTTCTAGCCAGAATCTCGCTCAACTGACTTTTGTGATTTGGACTCAAATGCTGAATCAGCACAAATCCCATCCCAGTATCAGTTGGCAAATACTTAAGCAACTGGCTGTATGCCTCTAATCCACCCGCAGAAGCTCCTATCCCGACGATAGGGAATAGTTCCTGATTTTTGTCCTGCTCCTCGATTGCTTCTTCCTTTGCAGTGGATTCAGATTGATTATCAGACGGGCTAGAATTCATATTTTGGTAGGCATCACGCTTTTAAACCTGAGCTTCAACTTCTACAAATTCTACAAAGTTTTTATGAGATATTCTCTCTTTTTATTATAAGGAATATGCTGAAAACCCTTCGGCTTTAGCCAAGGGATGAAAGCTTATAGTGGGATTTATCCTACCTAAATACAATCTTACATAACTATATGTTAAAATGTAAGGATGCAAAAAGCCTACCGCTATCGTGTCTACCCAACCCCCGAACAAGAATCTCTCTTGCGTCGGACAATGGGTTGCGCGCGACTGGTCTATAACCGAGCGCTGGCGGCAAGAAATCAAGGCTGGTATGAACGGCAGGAGAAAATAGACTACATAAAGACTTCTGCGATGCTCACCCAATGGAAAAAGCAAGAAGACTTGCAATTTCTCAATGAGGTAAGCAGCGTACCTTTGCAACAGGGGCTTAGGCACTTGCAAAAAGCTTTTGCTAACTTTTGGACGGGAACAGCTAAGTACCCGAACTTCAAGAAAAAGCATAACGGCGGTAGTGCTGAGTTTACTAAATCCGCTTTCAAGTGGAAGGATGGCTGCGTTTGGTTGGCTAAGTGTGCTGAAGCATTGCCTATCCGCCAGTGTAGACAATTGCCCAAGGGATGCGAACCATCGACCATAACCGTTAAATTGGATGCTTCGGGACGCTTTCACGTTTCTTTGCTCGTAGACACGGTTATTGAACCACTGCCAAAAACTGATAAAACTATCGGTCTTGACGTGGGGATAACTAGCTTGATTGCTACGAGTAACGGAGACAAAATTGCCAACCCTAAGCACTTTAAGCGGCTGCGTTCTAAGCTCAGACGGGTACAAAAATCGTTATCTCGCAAACAGAAGGGGTCGAACAACTCGCGCGTACAAAGGCAGAAAATAGCAAAAGTACACAGCAGAATAACTGATAGTAGAAAAGACTTTTTGCATAAGCTGACAACTCAACTGGTACGTGAAAACCAAACCATCGTGGTTGAGGATTTGGCAATTAAGAATATGGTCAAAAACCATAAGTTGGCGTTGCATATTAGCGACGCTAGTTGGGGCGAACTTGTCCGTCAACTTGGTTACAAGTGCGAGTGGTATGGGCGTGAATTGATTAAAATCGACCGATGGTTTCCCTCCTCTAAAAGGTGCGGGAACTGTGGGCATATTGTAGATAAAATGCCGTTGAATATTAGAGAGTGGGAGTGTCCTAGATGCTCTGTAATCCATGATCGTGATATTAACGCAAGTAAGAATATTCTGGCGGCAGGGCTTGCCGTGTCAGTCTGTGGAGCGAATATAAGACCTGAAGGGCTTGAGTCTGAAGGGCAGTTGCGAAAGTCCGGTAACGGAAAGAAACAGAAACCTAAGCCGTGAGTCTTAGGAATCCCCGTGCATTCATGCCGGGGAGGAGGTCAATATTAACTAAGTGAGTTAGGGAAGGCTATATGTCTTTATGCCTGAAAACTATGAAGTTTTATGTTGCTAGCGAGGAGTGCCTTTAAATTGAGCTTATTCTGAGCATTGCGGCGTTGCTAAATTTAGAGCGCGAAAATGATTTTGCGTGATTTCAAAACCAATGTAGTTGCGTTGCAACGTCTCGTTGCCAAAATTCATACATCTAATCAGCAACGCCAGCATTGCTAAATAAGAAAAATAATGTCAGCCGCAAGCATTTAAAAGGCTTACTCACCTTTTTATGCAGTAACCTTTGCACATCAATAAAGATTCGTCCGCGTTGGAAAATAACTACTCTTTAAAGTATCATCGCACTTATGAGAAGTTCGCTCTTATTAAAATTAGCAGTTAATGTAATGGATGGACTTAGTTTTGAATTTACTTGCACAAATAGGTTAACTTTTTTCGCTTTTACCCTAAACGTGCTTGGGCATCTTCACGAATAAGTGGAATTCTGGAATAGATGTAAGCTTTAACATTGCAGAGTTCTTCAACATTAAGCCGCTTGCTGTCTGCAAGCTGTACCAGTAAATGTTCCAACAGTTCCACATCACTAAGTTTTAGAAGAAAACTGGCATGAGTTTCTTCAATCACAGACCAGACGTAACGTAATATTGAAGGAGTCATAGGTCGTATCCTCGTTGTACTGGCTTGCTGATTCACTCTTTACATCCAAAAATAGTTTAATAAATAATCAATTTATTGTTTACCATTGCCTCTATTCCAGCAATATCTATTAATTTTCTGAGACTGGTGTTTAATCATCTAATCTGCTGTTAATTGAATGTTTTGTTTAATTTCTTTAAGGTCGCTATAGTAATCAGCAACACTGAGCAGGCTGTCACTACTCGTTAAGCCTAAACTGATCACTTCAACTCTGATTCCTTGGTAAGAAACAGCATTAACAGCATAGGTAAGCTCCTCCTCTCCACTTAAGAGAACAAAAGTATCGCAATCTTTTGCTAAGGTCAGCATATCGATAGCTATCTCGACTTCTAGATTCGCCTTTTTTGAACCATCTGGATGTTGAATTAGCTCTTTTGCAACCACACGGTAGCCACTACGCCGCATCCAGAGCAGAAAGCTCTGCTGTCTTTTGTTTGTGCTATCAACAGATGTGTAGAAATAAGCCCGAAGCAGCTTACGCTTTTTGGTTAAATAGTGAAGTAGTTTAGTGTAATCAATTTTAATATTGAGGTGTGTTGTTGCCGAAACCAAATTTGAGCCATCTATAAAAATGGCAACACGCTCTTGACTGTCACTGGAAATATTCGGTTTTTCAACAACATTCAACTGTGGCTGCTCAAATAATCGCTGTTGCTCCAACTTTGAACCTAACTTATTGGGTCGCTGGGGGCGTGAAAGTGGGAACATTGTACAACTGCTCGGTACGCATTTTTTATTAAAGAGATATGTGAAAATCAGTTGATTTAGACTAGGTTGGAAACACTTTTGCACAATTGTTAAAAACCGAGATTATCAATTTGATTCACTTTTGTATAAGCTGATGGCGTAAGTTATTTATCCTAACTACACGCAGGTTTTTAAACTAGGAAGAAAGTAGCCCTTTTTATACCTTTTGCGTAAATGTGCATATGTAGAAAGTCAAACATATTTGACTTCTCAAATTCAATTTCCAGGTTGATTAATGTATTCACTGGTCTAAATATACTTTTACTTGAGGGAGAAATTTGGAAGATATACCTAGGTACTTTTAATATTAGTTCTCCATCCTGTATGGACAGTTCCCAAACACTTCCTGTCTTGGGGTTAAGGAAAAAACCTGTTTTGGTTACAAGCTCTTGATCTATAAGCTCAATTAAACTTGAGGACTTACTCATGATTTTTCTTACCTACACTAAAAATTTAAAAAAAAAGGATAATAGTTAAAGATTGAGAAAGTTTGCAATGCTTATTTTAAGCTGCTGAACTGATACAGTTCAAAACTGTTATGTGTAACTTAGGTTTTGCTTCTGGAAGGGATTTTCATAATAAATAGCTTGTAATTATATGCAAGTATAAAGAAACTAAGTGAAGATTTTGTGAAGGGATTAATAGATAGTCCACAAATGTGTCTAAAGTGGTATCGAACTGTTACAGGCAAGCTGATTGCTGATTTTCAGGGATTACTCAAGAACACAAATCCAGCTACTTTGACATTGAGTAAGCTTACCGAGATATTCGTAGCATTGCGCGATCGCGAGTAGTTGACTCTGAACTACTACAAGCCTGCTTAGAAGCAGTAGATGCAGACTGGCGTACCAATCAGAAATAATCCCCTCAAATGCGATCGCTTCCAGCAGTGCCGTAGGCAATCGCCTGCAAAGAATTAGAATAGTAGTACAAAAATAGTACAGGTGGTAAATGCACATCCTCTGGTTCCGTCGAGATTTACGTTTGAGTGACAACGAAATAGTTGCTTTATCTACCGCCGATAACGCGGAGGTTTTGCCTTGCTTCATCATCGATCCCTGGTTCTACGGGCAAGCAGAAGTGGGCAAAGCCAGAGTTAAATTCTTATTTGAGTCTCTGGAAAACTTGGATGCTAATCTTAAAGCGCGGGGAAGTCAACTCTATTTATTGGAAGGTAATAGCCTTAGTGTAATTCAAGAGCTTACACGCCAATTACTAAAACAGGGCGATCGCCCTAAACTGTTTTTCAATCATGATGTCCAGGTGCAGTATGGCATTGAGCGCGATTGCCAAATCATAGATTTTTACCGCCAACACAATCTCGATTACCACCAAGGACTAAACAACTTCTTGCAAACTGATAAAAACCGCCGCGATGAGTGGATGGAGGAATGCTACACCTATTTACGACAACCGTTGCATCCAACAGCAGAACGCATTAATACGCCCCAGCAGCAAGACATTCCTCAGCTTACCTTCAGCGAGTTGAAGCAAAAGTATAGCCAATTTTGGGAAGCGGAAAGTTTTGGGGAGGCAGCAGCCTCCCAAAACCTTTTCAAGAGAACAGAGAATAGCTATTTTAGTGGCGGCGAGACACAGGCGATCGCTACCTTAAACTCGTTTCTTGATTCCCGCTTTCATGGGTATCATTGGAAAATATCGCGTCCTTGGCTGACTCAACAGGGTGCTACATCCCACTTATCGCCTCACTTAACTTTCGGTACTGTCTCTGTTCGCCAAGTCTACCAAAGTACCAAAGCTAAAGCCGCCGAATTAGCAAATAACCCCAAAGCTCAGTTTTCTCTCAAAGCATTCCGCGATCGCCTGCGCTGGCACGATAGTTTTACTCAACGGCTTTATTTTCACCCAGAATTAGTACACATCAACCGTTATCCAGAGTTTGATGATTATTATTCGCCAGCCGAATTAAATGAGGAAAAGCAGGAGTTATTTACTGCCTGGAAAGAAGGGCAAACAGGTTTCCCCTTGGTTGATGCGTCAATGCGACAACTCAAAACAATGGGGTGGATGAACTTTAGAATGAGGGCGATGTGCGCTACTTTCTTATGTATTAACTGCGGCATTTCTTGGCATCACGGCGCAGAGCATTACATGAGGTATTTAGTCGATGGTGATCTAGCAATAGACAATTGGCAATGGCAGATGCAAGCAGGGGTAACAAATCCTTTGTCAGATACTTTCCGCATCTACAATCCTAATAAAAATTTAGAGGAGAAAGACGGCGATCTAAAGTTTATTTACCACTGGGTTGAAGAACTGCGCGGCTACAATTTGTCAGAAATCCTCAACGGAGCATATTTAAACGAAAGTCCATACCCAGAGCCAATACTAGACTGGGCGCAGACTCGAAAGACTAACGGCAAAATTGTCTCAGACTTGCGGAAGCGGGTGAAAGTGCGATTGTTAACCGAGCAGGGAGTGGAGCTAGAGCAAGCAGCGATCGCGCGTGAGACTGTAGATAAGTATTGGGAGAATAAGGACAAGCAATACCAACAGTACAAACAAGAACAGAATCATCTTGGTGAATTATTAAAGGAAGTTTTGAATTAGACCCCCTTTAACAAAAAGCTTAGTGTGAGGTGTTTCTAGCGTATCTAAGTCTTTGATAACGCTTTTGTCTTTCCTGAGATAAAGGCGCAGCCATTAGTAAGACTTTCTCCACCAACATGGGAGCAATACGGTTGAACCATACGGCTAGATGACTTTGCCATCCCACCAAAATTTCCGGTTCGTCTTTACGCAATCCGGCAATTAGCCTAGTTGCCACTTGTTTGGAAGTCATCGGTACTACCCACCGAAATAACTTTAATTCTCGCACCATATCAGTGTCCGTTAAAGATGGTAACAAAGCTGTTACCCGAATATTATGTGCGGCTAATTCACCACGCAAAGCTTGGGTAAACCCTAAAATTGCAAACTTAGTGGCGGAATAAGTAGCCATTGTCGGCGCGGCAATCTTGCCCATTAGACTAGAAACGTTAACAATGTTTCCTTCTCTTTGTCTTGCCATACGGCGGGCAACTATACGAGTAAGAGTGTACATCCCGACTAAATTAACGGCAAGTTCTTCCTGCATTTGCGGTAATTGAGATTGCAAGAAAGGAGTTTGATGTGCAACTCCAGCACAGTTGACAAGCAAATGAATTGGCCCATAATCTCGCCATGCTTGTGCCAGCGCAGTATTAACTTCTACAGGCTTTGTCAAATCCAAAGCTAAAATCTCAACTTCCACGCCAAGCTCGCAAACGAGAGTTGCCACTTCAGCTAACTTAGCTTGATCCCGTGCCAGCAATAACAGGCGTTTTACTCCTGAAACTGCTAATTCCAGTGCGATCGCTTTTCCTATGCCACGACTGGCTCCAGTAATTAAAGCTGTCTTTCCTTGAATATCCATGACTAAAACCTCCTTGCTCATTATTATTAGTGGACTGCTAACCAGTGTCAGGCTGGGAAAAAACTAGATTGAAGCGGAGCATGAAAGGAATATCTCCTAAATACAATCATTGACAAAAGTAACTTGGTAAACACACCCTAGCAACGGGATCAAGTATCTGCAACATTTATTAATAGAATTGAAAAACTGTAATATTGTTATACAAAGTTCTCAGAGACTGGCATGATGAGCAGAAGAAGCAGAAGTACCTGTCTGCCCAAGGCATTGACTCCTCTTATCATCGTAGTTTTGTAGTTAGTTAGGAAAACTATGAGAAGGCATAATTATAATAAAGTCATTACCATTGGGTTTCGCCAGGGAAAATTAGACCAAAGCAGCAGTTATAGTCGGCACTGATTTTAAAATAGAAGTCACTCTTCAAAACGCGAAATTATTTATTTGGGAGTGCGCTGTTTGTTCAAGCTTATTTTTTAGGGAAGAAGAACAATCAATTTTTTCTGTTCCGTTGTATACTTGCTTAGTCAGTTTGAATTACCCGTAGCGTGAACAGCAAAATAATAGAAGCTAAAGATTACTTTTTACCCTGTCCATTTTGTGGTGACTCAGAGATGGAAATCGTTGAATCACTATTTGAGGACAGCAATGATTGTTATGAACTTGTGGTTTATTGCGTGTGTGGCGCACAAGGTCCAGCAGCAAAAACCGAGGATGAAGCAACATTGAAGTGGAATAGTCGTTTAAAGACTAAGAAGTAAGTTAGAAATTTGTGAACAACCTCCCACTAATTGTCACAGCTTAGTTGGGAATAGGAAGAGACTGAAGCCGGAATTGCTACAGGATACGTGTAAAAACCTGCAAGATAGACCTCTAAGCGTTGTCTAGACTAGCTTTGAAAATCAGATTCAGCCTTATAAGCAGCACCACAAAAAGGACAGAACCGATGCTTGAGAGAAGCAATCGTTTCCTGACAATGACTACAACGATCTCGGAGCGCAGAACCACACAGAAAGCAGTTATTTAGCCCTCACTTCCATCCAGAGTGGATCTGGAGGCGTTCCAGGAGTCCAGCACGGCGCACAAAATTTGAGTTGAATTACAATCGGAGTACCACGACAGACCGCCTCTAAATATTCCACCGGAACTTGCAAAGCACTCGCTAAACTACTTTTACTGTAAGAACTCAGTTTTGCTGTCAGCCCACGTTCGATTTTCCCCACGCTTTGTAAATGAATACCAGCAATAGCTGCCAATTCCGGTAGTGCAAAATATGTAAGGATAAGTGTAAAGAGTGTGTAGAGATTGTAGGAGTCAGGAGCAGCTAAACTGTCAGGCGGGTCAGAAAAAATAGCCCTGCTAACCTTCCAGAGTTTTTTCTTTCAATTCTTTTATTCATAATCATCGGAAAGTGACAGAAGAGGAATATCAGGACAAATTATTTGTACTGCTTTTGACAAAGGACGAGTACATGATTTTCGCTTGCTCAAACAAGTTCGATTACCAATGTTACCGTCGCAGTTATGTTTAGCTGACAAGGGATATCAAGGCATTGCCAAACTCCATTCAAGCAGTTGCACCCTAACAAAAAAACCCGTAAAGCAAAGCTTGATAAGTTCGAGCGTCAATACAACCGTTTGTTAGCTCAATTACGGGTGATGGCTGAACACGTTAATCGACGGCTAAAGATTTTCCGCATTTTAGCGGAGCGCTATCGTAACCGTCGTAAGCACTTTGGCTTGCGCTTTAACTTGATTGCAGCAATCCTTAACTTTGAACTTGCCCTCACTTCCTGATTTACGCAAGAGGTCTAATGATTTTCTCGTACAGGCATTATTTTACCCTACCCTTTTTTACAACACAACCTACAACTTTACAACGTGTCCCCTTCTGCACGTATCTCGGCGACCACCATACAGGTAAGCTAACTCAAGTAATCTGGATAATTTTTGCTACTGAGGGTACACCTTCGCCATTTAAGATAAATAACATATAATAGCCTGGTGGATTCAAGTTGATTTTTGTCGGGGTTTCAATGAAAAGGCCACCTGCTGCAGGAGTAAAGTTTAAGCGGCTGATCCTCTGACCTGCATTAAACTGATGAGTCGTCGATGAGAGCCGTATCCACGTTACTTTGGAGATACTTGCTGCATCTGGTGTCTGTATAGTAAATGTTTGATTGTAACTGACATTTGCGGGAGCAGAAGTAATTACAGGGCGCGTACCCTTAAATAGATAGGGCGGCGAGTAGATTTCTGCATCGTAGTTACCTTGTTTGGTAAGGGGATCGTCTGCTGCACCACTTCCTATTGGTAGACCTCCACCTGCTAAAACTACCCGCCCATCTGGCAACAATACTGCCGTCGAGTGGTAGGTTCGCCGCTTTTTCATACTAGCAACTGTTGTCCACTGCGTTGTTTGTGGGTCCCACATCTCCGCAGCAAGTACAGCGCCAGTAGTATTATTGAAACTGCCCGAACTAGTACCACCTGTTACAAGTACTTTTTCATCCGGCAAAAGTGTAGCGTTATGGTGTCGCCGCGCAAATTGCATAGGAAATACAGGTATCCAATTACTAGACGTGAACAGTTCAACAACCTCAGAAGTTTTAGTAGGTGGACCATACTTATCATGACTGCCACCGACAATTAATACCTTACCATCGCCGTACATTAGTGACGATCCATAATAGCGGTTACCGAATTTACTGTTAGATATCGTACTCCATTTGCCAGTTCCTGTAGTGTCTAGGGCGCGTGTGGTCTGAGTGGGACCAGAGTTAAAAATTCTACCACTGGGAGCGACAAAATTCCAAGCATAGGGGTTGACAGGTAGGCCAAGTACCGCACTACTTAAAGTTCTTAAACTCTGAGTGCCGCCAGCTTCCCAAACTTGAGAAATTGTGTTCAAGGTACTCCCAGTAATACTTCCGCCAACTATCACTCCTTCTCCACTCCCGTTATAAGTGACGGTAGGATACCAGCGACCTGAGTTCATCTTATTGGGGTATGAATTCCATGTGTTGGTAATGAAATCATAAACGTTAATATCTCGTGAGCCATCACCAGCCGTGCCGGTTGAGTGTCCTCCAGCCACCAATAATTTGCCACTTGGAGCAAAATCGTGACCGGCACAGAAAATGTCAGTTAGTAAAGCGCCAGGTTGTCCAAAGGGCGGTGAATTGGTAAATGTGTGTGTATCCGGATTCCACAAAGTATATTGTGGGGGATTGCCTAAAGACAACTTAGGGCGTGTCCAGGCTAACACCTTGCCATTGGGACCGACAGCCATATGAACTGCAACGAGCGGCCAATCCAAAGAATCTTGCCATTCTCCTGCTGCTATTGGGTCAGTTAATTGGGCTAATTTTCCGGCTAAAGCTTTAGAAGCGGGAGCCTGAGAATTTAAAGTTTCTTGCTTGCTTTTTGGGCAAGCGTATTCTTCCTCTGGAGCAGGGGTAGCGCAGATTTCCTTCCGAATTCGCTGCATTCTAGCTTCGCGCTCTGCCAAATCATCTTGCTTTGATTTCTTTTTGGTTGAACTCAAATCGTCTTGAGCAATTTGACCACTAAGGACGAGATTTGCGATCGCTTTGTCTTTTCTGACTTGCTTAAGTGTAATTAATCCTGCCTCTTCAAGCCCATGATCGCACTCTTTCTCAAGTTCCTTGTACTCGTCCTTAAGCTTCCGTTTTATTTCGCGCTTGCTAGTTCCAGTAGCAACTATCTGGGCTTCTTCTTGCAGGACATCTATACAAGCATCAACATTATGGGCTTTGAGCGGAAGAATAAAATAAAAGTTCTCAAAGGCAATGAGAGTTGTTGCTGTTAGCAATAAACGACTAGCTTTATTGTTCATATTTGTTGTTGCTGTTAGCAATAAACGACTAAATCTAATGATATATTACTCCCCTGTGACTCTGCCTGTAAGAACATAAACAGTAATCCTGATACTTAATTATTAACTTTGCTTAATGTCTCTCATAGTTGATTTTTAATTTAATGAAAACAATTTTCTATGCTTTCACACTAAGCTTTAGGAGTTTAAAAGTCAAGCATTAAAATTATTTGCTAATCAAGCTTCTCTGAGTAATTTTTCAGTATTTTGATAGAGATGTATAAAAGTTTATTTCGCTAAAGTTACAGATTTCTCCTTTAAGTTGAGTTTTTCATAGTTAGTAAAAAGGGTTGTGTTGTAAAAACTTTGTAAAGATAAAAAACCGTTGTTACAGGCGTGTTTCTATGCAACCACTCCAACGAGTCGGTTGATGCAGAAAATCCACTCTTTGACGGCTGCTTAGAAACTCCTAAAACCTATCCTTTCCATATCAGGTTGATAAGTTCATCCCCTCTAATGATTCGCTGTGCCATGTTGAATGAGCCAAATGCATTCCTGGATGACTATCGTTTTAGCCAAGGGTGGTCTTTCTCAACAATATTATTGAGATATTTTATCTGCATCAACTTCACTATTTCGGGTAACTTTTTGGCAGCAATCAGTTCCTTGATGGCTTTTAGTTCAGCAGGATTCTTATCCACAGTAATAACTTGTGGGTTTGATTATAAAAGCTTTTTAAAGTCTTAGGGAAAAAGCGTTTTGCTGCCAGAGCGTCCTGTGCTGTCAAGAGAAAGCCTAGGGTATTTCCCTGCTCATCAACGGCTCGGTACAAATATTTCTGCTTGCTTTTAACGCGCGATATAGGTTTCGTCTACCCACCACGAGTCATTTGTCGACGAACGCAAATGCGCCATAAAGCGCTTATTTAATTCTAGACTATACTCTTGTACCCAATGGGGAATTGTTATGTAGTCTACTTCCATTCCCCTCTCGTTCACCATTTCTAGGCATCTTTCGGGAAGAATCCTTCTCCCCGAAAATGCCGTGCTACTTGTTGGAAACGGAAAGCGGATAACTAAGCCAGTGTACACAACGCAGGATGATTTCGGACTGATACTGCCGCTACTAGAAGGGGATTTAGAATTCATCAGCAGCAGGCAGAATTATTTTTTCTAAGGAAATTATTTCAGCCTGCCATTTTTGCAACATAACCTGTAGAGAGCCAGGAAATTTACGGTGATGGAAATATCGATGTTATTGCTGTGATAATTTTAAAAGACTAGACATTTTAGAGTACCTAAGATAGGCTGTTTTGTTACAAGCTCCCGTATCCCATTCACTGGCATCAACGAGTGTTATATGAAAGATATAGCGATCGCATCTGTAGATGCTTGCTTACTGAAGCTAGTCTCTATAAATTAAAATCAGCTTTTGTTAATAAAGATAAATCAGAATTCGCCTTTGGCGAAGCTAAGTGAAAAAATAAATCCTGTTAAAATTAGCATCCACTGCCGCGCTTCAAAGCTGTCTCAGATTTAGCGCTGATTAAATTACAACTTTTGCTGGAAAACTGCATGCGTCTCAAACTCCCCATTCCGCTCTACAACCTAATGAAGGCTACGAGTTTCTGGCGAGATAACTACCTAATTTTGCGAGAGTTTAAAAATTTTCGTAAAATTGCTATCTTAGCTATAATATTTTCATTGCTTGCAGCAATTTTTGAAGGTTTTACAATTGGTTTAATTTCAGTTTTTCTGAGAAGTTTTACTAATCCTGATACCCCACCTTTACAGACAGGAATTAGTTGGTTTGATATTTGGTTTTTGGGAACAAATGCATCTTTTGTTGGTCGGCTATACCGAATAGGTACGCTCGTATTTTTAACAGTTTGGTTGCGTTCTAGCTTCGTTTATTTAGGAAATCTCTATATCAAACTATCCGAATTGCATTTAGGAGATGGACTACGTAAAAGTTTATTTAAACAATTTCTGAAACTAAGCTTAAGCTACTTTGCCAAAAAACGTTCTGCCGAGTTGTTTTATAGCATTAATAATGAAGTCTACCAAATCAAAATAGCTTGTAACGTAGCTGCTGCTTTTATTGCCAAGGGATTTACATTAATAGTGTACGTAACAGCAATGTTTTGGCTGTCTTGGCAGCTAACTGTTATATCTGTACTACTATTTAGTTTGTTAACAGCAAGTCTTTCTAATTTAGTGAAATGGGTGCGGGAAGTTAGCTTTGAAATATCCAAAGCTGGTAGTAATTTCAGTTCTGTGGCAATGGAATTTATTAGTGGCATTCGCACAGTGCAAGCATTTGCAACTGAAGATTTCGAGCGGAGAAAATTTTATCAAGCTTGCGAACAGGTCGAGAGTGCTAATACTAAAGCGGCAGCAGCTAGCTCGGTAGTTCAACCTCTTACTGAAGGAGTGTCTGCCACAATTTTATTGCTCATAGTTGTAGTAGCAGTAACAATTTCTGGAGAAAATGGCAGACTACAAATAGCATCTTTGCTAACGTTTTTATTTGTGTTATTGCGTTTAGGTCCGTTGGTATCGCAAATAAATGGAGCTTGGTCGAGACTTAATAGCTTTCAAGGTTCTTTAGATAATATTAAGAGCATCCTTAGAACTGATGACAAAACTTATTTAGAAAATGGTCGCATTGACTTTGATGGATTGAAGCAAGCAATTGATTTTGTTGCTGTAGATTTTGGTTATGATGCTGAAAATTTGGTACTGCACAATATCACGCTAACCATTAATCAAGGAGAAATGACAGCTTTAGTTGGAGCTTCTGGTGCTGGCAAAACAACTTTAGTAGACTTAATTCCACGATTCTACGAGCCTGTAAAAGGTAAACTTCTCATTGATGGAGTGGATCTACGGGATTTAAATATCAAATCACTGCGTCGAAAGCTGGCTATTGTTAGTCAGGATACATTTATTTTCAATACATCGGTCAAAAATAATATTGCTTACGGTTCGGAGGATGCTGATGAAGCGGCAATTATAGAAGCAGCCCAACTAGCTAACGCGCTGGAATTTATTTTAGATATGCCGAATGGTTTTGAAACCCAACTAGGCGATCGGGGGGTGCGGTTATCTGGAGGTCAGCGCCAACGGATTGCCATTGCCCGCGCTTTGTTACGCAATCCAGAAATTCTTATATTGGATGAGGCAACGAGTGCGCTAGATTCTCTGTCAGAACGGTTGATCCAAGAATCGTTAGAAAAGCTAGCTGTAGGTCGAACAGTAATTGCGATCGCTCATAGACTATCCACTATTATTCGAGCGGATAAAGTGGTAGTGCTTGAACAAGGATGTATTGTAGAACAGGGCAAGTATCAAGAGCTATTAGAACAGCGTGGCAAGCTGTGGATGTATCATCAAATGCAGTACGAATCAGGTCAAGTAAGTTAATTACAATTAAAGCTGCCACTGGTAGAATCAGGTGTTCAGAGCATTTAATCGCTTAATTGCTTAAGAGTTAGATGTTTTTTAAAGGAGAGTTGAGATTTGGGGTTATGCAAAAATCAATTATTAAAGAGCAAATCTTGTCTCAATTACTAAATACTTACGCTAATACGTTAAGAGTTTTAAAGCAGAATACAGCTGGCAATAAGTCCGCATCAGCACTATTTTTGCCACCTGACGATCCCGGTAGTCTGGGAGATGAAGCTATGCTAGCAGCAGGCATGAAACGTCTTGCCGAGCAAGGTATTAAGCGCATAGGTATAGTCAATTTAAAATCCAACGTTCGCTGGGAGAATTTGGATCTCGTTACAGAGACGATTAATCTGCGGGGTCATTTTGCCTATCACTCCTGGAAAGATCGGTTTCGCTTTGTGCAGATGGTCAGTCGCTACGATCGCTTTTATTGCATTGGGGCTGATGTCATGGATGGTTTTTACTCAGATAGTAGAACGCTCCGTTTCATCGAACTTGTGGCACTGGCAGCTAAAACCGGGGCTAGTGCAACTATTCTCGGCTTCAGCTTTAACGAACAGCCGACACCAAATTCTGTTCAGGCGCTTGCCAATCTACCCGCAAGCGTAAGACTTTGCAGCCGCGATCCTGTCTCTCACCAGCGACTAACGCACCATCTTCAACGTCGTGTTGACTTAGTAGCTGATGTTGCATTTCTGTTAGAGCCTGCTCAAGAAGATTCAGAACTAGCTACAGGTGTATCTAAATGGGTTCGCCAACAGCAAGAATTAGGACGAATGGTCGTTGGAGTCAACGCTAATTCATTGCATTTAAAAAGTCTGCCCCAATTTGGATTCGATGACTTAATTCGACTTTACGCAGATGCCTTAGTCGAGCTTTTCTCTAGCCATCCAACAATTAGCTTTCTCATGATTCCTCATGACTTTCGCGGGAAAGAAAGTGATGTATCGCTGGCATCCGCTATTTTAGAAAGATTACCAATACCTATGAATTCTTACTGCATGAAGGTTCCAACCCCCTGTAGCGCCGCAGAAATTAAGTTTATGTGTGCCGATTTAAACTTGGTTTTTACTGGTAGGATGCATTTAGCGATCGCTTGCCTGGGTCAAGGAGTGCCTGTAGCGGGTGTTACTTACCAAGGCAAGTTTGAAGGTTTGTTTAATCACTTCGCCCTGCAAGGAATGACTATTGCGCCAGAGAAAGCCTTTCAACCTGGCGCTCTAGCTGATTTTTTAGCAGGTATAATTGCCAAGCGGGAGGATATACGTCAACAGATTCAAGTTAAGTTGGCAAAAGTCCAAGCTTTGTCAAGTTTAAATTTTTAAACCCCTTATTAATGTTATTAAAATGGTTCATTCTAGAGACTTACTTGTAGTCGCTCCAACTCCTTCTCATCCAAAAGATGCAGGAAACCGCAAGCGTATATACAGTCTGTTCAAATACCTTCAAGCTAACTCCTTCAAAATCCATTACGTCTTATACAATGTTTCTCACAGTAACTCTATTTGCGATAAGTCAAACTATGATGCCATGAGAGAAGAATGGGATTACTTCGATATTGTTTTACCTAGTTCTGACTTTCCTAGCGTTTTGCAAAAATTAAAAACGAAATTTATTCGCTCTTCTCAGTATTCAGCAATACTTTCCACAGGTCTTTATTTACCCATCCAATACAAAATTGATGACTGGTGTAGTGATTCTTTAGTGAACTTTATAAATTGGAAGTGTAGTAAATTTTTCATCTCTACAATTTTTGTAGAGTATGTATTCTTAAGTAAAGTTCTTGTATCTTTACCTAAAGATATTCTTAAAATCATAGATACTCATGATGTATTTGCTAATAGGCATATCGATCTATCTAAAAACGCAATTAATTCAAAGTTTTTTACTACCTCAGCTAAGGAAGAAATCAAAGGACTTAATCGGGCAGATTTAGTTATAGCTATACAAGAAAAAGAAAAAACTTACTTTCAAAAACAAATTGATTCAGAAGTTATTGAACTAACACACATAGAAGAAAGAAAAAACATAGACAAAAAGTATACTTGTTTAAATTCTATCGGACTTATTGCTAGCTCTAATGATATTAATGTTCGTTCAATTCAAATATTTTTAGATTTAATATCAGAGAAAGAAACTCTAAGTTCACTAAAAATCTATATTGCTGGTAAGGGTTCTCTAAAAATTTCTTCTTCCTCGCCAAACGTGACAATTCTAGGGCAGATAGACAGCTTAGATTATTTTTACAATATTGCAGATTTATATGTAAATCCAATGATTGCAGGAACTGGAATTAAGATTAAATCAATAGAAGCATTCTCTTATGGTGTCCCCCTCCTGTCAACGAAAATTGGTTGTGTTGGTACAGGCAGTAATTTTGAATTTCACAATTATCCTAATCTTGAGCAATTAGTAGATCAGCTTGATAAACTTTATCTAAGTCGAACTTCTTTATCTCTTTATCAAGAGGCATCTCAATCTTGCTTTGATGATTATGAAGCAAGTCTTAAATTTCAGCTAGAGACGCTCCTAGCACGCTTGGAAAAACGAAAGCATGAATCTAATTAAAATTTTTAGAACTTAGAGTAAATAGATACTAATTGGCTAAAAAGAGGAAATATGAGGCAGACAAAGGTAGTTATAGTACCCTTTTTTACTAGAAATCCTTACCAGAAGTTATTGGCTGAACCATTAAGAAATCTAGGAGTACAGGTAGAAGAAGCTAGAGATATAAACTTTTCTTTGATAATGACAGCGATGAAATCTAAAATAGACATTATCCATCTTCACTGGCTGCACCCATTTTTTATACGGCAAGGTATGGCGAAGTCTCTCGGTAAAATGATTAAATTTATCTGCAATCTATTAATTATAAAAATACTTGGTATCAAAATTGTCTGGACTGTACATAATATTAAAGCTCATGATAACAATAATTTATTATTAGACCGATTTTGTACAACTTTTGTTGCTAACATTGCTCATGCAATCATTGTGCACTGTCAGGCAGCAGAATGCGAGTTAGTTTCAGTATTAGGGTTAAAAAATACAGATAAATTCTTTGTAGTCCCCCATGGAAACTATATTGAGTGCTACGAAAACAAAATTAGTTTTACAGAGGCACGGAAAACTCTAGATATTCCAAATTCAAACCTTGTTTTTTTATTTCTTGGAGAAATTAGACCTTACAAAGGCGTACTTGAATTAATTAAAATATTTAAACAGTTGAATCATGATGCAGCACATCTAGTAATTGCTGGTAAAGCAGGAGATAATGAATTGACTGAGTTGATTAAGCAGGAGGCACTACATTATAGCAACATTAAATTTATACCTGGTTTTGTTCCAGATAATGAAATTCAAGTTTACATGAATGCTTGTGATGCTGTTGTGTTTCCATATCAAGATGTTTTAACATCAGGCGCAGTTCTTTTAGCAATGTCATTTAGCCGTCCATGTATTGCATTAAATAAAGGCTGTATTGGAGAAACATTAGATGATTTAGGAGCTTTTCTATATAACCCAGATATAGAAGGAGACTTGTTGCGCGCAATGAGTTTTGCTATGCAAAACCATTCTAGTTTGTCAGATATGGGCAAGTATAATCGGCAGGTAGTTGAAAAATGGAATTGGAATTATGTTGCAGAGAAAACGCTTCAAGTGTATCAATCCTGTTAACAACTATTAGCTATTAAAATATAATTTTTATGTAATTATATCCAAATCAAGCTTTTTAAAATATGAATTTTATTCTCAACATTATACTCAGATACGTAATCTAGATAATAAACATAAAAAAAGATAGTTAAACTTAAAGTAATTCACATAGATTTAATTATTTAAAAGCTCTACTAAATCACGACTACTAGCGTTTTTAAAACATTCTACTGTGCTTCTGATTTAGACATGATAGCCCCACTCTTTAAAAAGTTTTAGCTTGGGAAACCCAAGACAACGTAAATAATATGCCAAAACTTCTATTTGTAACTACAATGCCTTTCTATCCTGATTCGTCGGGGGGGGCCCAACAGTCTTCACTGTATCTATTTAATAGCTTGCGAAAATTAGGCTGGCAAGTTGAAGTAGTCTGCGGTTGCTCGCTCCGTTCAACCTATTTCCGACGCACCTGGTGGCAGGCTTTTAAGCGTTTTCAAAAGCCGTCCTTTGTAATGATGGATGAGGACTTGGGTTATCCCTGTTGGCGAAGAGTTAGGAAGTTCAGTAAAGAACACCATTGGCTTGATTGGCTCGATCGACATTTACGCGAGTATAAGCCTGATGTCGTGCTTGGTCATAATAGCCCTGACTGCTTGCTCCTTAAGTTTGCAGCTTGTCAGGGCTACCCAAGTTTCTATTTTGTTAGGAGCTTAACTTCTATTGAAAATGGTGCTGTTATTCCCGAGAAAATTCATGCAATTGCTAATTCACCATTCGCTGCATCAGTAACTTCTCAGGTTACTGGTAAAGAAGTTCCAGTAGTTTTACCGTTCTTAGATCTAGATTCTTACCGGGTTACAAATCGCGAGCGCAAGTATATCTCTTTCATCAATCCCATTCCCCAGAAGGGCATTGATGTAGCCATTGAAATAGCCCGTCGTATGCCTCAAAAACGTTTTCTCTTTGTAGAAGGTAAGTGGGCGCGTTACAACGATAATCAGCGTAAAGCTTTTATGAAAAATGTTTATAGCTTACCTAATGTTGATGTTTGGGAATATCAATGGGATATGCGTCAGGTTTATGCAGTAACCGATATATTACTTGTTCCCTCCCAATTTACTGAGACTTTTGGTAGGGTAATTATCGAGGCTCAAGTAAATGGTATTCCAGTAATCGCAGCTAATGTAGGTGGTATTCCTTATACACTTGGGCAAGGTGGTATTTTAGTTGAACCGAAAGACGATGCACAGGTTTATGTGGATGCGTTACATAAGCTACACGATGACGAAAGTTTATATGCCCATCTATCAACTCTTGCCGTTCAAAATAGCGAACGGACTGAGTTTGACCCTAATTACCAAGTCGAAAACTTTATTCATTCTATTGAAAGCTATTCTTTAAAATGAGTGATTGACCTTGCATTCAACTTAACTAAATTGTACATTCAGTATCTGTTCTCTTTGAAAGATGAACGTTTAACCAAATCTTATTTATAGGAGACAATATTCTTGATATTAATTACTTAAAATAAAGCCATAATATATTTAGCTTGAAACTTAAATATATTAGTGTCAAGCTTCATTAAAACTATCTGAGTCTGAAAAAAGCTGGATAAGATTATGAATCACCTATCTAGACCATTTGTCTCCGTAATAATTCCAGTTTTTAATGATGCTGTACGTCTAAAAACTTGCTTAGAGGCGCTAGAAAATCAAACCTACCCAAAAAGTTTTTATCAGGTTATTGTTGTCGATAATGACTCCGATGAAGACATAAATGGGGTAGTTAGTCAATTTAGTCAAGCATTTACTACCCGTGAAAGTCGCCCCGGATCCTATGCCGCTCGAAATAAAGGAATTTCAATTGCTAAAGGAGAGGTTATAGCTTTTACTGACGCAGATTGTATTCCAGCTTCCGATTGGATTGAGAAAGGGGTAGAAAATTTACTGCGTGTACCTAATTGTGGGTTAGTTGCTGGTAAAGTAGAACTTTTTTTTAAAAATCCCAGTCAGCCTTCCGCCGTGGAACTCTATGATGCTATTAGGATGGGTATTCCCCAAAAAAGATATATCGAGGAAAGTAGATACGGGGCAACAGCAAATCTTTTTACTTTTAGCAGTGTTATTAATAAAGTAGGTTATTTTGACGATACCCTCAAGTCAAGTGGTGATAGTAATTGGGGTCAGCGTGTCTTTGATGCTGGTTATAAACAGATATATGCAGAAGATACTTGCGTAGCCCATCCTGCTAGAGACTCTTTGAAACAGTTATATAAAAAGGTGATTAGAATAACTGGGGGACACCAAGACGTTCGGAGAAAAAAGGGCTACTCGCTTAAAAATTTTGCTAGAGATATAGTTAAAGATTTCGCGCCTCCAATTGAATTTACCCTATCTATTTTTGTAGATAAAAATTTAAACACCAGTAAAAAAATCAAAGTTGTTTTTGTTAGATTACTCGTGAAATATGTAAGTGGTTGGGAAAGAATAAGGTTACAAATAGGAGGTAGATCAACAAGAGGTTAGCTCTAAAACGGTACAAGTAGTTAACGTTTGCAAGCGAAGATCAAAGTTCTTTATCTATTTAGTAAGATTAGCATGACTATTAATGCAGAATCAAATACATTTAAGACTGAGCCTCTAGTTAGTATTGTGATTAATAACTACAACTATGATCGCTTTATTAGTCAAGCTATAGATAGCAGCCTAAGCCAAACTTATCCCAGAATCGAAGTTATTGTTGTAGACGATGGCTCCACTGATAAATCACAGGAAATTATTGCTAAATACGGCGATAAAATCTTACCTATATTGAAGGAAAATGGCGGTCAAGCATCGACATTTAATGCTGGATTTGCAGCTAGTCAGGGAGAAATTATTTGCTTTTTAGATTCAGATGATGTTTTTCTCCCGGAGAAAGTTGCCGAAGTGGTCAATGCATTTTTGGCTCATAAAGACATTGGTTGGTGTTTTCACAATCAAAAATGGGTAGACGAAAACATTCAGCCGCTTCCGAAAAGTAGCACTCAGCGCTCGTCGCGCGAATGTGATTTTAGAGCATTGATGAGTTCGGGGAAACTGCCTCCTCCTTTACCTGCAACGTCTGCTCTATGCTTCAAAAGATCGCTTCTCCAGCAAATTTTGCCAATGATTGAATTGGAAGGTACTTCCGATGATCGCTATCTTAAATATGTAGCTGTAGCCTTAGATAGAGGATTTTTCTTGGGGAAGGTATTGGCACTACATAGAATACATGGTAATAATGCTTACACTTTTAGAGAAGGGAACCAATGGGAAACAGCTAAGTCCTTAGTTTTTACAGGTTATTGCGTAAGAGTTAAGTTTCCAGTTTTAGTAAAGCTTGCAAACAAAATGCTTGGCATGGGAATTGGTTTATATTGGGCAAATGGAGGAGTTGATATTAAATATCAAGGCACTATTAAGGATTATTTATCTACTATCTCTCCACTAGAAAAATTAGAGATTTATGCTAGAGCCTGCTACCACTTCTTGAAGAAGATCAATCAACCTAGAACGTAAACTACGGTAATTATTTATATTAGTTACTCCTATATAAAGATATCGGTAATGTATAATTACAGACTTAATTAATCAATCAACATGGTAAATAATCAGCATAAATAATGAAATTTATATTAAGATATCCCTACAAAGTAGGACTTGATTAGCAAACTAGCTGAGGATTACATCGTTAGAGTGATTGAAAATTAATGAGCAAGTGCATTATTATTACCCATCAACATTCCCTTAGTAGTCCAGGTGGTGGAACGTTAAGTTGCCTACAAATTGCTCAAAATTTGCGAAAACTGGGGGTAGAGGTACTTCTGATACCAATATCGAACGAACCAACAGTAGAATTAAAAGCTAGCTCAGTTCAAGTTATCCCTGCCCCACCTAGCCGAATACATTATTTATTCGATGGTCTTGCAGTAGCAAAAAGAGTGCAAAAGCTAGTTGCTCAAAGAAATGTAGAGGCAGTCTTAAGTTGGGATTATGAGGCAGCCTTTCTCCCCAATACCCTCAAAGCAAAAGGAGTTGTAGTAGGCATGATCGCCTCCTCCCCATCTTATGAGATTTGGGTAAAGAGAAAGACTAGGCTGACCCTACTTAAAGCTGCAACTGATGCATGGTTTCGTTGGCGACCCTTAAAATCTGCGGACGTGGTGTTTGTGTCCTCAAATTTCACTCGCCAAGAACTAATAACTTTATTTCAAGTAGCGCCAGAGCGGATAAAAACTATTCATCGCGGGATAGATACGGTATTTGGCAAAATTCAACGAACATTTAGGGGAGAAGTATCTGGGCTAATTTTCTATGGCTCTTTAGCCCCTTTGAAAGGAGTTTTTGATGTAATTGAAGCATTGGGGTATATAGCAGCCCAAGGTCAACACAACTGGACGCTCAAAATAGCAGGTTGGGGTAATGAAGAATTAGTACAGCAAGCAGCACGCGATCGCGGGATTGATGACAAAGTTGTTTTACTAGGGCGCTTGGATAGCGAAACCCTAGCCCGCGAATTGGAACAAGCAGACCTAGCTGTCTTGCCTTCTCATGCTGAGTCTTTTGGTAGAGCGATCGCTGAGGCGCAAGTGGCTGGGCTACCAGTTGTCTCCTACGATGTTGGTTCAGTACCGGAAATAGTTGAAAAAGAAGTTACAGGGTGGCTAGTGCCGCTTGATCGTGTAGATTTACTTGCACAGGCTATTATTATGGCAATGCAAGACCCAGAAAAAACCTTCGCGATGGGTTTAGCTGGTCGAGAACGAGTAGCCCGATTGTTCTCCTGGGAGCAGACTGCAATAGCAATACTTAAAGGTATTGAAGAAGCAAAAGGAAAGCGATATGAACAGTATTGATATCAGTAAGAATGCAAGTCAAACAAGTAGCGTGACTAATTCCTGCTTGCGGGTTCTCTTTGTTAGCCATACTTATGTAGTTGGCGTAAATCAAGGCAAATTAAATGCGATCGCCGCAACGGGGCAAGCAACCGTCGGGTTGCTCGTCCCGGCAAAGTGGCAGGCTTTAGCATGGGGAAAGCGATTTGAGATTGAAAAACCCTATCCAAACATTCAGATATACCCAGCAAAAGTATGGTTTGAAGGAAAAGTTGGAGCATACATTTATCCACCTTGGGTAATTCAGCAGGCGATCGCTGATTTTTGTCCTGATATTATCCAAGTTGAGCAAGAGGTATTCTCTGTATCTGCTTTTGAACTCGCACTTTGGGCTAGGTTTACAGGTAAGCCCTTAGTGCTTTTTTGTTGGGAGAATAGAGAGCGAAAATTATCAAACTTTCGTAATAGGCTGCGTCAATTTGTCTTAAATACAGCACAACTAATCGTCGCTGGCAATCTTGAAGGTGAGGAACTATTACGCCGATGGGGTTATACCGGACTAATTGAAGTGATGCCGCAAATGGGTGTAGATACAGCCTTATTCAATCCTGGGCTGCGTCAGCCGAAAAACCATCAGCAGTTAATCATCGGATTTGTCGGCAGACTAGCACACCATAAAGGTATTGACGTATTGATTGCTGCTGTAAGTCAACTACGCGATCGCGGTCATGAGTGCCAAGTTGTGTTGTGTGGATCAGGGCCCGATGAGGAACTGCTGCGTCAAGAGGCGCAAAAGCACAACGTAGCTGACTTAATTGTTTGGAGAGGAGGAGTGCGCCATGACGAAGTGCCACAAGAAATGAGCAAGTTTGATGTCTTAGTTTTGCCTTCACGCAGTGTCCCAGACTGGAAAGAGCAATTTGGTCATGTGCTAATTGAAGCTATGGCTATGGGTATACCAGCAATAGGCTCTAATTGCGGCGAAATTCCCAACGTAATTGGACGACCTGACTTAGTGTTTTCTGAAGGAGATGCTAGGCAACTCGCAGCTATCTTAGAGCGGATGATTTGCGACTTAGCTTGGCGGCAAGAACTAGAACAAGACAGCCTCGATAGAGCTAGGCAACACTATACTCACGAGCGAATTGCCGAGCGATCGCTTGACTTATGGCGCAAAGCTATAGAGCAGAAAAAGATTTCTGGGGGGCGACAATAATGCGGGTGGTAATTTTACGTAGAAGCTTGGGAGCTTCTTTCAGCATGGATGTTTATGCGGATGGTTTAGTTGCTGGACTCAAGGTTGCAAGGCCCGAATGGGAAATTGTTGAACTAGCACCGAAGCCTTATCTGCCAGAGCAAAAGAATAGTTCTTGGTCAACGGGGTTGTGGAAATATTACGAGCGTTATTGGCGCTACCCCCTTACTGTTAAGCAAGAAAAAGCAGACTTATTTCATGTCATCGACCATAGCGACGGTCACTTAGTTTATTGGTTAAAAAAAACAAATCGACCGATAGCAGTAACTTGCCACGATTTAATTAACCTTGTTAACCCAGAAAATCTTGACAACCAAGCACGTATTCCTGCTATTAGTATGGCAGTTTGGAAATATGCAGTACGAGGTTTGAAAAAAGCAGATCGAATCGTGGCCGTCTCTGCTCACACAGCAAAAGATATAGTCCAACAATTGCATATAAAAAAAGAGCAAATAATAATTGTGCCTGATGCGGTTGAGTCTTTATTTCATCCTCTTGTACCAGATAAAGTTGCATTTTTTCGCTCTCAACACCGTATTTTGGCAGAGACAATGTGCTTGCTTCACGTGGGATCTAACCATCCACGCAAGAATGTTTCTACTGTTTTAAAAGTCCTAGATGCTTTAAAAACCCAAGGGTTATCTATTCATTTGTGGAAAGTAGGTGCAGATTTTACTAACGAACAAAAAATATTCATTCAAACTCACTCTTTGGAAACATCTGTCACTTATTTAGGTAAGCCAGATAAACAAACTTTAGTTGAGATATATAATGCTGCTGACGTGCTAATGTCGCCCTCGCATTATGAAGGCTTTGGTATGACCGTCATTGAAGCAATGGCCTGTGGTACGCCAGTCGTCGCTGCAAATGTTACATCATTACCGGAAGTGGTTGGAGACGCAGGAGTGTTGCTTAAACCAACAGATGTTCAAGCAATGGTAGAGGTAGTATGGCATCTTTATCAGGACTCTAACTACCGTCAATCATTGAGAGAAAAAGGCTTAAATAGAGCAAAACTCTTTACATGGGAAGCAACAGCAAAGTTGTTAGCTACGGAGTACGAAAAATTGATTGCCCAAAAAGCAGAGATATCTAAATTCAATTAAAGCAACAATCACATCTGGCGATCGCTAGAGGTAATCTATAAAATGCAAGTTATCCAAACCCATAATGAGCCAAAACGCTTGAGAGTGCTAATTTCTGCTTATGCTTGCCGACCAGATAAGGGTTCTGAACCAGGGGTAGGCTGGAACATGGCACGGGAGCTAGTCAAGCGCTACGAAGTGTGGGTTATTACCCGTACAGAAAATCAGGCAGCAATTGAAGCTGAATTAGCTATTAGACCCGTTCCTGGACTCAACTTTGTATTTTACGACTTGCCTTTGTGGCTGCGCTGGTGGAAGCAGGGAGAACGAGGCGTACATCTCCACTACTACCTCTGGCAAATTGGCATTTATTCTCTAGCTCAAGCTCTTTATCAAGAAAAAAATTTCGATTTAGTCCACCATGTAACTTATGGTAGATACTGCGTTCCTAGTTTCCTAGCGTTACTGCCAATACCGTTTATTTGGGGCCCGTTAGGCGGTGGAGAATCTGCCCCAAAAGCATTTTGGCAAGATTTTAGCTTACGTGGCAAGATTTATGAGTCGCTGCGTGACTTGAGTTGTTGGGTAGGAGAACGCGACCCCTTTGTGCGTCTTACTGCCAAACGCAGCGCTGTTGCCATAGTTGCCACCTCAGAAACCTCTGCTCGTCTCAGTAAATTGGGAGTAAAAAGAATTGAAACTATCTTTGGGCAAACTGGTATCAATCAACAAGAACTTAGCCAACTAAAGCAGTTTTCTCAATCACCTTTAAATACCCCCATCCGATTTGTAAGTACAGGTCGTCTACTGCATTGGAAAGGATTTCACTTAGGTTTACGTGCTTTTGCCCAAGCTAATTTGGAGCAGAGCGAATACTGGATTATTGGCAACGGGCCTGAACGCAGGCATTTAGAATCTCTAGCTAACGACCTTGGCATTGCCGAGCGAGTGCGTTTTTGGGGACAACTGCCCCGCGAGGAAGCATTATCTGCTCTAGGACAGTGTTGTGCTTTAGTTCATCCTAGTTTGCACGACTTTTCACCTACTATCTGTTTGGAAGCTATGGCCGCAGGGCGACCAGTAATTTGTCTGGATTTGGGAGGGCCGGCTACTCAGGTCAGTCAAGATGCTGGCTTGAGAATTCCTGCTTATACTCCTGACCAAGCAGTACAAGGTTTGGCAGAAGCAATGACTCATTTAGCCCAGAATGCCGATATGCGGGAACGGATGGGTAAAGCAGGACAGAAGCGAATCAGTGAAATTTATAGCTGGGAAGTCAAGGGACAGTTTTTAGTCAACCTCTACGAAGATATCCTCAATTTGGACAAAGTTAAAGTGTCTACTTGACTTTTATTTAGTTCGGTGTCGGTAAAAGTAATATCAGTCCTAAAAGGGGATAAAAGAAAATGCGTATCCTAAGCGTACATAATCGCTATCAGATTCGTGGAGGAGAAGATGAATCCCGTGAGGCTGAAGAGCGGCTTTTACAACAAATGGGTCATGAGGTTGAAACCTATGAGGAAAACAACGATCGCATAGCCGATTTAGGTGCAGTTCGCACGGCAATAAAAACAGTCTGGTCTATGGAAGCTTACAAAACACTTAGACATCAGCTTAAAGCGCAGGTTTACGATCTAGTCCACGTCCAGAATTTTTTTCCGTTAATTTCCCCATCCGTTCACTACGCCGCTCATGCTGAAGGAGTCCCAGTAATTCAAACTCTACGGAACTACCGCCTTCTGTGTGCCAATGGCTTCTTTTTTCGCGACGATCGCGTTTGTGAAGACTGTTTGGGCAAGTTTGTTCCTTGGCCTGCACTATTGCATTCCTGTTACCGAGGTAGCCGCGCCGCTACTGGGGTACTAACAACAATGCTAACAACTCACAGAATTCTGCCTACTTGGAATGAAATGGTAGATAAGTACATTACCCTCAGCGAGTTTGCCCGCGATAAGTTTATTCAAGCTGGTTTTCCGGCGCAAAAGATTGTTGTTAAGCCTAATTTTGTCTACCCCGATCCTAACCCTGGTGAAGGACTAGGGGGGTATGCTCTTTTTGTCGGGCGCTTATCGCCGGAAAAGGGGATAAGTACATTATTGACAGCTTGGCAACAGTTGGGTAAAAAAGTGCCGCTCAAAATTGTCGGCGAGGGGCCACTAGCTCCGCAGGTAGCTGAAGCGGTAAGTTTAGATCGAGGCATAGAGTGGCTGGGACGAAGGTCTTTGCCCGAAGTCTACGAACTAATCGGCAATGCAGCGTTTTTAGTGTTTCCGACTATAGGCTATGAAACCTTTGGACGTGTAGCGATTGAGGCTTTTGCTAAGGGAACTCCAGTCATTGCATCTCAAGTAGGTGCGATCGCTGAATTGGTAGAATCTAACCGCAATGGATTACATTTTCGTCCAGGCAATCCAGAGGATCTAGCAATTAAAGTAGAGTGGGCTTTAACGCATCCGCAGGAGATGGCGCAGATGCGACTAGAGGCTCGAAGTGAATTTGAAACCAAGTATACTGCTAAGGAAAACTATAAGAGAATAATGGAGATATATGCCACAGTTCGCACGTAAATAACTATAACAATTTCTATTAAAATGTATCTTTGCTAACACCTTAGCAAGCTATTGATAGTTGTAAATTGTTGAATTATTTAGCTCTAAAACGACAGATAAATGATGTAAGAGTATCTGCCAAAAAATGATTAAGATTTCTAATCTAACAATAATATTTATAGCTGTTGTCTTCTTTCCACGAATTTTGACGGCGATGGGAGCGCCGCCACTCATTAACTTTTTGCACTTTCCTTTCGCATTATTTCTTGCTGGCTCGATCATTCCTAAAATTAGAACTTCGACCTCGAAACAATTTTTTGTGGGATTATTTATTTTATTTACTACTATTACTGCTAGTGCTGCTGTAAATAATGCTGGTTTTCTCAACATAATTTTAAGTTTTTTGCTTCTTGCCGAACCCTTCTTGCTCATAATGTTAATGACAAGTAACCCTATCCTTGACGCAAGTATTGAGCAAGTTAAATCATGGTTAATGATTTTTAGTTTTGTTCACATTGCTATTATTTATTACCAATTTTTTATTGTTCGTTCTCCAGATCCCGATGATGTGCAAGGTGTTTTCATTGGACAAGGAGCAGGTCATCATGTCGGTGGTGCGATCGCCTTAGCTATAGCTATATATTTTTTTATGACTTATCCAAAGTTGTCATTATGGCTGCGTACGTTAGTAGCCATCATTTTTGCTGCCGACATTAGCTTCTCTGACTCCAAACAAGTTTTAGTTGTATTTGTACTTTCTTTTGTAATTATAGTAATTACAAAACTCAAAAATTTAGGAGAAATACTGAAATACCTAGCAATTACTATAGTTATCATTTGCTTAACGTATTGGTTTGCCCAAATTGCGTTTTCTTCATCTTTGTCTTTCTGGGGTAAAGACGATAGAATTATTCGGGGGCTAGGAGTAAAATTCTCAGTATTTTCTATTATTAATTCTTATTACAGTTCGCCTCTAAATTGGTTATTTGGTGTTGGCCCTGGACATTCTATTGGACGTTTAGCTTGGTTAATTCCAGATTATCAGCAATATTTGCAACCATTAGGCATCACTTCATATTCTGCTGTTACAGAAACCATCTTTTCTGTAAACAATACAAATCCTTTAAGTAACAAATTTACAGGTAGTAGTATGTTCTCCTTAACCTTTTCCTGGGCTGGTGTATGGGGGGATTTAGGGATTGTCGGACTTGGAGTTTATCTTTACCTCTGGCTTTTAGTGTGGAAAACTTGTCCAGATACTCTCTCTCAACTGTTTCTGATTACAATACTTGTTCATGGGGCAATTTTTTCCTGGATGGAGGAACCAGGTTATATGCTATTTATGATTAGTCTAATTGGCATTCAATGGCAAAAAGCTCAAATCGGCACTTTCAAGACGTGAATATTGATAATTAGTAACATTTTTAAGTACGCTCCAGTCTTAACTAATAGTGTTAATTTAAGCATGAGAAATAAAGGCTATGCTTAAATTAACAACTAAGGATAGTTATTGACGTGGTTCACATGATTATCAGGTGCTTGATACGTTAAAGACTTGACGGTTAAAATTTATTATTCGGTTTTAAGGCTGCGATTACCCCGCGTTTTGTTCACGCTTATTACTGCACCTGCGGACGAACACATCAGACACACCATTCGTATCTGCCTCAACCAAATTAGTAGCATTTGAAGTGAAGGCAACGGCACGATCAGTAATTGCCAGAGTTGGTTGAGAACTTACATCGTTCACCTGCCGATCTGTAGAACTAATGCTGACTCGTTCTGTACTTTTCTGATTTAGATCACGCGCAAATATATCTTCAACATTGTTCGTATCATTTTTTACAAGGTTACTAGCTTCAGATTTGAAGACAACATGATCACTACCAAGAATAATAGCAGGTTCGGAACTAAAGCCATTTGCTTGCTTACCTGTAGAACTAACGCTGACTCGTTCTGTAGACTTCTTAACTAGGTCGCGGACAAATATATCATCCACTTCATTTGTATCTGCTTTGACAAGATTGCTAGCACTAGAAGCAAAAGTAACATAGCGTCCATCAGCAGAAATAGCAGGTGTAGAGCCTTCTGCTGGCTCCCCATCTAACCCAATACTGACAAGTTCGGTACTACCAGTCTGGAGATCGCGAACGTAGACATTATTAGATGCTTGTCCGTACAAACCAGAGGTGAAAGCGACGTACTGCCCATCGGCAGAAATAGCAGGATCGAAACTGTATCGGCTAATATTCTCTGGCTCTTTACTAATCAGTTCTGTCGTATTGAGTTTTCGATCATGAACATATACGTTCGCCAAGTCAAGGTTGCCGAACGCAACGTATCGACCATTCATTGAGAGCGATACACTGGGGTTGGCTAACAATCCTAAACGCAAATTCTCTGCAAGCGGGACTAATTCGGTGCTGCGATTGAGGCGATCGCGAATAAATAGATTTCCTTGAGGTATCCCATCAACCAAGTTAGTAGCATAAGATACAAATGCAACGTAGCGCCCGTTCAGCGACATATCCGCAAGATTGCTAATGTTGTTTGCTGGCTGTTCCTGGTTATTCACATCTACCTGTTCCACTATCCCAGTTAATGGCTCTGTGACAAATACCATAGAACTGTACCAAGGATTGTCGTCGGAGCTTATTAGCGCCGACGACTCATAGGCAATCGACTGACCCTCAGCCGAGATTATAGGCTGGCTACTAGCACGAAATACATTTTCGCCAGATGGAGCAACAGCAACAGTTTGTAGGTTAACCCGCTTCGTCGTGCATACTTTCTCTGACGATACCAACTTAACTGGAAGTTTGGCTACAGTACCTGGTTCAGCTTTTGCCTCTACTGGCTGCGTTCTTTGTGCGCATAATGAGAAACTCATTACACCTAGTATTAACAGTATTCTTAGTGTGTGCTTGTTCATTACGTGATAGTCCTAAAAATAAACGCTTTTTGTAACAAATAATTGTGTAATTAAGTATGGACAAGTTGTAAAATCACAAATACAAATTCTTGATTTCTAAAAATCAACTACTCATATATGTTGTATGGCGTATTACACAACTAAACGACATATAAAAAAAATATCCTACTTCGGCTATACATCCAAGCGTAATTTTACTAATAAATTAGTATAGCCTTTATACTTCAACGTTTTATAACTAAGTAAATATATTTACGTAAATATACGTAAAAAAAGGATAATTTTAGCTTTCCGTATCAAAACGAAAAGAGCAAAATCACTACAGTGCTTATGAAAGCGTAATTTACGTGCTATTTGCAATTCTCTAGCTTATGGAGAATCTGATAGCCTCTATCTTGACCATACTAAGCCAGCTAGATTGAAACCTTCTTTTTACTTTTCTTAAAGCAAATATTATCTTAAATTTTCTTCAAGTTTCTCTATTAAGGCTTTGATTCAGTAACAATATATATTGCTTGAATATTGCATTAAATACTTATTGCTGCAAGTATTTAATTGTTTGATATGCTTTCTAAAATATGTTTACTAATAAATAATTATTTACAGCAAGACTTTTGATTTAATTTTTATTAATTAGTTGCCCAATGTCATTTAAAACCTGTTGAAAACTTTGCGGATCATACTGCTCAGTATCAATTACAATTGGAGGTAAATCGGACTTTTTGAAAAACTTATGTAGCACTGATGCAAACCCTCCTGATGTCTTAATTACAACATCAGCCGAAGCGATCACATGGACGCTCTTAAAAAAATTGATTTTTGATTCACCTATAATAGTAGACACATTCCGCTCCGCAGATAGACCTAAAAATTCTTTACGGCACACTTTCTTAGCAATAGCTAACTGATTTAGCTCAGATTTACTCAGATTCAAATAACCTTTATTTATATTAGACTTTATTACCTTAAATGTTCTGTCATATCCATCAGAAACAATAATAATAGAAAAGTTACTTTCCCCATGAGTATCAAAAATTTTTTGGAGGATAAGAGCGATTTTTGATGCTGCACTTGGTCTTTTAAAATTTTCTGTTCCTAGTAATTCTTTTGCTTGTTCAACAATATCATCAACGTCATTCGCAATAGCAACTTTATTTCCATGCAAGCATATTACTCTCTCACCTAAATTAATACAGGCACGGTCTCCCCGTCGGACATGTATTAAAATTTTAGTCTTTGTTTCGTCGAAAGGAATAGATATTGGCCATCTCTCTCTAGCTTGCCAGTATCTTTTAGTTACTAAATTTCTAATATCTTCTATACTAACTGTATCTTGCAATAAATTATTAATTTTTGATTGTGTATCAAACTTGTAAAAATTTCCAGTTGTTAAAAATGAATAAATAGTAGGTTCTGTTTTATGCTTATTGCTTTCAATTATGTTCTTCAAATCAGATATGCTAGAAATATGCTCGTTCTCTAAAATATCTTCTATATTTAGCTCAACTATATTATGGT
Source organism: Chlorogloea sp. CCALA 695 (assembly GCF_003003885.1). Lineage (GTDB taxonomy): Bacteria > Cyanobacteriota > Cyanobacteriia > Cyanobacteriales > Chroococcidiopsidaceae > Aliterella. The sequence continues at coordinate 7,588 of NZ_PVWN01000024.1, read as the reverse complement.
GTAAGAAATCCTTGTCAAATATGTTAAGGTCAGATTTTTCAAGCCCAATAAATTTGCTAAGAGGCTGATAAATTTTATCTCCAATTATTTTTTTTACTATCCGGTCTATATAATTTAAGGGATAACTTCTTTTGCAAATGAAGGGTGTATGAATATATGTATATGATAAAACTTTACCAACTCTGTACATGGAATATAAACGAACTAGCATATCAGACAGACCAGCGTTAACCCCAACAAACTTAATAGTAAAAAACAATTGATCTACCATATTTTTCTTTTAAAAGTAAAGATTTTTTTTCTACAGTCATCTTTATCTACTTTCTGGTCATATCATTGATATTAAAGTTTTAACGTTAGCTCCATTAATTCATAAATTCATTTACTTTTAATTAAAGATACTGCTTTAAATGGGAAGTAAAGCTTTTTCTTACTTTTTTTTAAGATTAGTTTAATTGCCAGCTTTAGCTCTTGCCAAAATTTAGCAAAAAGTGTATACGAAATGTTGGAATACACAATCTGACCAGTTGTATTTATATGCGCTTTAGCAAGCCTTCCACCCCATATAAATTTTTCATGAGCAGGGTTGCCTGGATCTGTATTGTATGCATGCAATCCTATCTCAGTATATGTAGCAGACCCACCGCGCACTCCGCGTACTTTTTCAGAACCTCGATCTTTGAACCGCCAGTTTTCTAACCATTCCCATACGTTACCACCTTGATCGTAGGTTCCGTAATAGCTAGACGCATATATATAATCTCCTACATTAGTAAGAAAGTCTGGTTTGCCTATAGAAAATGTATTATTGAAATAATTTACAGAATACTGGTTTCCTGGTGGGGCTATATTATTTGGTAAATCGTCAGTTCTTACAGGATAATTCCAATATTTCCGTTGCCCTTGTCGAGTTGGATCGTAATGTGCAGCCTTATACCATTCATACTCGTTAGGAATCCAGTAGAGGGCTTTTTTGTTTCTGCCAAATGGCAGTTTCTTGTAATCAACTAGATCTTGATGATTTTTGGGGAAATAGCGAGTATCATAAGCGCCTTGTTTATTCGTACCTTCAGTTGTACCTAGCTCCGAGCGCCCACTACAAGGTTTACCGTAATGATACCAATTAGCCATACGAGCTAAGTCATACCAAGAGATATATACAACTGGCTTTTTGCCATAGTTTGATTTCGAGCAGTATGCGAAAGAACCTTGTTGACCAGTTCTGTCAATCCCACCAAACAACCCTTGGGACAGACTAAGACTATACAGTGAATATAAATCGTTGAATTTGGCAACAGCATTCAAAAACTCTGCATATTCATCGTTGGTTATTTCATATTTACCAATCTCGTAAATATAAGGAACATAACCAAAACCGTAGACAGGATCGTTGTGATTTCCCTGATCGCCTATAACTACAAATTCCATTATTACTTTAAATTAGTTTTTGCAAATATATAAATTTATGTTGAACAAATTTATGAATTAGAGGGACAGCATCTAGCCACCCTAAACCCGAAAATGTACAACTCATGATCGCTATATTCAGAATCAACATTGATGCGAGAGAGTGCGTGATCAAAGTTTGTTGCACCTCCACCTCTAACCCATCGGTGCTTTCCTTTATTACGTAAAGTTTCTACCCATTCCCATACATTACCGCCTTGATCTAATGTCCCATAATAACTTTTAGCATACTTATAACTACCAACTGGTGTTAAGTATGGTGCTGGAGCAGCCCATTGGAAATCGTAATAATTAGCTGAAAAGCGATCGCCTGGTGGTGGTACAGCGTGAGGTTTAGTATCGCTTTGCGTTGGGTACAACCAGTATCCTCCTATCCCATCTTTCAAAGGATCAAAATATGCCGCTTTATTCCATTCATCTAATGTGGGAATCCAGTATTTTGCTCCAGAATTATGTGCTTCAACTTTTTGAACGTCACGCCCCGCAGAAAATGTCGATGTATTGTAGGCTCCTACTTGAAAATTTCCTTCAGTCGTGCCTAACACAGCTTCTCCAGTCTCTGGTTCTCCAAAGTGCAACCAATTACAGAAACGTGCAGCATCAAACCAAGAAACATAAACTACTGGTAGATCGAGATATTCTTCTAATGGCTCATAAAAATAATGTCCATTTTTTTTGACCCGCTCAATCCCACCAAACAAACCATTTCCCATATTTATGCTATATAAACCATAGGGATCAAAGTGGGTAGCAGTGGCATTCAAAAATCTAGCGTATTGATTATTAGTAATTTGATATTTGCCTATTTCAAAAACGTAATCTACTTTACCTGACTTTGTAAGCGGATCTGGAATATTCCCAGGATTTTCAATAAGTGCGAATTCCATATGAATGATTAGATACTCAATTAAATTTATGACTTGAAGCGGTTGTTACAACTACTAACCATTTAACATAATAAACTATAACTAATTGGTACTATCATCTAAAAAATACAATAAAACTTTTGAGTATTATCTGTAATTAACTGCTCAACTGTATGGTTAATACTATAAAAGTAGTTGTATTGTATGTCAACTTGTACACATTTTATGAAAAATTTATAAGTGGTTTTGGTAATAGATAAAGTACATCTATGGAAAGCGATCGCTTTGATGAGATTAATAAATTGATAAAATAGAAACCATTGTGCCGAGCAAAATTCTGTTGTAGCTTTCAGGCAATAGAAAATTAGAGTTTAAATATGTTCAAGTCCCGTTTGCTAATCTTTATCCTATTGCTAGTAAGTGTTTTTTTGTTAACGCAGTATGGAGTTGAGCAAGAGGGCAACAAGACCAAGCCCGTCCACTACGCTAATGCACCTGGACAAATAATAAAAGCCGATAGCAAGATTGCCAACCCGCTAAAGGCAGACCTCCGTTTTCCTGCTGATGCTGGTATCTTCAACGTTACTGACTATGGAGCTAATCCTGACGATGGTATCGATGACACGGCAAAGCTCCAATTAGCAATCAGTTCAGCGCTTAAGTCCAAATCGCGCTACTCGGCTATGCCGTTTATCTATTTTCCCAAAGGCACCTACAATGTTAGCGAACAACTAGAAAGCCGTACTGGTCGTGGTGGTTGGAGCGATGGTTGGCGAGCGGGAATGATTTTAGTGGGGGAAAGCCAGCACAAAACAGTGTTAAAGCTATCAGATAACCTTGCTCCTTTTTCCGATCCAAACAATCCTAGAGCAGTAATAAAAACGGGTTCTGAGCAAGATACAAAATCAAACCCTAGTGGCTCAGGCAACCGAGCTTTCCGCCATTCAATCTATAACATGACTATTGACGTAGGTCGTGGTAACTCCGGCGCAGTAGGTATTGATTATTTAGCTAATAACCGTGGCGCTATTGAAGACATTACCATCCGCTCTAGTAACGGTGAAGGATTTGCCGGGTTTTTGATGAAACGTTATGGTACTGGTCCCGCACTAATTAAAAATGCGATCGTTGAAGGTTTTGATTACGGCGTGTGGATTAGCAACTATGAGTACAGCATGACGTTTGAACATTTAATGCTAAACAATCAGAAAGTTGCTGGTATTTATAATAAAGACAACGTTTTGTTCATCCGAGACTTAGTTAGCATCAACTCTGTACCAGCAATCGAAATGGTCAGTAGCAACGGTCAGATTACGCTCATAGATGGTAACTTGTCTAATGGCTCCCTTGATAATGCAGCGATCGTCAACAAGGGCAAAATGTTTATCCGCAATGTTACTAGCGTAGGATATGGAAAGATTGTTGACGAGCGCACAAAAGCTGATCGCGATATTAAGGGTGGAGCTTCAGCAATCAAGGTAAAGGAATATGTCTCACACAATATCCAAAGCTTGTTTGACAGCCCGCAACATTCTCTAAACTTACCAATCGAAGAGACACCTGAATTTCATACTAACGACTTCAACCAATGGGAGAACGTTGTTTCTCACGGTGCTACACCCGACAAGCGCTCTGATGATGACACAGATGCTATCCAAGCTGCTATCGACGCTGGTAAGCCTATTATTTATCTGCCTAGAGGCGTGTACCACGTCAGTCAAACTATTGTTGTCCGAAGTAATGTCCGTAAGATAATTGGTATGCAATCAGCAATCCAGAAGCAGAAAGGCTTTAAAGGCAATGAATTAATCCGCTTTGAGGGCGGCAGCCCTGAAGGGACTATTCTAGAACATCTGCGACTTGGTGGCATCATCGAACACGCCTCTTCCAAAAGTCTAGCTATCCGGCACGCTGATATCGGTGGCTACCGCAACACCACTAGCGGTAAAGGTAAGTTGTTCATAGAAGACGTAATTGGGGCTTCTTATCAAATTAAAGGACCTCAAAAAGTCTGGGCTCGCCAGCTTAATGCTGAGTTCGGCAAGGTTTCGCTGATTAAAAACAAGGGTGGAACTGTCTGGATTCTTGGGATGAAGACCGAGGGCAGAGTTACGGCGATCGAAACTGTACGTGGCACGACGGAGTTGATTGGAGCATTACTGTACCCTCTGCATAATGTACCTATGAGTATACCTGCATTTATCAATGACGAGGGGCGTGTAACCTTAAGTTATGCTGTCAGTGGGCAACAATACTTATCACAAATCAAGGAGCGTCGAGGCGGTCAGTGGCGCGCACTTTCTAATAAGAACGTTCCTAGCCGAGGTCACGGCTCCAACGTACCATTATATGTGGGCTTAGAGCAATCATCACATAATGGAGATGAATGCTGTAAAAAATCGTGAATTCAAATAAGTTGATTTATGAGATCGAAAAAATTCCAGGAAAAACTACAGGTTCGTAAATTCGAGTCTATAACCTTAGCTAGAAGCTAAGAGTGTTTGATAGGCTGCTAATTACTGAGCCATGTAGCTCCTGGAAATCAAACCACCTATAGTTCACGTGATTCACCGACAACTGAGGAACTCAAATAATCGGCTTCTTCACATAATTTCAGTCACGATACAACACAATAGAGCCATTGCCACGCCCAGGAACAGCACTTTTTGTCAACGTCTTAGTCGTACCATTTCGTGTCGCTCGGACATGGATTGTGTAATCTTGACCTGCACCATCAGCTGCGGTTACATAAACAAGCGAAGTTTGAGATTCATTGTTAATGATCGCTACATCAGTAGTAGGAACTTGATTGCCATGACCAGGATATAGCAGACCGCCTAATACTTCGGTTTGACCGCCTCCTGTAGTTTCGATAACAGTATATGGATCTTCTGTTTTGATACCTAGTATCCACAACTTGGCTCCGTTATTGACTAACCGAGTAGCATTTGTAAATTCTGTATTCAATTGTCGCAGCCAAACTTTTTGACCTGGCGAGAACTGCCACTTCCCAATCATGACATTTTCACCAAAAAGAGAACCAGCACCTTTAATGCCTTGATAGTTACCGTAAGCGCAGTCTCGAAGAACTAATGTTTGAGGGGAATTATGCTCCCATAACCCTTTAACATTAAGTCTCTCAACAATTACACTGTCATAGTTACCTGGCTCAAATCGGATAGCAGGGCTGGGCATTGTATACCCTGCTCTCGGCTTGATAAAAGATTCCATACCAATAATCTTTCTGACGTTACCGCGCATGAGAATAGTACTGTTGATGTTATAGACCCCTGTAGGGAAGTAGATAGTTGATTTACCTGAATCTATTGCTTTTTGAATTGCCGCAGTATCATCACTATTGTCATCTGGTTTTGCTCCAAATGCTGTTACGCTTACCCACTGACTGACATCCTCATGAAATTCTGGTGGATCTGCGATCGGGAGATTTAAGGATGTTTGCGGTGATGAAAACAAGCTTTTGAAAGAAGTAGAAGCAAATTCAGAAACAGTTGTCCCAGCAATGGCAACGCCTTTATTCTTGATGGCTGATTGATAACCAGCAGTTATAATGTTCCGTGCATAGAGCCTCCCAGTGTTTTCTACTGCACTAACCGCCGACGAACCACCACTAAAGTTACCATCGAGTAGCGTTACAAAACCAGATGTAGCTGTATTTTGAATTACTGGCACAGAGTTGATGCTTGTTAAGCCCCGGATGGACAGTACGTTATTTTTATTAGTAATTCCAGCCAGTTTTTGATTTGTCAAGCTAATGTGTTCAAAGGTAATTCCATACTGGTAATGATTTAGGGAGGCAATACCATAGTCAAAGCCATCGATACTGACATTTTTAATTAAGTTCGGTCCCGGCCAAGCTCTAGAAAAATTTAGACCGTATTTACCCTGACCTCGAATCATTACATTACGAATCGCGCCCTTATTGTTAGCAATATAATCAATCCCAACTGAGCCTGAATTGCCAACACCAGTGTCTACAGTGAGGTCGTAGATTGAATTACGAAATGCCTCATTACCACTACCATCGGATTTAGGGTTTTGCGAACCAGTCACGATTACAGCTTTAGGATTATTCGAATCATTGTACCCAGAGGTGTAATCCTTTAATTTGATGATTGTCTGCGTTCGACTCTCCCCTTCAAAACTAAGATAGGGAAACCAATTTCCTTGACCGTCTAACCATTTTATTGAATTGCTAACGGAATAAGTGCCCTTGGGAAAATAGATTGTAACGTGTTTGGAATTACTACGAGGCACTAATTGAATTGCTTTTTGAATTGCTTGCGTATCATCAGTGATACCGTCACCTTTTGCACCATAATCTTTGACATTAATAGCTCCTGAATTAGTAGGTAGTGGCTGTGCAACAGCATTCGAACCAGCCATTCCCCCATAAATAAGTATCGTTGCTGCTACACATTGCAACATTATTTGTGGCAATTTTATTCTGCTCTTTATCATTGTTTGTAGTGCGGTAATAAAAGTAAGCTGGAAGTAATTTAAGCAATAAGAATTTGTGCATTTTCACTTATGTCACAAAAACTTTGAACCTTCTTGTCATCCAGTAAAGAAGGTTTAAAAAGAAATATAATATTGTCAAAATTCTTAAAAAACAACCAACTAAACAGGTTTAGCGGCGCGCTTAAAAAGCAAAAAAACAAACTTAATAACTATTTAGCTGCGTTGATTATAACTGTCAAACTCTAGTGCCATCGTCAGTAAAATTACGACTTTTAATGTCTTAGGATACTGAAATTTTCACCGTAATTTATTGATCATTTGGAGTTTATACTGATAGTAGATAAAAAAGACACCAGTAATAAAATTGCTTACTGAAAGATTAAAGCTATAGAACTCATTTGATATCTTGTTAGGCTGCGGTTAAGCGCTTGAGCATCAGTCTGATAAAGCAGAGGTTTTGCTCTAGCATTGTCCAAAGTACGCTTCTTCGTTTTTTACCAAACTTTTGCAACGTTCTACCCAGGCATTTGAGCGTTCAACGACCCATCGGGTGGCGACAGGAACAAATCCAGATTTGCCCTGAGCAGCCTTTTCAGCCTTTGAAGGTTTTGGGGAGCGTTCAAACCGAATTTTGGTCATGATTTGGGGATAAAGTTTTTCCAGTGTTCGGCAGATGCTCTGGGGATGATAACCATGGTCTAAGCTAATAGACCTTTAGAAAGTATAAAATGAAAACTTGAATTACAAGAGTCTGGAGGGAGGGATGCCTGCAAAAG